>PLNP01000056.1 GCA_003142815.1 Rhodanobacteraceae bacterium
CGATGTGATCCTCGTCGCCCGCACCGGCACCGCCGCCGGCTTCCGCGTCGAGCGTCTGAACCTGGGCGCCATGCCGCGCGTGCTCGGTTGTCCGTGGTGTCACGTCAGGAATCGCCGAGCGATACTGCGCCCGTCCGTGACTTGTGGCGAGTGCAGGCACTTCATCCGCGACGCCGTGAACCCGCCTGCCGGCTGGGGCCGCTGTAGCGCTGGCGTCGATCCTGATCGGCCGCATGGTCGACACCGCAGCGGACGGCACGCTGCCCGCTGACTTGGATGACGTGTACGATGCGGGGTGCTTGTGCGCAGCGGGGACGCGAGCTGAGCAAACGCGGCGGCCAACGGCGACGACGTTGATCCGCGGTGGGTCGCACTAAGTGAAGAGTGAGCCTGTGGAAAAAAAAGTACTTTCGAAGGTGGACGTATCAAAGCGACAACTGGTAACCGCGATTCGCCTCTTCTTCAACTGTGAGGATGAGGTCGCGATACATACTTTGGCTGCTGCCGCGCGGAACGTACTGTGCGACCTTTGCGCACACCACCGTATCACGCATCCTTGGCAATTGGATGAACTCCTACGTGACCTCGTGAAGCCGGAACGTCACAAAGAAGTGCGCGAGAAATTTCGCGAATACGAAAATTATTTCAAGCATGCCGACCGCGATCCCGACAGAAGTCTCACGTTCAATTCAGAGATGACCGACTTTACATTGCTTGAGGCTGTCGAGGCATACAAGGCCCTAACTGGCGAGTCCGTGCCGGAATTTAGTGCCTTTAGGGGTTGGTGGATGCTCCGACATCAAGACCTTCTCACAGACGCTGGGAAGGAACTTACGCGCGAGTTGTACGGAGTCAGCTATTCAACCACCCAGCGAGCGCAGTACTTCGTGACTTGGATGGAGGCATTCCGTTTGATCTAAAGCCGTCCGAGACGACAGCCCCTTGAACCGCCGGCCCGCTCCGGCTTCGCGCGAATTGCCGCCTGATTTGGCCCAGCTGCGCAGATGACGACAAGCCGGCCACGTGCCGGGCTTTTTCGTGGGCAGCGGCCACCGTCTGCCACGCTTCCGGACTGGGGTGCAGACTGGGGTACGAATCGGACGCCAACAAAAAAGCCGCTTTAATCAGCGGCTTATTTGCGGATATGGCGGAGAGAGAGATTCGAACCCGTGACCTTGATGAGGCCGTGACGAAGTTCGCCGGCGAGGTCGAAACAAAACTGAGGCTGGTCACTGTCGGCGGCGCGCGCTGGGAGTGAGTTCGGCCCGCCCTTGGCGCCGGAGCACCGCCGACACCGCCAGGACCCCGCAAGCGGCTGCGTGTCGTGGTCTCAGCGGCCCCGCCTGACGCGAAGGCCGCCTGAAGGCGCGCGCCGACCGGCCCGAGCTGCGACTACGGGGAATTGTGCTCGATCATCGGTAGAGGCCGAATGTCTCTTCTGGCTCAACCGGTCCTTCTGGCACAACCGAGGGAGCCCTAGGCTTCACGTCAATGATGACGGTCTCTGTGCGTCGGGCGTCTACGGATACGAGCTGCCAAGATGTGGCCCAAAAGCCGCCAGTTACATCCACTCCATTTCCAGGGATCACGCTCCATCCTTTCATGTCGCAGAAGGCGGGCCTGCCGTGGACGTCACTCGGATCTTTCGCGCACGCCATGACGTTTTCGCCTTTGATGTGCAGCGAGTTTAGAAAGTCGCCCCCCTCCGGATACGAGCAAGGCTTTCGAATGCGCAGAAACAATTCGGATCCTTGCCCTACCACCAAAGCTCCCTTGTCAAGCGTCGTTTGGTTGGACCGCGCGAGTAACAGTTCGCCATCGTCCGAATACAACAGACTGGCATATTTTGTGAAGTCGTCCTTAACGGCAATGGCGATCGCGTACCGCCATTTCTCCGAAACCTTCCCGTAGATGACGGTTCCGCTCTCCAAGGTTTCGACAGAGATGAGCGAGCAGATTGGAAGCAGCATGGTTTTTTCCTCGGCAATCACAAAGCGATTCAGACGATGAAAACCCGTCGTCCAATGATGCGACGACGGGAAAGTCGGATTACTCGGAAGCGCTCGATCGAACCGGCATCACGCGCCAGACAGCAAATCGCTACCAAGCGCCGGTCGGTGACGATCACAACCGTGTCGGACTCGTTGACATCGCGCGCTTTCGCGGCGGCGAGAATCGGCTGGAATTTCTTGATGCCGGCGCCGATGCGCTGGGCGACCTTGGCGGATACCGTGGACATGCGCGCTCCCCTGAGACCCGGCATAGCCGGTGCGATTGCAGGGGAGCAAGAAACCGGCCAGCGTGCAAGGGTGAGCGCAGGGCGATCAATCGATCATCCCTCATTTGCTGACACGGTGCTGACACAAAGAAAAAGGCCGCTCTTTGGAAGCGGCCTAAGTCTTTGAAATCATTGGTCGGGGTGACAGGATTCGAACTTGCGACTTCTACCTCCCGAAGGTAGCGCTCTACCAGGCTGAGCTACACCCCGACCGGGCCGCCGTAGCGGGTCGCAAATTCTAACGGCGGCGCGACGGCGGCGCAACCGGTGGTTGCAAGTTGAGGCGGCGGAATCAGCCATGCGTGGTGGTCGAGACGGAAAATGCGAGCGACGGTGGGCGCGCGACCGGGCTCTGCGGCCTATCTGATAATCTACGCGGCTACCATTCCACCATCGCGCGCGCAGTGGCGCGGCGCCGATCCCAAGGAAGCCGATGGCCATCACCCAAGCCCGCACGATGCCAGGCGTGCTCGAACTGTTGCCGCTCGATCAGGTTGCGTTCCAGTCGATGCTGGATGCGGTCCGGCGCAATTTCGAACGCTTCGGCTTCCTGCCGATCGAAACGCCGGTCATGGAATTTTCCAGCTTGCTGCTGACCAAGGAAGGCGGCGAAAGCGAACGCCAGGTTTATTTCGTGCAGTCGACGGGCTCGATGGAGCAGGGCGAGAAGCCCGAGCTCGCATTACGCTTCGACTTGACCGTGCCGCTCGCGCGCTATGTCGCCGAGCACGAGCACGATCTCACATTTCCATTCCGTCGCTACCAGATCCAGCGCGTCTATCGCGGCGAACGCGCGCAGCGCGGACGCTTCCGCGAGTTCTACCAGTGCGACATCGACGTGGTCGGCAAGGACAGCCTGTCGGTGCGCTTCGACGCCGAATTGCCGGCCGTCATCTACAACGTATTCCGCGATCTGGCCATCGGCGCGTTCACGATCCAGATCAATAACCGCAAGCTGATGTGCGGCTGGCTCGAAGGCTTGGGACTTGCCGACAGTGAGCGGCAGGGCGCCGTGTTGCGCGAAATCGACAAGCTCGACAAGCGCGGCGCGGACGCGGTTCGTGAAACGCTGACGAACGACACCTTTGGTGTTGCCGCGGACGTCGTGCACAAACTGCTCGACTTCGTCGCGTTTCGCTCGACGTCGCTCGCCCACGCGTATGCGAAACTCGACTCACTGGGTTCCGGCAGCGAGGCGCTCGAACAGGGCAGGGCGGAACTCAAGGAAGTGCTCGGCCTGATCAAGGCGTTCGGCGTGCCCGAATCGCACTTCGCGCTGAACCTCTCGATTGCGCGCGGTCTCGACTACTACACCGGCACCGTCTACGAGACGATTTTGAACGATCATCCGCAGATCGGTTCTATCTGCTCGGGTGGCCGCTACGAAAATCTCGCCAGCCACTATACGAAATCGCGCCTGCCCGGTGTCGGCATCTCGATCGGCGCGACACGGCTGTTCTGGCAATTGCGCGAAGCCGGCCTGCTGCGCGGCGGGCGCAGTACGGTGCAGGTCCTGGTCGCGCAGATGGACGACAACGAATTGCCGCGTTATCTGGAGCTCGCGACGGAACTGCGTACTGCCGGCATCAACACCGAAGCGGTCATCGAGCCCGGCAAACTGGCGAAGCAATTCAAGTACGCCGATCGCGCCGGCATCCGCTTCGTGCTCGTGCTCGGGCCGGATGAAATCGCGAAGGGTGTGGTCACGGTCAAGGATCTGCGCAAACAGGACCAGTTCGAGGTTACGCGGGCGCAGCTCGCCGAGACGCTGCGTGTCGAGATCGAACAGGCAGCGGCGATGCACCGCGCCTAGGTTCAGCGCAACAGATCGTCATCCCGGCGTCCGCCGGAACGACGGGAAGAGGCTGTTTCGACCGTCCTCGGGAACAGGATCTGTCCCGCGGGGCGTCCACGAGTCATATTTGGACACACCATGCAGACGATTCTTCTCGACGGTAACAGCCTGACCCGCAAACAACTGGCCGCAGTCGCGTGCCACGGCGCGCGCATCGCGCTCGACGAAGGGCAGCTTGTCCACGTGCAGCGCGCGGCGGATTTCCTCGCCGAAAAAGTCAGTTGCGGCGAACCCATCTATGGCGTCACCACCGGTTTCGGCAGCAATGCCGACAAGCTGCTCGGCGCGCATCGCGCGCGCGACGAACTGCCGGGCGGCAATCCCGAGCAGCGCGAAGGCACCCTGCTGGAGGAACTCCAGCACAACCTCGTCATCACGCATGCGGTCTGCGTCGGCAAGCCTTTCGATGCGGCCGTCGTGCGCGCGATGTTCGTGATCCGCATCAACACGCTGATGCGCGGGTATTCGGGCATTCGCGTGTCGACGCTGAAAGCGCTGGCCGATCTGCTCGATCACGACGTGATTCCGGTGATTCCGGAAAAAGGCTCGGTCGGGGCGAGCGGCGATCTCGCGCCGCTGTCGCATCTGGCGATCGTGCTGCTCGGCGGTGGTGAAGCGTTTTATCGCGGCGAACGGATGTCCGGCGCGGATGCGTTGCAGCGCGCGGGTCTGGCGCCGGTGCGCCTTTCCTTCAAGGAGGGTCTCGCCCTCAACAACGGCACCACGCAGATGCTCGCGTGCGCCGCGCTCGCTCTCGATCGGCTGGAAAAACTGATCGCGACCGCGGACCTCGCCGCGGCAATGACGCTCGACGCGTTCGCCGGCCGCACCAGCGCATTCCGCGAGGAAGTGCATGCGTTGCGTCCGCATCCGGGACAAGTCGAAACGGCGCGGCAGGTCCGCGAGCTGCTCGAAGGCTCCACGCTTGCCGACATTGCGTACCACGTCGTGCCGCGGTTCAAGACGTGGCATGCGGATTCGTGGAGCGATCCCGATGACCAGAAACAGCATTTCGACATCGCCTGGGATTACGTGCCGCCCAGCCAGCGGCATGGCCGCGAGGCGTTCTATCAACGCTTCCTGCCGTTCAAGGGCGGCAAGAAGCACCAGCCGCAGGACGCGTACTGCCTGCGCTGCATGCCGCAGGTGCACGGCGCGGTGCGTGACGCCTACGAGCAGGCGTGCCGCGTCATCGACATCGAACTCAACGCGGTGACCGACAATCCGCTGATCTTTCCAGATGCCGTCGATGTGAAGGTTATCGAGGATCAGGTCATCTCCGCGGGTCATTTCCACGGCATGCCGCTCGCGCTCGCGATGAGTTATCTGAAGGCTGCGATCCCGGTGCTTGCGTCGATCTCCGAACGTCGCCTCAACAAGCTCGTCGATCCGGCGACGAACGACGGCTTGCCGGCGTTCCTGATCGGCAACGAGGACGCGACGGATTCGGGTTTCATGATCGTGCAGTACACCGCGGCGGCGCTGGTCAACGATCTCGCCACGCGCGCGCATCCGGCCTCGGTGTATTCGATTCCGACCAGCGCGAACGCCGAGGATCATGTCTCGATGGGTGCGAACGAGGCGCGTCATGTGCTGGAGATGACCGAAGACCTCGGCCATGTGTTGGCGATGGAGCTCTATACGGCCGCGCAGGCCCTCGATTACCGGCAGAACATGCTGAATGCCGCGCGTCGTCTGGCCAGGCGTGGCGACTGGCGCGCGCTGGCCGGCAAGATCGCGAACGCGCCGGACGCGAACCATCCATCACGTGCGCAATTCGAAGCGGAAGTGCAGGCGCTGACGCAAGCGCTCGCGCAAGCGCCAGACTTCCATGCGGCGACAGCGGTTTCCGCGGCGCACGCGAAAATCCGCGCGCGGATTGCTTTCATGACACGCGATCGTGCGATGGATGGCGACGTACGCGCGATCTGCGAGCTGATCGCGAGCGGTGCCTTGCTCGCTTAAGCTACTCGGAACACGCTCCTTTTTTTGTTATTCAGGCCCTTCGACAAGCTCAGGACAGGCCGGGATGACGAAAGGAGGTTGTCCCGATGCAGCCTCGCTCACTCGAAGCCGTTCGCGAAGATGACGTCGTTCGGCGGCTGCTGCGCGCGGCACGCGTCGCCACCCGCTTCGAGCTTGATGTTGTCGATCGCCCAGCCTGAAGCGTTGAGGTTGCTGTCGCTATTGAGGCGGAATCGCAGCTTAAACGCGCCCGCGCCGTTCGCGCTAGCCGGCAGGTCGATGTGCTGCGACTGCCAGTTCGGCCGACCGGTGCACGTATAGATCGGTGCGCTCCAGCTGGTGCCACCATTCGCGCTGAATTCGACGTAGCCATAGTCGTAGCCGGGCTCGGTATCGCAGCGATCGTCAAAGCTGAGCGCGATGTCGCTGTAGCCGGTCAGGTTGTAGGGGTTCGTCAAGACCAGTGAACTGTCGAGATTGTCGGCGTAGTACGGCGTATCCCAGACGTGGGTCGCATTGCCCGGCACATTGTTCGTGATGACCCAAGGCGGTTCCGCGGTCCACAGCGAACTGCCGCTCTCGACATCGTCGGAGAAGATCGTGCAGGTCGGCAGCAGGCGGAAGTCGCGTGTCGTCGTCTGCCCGCCGTTCAAGATCAGACTGGATAGATCCTCGGCGAGATAGCTGGCGGCGCTGACATGCACATTGACCGTGCCAGCGAGCATCGTGCGCTGATAGTGGCCGGTAGCGCCATCGCTGGTCGTGGTGCGCTGCTCGCCGGTCGCAGGATCGTTGACCGTCACCGTCGCCAGCACCGGATCGCCGCTCGTATAAGCGGTGATCGTGCCTTGCAGCGTCGCGATCTGGCCGGCCGCAGCGACGTCGACGAAGGCTGCGTTCGGCGTGCCGGCATTGCCGGGAACGGCAACATCGGTTCCCTGCACGTACACGAAATGCCGGCCGCTGGCGAGGCCGGTGGTCGGAACCGCGCCGTTGACGGCTTCGATCGAGGAATTGAAGCTGCCGTCGGTCGCCAGCAGCGCAACGGGAGTCGCACCGGCGCTCCATGGCAAGTCGTCGACGTATGCGGCGGCGCTGGCGATGTTGCGCACCGGTTCGCTGCCGTTGGACTGGTTGAAGCGGCTGCTGTCGAGCTGGGCCGTGATCGTGAGCGGATCGCCGCTCGCGATCAGGTCCGATCCCGCGGCGACGCTGATCGTGTCGGGGCCCGACGGCAATTTATACGGTGCGTGCAGCGCACGCGCGGCATACCGCAGCGCAGCGATATTGGTCGGCGCGGTATTGCCGTCGAACGTGGCGCAGTCCTCGAAGAAGTCGCTGCCGTTGGTTTCGAGCGTGAACGCCGGTACGCCGAGCAGGCCGTACATCGTGTCGTCGGTGGTGCCGTCGGTCGCGTAGAGGTTGTCCGATTGTTCCGGCGTGTAGCCGTTGAAGAACGCGATACGCCGGCCCAGCGTTTGCAGCTTGGCTTGGTTTGGCGCGGCACTCGACGTATCGCCCCACGGCCACAGCACGAGCGCGGCGTTGCTGTGGATGTCGACGAAGAAGCCGGTGGTGTCGACTGGCGCTGGCGCGCCGCCGTCGCCGCCGACCAAGGGGGGATCCATCGGCCCGCTGCGACGATCGGCAAAGATGCCGCCGGTGCAGACGCCGGCGCTGTCGCAGGTGCCGGCGACGTACTGCACGAGATTCTGTGTCTCGGGTTCGGGGATGCCTTGGATGTGACTGGCGTGGTTGCTGCCGACTGCATCTGGACCATGAAAGGTCTGGTCGCAGAAGATACTGCTCGAGCCATAGTCGTTGGTGATGTTCCAGTGGAACGGGAAGTTGCGGTTGAGGTCGACGCCGGGTTGCTCGAACTCATCCTCGTAGCCGCACGGTGCGTTGATCACATCCATGTTCTTGCGCTGGTAGGTCTGCAGCTCGGCGAGCTTGCGCCCGTCCGGATTGGCCTGCAGCACGAGGCGGAAATCGTTGTGGTCGATCAGCCAGGTCGCCTCCGGATCGGTACCGTAACCATTGACCAGCCATTCGGCGAAGCGCGTGTCGAGTTCGGCCGGCGAGTATTCACGCGCGTGGATCGAGCTGAACACGACCATGCGCGGACGGTCCGGGTCCGCAGCGAGGGTGTCGAGATTGGTGATGCGCAGCGCGCGCATCGTGTAGCCTTCGGCAGAATTCTGGGTTTTCTTCCAGGTCGGGCCGATCTCGTCGATTTGCGCGATACGCGTATTCGGCGGCTGATGCTGCGCCACCAGAGCGTCCATCGTCTGGTAGGTCTCTTCGACCGTGCGGAAGCACTGGAATCCCGGGATGCTGTCCGGGCCGAGACCGGCCGATTCCGCTTGCTCGAACTGCGTGTAGAACGCACGCAGCTTTGCGGTCGCTGCTTGGTCGATGCCGACGGTGAGTCCGGCGTCCTCGAGCGCGCGGATGCCGCCTTCGTTTGTGTCGACACGCAGCACGTTGCGCTTGGCGTCGATGATCACATGCTGGAACCTCGCCGCGGCGCGCGTGAGCGCAGCCGTATCGGGGTAGTGGGCTTCCACGACCCATTCCTCTGCCCCAGCCGAGTTCATGGTGGCGATGGCGATGACTGCAACCGCAAGCAAGGTTCCGCGCATGATTTCTTCCCCGATGCAATCGCCGGATAGTAGCCGATCGGCGCTGTCGACAGAAGGCATTGTCGAAAGCTCGGCAATCTTCAAAAATGGCCAGCGGCTTCGATCACCACGGTGCGGTTGGAGGGGCGCGGGCACCCGGCGCGAAGGGGGCGTTGTAGTGCGCGTTCACCGCCTTGGCGGCGCTCAGATAACCCGCAGCGGAATGCCTTTCGCGGGTTCGAACATGTATTTCGCGCGCTCGTCGCGGCAATAGGCGCTGCCCATCGCAAACTTGCGGCAAATGGATGGACGCTGTTCGTAGATGCCGCAGCACATGCGCTCGTGGTCGAGCGCGCTGCACCAGCCGTCGGCGCCGCGCGCCATGACACGCAGGCCGCGTTCGTCGTGGCCGACGAATTGGGCGGGCACGTCGTCCGCGGGCAGCAGGACGACGGTCAGGCGGCAGCAGACCGCATCGCAGCGGCTGCACGAAACCGTGCGGTCGACGACGTGGTCGTCGGGCCGGCTTGCGTAGCTCACCGCTGTTCCGGCAGGCGATTTGATACGCGCGTTCATCGGTGGTAACTCAGCAATCGGCCGCGGAACGGCGCCACGTCGGTTTCCTTGAAGCGGTGGCGTTGTTCGGTCAACGCATACCCTTGGGCGGCAAGCGCGCGCGTGAAAGCGCCGCTGTTGCCGCGGCCGGGATCGGTGAGCAACACCTCGGCGTGCGGCTCCGCGTGGCGTTCGATGACCGCAGCCAGCAGGCTGCCGTGATCGCGTTCGTAAAGAATGTCGCTGCCGATGATGAGATCGAATCGACCGAGCGTGTCATCGGGCACCGCCCAGCGCAGTTCGCGATAGTCGAGCATCGGCAAGCCGTTCAACGCCACGTTGTGCTTGAGGAACGATCGGGCCAGCGGATGCTGATCGGTTGCGACGATGTCGGCGCCGCGATGCTGCAACACGAGGCTGGCCAAGCCGAGGCCACAGCCAAGTTCAAGGATGCGCTTGCCGGCGACATCGCAGGTAGTCATCGCCTCGGCCAGCACGCGACCGGATGGCCACACCTGCCCGAACAAACTCCACTGCGCCGATGAAATGCCAATCCGCTCGGCGAAATGATGCGGGTCGGCGAACTGTCNNACTGCTGCAGATCGCTGAGCGCGCGGATTTGATAATCGTGGCCGCCAAGCCGGACGACCAGCTGACGGGTGCGGTAGCCCGACATGGGCGCTCCGGGTGGGCATCATCGCGCAACAACGGGGATGACGACGGGAAGGGAGCGAAACGGCGACGGGAAATTCGGCCGGACGAGACGCGCTCAAAGGACGTAATACGCGCCCATCCTACGGCAAACGCGTGGCCGGGACCGGATTTGTCGCCGGCAAGCGGCAGACTCGGGTGCTCGGACTGTGCCAGCGAGTCATCGTCGCGCGAGCGGTATCATGCGCGGCTCACCGATTATTGATCCCGCACTCAGAGTTTTCAGTGCCTTCCGCGTTCTCTCCCCTGGCAGCGGGTGAGAGCAAGGGCAGCGGATTGATGCGGTCGCTGAATCTGGATGCATCCCGCATCGACAGGAGAAGCTGCATGTCACTTTCCATGTACACCGCATCCGTGCCCGTGTTCAAGCAGATGCTCGGCGGCTTGAACGACATCCTCGCGAAAACCCAGGCCCACGTGGCGGAAAAAAAGATCGAGCCGAACGCGTTGTTGCAGGCGCGACTGTTTCCCGACATGTTCACGTTCGTGCACCAGGTGCAGATCGCCTGCGACTTCGCCAAGAGCGTGTCGGCGCGACTTGCCGGCGTCGATGTGCCGGTCAATGAAGACACCGAGCAGACGTTCGACGAACTGCGTGCACGCATCGCGAAGACGCTTGCGTTCGTCGATGGCCTCGATGCCTCATGCTTCGAAGGCAGCGCGCAGCGCGACATCGTCCTGCGCCCCGGCACGCCAAAGGAACGCACGCTCGCCGGCGAGGCCTATCTTCTGCACTATGGCCTGCCGCAATTTTTCTTCCACGTAACGACTGCCTACGCGTTGCTGCGCCATAACGGCATCGAGATCGGCAAGCGCGATTACATGGGCGTGTACTGATCCAGTCGCAGTCGAGTGGCGCATGCGCCTCAATAAACACATTGCCGAAACCGGCTTCTGCTCACGCCGTGAAGCCGACCGCCTGATCGCCGAGAAACGCGTCACCGTCAACGCCCAGCCGGCCGGCATCGGTACGCAGGTCGAGGAGGGCGACGAGGTCCGCGTCGACGGTCAGTCATTGCTCGCGCGTCGTGCCGCTGGCAAGACGCGCCGGCACGTCTACATCGCGCTGAACAAGCCGATCGGCATCACCTGCACGACCGAAACCGCGGTCGGCGGCAACATCGTCGACTTCGTCGATCATCGCGAGCGGATCTTTCCGGTCGGGCGCCTCGACAAGGAATCCGAAGGCCTGATTCTTCTCACCAGCAACGGCGACATCGTCAACGAGATCCTGCGCTCCGAGAATCGCCACGAGAAGGAATACCTGGTCGGCGTCAACAAGCCGGTGACGCCGGAGTTCCTCGCCGCCATGTCGCGCGGCGTGCGCGTCCACAACCAGATGACCAAGCCGTGCAAGGCGACCCGACTCGCGAAATTCGGCTTCCGCATCGTGCTGACCCAGGGCCTGAACCGGCAGATCCGCCGGATGGCCGATGCGTTCGGCTATCGCGTCACCGAACTTCGACGTGTGCGTATCGTCAACATCAAGCTCGGCGCGTTGAAGATCGGGCAATGGCGCAACCTGAGCGATGCCGAGCTGCGCGGGCTGCTGCCGGAGCGCAGCGAATGGTGATGCGTCTGGCTTACCAGCACTTGTAGTAAAGCCCGGCAGCGCTCGATTGATGGGGCGCAGTCGGTTCGCGATCGTCTCCCTTGCGCGGGGCGCGAATTTAGGACTACGCTCCAAGGGTACTTTGCTGCCACGGAACGTTTGAGCAAGCTGTCGTCCCGGCGAAACTTGAATCCAGCTCCTTTGTTTTCACGGATTCCCGTTTCCAGGGCGCGATATCGACGCACTTGTTCAGACTTTCTCCGATGGTTCAGAACCAGACCCAAGGAGAGCACACATGCGCAAGTCTCGATTGCTAACTCTCGTATTCGCTTTCACGCTGGTTGCGGCATTTCCCGCTGGCGCCACGCCAATCGCACCTACCTGCTCGCCGCCCGGAACTTGGGCGACGCGCACCTCACCGCCCACCCCCATCGTGCGTGCGTGGGGTGCCTTCTTCCCATCTGACGGCAAGTTCTACCTCATGGGCGGACGATCAGCGGATCTGATTGGTTCCGACTTTACAAATGTGAATATCTACGATCCGCTGCTCGATAGCTGGTCAACGAGTACCGCAACCTTTTCCGACGCCCAGGTTAACAATATGGTTGGCGGAGTGCTCAATTTCGGCGGCACACCGTACATCATCACGGTCGGCGGGTCCGCTGCTGGAGCTACAAATGCCAGCAGTTCGGAGGTGCGTCAGTACGATCCAGTCGCTGACGTGATGACCACGTTGACCACCGACCCGTGGCCTGGCAACACGGACGGTGCCACGCTGCCGGGCGGCGCCGCGGTTCTCGGCAACAAGCTCTATGTGTTTGGCGGCTTCGACATCGGCATCGGCATGACCAGTGCAATCTACCGGTTCGATCCGGCCGCAGCGGCCGGCAGCCGCTGGACGACGATGACGGCGACCTTGCCGAATCCGATCGGCTACATCCCCACCGCGGCTTCCGGAAGCCTCATCTACCTCCTGGGAGGATCGAGTGGCACCACGGTCACCGATACGACCGAGTCCTCCAGCTATGATCCGGTGGCCGACGTGATTGCGCCGATCGCCACGATCCCGCGCGCAACCGGCGAGACCCGGGCAGTCACTGCACCCGATGGCTCGATCTGGGTATTGGGCGGCGGACGCGTTGCCCCGAATCCGAGCAACGAGGTGGACGTGTACGATCCGGTTGGAAATGCCTGGAGCCTGGGCCCGGCCTTCAGCACTGCACGCCGCAACTTCCCCGCCGACATCGATCCGGTCGCTGGCACCATCTGGGCCACGGGCGGCTACGACACCAGCGGCACGACGCTGCTCGACATCAACGAGCAATTCAATGCGTGCATTATCGACGACCGGATATTCTTCGATGGTTTCGACGGATAGCTGGTGCCTTAGACCGCGCTATGAACCTCGAGACGGCCGGTGGCAACACCGGCCGTTTTCATGTGCGCACATCCCGTACCTGCCGCGCAGGCAGGGTTTCACGCGACGGCAGTCCGCAGCGATTCGTCGGATCCGAAAATAGAGAACGGCACCACGAAGCTGCCGTCCGGCGTCGAGTGCGACCTCGAGCACGTTGTCCTCGTCTGGTGTCGGCAGCCGCTGCACTGCCAACAGTGCTGGCCGTTGCGCGCAAAAGTGCTGTGAGCCGTGCCCGCGCAACGGTCACAGACGAAGCCGCGAGGCCAGCGTGCTTTCATCAGGGCGCGCTCGCACACCGCTTCCGTCTCGCAGTGGCGCAGAAACTGCGGCAGCGACGACCGCAGGAAGTCCCCGTGAGACAACCCGGGCTGGTACTGAACTCGATTCATCGGCATGATGGCGGCCTCGGCAGGAACGTGAGGCCCCGCGTGGCTTCTCCCCGTCTCACCCGCTGCGGGTTGGCTCTAACATAGCGCTGATCAGGAATCAATAGGGCAATGTATGGCAACGTAGGGTAAGGTGCAGCGCGTCCGCGACACGGTACGGCGCGATTCGTGTAAATTGGTAGTACTGCAATTGATCGTCGAACGTGCAGTGGCTATCGTGGCCCAAGCAAGAACTGCCATCGAGCGAGTTTAGCGCTGAAAGGATTGATGCCATGTCGATGCGATTTTCCTATACTCTTGCGGCCATTGTTAGCGCACTTCTTCTGTGCGCCGTTCTGCCCGTTCGATACGCTCACGCAGTGCCGGCTTACGCACGCCAGACCGGGCAAGCGTGTGTCGCCTGCCATGTCAGTTTCCCCGAACTGACGCCGTACGGGCGCAACTTCAAACTCAGTGGCTATACGATCGGGACGCGCCAAACGGTGCCGTTGGCGGTGATGGCGCAGGCCGGCGTGACCCAAGTCAACAACAACAAGGACGATCAGGGTAACGAGATCGTGCCCAAGACCGACAAGCTCGAGTTGTCGGCTGCCAGCCTGTTTCTTGCCGGCAAGGTCAACGACAACATCGGCGGATTTGTCCAATGGACCTACGGCAATATCAATGTCAACAATGATGGCAAGGTCGTCGGGCACAGCGGAATCGACAACACCGATCTACGTGCGGTCGGGCGCATCGAGAACGAGGACAAGACCGACCTCAAGTGGCTCTACGGCGTGACGTTGCACAATAATCCAACTGTACAGGATGTCTGGAACACTACGCCCGCATTCGGCTTTCCGTTTACCGGCGCGCCGAACGGCATCGGACCCACTGCGGCGACGATCATCGATGGCGGCCTCGCGCAGCAGGTCGCCGGAATGGGCGCCTATGTTTATTGGGACCGGACCCTCTACGCCGAGTTGTCGGGCTATCGCACCGCCGACGGCATCTTCTCGGCGTTGCGCGCCGGTCAGGACACGCACTCGCCCGGCGGCGTCGCACGCCTGAAGGGCACGAATCCATATTGGCGCCTGGCCTACAACCGCGAGTGGGGGCCGAATTCGCTGATGCTGGGGACCTATGGCGTTATCGTCGATCGCTATCCGGACAATACCTTGGCCGATACGCCGACCGATCGTTTCACCGATGTCGCGGTCGATGCGCAATATCAGTACATCACCGATCCGCACACGTTCACGCTGCAGGCCACGCACATTCGCGAAAAGCAGGACTATCGCGCCAGCTTTCCGGCGACCCAGGCCGGCAGTCCGATCGGCGCCGGTCCCACGCCCGACAATCCGACCGATCTTCTGCGCACAACGAAGATCAAGGCCAGCTACTACTACGAGCGCATTTATGGAGCCACGATCGCGTACTTCTCCACGCGCGGCGGCACCGACGCCGGACTGTATCCGCCCGGGTCGGTCGGCGGCAGCGCCAACGGTAGCCCGAACAGTTCCGGCTCCATTTTCGAGTTGGACTACATGCCAATTCAGAACCTGCGCCTGATGCTGCAGTACTACGATTTCGCCAAGTTCAACGGTGGCAACAGCAACTACGACGGCTCAGGCCGCCGCGCGCGCGACAACAACATGCTGTTCCTCAATGCCTGGCTGGTTCTTTGATCGCTGCACCGCCGGCGACAACGGGACAGCCGGACGATTACCGAAGCAGAGGGATAGTATGAAACTATATATAGGTGCTATTGCGATCGTCCTGCTGTTGAGCTGTGCAGATGCATGCGCCGCAGCCGAATCCATGACGCAAGCCGATGCGGCCGCCGAAAAGCTCGCCACCCAGGTGTGTTCGAGTTGCCACGGGCCGGGCGGTAACAGCACTTCGCCGACATTTCCAAAACTCGCCGCACAGCAGCAGCCCTACCTGGTTGTTCAGATCAAGGCATTTCGCAACAAGACGCGTGGCGAGCAGGAAGCGCACGACTATATGTTGGGAATGGCAAGCTTGATCGACGACGAGACCGCCGAAGCGCTAGGCCGATTCTTTTCGCGGCAGAAACCGCCCCGCGGTGTTCCGGGCGATCCGGCATTGATCGCTAACGGCAAGAAGCTCTTCGAGCAGGGCATAGCCGATCGCAACATTACGGCATGTGCCACATGCCACGGCAAGAATGCCGAAGGTAACGGCATTTTTCCGCGGCTGGCGGGGCAACATGCCGAGTACATTCTGCGACAGCTCACGGTCATTCAATCGCGCCTGCGCGAGTCGCCGGTCATGCACGGCATCATCAGGGATCTCAAGCCCGAAGATATGAAGGCGGTCGCTGCTTTCTTGCAATCCAAATAGTGGCACGCGATCGGTAACCGCACGGCGGGCATAATCGGGCGGCGTTCCTGCGGTGACACGCGCAGCAACAAAAAACGGGCTCAGGATCATTTAGGAAACCTGGACGTTGCTTCCTTTCACCTTCATGAGAACTGTGGCCGTTCGTGTGCTAATCCCCCAGTGCCGCGTTGTGATAGACCTCCTGTACATCATCCAGCTCCTCCAGCCAGCCGAGCAGATCGCGCAGCGTTTCCCCGACTTCGCCGCTGACCGCGACCCGGTTTTCCGGGCGCATCACGACGTCGGCGCTTAGCGGTACAAGCCCGGCCGCGATCAGTGCCTTCTTCACAGCTTCGAAGTTCTCGAGTGCGCACAGCACGATGCTCTGGCCGGCTTCGGTCTGCACATCGTCGGCGCCGGCGTCGAGCGCGGCCTCGAGCAGCTTGTTCTCGGCGCCGGGTTTCGTCGTGTCGAATGCGATCTCGCCGACTCGATGGAACTGGAACGCGACCGAGCCGGTGGTGCCAAGGTTGCCGCCGTGCTTGGCAAGCGCGTGGCGCACGTCGGAAACCGTGCGCACCGGGTTGTCGGTCATGGTGTCGATGATCAGCGCGATACCGGACGGGCCGTAGCCTTCGTAGCGCATTTCCTGCATGTTGTCGGCGCCTTCGGCACCCGAACCGCGCTTGAGCGCGCGTTCGATCGTGTCCTTGGTCATGTTCGCCGACAACGCCTTGTCGATGCCGAGGCGCAGGCGCGCATTGGTGGCCGGATCGGCGCCGTTGCGTGCGGCGATCGTGATCTCGCGAATCAGCTTGGTGAAGACCTTGCCGCGGCGCGCGTCCTCGGCGTTCTTGCGGTTCTCGATGCTCGGGCCTCTGCCCATAAGGATGCCTGCACGTGTGCTGAGTTGGGTTCGGGCGATTCCCGACCGCAGTCAGGAATCTACCGGTATCCGGCGACGCGGCTGCCTGGATGTGGGCCGCTGCCGCTGCCGCAGCCGCCTATTCTACGATTTGTACCGGCGTGGCGTCGCGGCCAGCCCCGTGGCATCGGGGCGCGTGGCTAGCGTTCCTGATCGGTCGGGCGCATCAGGATCTCGTTGATGCAGACATGCGGCGGCTGGCTCACGCAGTAGACGATCGCGCGAGCGACGTCGTCGGGTTGCAGCTGGCGCATCGAGTCGGCCCAGTCGTTGATCGCTTTCTGGGTCGCAGGGTGGCCGATGTGGTCGCGTAGTTCGGTTTCGACCACACCAGGTTCGATCACGCTGACACGGATGCGATCGCGGTAGACCTCCTTGCGCAACGATTCGGAAAACGCGACGACCGCGAACTTGGTGCCCGCGTATGCGGCCGCATTCGGCGTGGCGAGGCGTCCCGCGGTCGACGCGATGTTGACGATGTGGCCGTCGCTGCGCGCGCGCATGCCCGGCAGCGCGGCTTGCGTCGCCGCGATCAGGCCGAGCACATTGACCTCGAACATGCGTCGCCAGCGCGCGAGATCGGCTTCGATCACGGGCTCCAGATACATCACGCCGGCATTGTTGACGAGGATGTCGAGGCGTCCGAACGCGCGCTCGGTTTCATGCACCGCGCGTTGAGCCTCGGCCTCGATGCCGAAATCCGCCGTGACAATCAGGGCTTCGCCACCGCCTTCGCGGATCTGCGCGGCGAGTGCGTCGAGGCGGTCGCGTCGGCGCGCGGCGATGGCAACCCGCGCGCCGGCTTTCGCGAATGCCAGCGCGGTCGCCAATCCGATTCCCGATGACGCACCGGTAACCAGTGCGATGCGGCCTTGCAGTTCATTGCTCACGGAAAACTCCTCCTTTGGAAGTTTGTCGAACCCCGCGGTCTCGGGCACGCACCCGTCGATTTACAGGTGGCAGCCATTGGGCACCGCGCCGAGGCGTGACAAGTTCAGCGTACCGCTTCTACCTGAATTCGCGCCCGCCGTGAACGTGTACGCCAGCGTTGCCGAACTGCAGCTGTGATAGACCAGTGTCGCGTTGCCGACCTGATGGGTCGCGATCGGCGCGGCCTGATTGAACACGCCGCCCGTGGTGTCGTAGATGCCGATGC
>PLNP01000003.1 GCA_003142815.1 Rhodanobacteraceae bacterium
CCCTTCCTGGCGCTTCGCGCCGAAGGGGGAAGGAAGCTGGCGGATGCTGAATGACGCGCCGCGAAATGCGGCGCTCGAGCCTCACGAGGTGCCGCGCTCGTGCTATTTTTCGTGCGCCAATAGCTCCAACGTCGCTTCATCGGGATCGCCGCCGAAATATTTCTCCAGCAGATTGGAGAACAGCGCTTCCTCCGGCGCCGCTTCGGCGAACAGGGTCAGGCTGGAGCGGAACTTCATGTCGTCGGGCGGGCCGAATATCTCATAGGCCGAGCGGCCCTCGACCGCATTCACGGCCCGAATGCATTCGACCAGGCGCGGACCGAGCACCGGCTGGTCGAGATAGGCGCGCGCCTCCTCGAGACACGAGATCGAATAGTGCTGCGACATGGCGCTCATGCCCAGTCCGGCGATCTGCGGGAAGATGAACCACATCCAGTGGCTGGCTTTTCGCCCGCGGCGCAGTTCCGCCAGCGCGCCGTCATAGNNGTGTCTCGCCAGGTCTTCGTCGCTGAATTCGGCGTTGAGATAGACGTTCTGCACGTCATCATCGTCATCCAGCGCGTCGATCAGCTTCATGATCGTCGCCGCATCGGCGCTGGAGACGGGGACCTCGGTCTTCGGCCGCCAGACGATTCCGGTGGACTTGGGCGCGCCCAGGGTGGCTTCGAGCGCCTCGGCGACGGTCGACAGGTCTTCGAACAGGGTGGTGATCAGATGACCGTCGGCATCGCTCTCGACATCCTCGGCGCCGGCCTCGATGGCCGCCTCCATGACCTTGTCCTCGCTGCCAGCCGTGGGTGGATAGATGATCTCGCCCACCCGGTCGAACATGAAGGCGACCGAGCCGCTCTCGCCCATATTGCCGCCGTTCTTGCCGAAGATGGTGCGCACGGACGCCGCGGCGCGGTTCCTATTGTCGGTCAGCACCTCGACGATCAGGCCGACGCCGCCGGGGCCGAAGCCCTCATAGCGAATGTCCTCGAAACTATCGGTTTCGCCGCCCATGGCCTTCTTGATCGCCCGGTCGATATTGTCCTTGGGCATGGATTCCTGCCGCGCCGTGGCAATGGCGAGCCTAAGGCGCGCGTTGGCGGTCGGGTCGGGAATCCCCTGTTTCGCCGCCAACGTGATGTCGCGCGACAGCTTGGAGAAGATCTTCGAGCGCTTCTTGTCCTGGGCGCCCTTGCGGAACTGGATGTTCTTGAATTTTGAGTGACCGGCCATGGGTTGACTGTCCTAGCGCTCCGTTTCGGCCGGCGCCAGAGCCGCGGGCGCGCAGTCGATCCGCTCGATGCGGCCCTCGTCCAGACAGAAGACGGCGTCCTGGGGCGCGGCCATCAGCACAGCCGCCTCCCAGTCCAGATCGGCATAGAGGGCGCGGAGCACCCGCCCCGACACCCCATGCGAGACGACGATGCGGGGGCGGCCATCATCCAGGGCCTCGCCCAGCCAGGACCGCATCCGCGCGGCCATCGCCTCATAGGTCTCGCCGTCGGGCGAGTGGAAGAACAGCGACGAACGCTGGGCGGCCGCAACCGCCTCGGGCGCGATCGCGGCGATTTCATCGACGGTGAGGCCGTCCCAGGACCCCATGCTGACTTCGCGCAGCCGATCCTCAAGCACCACGTCGCCAACGCCGAGCACGCCGGCGATGATCCTGGCCGTGTGCGCCGTGCGGCCGAGCGAGCTGGCCTCGATGACCCAGTCGGCGGGATCGCCGATCAGGGTCTTGAGCAGCGCGCCGACCCGCTCCGCCTGATCGACGCCGAGCGGCGTCAGGGGTGAATCGACATGGCCTTGCAGGCGGCTGATGCGGTTGAATTCGGTCTGGCCGTGGCGGACGAGATAAATCATCCGCGGCGATGTAGACTGGCTTGCGGCGTCCGTCACCCATCGGAACCTCGCCTTCGGCCGAGCTATTGTTGGTCGAAACTTAAGGAGCGCCAATCTCATGACCACGGTCGAAGACCCCGAGACCCTGCCTGAGGAGATCGTCCGCTGGCAGCCGAACGACCGGCCGCTGCTGGAGCCGCGCGCCGGCGTCGCGACGGCCGGCGCGGCCACCGGCAGCGCGGTGGTCGGGGCCCTGGCCCTTGGCGCGCTTGCCCTCGGCGCGGTCGCCATCGGCGCCATGGCCATCGGCGCCCTCAGGATCGGCCGCCTCGGCATAGGCCGCGTACACCTTGGTGAGGTCGAGATTGACGAACTAACCGTCCGCCGCCTGCGGGTGCTGGAGGATTAAGGCGCGGGGATGAGCGGATTTTCTAGGCCGTGACCGTTTCGGAAACTAGCGGCATGGTCTCGCTGAGCCGGCCGCCGATGCGGATGGGTTCGACCCGGCGGGCGAGGCCGGTGGCGTCGTCGGTCTCGACATAGACACCGCAGACCGTCGCCAGGCCCTCGGCCGGCTGGAAGCGGCCGCCGGAAATCCGCGTCGTGAAGCGCCGCAGCGGCTCTTCCTTCTGGTTGCCGATGACGCTGTCATAGTCGGCGCAGGCGCCGGCGTCGGTCTGATAGGCGGTGCCGTTGTTGAGGATCTGGCAGTCCGCCGTCGGCACATGGGTGTGGGTGCCGACCACCAGGCTGGCGCGGCCGTCGCAGAAATGGCCCATGGCCATCTTCTCCGAGGTGGCCTCCGCATGCATATCAACGATCACCGCATCGGCCGCCTGGCCGAGCGGACAGGCATTCAGCTCGCGATCGACCGCCGCGAAGGGGTCGTCCAGCGAGTCCATGTGCACCCGACCGAGCAGGTTGATCACCAGCACGCGCTTGCCGCGTTCGGTATCGAACAGCTGCGACCCGCGGCCGGGCGCATCGGACAGGGCCGGATAGTTCAGCGGCCGGATCATCCTGGGCTCGCGCACGATGTAGGTCAGCGCCTCCTTCTGGTCCCAGGAGTGGTTGCCGAGGGTCAGGCAGTCGGCGCCGGCGGCGAACAGTTCGCGGGCGGTATTCTCGGTGATGCCGAAGCCGGCGGCGGCGTTCTCGGCGTTGACCACCACGAACTCCAGGCCGAGCTGGCGGCGCAGATAGGGCAGATGCTCGGCCAGACCCTCGCGGCCCGAGCGGCCGACGATGTCGCCGAAAAAGGCGAAGCGCATAGGGAAGTCCTTGTTCAGACCCGGATATACGCTTTTTCACGCCAAATGGCGGGAAAGGGTGGCGGCGCCGCGAAAGCCGTGAGGGCGGTTCAATCCGCTCGGACCTGGTTTACCAGGTGGGAACCGTGTGCCCGGGACCACGATCCCGGCCAGGGACAGCTCCCGTAGAGAGAATTTAAGGTCCCCGGGATGTGATGCCTTCGACGCGAGCCGCAGCAAGACCCGCCACCTCACAAGGTAGGGGGTCGGGGCTCTGGGCTCAAGCGCTGACGACGACGCGGCGCGTCGCATCGAAATCCTGGCGAATCCACGCTACGAGGAACGCGATGAGCCAGCCGCCTCCCATCCGCGACCCGCGCTACGCC
This sequence comes from Rhodanobacteraceae bacterium, assembly GCA_003142815.1. Classification (GTDB taxonomy): domain Bacteria; phylum Pseudomonadota; class Gammaproteobacteria; order Xanthomonadales; family Rhodanobacteraceae; genus Dokdonella_A. Next base: position 3,470 of record PLNP01000003.1, read on the forward strand.
CCACCGCGCTACGCGATCGACCACCGCGCCGACGGCGCCATCGTCATCGCCAACGCCGCGCCCTTTTCCACCGCCTTCTCGACGACCAACGCGCCGCTCGACCATTGGGCCGCCGTAACGCCGGAGCGGCTATGGCTGGCGGAAAGGTCGGGCGAGGGTTGGCGGCGCGTCAGCTTCAGCGAGGGTCTTGAGGCCGTTGCGGCGCTGGCCGGCGCCCTCGCGGGCCTGGGGCTAGGCCCCGGCAAGCCGCTCCTGATCCTGGCGCGCAACGGAATCGCCCAGGCGCTGGTCACCTTCGCGGCCATGCGGCTGGGCGCGCCGGCCGCGCCGGTTTCGGCGCAGTACGGGTTGAAAGGCGCCGATCCGACGCGGCTGGCGCACGCCGTCGCCCTGATCGGCCCGGCCTGCATCTTCGTCGATGATGCGGCGGTGTTTGCGGAGACGCTGGACTGGCCTTTCCTGCAAGGCCTTCCCGTGATCGCCGAAACCAACGCCAGGCCGGGCGATCATCGCCTGGAGACGCTGCTCAGCCAAGGCCGGCCGCTGCCCGACCAGGCCGGCCCCGATGACGCCGCCAAGTTGATGCTGACCTCCGGCTCGACCGGCAAGCCGAAAGGCGTCCTGCACACGACGGGCGGTTATCTCGTCTTCGTGAGCTATACGCACGAATGCGTGTTCGATCTGCAGGGCGACGACGTCTGCTGGTGTACCGCCGACATCGGCTGGGTGACTGGCCATAGCTATCTCTTGTACGGGCCGCTCGCGAACGGTGCGACCACCCTGATGTTCGAAGGCGTGCCGAATTACCCCGATTCGTCCCGCTTCTGGCAGGTCATCGACAAGCACAAGGTCACCCTCTTCTACACCGCGCCGACCGCGATCCGCGCGTTGATGCGCGAAGGCGAGGCGCCGGTGAAAAAGACCTCACGCTCATCCCTGCGCTTGCTCGGCACGGTCGGCGAGCCAATCAATCCAGAAGCGTGGGAATGGTACTGGCGCGTGGTCGGCGAGCAGCGTTGCCCGATCGTCGACACCTGGTGGCAGACCGAAACGGGCGGGATCCTGATTTCGCCGTTGCCCGGCGCGATCGATCAGAAGCCGGGTTCTGCGACACTGCCGTTCTTTGGCGTCGCGCCCGCGATCGTGGACGCAAATGGCGCGGTGCTGACGGGCGTCTGCGAAGGCAATCTCGTCATCACCGATTCCTGGCCCGGCCAGATGCGCACCGTCTACGGCGCCCCGCAGCGCTTCATCGACACCTATTTCAGGACCTATCCGGGGATGTATTTCAGCGGCGATGGTGCGCGCCGCGACGAGGACGGGTATTACTGGATAACGGGAAGAGTGGACGATGTGATCAATGTCTCTGGCCATCGCCTGGGCACTGCCGAGATCGAGAGCGCGCTGGTCGCGCACGCGAAAGTCGCCGAAGCCGCGGTGGTCGGCTGCCCGCACGACATCAAGGGACAGGGCATCTACGCCTATGTCANNCGCTCGGGCAAGATCATGCGCCGCATCCTGCGCAAGATCGCCGAGAACGCGCCGGATCAGCTCGGCGATGTGTCGACCCTGGCTGACCCATCCGTCGTGCAAAGCCTCGTGGATGAGCGATTGGTGAAGTGACGAACGAGCCAGCAGGCCGCCTCGTCGTCCGGGCGTAGGCCGGGACCAGGCCTGAGGGTTCCCACCTTTTGTCCTATGAAGTCCGGCTCAATCGACGTGTTGAACCAGAGCGGTGCGTCTTGTACTCCCTCTCCCTCAACAGCGCTGCCCGGGATCGTAGCCAGATGGATTCAAACTCCCACGCATCGGCGCGTCTTCCGCCATGACACCGCGAACCAATTCGATATGGCTCGCGCGGAAGCTGGAGCGAGGCCGGCGTGTGCTGCTTTTTTTCGCGGCACGTTCGAACTCCGGTTGGCTGATCGCATCGCTCACTGTGCTCGTCGGCGTCGTCGCATTCGTTGCCTGGCAACGTCTGCTCGTGGATGGCGCAATGCTGATCGCGCCCTTGCATGCGCATCTCGTCATGGTCGCGGCGATTGCCGTCTTGACCGCGGCGGCGGCGGTCGCTCGAAGCCGCCGCCTCGCCAAACGGGACTTGGCGACGTGCTGGCTCGCGACCGCGCCGATCGACCCGCGCGACATGCTCGCGGAGGTGCGCTGGCACGTCTCCGCGGAGGTCATCCCGGCTGGCGTGGCGGTCGGCGCACTGATCGCCGGCTGGCAAGTTGGCGCGGGGGTGGCGCGCGAGAAGCCAGCGCATAAGCGCATCCGCCGCGAGCGTGCGCAAATGTCGATCGCCGCGCGTTTCCGCGCGCTCGGTCGCTGGCTGGTTGCGCGCGTGCGCGAGGCGCTGAACCCGCGACTGCATGCGCGCATCGTGGCTGCCATCTTGCTCGCCCTGCCCATCGGGATTCTGCCGAGCACCGTGATCCTCATCCTGCTCCTGACTGCCACGGCGATCGTCGGGTGCTCGAACTTGCCGACAGGTTGCGGCTGACGACATGGCTCGACGATGCAGTCGCCATGATGTCGTACGGCACACGTCAGAAACTTGGCGTGCTGCTCGCGCTGCTCGGCAAACCTGCGCTGATCGTTCTCGACGAGACCTTCAACGGGCTCGACCCCGCGAGTCGCCTGTTGCTGAAACGGCATCTGCGCGCCCGCGTCGATGCCGGCCGCGTCGGCATCCTGCTCGCGACGCATGCACTCGATATCGCCGAACATTGGGCCGACCGCGTGGCGCTGCTGCACGAAGGCGGCATTGCGCATACGTGGAATCGGGGCGAACTGCTCGCGTTGCGCGCGGAACGCGATGGCGGGCTCGAAGCGGCGTTGGCGCAGCGGCTTGCCGAGTCGACCGCCGCTCGCGAGGCGGTTGCGGATTGCGCGCGCCGTGAGTGACCTCACGCGGTGCTTGACGAGTCCGACGGCGGCGCCAAGCATGGCGAGTATGGATGTGCTCAACACCACTGCCTTCGAACCCCGCGCGATGGTGCCGCCGCTCGCCGCTGACGAGATCCACGTATGGTTCCTTGCAGTCGATGCCGAGTGCGGCCCTCGCGAAATTGGCGCAGCCACGCGCACGGCATTGGAGCGTTTGCTCTGCGCCTACGCGAACCGCGCGCGACCGCCTGCGATCGAAAGGGGCGTGCACGGCAAACCGTTCGCACCCGAGCTGCCGGAGCTCGATTTCAATCTCAGCCATGCGGGGCCGCACGTGCTGCTCGCATTCGCGCGCGAACAGGCCATCGGCATCGATCTGGAACGCTGCGACCGACGGCTTTCGCTGGACGACATCGCGCGCCGCTTTTTCGCAGCCAGCGAGGCTCAAGGCCTGGCACGCCTGCCGCCCGCAACGCAACGGGCAACGTTCCTGCGCTTGTGGACGCACAAGGAAGCGGTGCTCAAGGCGATCGGCACCGGGCTCAATTTTGGACTGGATCGGGTTGAATTCGCGCTCGATCGCGACAGCGAGGTCGGCGCGCTGCTACACATTGCAGCCGAAGCGGGCTCGGCTTCGGAATGGAACCTGCACCGAATCGATCCTGCACCCGGACTGGTGGGCGCGCTGGCGTGGCGTGGCGCCGCACGCAGCGTACGCACGTTCACGCTGGCGTCTTGATGGCAACCGACTGCGACGTTCACCCGGTCCCGCGCGTCTTTGTGTACAAGATGGCCGACGGACAATCCCAGCACGTGAGTTCCGGTTTTGGCCAGACGCTGGATTCGGTCACCTTGGAACGCGCGCGTCGTGGCGACATGGCGGCGTTCGCGGTGATCTATGAGCGCTTCGGAACCGCATGCTACAACCTCGCCCTGCGCGTACTCGGCGAGCGGGCGGCGGCCGAGGACATCGTGCAGGAGGTGTTCCTGAAGATGTTCGGCAGCGTGCGCGGGTTTCACGGCGACGCGCCGTTTGGCGCGTGGCTGAAGCGCATGACCGCGAACGCGACGATCGATGCGCTGCGATTGCATCAACGGTTTCGCGACGACGATGTGGATGCGCTATTCGAGTCAATGCCGGCGTCTGGAGCGGACGCGGAAAGCCGCGCGGATGCGTGGTCGTTGCTGATGCGGTTGCCGCCCCGCGCGCGCGCGGTCGTGGTTCTGCACGAGGTTGAAGGTTACACGCACAAGGAAATGGCGGATTTGTTCGGACAGACCGAGAGCTATTCGAAATCGATCCTGGCGCGCGCGCTGAAGCGGCTCAACGATGCCGCACTGGCGCCGAGCTCGGAGGAGGCGCTTCACGATGAATGATATTCGTTTCCACGACGCGGCCAGTGGCATCGATCTGCGCCAGCTGCCGGTGTTCAAACCGGATTCCGCATTGTGGCCGCGCATGGTCGCGGCGCAGCAGCGGCGCACCCGCGTGCAGCGCTGGCGTCGTGGCAGTTTTTCCCTGGCGGCGGCGGCTGCCGTGTGCGCTGCCGTAGTGCTGCTGCCACATCCGCTGCCGCCACTGCAACAGGAGATCGCCGCCGGGCAGCGCGAATCGCAGACACTGGAAAGCCAATGGCTGCAACTGGCGAACTCGACACGACCGGGCGCGACGGGCTTGGCCCGCGTGCGCGTGATCGACGACGCCTTGCAGGCCGCCTACGACCGCGGCGCGCAGGCAGACGAACTGGCGCCGCTATGGCGGCAACGCAACCAGGCATTGCGCGGCTTGATCGCACGTGTCCAAGACACCGATCCAAACGATGCGCTGGCGGTTACACGCATCTGAAATGTAACGAGGTGATCGATATGAAAAGCCGACTTTACAAACATCCTCTGCGCACGCCACTGTTGGCAACCGCTTTGGCCGCCTCCTGCGCGGCGTTCGGTATCGCCCACGCGGACGATGCGGCGCAACTGGCACGCAGCCTGTCGAGCGCGGCCGCGCACAGCAACGCAAGCGCAAGTATTTCCGTCGAGCAACGCGTGCGTACCGAATTGCGTTCGATCATGACCGAGCTGATCGAGAGCGGCGCATTTGGCGACAAGCCGCCGCAGCAGATCGCGCTCGATATCGACGCGCCGGCGCAACGAGTCAGCAATCTCGGCGTTCTGGTGGACAGTGCGCGCGACGCACGCGATGGATTGCACGTGCTCGGGGTGACGCCCGGCGGCGGCGCGGAGCGCATGGGTTTGCGTGCAGGCGATGTGCTGGTGGCGATGAGCGGCATGTCGCTGGCCGGCGACAGCGGGGCCGCGGCTGCGAGCTTGCGGCGCACCGTCGATGGTTTGCCGAACGGCAGTGCGATCGCATTCCAGATCAGTCGTGACGGGCACACACAGACGGTTTCGGGGCCGCTGGCGAGCGTCTATGTACCAGCGATGCGTCTGCATGTCGGCGACGGTATGCAAGTCGCATCGAATGCAGACGGCGCGACCGCGATGACGGCGGAGCGGGCATCCGGGTGTGGCCGGATCAGCGATTTCGACGCTGCGCCACGCCAGCAGCAATTGCACTCGGCGAAGATCATCAGCATCGATGGCGTGACGCCGGGACCGACAGGCGCGACGTCATATCGGGTGGCGGCCGGCTCGCACGTCTTGACGGTAGCCAACCGGATCGAAAGCCGGTATCTACCCTTCAATGACCGCGCGCGCAACAGTGGTGTCGCCAGCGCTCACTACAAGAAGCTGACCATCGATGTCGCGCCGGACACCACCACGCTGATCGCGGCCCGGCTCAACGAAGACAAGCGGAACGAATCGCAGAACGATGCGTATTGGGATCCGGTTGCGTGGAAACAGGTCGCTGAAGCGTGCCGTTGAGCTAGATCGAATTGTGCCTTGTTTGGCGTGACGCAGCGTCTGCAGGGAGTGAGACGCGATTGCACGCGGACCGGTCGGCATCGCGCGTTGGTCAAAGTTGCGGGTCATCTGCGGCTGCGGCCCCGCACCTCACCCCAACCCTCTCCCCCAGCGATCAAACTGTTGGGGGAGAGGAAGTTCAGCGCGCATCGTTTCGATTCCAATGGGTTGATCGAGCCGGAATTCGATTACGCGAATTCGTTCTGAAACCTCTGGCTCAAACCGTTGGCCGAAGTTGCCGCGCTCGTGACGCGCGTCGATATACTTCACGCATCCCAGTTCCGGCGTGAGCGATGACCGCCCTCAGCGTCAACATCAACAAGATTGCGGTGCTGCGCAATTCCCGCGGAGGCGCGCAGCCCGATCCGGTCGTCGCGGCGCGCGTCGCGATCGAGGCGGGTTGCCAGGGAATCACCGTGCATCCGCGCCCGGACCAACGCCATATCCGCGTCGATGACGTCGCGCGCGTCGGCGCGATCCTCGGTCACGTCGAGTACAACATCGAAGGCAATCCGTTCGCACCCGCGCGCGGCAGCTATCCTGGATTGATCGAACTCGTTCGCGCCGCGCGGCCGGCGCAGGCCACGCTGGTGCCGGACGGCGATGGCCAGCTCACCTCCGATCACGGTTTCGACCTCGCCAGCGACGCCGAGCGCTTGCGGCCGCTGGTGCGCGAACTGAAGTCGCTTGGTTGCCGGGTCAGCCTGTTTGTCGACGCCGACGCGGCGGACATCGAGTGGGCGGCCGGAATCGGTGCGGATCGCATCGAAATCTACACGGAGCCCTATGCGAAAGCCTACGCGACGGGCGACTACGGCCGTGAGCTTGAAGCGTGCGTGCGTACGGCAGAGCGCGCGCGGGCCTGCGGCCTGGGCGTCAATGCGGGACACGATCTCAGCCAGCGCAATCTCGGTGCGCTCAAGCACGCGATTCCGTTCCTCGCCGAAGTATCGATCGGCCATGCGCTGATCGGCGAGGCGCTCTACGCGGGTCTCGCTACGACTGTGCGCGCCTATCTGGAAATCCTCGCGGCGACGTGAACGAGCGGGGACGGCCGGGCGCAACATGCCGAAGTTTCCTGTCGCAGAAATGAAAAATGGCGCTGCATTCCTGCAGCGCCGTCGATTTTCCTGCATGGAGCGGCGGGTTACTGGCCGTTCGCGCCGGTTGTCATAAAGCCGAGCTTGACCATGCCGGCGCTCTTCGCCTCGGCCATGACGCTCGCGATCTTCTGCCACTGGGTCAGCTTGTCCGCGCGAATCTGCAATTCCGGCTGCGGGTTCTTCTGCGCCGCGACGCGCAGCTGGGCCTGCAGGATCGCATCGGTCACCGGCTCGTCGTTCCACGCCAGCTCGCCGTTCTCCTTGATCGACAGATCAATCGGCTCTGGCGGATTGACCTCTTGCACGTTCGGATTCGCCTGCGGCAGATCGATGCGAATCTTGTGCGACATCAATGGCGCCGTAATCATGAAGATGATCAGCAGCACCAACATCACGTCGACCATCGGCGTGACGTTGATGTCCGCCATCGGGCCGCCACCGGAACCGCCTGTGCTCATGGACATGGCTTACTTCCCCGAAGCTGCGACCGGTGCGAGACCGCTTTCGACGCGCGAACCGGTTGCGAAAAAATCGTGCAGATCGTGCGCGAATTCGTCGAAGCGCGCATAGATCACGCGGTTGTTGCGCACATAGAAGTTGTACGCGAGCACCGCCGGAATCGCGACGAACAGACCGAACGCGGTCATGATCAGCGCTTCACCGACGGGACCTGCGACTGCTTCCATCGAAGCATTCCCCGACGCGGCAATCCTGATCAGCGCGTGGTAGATGCCCCAGACAGTACCGAGCAGGCCGACGAACGGTGCCGCAGCGCCGACGGTCGCGAGGACGGTCATGCCGCCTTCGAGGCGCAGACTTTCGCGGGCGACCGACTGGCGCAGCGCGCGGTCGATGAATTCCGAGCGGTTCAGCGTCTCGACGAGACGGCTGCCTTCGTTGCGCTGGTGATGGGCCGCGGCGGACGCGCAATCGAGTGCGATCTTCGAGAACGGTTCGCTCTTGGGCTGGTTCTCGAGGAAGCGCACCGCATCCTGCGTGGACGGCGTATCCCAGAATGTATGAATGACCTTCTCCATACGCGCGCGAATCATCGCGTTGCGCAGGAAGTTGGCCACGATGAAGAAGATCGATGCGAGCGACATCACGCACAAGGTGGTGAAGACGATCCAACCAAGAAGGTCGAAGTTGTAGATCAGGTCATGGAAACCCATTTGGCTGATCGCCGCGGCATTGCTGCCACCGCCGGGCACGGGAACGACAGCTGGCTGAGCCGCTGCTGGGGTCTGAGAGGCATCTTGCTGCATGGCGCTACCTTATTCGGACAAATTGAATTCGATGGGAACCAAGGCATACCCACGACTGGGTTTGCCACCCTTTGAACCTGGATTGAACTTCCAGGTCTTTACTGCTTCCATCGCGGCCTGATCCAGCAGGCGCGAGCCGCTCGAACTTTCGATCGTGACCTCTTCCGCGCTGCCGTCGACACCAACCAGCACCTTCAGCATTACCTTGCCTTGCTGATGCTGGCGGGCCGCCTGCGGCGGATATTTCGGCGGACGCAGCTTACGGTAACTGATGTTCTCGCTCGGCGCGATATCGATTGGCGGCGCGGGCGGTGCCGGTGGTGCCGGCGGCGGTGCCGGCGTCGACATCGGCGACGCTTCCGTCGTCACGACAGGCGCGGCCGGTGGCGGCGGCGCCTGCGGTGGCGGCTGCACCTTTTCGATCACCTTCGGCGGCGGCTTCTTCGGCGGCTCCGGCGGCGGCGGCGGCGGTGGCGGCGGTGGCGGCGGCGGCTCGATGAACTCGACCAGCACCTTCTTGTCTATCGTCTTGTCCTTTGCGGTCGGCGGCGCGATCGGCGCCATCATCATCGCGAAGGCGAACGCATGCAACGCGAACGAGGCAGCGAACGCTGTGACGCGTCGCCAACTGAACGTGTCGCCGCCAGATTGGTAGTTATCTGCCATCAGTGTAGACCAACGAGGTGTGTGTCGGTGCGGCCGCTCGCCGACGCTTTCGCTTCCGTCCCCGGTTGAACCCGAAGCGCGAGCGCGAGAGCGAGGCACGGTACATCACCGGGTGCCCTTACGACAAGCGGTTGACGCGTGCGACCACGATGTTTATATGGACTTGTGTTTCGTAATGCCCAACGAATTGTCGATGACACTCACCCGGCCGACTACAAGCAGTCGGCGTTGACTGAAGTATCGGCTTGCACACGCAGCGCGGAAGCGCATTGCGGCATTTCGATGCGTCGTTCTGCAATCCGTTATTTCTTCTTGGCGCGCTTGATCTTGACGCCGCCCTTGGCGGCCTTCAGGCGCTGCTCCGCCATCGTCTTGGTGCTCGGATAGCCAGCCGCCTTCTGCCAGTCGGCTGTTGCGCCCGCGTTTTGGTCGAGATCGTTTTCGGCATCACCACGCAACAGATAGGCTTCACCGGTCTGGCGCAAACTTCCCTTTGAAATCGCCCGATTCAGCGTGTCGACTGCTTCCTTGGACTTGTTCGAATAGAACAGCAGATAGCCGAGCTGGTAGTCGACGTTGCCGTCTTTCGCCAGTGGCGACGCTTTCGAATAACCTTCGATTGCGCAAGCGTCGTCTTCGGCCTGGGTGCACGCATCGCCCTGCAGCTTGTAGTTGTCGAAGGAGGCCGGGATCACGCCCTTGGCAAAGCCTTCCTTCATGGTGGCCGCTGCATCCTTGGGCTTCTCCGCAGCCGCATAGAGCTTGGCGAGCTGCAGATAGTCATCGCCGGTCGTGACCAAGCCCTGGGTTTTCGCCTTGGCCATCAGGTCGAGCGCCTTCTGCGGCTTGTCGCCCTGGATATAAATGGTCGCCAGCTGATTGACCAGCTTCTTGTTGGTCGGATCCTTGTCGAGCTGCTGCTGCACGAGCTCGGCGGCTTGGTCGTACTGGTTGAGGCCGAAGTAGCTGGCCATCAGGATCTGGTTCCAGCTGTCGTTCGGCTTGGTTGCCATCGCGATCGCTTTCTTCATCGTATCGATCGCGGGCTGATACTGGTCCAGCCGATAGTACGCGTTCGCTTTCAGCGCGAGCTCGTCGGCGGTTTCCTTGCCGCTCAGCTTCTGCCACTGGTCGATCGTCGTCAGGGCGTCCTGGTATTTCTCGTCCTGCAATTGCAGTTGCGCGATCGTGTACAGGACCGAGAAGTGCTGCGCGTTGGGCAGGCCGTCGACCTCCATCGCCTTCTTATATTCGGCGATGGCCTGATCGCTCTTGTCCTGGTCGTAATAGATCTGCCCCTGCAACTGGTGCGCGAACGACTGCGCGTATTTGCTGGCCTTGCTGTTGCCGAGAATCTTCTCGACCAATGGCTGCGCTTCACCGGATTTGTTCTCGTTGACCAGATCCGCAGCCTTGTTGAGGTCGCGCTGGTCGCCCGCAGCCATTTCGACCTTCGGCTCGGCTCGCGTGGCGTTCGGGTATTCGTTCTCCACCTTCTTGTCTTTCGCGAACGCGTTGCCCGCCAGAAGCAGACTCGCTGCACACATCGCCGCCGGCAGCCATCTCGACAATTTCATGGTGATCGCCTTGTTGGAACGCTCGAAGGTCGCGCGGATTGCCACGGCCCCAGGAAAAAACATACGCTGAGGTTAACGCCCAGCGAACGAACTGCACAAGCCTGCACGCCCGTTCTTCGATATTGCGCCGCACCAGTGCGGCGCCATCACTTCTTCTTTTACTTATTCACAATGCACGATTGTGTATTTGTTTCCTAGGCGGATTACACGTCCAGATTCGCCACCAGCAGCGCATTTTGTTCGATGAAAGCGCGGCGCGGTTCCACGACGTCACCCATCAATGTCGAGAAAATCTGATCGGCCGCAACCGCATCCTCGATGCTGACCTGCAACAATCGGCGCGTCTCCGGGTTGACCGTGGTTTCCCACAGCTGCTCGGGATTCATTTCGCCAAGGCCCTTGAAGCGCTGGATCGTGCGGCCGCGTTTGGCTTCGTCCATAAGCCATTGGTAGGCCTGCGCGAACGACGCGACCGACTGCGCCTTGCCGCCGCGACGCACCAGCGCACCGGGTTGGACCATGCCGGCGATCTGCGCTGCGGCCTCGACGATGGGTTTGAATTCGTTCGCGCCAAGGAAACTGGCCGGCAACACTTGGGTGTGGCGCAACCCGTGTTGATCGCGGTCGATGACGAGCGCCGCGCCATGCTCCGCGCTGGCCACCTGGATGCGCAACGCGTACCGCGGTCGGCCGAGTCCCGTTGCGGCCAGTGCGGTTTGCAGGCGCCCGACCCAAGCATCGAGGGTTGGCGCATCCTGCCAGCCTTCGGCGGACAGCGGCGCGTCGAGCAGCGCATGCAGCAACGCGGCGTCAAAACGGAAGCTGAGGCGTTCGATCTGATCCAGCGCCCTGCGCCAAATCGCCATCAGCTTTTCGAGGCCCGCCCCACTGACCGGTGGTGCATCAGCGCTGTAAGCCAAGTCGGCACCATCCACCGCGTTCGAGATCAGGTAGCTGTTCAGCGCCGTGTCGTCCTTCAGATAGAGCTCCTGCTTGCCCTGCTTGAGCTTGTACAACGGCGGCAGGCCGATATAGACATGGCCGCGTTCGATCAGCGCCGGCATCTGTCGGTAGAAGAACGTGAGGAGCAGGGTGCGGATGTGCGAACCGTCAACGTCCGCGTCGGTCATGATGATGATGCGGTGGTAACGCAGCTTGTCGACGTTGAATTCATCCTTGCCAATGCCGGTGCCGAGCGCGGTGATCAAGGTGCCGACCTCGGCCGAGGCGAGCATGCGATCGAAGCGCGCGCGCTCGACATTGAGGATCTTGCCCTTCAGCGGCAGGATCGCCTGGTTCTTGCGGTTCCTGCCCTGCTTGGCCGATCCGCCGGCGGAGTCGCCCTCGACAATGAAGAGTTCGCTGAGCGCCGGATCCTTCTCCTGGCAGTCGGCGAGCTTGCCGGGCAGCCCTGCGATGTCGAGCGCGGTCTTGCGGCGGGTCATCTCGCGCGCCTTGCGTGCGGCTTCGCGCGCGCGCGCTGCATCGACGACCTTGGCCGCAATCGCACGTGCCTCGGCTGGGTTCTCCTGCAGGAACTCATTGAACTTCTGGTTGACGATCGACTCGACGATCGCCTTGACCTCGCTGGAGACCAGCTTGTCCTTGGTTTGGGATGAGAACTTCGGGTCGGGTACCTTGACCGACAGGACCGCGATCAAGCCTTCGCGCATGTCGTCGCCCGACAGCGCGACCTTGGCGGTTCGCTGCAGGCCCGCGGTCTCGATGTAGTTGGACAAGGTCCGCGTCAGCGCGCCGCGGAAGCCGGACAGATGCGAGCCGCCGTCCCTCTGCGGGATGGTGTTGGTGAAGCAGAACACGGTTTCCTGGTACGCATCGGTCCACTGCATCGCGACGTCGACCGTGGTCCCCTCATGCGGGACACTGAAGTAGATAACCTTGCTATGCAGCGGTGTCTTCAGCAAGGCCAGATGCTCGACGAACGAGCGGATACCGCCCTCGTATTCGAAGACATCATGTCTGCCACTGCGCTCGTCGAGCAACTCGATCTTGACGCCAGAATTCAGGAACGATAGCTCGCGCAGGCGCTTGGCGAGGATGTCGTAGTGGAATTCGATCGTCGGGAACGTCGCCAGGCTCGGATGGAAGCGCACCGTGGTGCCGCGCTTTGTCGACGGGCCGATCAGCTTGAGCGGGTACAGCGGCTCGCCGAGTGCGTATTCCTGCTGGTGCTCGAAGCCATCGCGGCAAATCGTCAGCCAGAGGTGATCCGACAGCGCATTGACCACGGACACGCCGACGCCATGCAAGCCGCCCGAAACCTTGTAGCTGTTGTCATCGAACTTGCCACCGGCGTGCAACACGGTCATCACGACTTCGGCCGCCGAACGCCCTTCTTCTGCCTGGATGCCGACCGGGATGCCGCGGCCGTTGTCCGCTACGCTGACCGCTCCGTCGATGCCGATCGTGACGGCAACATGGTCGCAATAGCCGGCGAGCGCCTCGTCGATCGAGTTGTCGACGACCTCAAAAACCATGTGGTGTAGGCCGGTGCCGTCATCGGTATCGCCGATGTACATGCCGGGCCGCTTGCGCACCGCCTCAAGCCCCCTCAAAACCTTGATTTTACTGGAGTCGTATTGGTCGTTCATGAGTCTCCGGACACGCGACGCCGACGTGCGGAGCACGCCAAAGCTGGCAGGAATCTGTCAATTATAGCAGCGCCGTCGCGCGACCTTGTTCCACGTGGAACCGGGCGACCGACGCGTTCAGGGCCGTGAAGGCCGCGGGTTCCTCGGTGCCGGTCGCGAGGATTTGCGCGCCGCTCGCATGCACGATTGCAAAGATCCGTTGCTGGTGATCGAGGTCGAGCTCTGACGCGATATCGTCCAGGCCAATAATCGGCCATTCGCCCGCGGTATCCGCGAACAACTGCGCCTGCGCCATCACGCACGCGAACGCGCAAAGCTTCTCCTGCCCTCGCGACAGATATTCACGGCGCGGTGCCCCCTCGAATGTGAGAGCCCAGTCGGCGCGATGCGGTCCGGCACTGGTGTGACCCCGCGCGCGATCGCGGTCTCGCCGGGCGCCGAGAACCGCCTGCAGCGAATGGTCGGTATCGAACCCAGGTTCAAAGACGAAGCTGGGCGTCCCGAGCTCGGTCAACAAGTCGCCAAGCTGCTCATACACGATGGGGCGCAACGCATCACAGTAACGTGAACGCATCGCAGTCAGAGGTTCGGCGGCCGCGGCCAACTCGTGATCCCAGACGTCAAGGTCCGCATCGCGTCCTTCGCCGCGCAACAAAGCATTGCGTTGTTTCAATGCGCGCTGATAGCGCCGCCACTGCAACAGGAAGTCCTGTTCCACGTGGAACACACCCCAATCGAGGAAACGGCGACGAACGTCAGAGGGTCCCAAAATCAGCTCATGTGAGCCGGGTTCGAAGCAAAGCACCGCGGTGCGACGCAGGAGCTCGGCGACGGCCACCATTGCACCGTCGCGCCGCGCTTCCAGTCGGCTACCACTGCGCGCGACGCCGACGCGCTCGATCGCCGCGTCCGCTCTCAGGAGCTCGCCGTACACCGAATAGCCGACGCTGCCGGAACGAATCAGCGCTTCTTTCGCGCCGCTTCGAAAAGATCGCCCATGCGAAAGCAGGAAGGCCGCCTCCAGAATGCTGGTTTTGCCGGCCCCATTCGGACCGACAAACAGATTCC
>PLNP01000007.1 GCA_003142815.1 Rhodanobacteraceae bacterium
GCCGCGCAGCAGGCCGAAGCGGGCATCGATCTCCGCTTCCTCGCGCGCCACCTGGCAGGCCAGTTCGTAGTTGCTGCGCGAGTTGGTGATGCCGCGCCCAATGATGCGCTCGTGCTCGTCGAGGAACACCGCCTTGGTGGTGGTCGAGCCGAGGTCGATGCCGATATAGCAGCAGTCCATGGTGTCCTCCTTCAGGCCGCTTGCCGTTTGGCTTCCAGCATCTGGAAGTAGGATTCGAGGCGGTTCTTGATGTTTGCCGCATTGAAGTAGCGCGGGTCGACCAGGTCGCTTTCGATGAAGGCGCCGGCCTTGCCGGTGAGCTTTTCCAGCTCGCGCAGCATCATCAGCTGCCCGGCCGAGAACGAGTTGCAGCTCTTGATCGAGTTGAACAGGACGCCGTCGGCCTGGTAGTCCTCGACATACTTGGCGAGGATGTCGACCCGCGCCGGCAGGTTGCGGTTGGTGTAGCAGCCGAGGCAGTACTCGGCCAGGGTTTCGAACGGGTGGTCCGGGTCGTGGCGGAAGCCCTGCTCGTACAGGCCGCCGACCTTGGTGTAGGTCGACGCCACCATCACCACGCCCTCGTCGTAGAAGATCTTCCAGAACTCGCGGAAGCTGGTCCAGTTTGGCGGACCTTCGACGACGATGCGGTACTTCTGCTGACGCAGCTCACCTTCCGGGGTGGTCGGGCCCATGCCGTGGGCGATCCGGTAGTCGACCTCGCTGCGCAGCGAGCGGTAGTACTGCTCGCAGCCGGGCAGGCCGCGGAAGGCGGTGAAGATTGGGCCGATGTAGTAGACGCCGCCGAAGTAGGCGTCGATCGGCGAGGGCTTGTGCTTGGCCGATTCCCAGACGTAGACCAGGTCGTCCTCGGCGCGCGCCGAGCTGGCCAGCAGTTCGCGCAGACGGTCCTCGTCAAGCTTCTTGCCGGACACCTGCTCCAGCGCCGGTACCACCACTTCGCGCAGCTGGCGCGCGACGAACTCGCGCTGGCTGGCGGTGATCTTGCCGTCGGCCTGGTAGGGCACCTGCAGCATCACCACCGGGCAGCCGTATTCCTGCTTGAGCAGCTCGAACCACTTCATGAAGGTGAAGCAGCCGGTGTAGCTGAGCAGCAGCAAGTCGGGCGCCGGCAGTTTCTCGCCGGTGGGGCCGATGTTGCCCTTCTTGAGCATGCCGATATCGCACTTGACGTAGGTGCAGACGTCCTCGGAATGGCCCTGCTTCTCGGCTTCCTGGATATAGTCGCCGGACAACTTGCGCATGCCCGACTGCAGGGCGTTGACCTCCGGATGCACCGGCAGCAGGTCGAAGGCGAGGATCAGCTCGTTGAGGTTGCCCGGCACGAAGGTGTAGACCACCTTGCGCCCGTTTTCCTTGGCCTTGGACAGGGTCTCGAAGTGCTCGCCGAGCATTTTCTTCTGCAGCACCATGCTTTCTTCTTTCTGGACTTCGGCGCTGCTCATGACACGGCTCCCCAGAGCTTGATGGAATCGGCGAAGGTGCCGGCCTGTTCCTTGATGACCTGGACTTGGCCGGTGTTTTCCGAGTAGGTGAAGGCGGTGTATGGAATGCCGGCTTCGGCCAGCGCCTTCTGCCCCATCGGCCGGTCGAGCAGGGCCGGGTCGCAGAAGCTGGCGGCGGCAAAGATCACGCCTTCGGCGTTGCGGCGGCGCACCTGTTCGACCAGGAAGGCACCCTTGTCATCGCCCTCGACATAACGGGTGGCGGTGGCCACGGTGCCGCTCATGTAGGAATCGACGATGGCGGCCAGCGGGTTGTCGCCGACCGGCGTGTCGCCAAGCTGGTAGCGCGCGCCCAGCACCCAGTCGTCGTCGACGATGTAGCAGCCGCTGTTCTCCATGGCACGCACCATCGACAGCGGTGGCTGCTCGCAGAACAGGCCAGTGGCCACCACCCGCACGTTGTCGCGCAGCGGGCGCGTGCTGTGCCGGGCAGCGGCCAGGTAGTCGTGCAGCATCGCGGTGTGCTCGCTCACTTCCAGCACGTTACCAGCACGCAGCAGCAGGTAGAGCTCGCTGGTCGGCACCCGGTGCGGCTCGGTGGCGCGCAGTTCGTAGAGCTCGGTCAGCACCTGGCGGTTGGCGTTGTACAGGGTGATCGAATGGTTGAGCCGTTCCGGGGTGGCGCGGATGCCGGACAGGGTCTCCATGTCCAGCAGCAGCTCGGCCATCTCGAAGCGGTAGAACTCGCGACCGGCGCCGTTGAAGGTCTGCGGGAAGTCGAGGTACTTGATGTACTTGTCCGGGAACATCATCTGCCACATGCCGCTGAGGTTGCGGATCACGTCGCAGATGGCCGGGAACAACATGCCATCCAGGCAGTCGAGCTTGCCGCCCAAGGCAAGCTCGACGGTCGAACGCGGCAGATGGCAGATGTAGGACTGGAAGTAGGCGTCGCCGCGGATGATCTCGACGTCGTCGCCGCCGCCCATGATGCCGACCGGCAGCAGGCCGGCGGCGTGGATCAGCTCGCGTGGCACGTACACCGGCAGGTGGCCGACCGCCTTGCCGCCGGTGCGCTGTTTCCATTCCTGCACGTAGCCAAGATCGATGTCCCGGTACAGGCGTTCGCAGCGGTCGATGATCGGTTGGGTGTCCATGGTCTACTCGTCGCGTGCGGCAGCCGGGCGCAAGGCCAGGCAGCCCTTGGTGAAGGTGATGTAGATGTCCTCGCCCAGAGCCTCGACCGGGCCATGCTCGTCGAACGAGTACCAGCCGAAGATCCAGTTCATCATTCCGAACAGCAGGTAGGTCTTGCGCTCGATCTCGGTTGTCGTGGCTGCTTCGCGCCGGGCCCCGATGTACTCGCCGACCGCGAACTTGAAGATCTCGGTGTAGCGGTCCTTCAGCTGCCGGATCGCCTGGCCGTGGGTCGAACTCATCGGCTGAGTGCCGAACATCAGCACCCTCATCTCGTTGAGGTGGCTGCCGAAATAGCCGAGATGGGCACCGATCAGGTCGCACAGCAGGGCGGCGCTGGCCGGACCGGCGGCACGTGGGCGGCCATTGCCGCTGCGGTATTCGCTGCGCAGCCGCTCGGCGTTGGCCAGCAGCGGGGAAAAGCCGCGCTCGTTGATCAGGTAGAGCAGCTCTTCCTTGTTGGCGAAGTGGTGGTAGAGCCCGGACAGGCTGCGCCCGGTAGTGCGTGCCAGGTCGCGCATGCTGGTGCCGTGGTAGCCCTGACTGGACATCAAGGCCGCGCTCTGGGCGAGAATGTCGTCCGGGCAGGGCTGGCAAGCGAGGGCGGGAGCGTCCATGTCAGGCATCGGTCCAGACCGCGGCGCGCTTGTCCATGAAGGCGGCGATACCCTCGTTGGCGTCGTGCGTGGCCATGAGTTCGTCGAGGTACAGCCGTTCGGCGCTGCCGATCTGGGCGTGGTAGTGCGCCAGCAGCGAGGCACGCAGCGCGCGGTGGGCGCAGCGCAAGCTGGCGGCGCTGCGCGGCAACAGGTGCTTTTCGATCCAGGCATCGACGGCGGCACCGGCCTCGCCGGTCGGCGTGCGCGCGGCGAGCAGGCCGAACCGCTCCAGTAGCGCAGCATCGACGGTTTCGCCCGACAGCACCAGGCGCGGCGCCAATGCCGCCGCGCCCATTTGCGGCAGCAGCACCGCCGCCACCGGCGGGAACACGCCGAGCTGGATTTCTGGCACGGCAAAGCGCGCCGACTCGTCCGCGAACAGCAAGCTGCAGCCCAGCGCCAGCTCGAAACCGCCGCCCAGGCAGCGGCCGGAAACCCGGGCGATGCTGGTCACCGGATGCGACAGCAGGTCGTCGATCAGGCCGTGGAACTGTGGCAGCATCGCCCCGACTTCCCCGGCGCGGTGCTCGGGCACGCTGGCGCCGTAGCAAAAGTGTGCACCGGCGCCGGCCAGCACGATCGCCTTGCGCTTCGACGGTGCGCGCTCGCTGGCCAGCAGCGTGCGCAACTCGCCAATCATCTGTGCGCTCAGGATGTTGGCCGGCGGCGTGTTCAACGCCACCTCCAGCACCTGGCCGTCGCAGCGTTCGGTCAGCGCCAGCGTCGAGAAGCTCATCGCTCGGCCCTCGGCAGAATGCGCGCCAGCAGTTGGTCGTCCCACGGCTGCGCCTCGGCCAATGCCCGGCGCAGTGTGTGGAAGTCGACCTCGCGCTGCTGCCTAGGCCCCTCGTTGAAGGCGCGGAAGCCGGCGCGGCCCTCGGTCATCATGTTCAGCGCCAGCCACGAGCGGTTGGTTTCGCAGTTGCGCTGCCAGTGCTCGAGCTTTTTCTTGCGTACCGACTCGAGGGTCTTGCTCAGGCAATCGGGCATGGTCAGCGACAGCTTGTAGGCCATCGCCTCGACCTCGGCATCGAGCAGGCTGAAGTCGACCGTGCAGCCCTCCATTGCCGCCTTGCCGGCCTCGCGCGCGGCGCCGGTTCTGAAGGCGCCGTAGGCCGGGTTGCCCCAGGCATCGAAGCGCTCGGTGGACACCATCGGATTGGCGATGAACTCGCCATCGGGCTTGCGTAGCACCGGCACGATGCGGTTGATCAGGCCGAAGTCCACGGCGGCGTGCGCCGACCAGTGCTCGCACAGGGTGCATGACTCCATCGCCCGGGTCATGCCGACGAACAGATGCAGGAAATCGGTGGAGCCGCCGTCCGGCACCGAGCCATGCTTGGGGCCGGCCTGGCCGAAGCGGGCGGTGTCGGCGGCGAGGGTGAAATCGCAGGCCATGCCGATCTCCTGGCCGCCGCCGATGCGCATGCCGTTGACGCGGTTGATCACCGGCTTGTCGCACAGCAGGATCGCCGTGACCATGTCGTTGAACAGCCGCATGTACTGCTTGTATTCCTGCGGATTGCCGGCGTAGTACTCGGCGTATTCCTTGGTGTTGCCGCCGGTGCAGAACGCCTTGTCACCGACCGCCGTGAACACCACCGCGACCACCGAGCGGTCGCAGGAGGCCTCGCGGAAAGCCAGGATCAGTTCCTTCACCGCCTGAGTGGAGTAGGAGTTCATCTGGCCCGGGTTGTTGAGCAGGATCCAGGCGTTGTACAGACTCTCGATGGCGCGGCCGTCGACGTCGCGCAGCGGGCGCTTCTCGACCAGGATGTCGCGGTAGCTGTAACTGTCGAGCAGGTGATGGTTTTTCATGGGCGTCAGGTGTGAGGAGGAAGGCGGGACTCAGGGCACCAGCACGGCGCGCACATCAAGGCGATGCGCCTGGGCGTCGGCGATGACGGCATTGATCTCGGCCAGCGGGAACTGGCGCACGTTGCGGTGCAGCTCGATGCGCCCGGCCAGCACGTCGGCCACCACCGCCGGGTAGTGCGCCGGGCGGCAGCCCCAGTTGCCGAACACGTCCGCATCGAAGGCCATGATGTTGGACAGGCGCAGCTCGATCTTGTCCAGGGTGAAGCCGACCACGCCGAGCGTGCCGGCAAAGCTCAGCAGCGAGTAGGCGGCGCGCTGGCCGGCCGCACTGCCGCTGGTCTCGAACACCCGCCAGCGCGTGTCGGGATAGCCTTTTTCTTTCGCGAACGCGCGGATGGCCTTACGCAGTTCGCGCTCGTCGAGCGAGCGGGAATCGATGGCCAGCTCGGCACCCTGCGCGGCGGCGACCTCGAGCCGGGCTGGGTCGATATCCAGCGCTACCACATGCGCGCCGACGTTGCGGGCGTGCTGCACCAGGTACAGGCCGACCCCGCCGACACCGACCACGACGGCCAGTTCGCCGGCGGCCAGGCCGCTGCGCAGCACTGATTGATACGGCGTGGTGATGGCATCGGCCACCACGCTGAGTTCGGTCAGCGGAAAGTCGCCGAGTTCATCGGGCAGCGGGCACAGGAAGCGCGCCGGCACGGTCAGATGGCTGGCGAAGCCGCCGTTGAAATCATTGCCCGGCATGCGCTGGCGCTGGCAGATGTTGTCGCGCCCGGCCTGGCACAGCTCGCAGTCGCCGCAAGGCAGCACCGCCGGCACCACCACCTGGCGGCCGAGCAGCTCGGTAAAATCTTCCCCAGCGGCGACCACGGTGCCGCTGATCTCGTGCCCAAGCACCAGCGGCAACGCCTGCCTGGTCTTGACCGCGCCGGACAGGAAGCTGAGGTCGGTATGGCACAGGCCACAACCCGCCACCGCCACCACCACATCGGCAGCGGCCGGCGCCGGCACGGCGAAACTGCGTCGCTGCAGTGGCTCGCCGCTGGCGACAAAGAACATTCCCCAAGCTTCGATGGCAGGCATGCGACGGACTCTCCCAAACGATTGCAGTCATGACCATCCGAACGTTCGTTCGGTCTCCATCAGGACTGTACGACGCAGCCCTGCCCCGGTCAACTAGTGCAGCGGGCCGACGGATCGTCGCGGGGGAGCCTGGCGGGCGTTTCATGATACGAAGCGTGCCCGGCATGACCGAGGTCGGGCTCGGCGGCGATGCCGTACTCGGCCTAATGCTGGCGACGGCGATCCATCGCCTATTCGGCGAGCGCCTGCCCGACTTGGGGGCAGGCGCAGTCGTCCGCAGCGAGCTCTATCTCTACGTCGCTGCGCCCGAAGCCTATCTGCAGCGCGCCTTCGCGGCACGGCGCCCGGCCCGTCGACGAACTGCGAGAACGCGACTGGGGCGATCGTGCCGGCTACGTGCTGGATCCCGACGGCCACCTGCTGGCCTTCGCCGAGAGATCGGCGGGGTGACGGTGCCGGGTCAGTTCCGCTTCTTCATGTCCGGTCTCCTGATTGCCTATCGGACCGGACTCCAAGCTCAAGCGCTACTCACTTCGGGGGTCACGTCGCACGCACGGATGGCCAGCACACAAATCGGCAGGACAGCCGATTTGCACGGCGAAGCCGCCCGCAGGGTGAGGGCCATGGCCGAAAAATGCTCCTGCATTTTTGCCATTCCCGCCATCCATGGCGGTCAGATGGCCCGAATGAATCCCACCCATTCCGCCATACAAATGCGCTCGCTAGCGGCGGTTGCTGAACGCCAGCACATAAAATTTTCGTTGTTCATCGTGAAGTTGGACGGCCGCGCCTAATGTCTGTGCAACGGCCGCATGGTCGTCGCGCCGGACTTCCGGCGCCTTGTTCACGAAAGGAGATATCAATGAAAACCCCAAACCGCACTCTTCCTGTGCTCGCGCTGGCTTCGATTCTCTCGCTGGGCTGCGCATCGCTTGCGGCGGCACAGGCGCCGACCGCCGCGACGGGCGAAACCGCCATGGATTCCAATCAACCTGTGACCGATAGCTGGATCACGACCAAGGTGAAGTCCGAACTGGCGACCACCGAGGGCGTGAAGAGCATGAACATCAGTGTGAAGACCGTCGATGGCGTGGTGACCCTGACCGGCGTGCTCGCCACCGATATCGCAGTGAAGAAGGCCGTCGCCGCCGCGCAAAGCGTGAAGGGCGTCAAGAGCGTCGACGCAGCGGGACTGAAGTCGAAGGGCTGAACGCCCTCTTCCTGCACAACAACCCAAGGAGAACCAGCATGAACGACGACAAAATCAAGGGCCAGTGGAAACAGTTGGCCGGCAAGCTCAAGGCAAAGTGGGGCAAGTTGACCGATGACGATCTCAAGATCGCCGAGGGCAACAGCGAATATCTCGCCGGCAAGGTCCAGGCACGCTATGGCGTGGCCCGCGAGGAAGCGCAGAAGCAAGTCAAGGAATTCAACCGTACGCTGTAAAACCCTGCATGCGGAGAGCAGCCTCGCGGTCGCTCTCCGCTTTTTGTGAGGATTCGGTCATGGGCAAATATTTCCTTGGCTGGCTGCTCGGTGTTCCGGTCGGCCTGTTGATCCTGATTTATATCTTCTTTCATTTTTTCTGAGCGGGAGACGCGTTCATGATGGCACCCAGATGGATGGATCGCATGGCTCATGCGGATGACGGCCTCGGCGCACATTTCGCCGAAGCGTCGGATGCGATGGCCGCGAGGCTGCACGACGCGAATCAATCACTCATGCGGCGCGGAAGCTCCGGGCTCGACGCCGCGCGCGACTTCGGCGGCGACATGCTCGGCGGCGCACGTCGCATGAGCCGATCGACGCGCAGCCTCGTCTCCGAACGACCGTTCGAAACCGTATTGCTGGTGGGTGTCGTCGGCTTTGCGCTCGGCTGGCTGATCCGCCACATGCGCGAACCGGACCCGCGCGCTGCGCGCGCACCGCGCGCGAGCCGGCAAAAACCGCGTTCGAAGTGACATCGCCCGGTCACACGAGCCGGGCGAGTGCGGGTCAGATGCTGTAATACATCTGGTACTCAAGCGGATGCGTCGCCGCGCGGAAACGCGTGACTTCCTGCATCTTCAGCGCGATGTAGGCGTCGATGAAGTCGTCGCTGAACACGCCGCCGGCCTTGAGGAATCCACGGTCCTTGTCGAGCGCTTCCAGCGCCTGATCGAGCGAGTGGCAAACCGTCGGAATGTTCTTCTCCTCTTCCGGCGGCAGGTCGTACAGATCCTTGTCGGCCGGCGCGCCCGGATCGATCTTGTTGAGGATGCCATCGAGCCCGGCCATCATCAGCGCGGTGAAGGTCAGGTAGCCGCTGTTCATCGGATCCGGGAAGCGCACCTCGATGCGCCGTCCCTTCGGGCTATGCACGAATGGGATGCGGCAGCTCGCCGAACGGTTGCGTGCGGAATACGCGAGCATGATCGGCGCCTCGAAACCCGGCACCAGACGCTTGTAGCTGTTCGTCGTCGAGTTCGCGAACGCGTTGACCGCGCGCGCATGCTTGAAGATGCCGCCGATGTAATACAGCGCGGTCTGCGACAGGCCACCGTAGAGATCGCCGGCGAACAAGTTCTGGCCGTTCTTCGCGAGCGACTGGTGCACGTGCATCCCCGAGCCGTTGTCGCCGACGATCGGCTTGGGCATGAAGGTGACGGTCTTGCCGTTCTGGTGCGCGACGTTCTTGAGCACGTACTTCATCGTGATGAGTTCGTCGGCCTTCCTGACCAGGGTGTTGAACTTTGTGCCGATCTCGCACTGGCCCGCATTCGCGACTTCGTGGTGATGCATTTCGACCACTTGGCCGACTTGTTCGAGTACCTTGCACATCTCGCTGCGCATGTCCTGGAACGTATCGACCGGCGAGACTGGAAAGTAACCGCCCTTGATGCCGCCGCGATGGCCGGAATTGCCGCCCTCGAACGATTTGCCGGACGACCAAGCGGCTTCCTCGGATTCGATCTCGTACGACACGTGGCCCATGTCGTTGCGGTAGCGCACCGAGTCGAAGATGAAGAACTCGGGCTCGGGACCGAAGAACGCGGTGTCCGCGATACCGGTCGACTTCAGGTACGCCTCGCCGCGTTTGGCGACCGAGCGCGGATCGCGCGAATAGGTCTGCATCGTGCTGGGCTCAAGCACATCGCACTGCAGGAGCAGGGTCTTGTCGGCCATGAACGGATCGATGATCGCGCTGTCCGGATCCGGCAGCAGCACCATGTCCGATTCGTTGATGCCCTTCCAGCCGCCGATCGACGATCCGTCGAACATCTTGCCGTCCTCGAACAGCGACTCGTCGACCGAGTGCGTGGGGAACGTGATGTGGTGCTGCTTGCCGAGCATGTCGGCGAAGCGCAGATCGATGAATTCGACTGCGTCGTCCTTGATCATCTTGAGTACGTTTTGCGCGGACATGGGGCGATCTCTTGGAGTGGGTGGCTTGGACAACAGCAATCAGCATGCCAGATCGTGCCGGTCGACCTAGGGGAATCCTGGCCGTCGTCGCCGTGCTGCAATCGGGCACACAGAAGCTCGCCACGGCGCTGAAGACGCTGGATTGCGGCTTTCGCCGGAATGACGAGGTGAAAGAATCCGGATTTTGGCGGATTCCATGAAAACCACGCCCGTGACGCACAGCCCGCTCACGTTTGCACAATAACAGCGCAACAGTGGTCCATATTTCACTACCATAGTGCATTCGATAACGTCACGGCCAGCGATTAAACTGCCGATTTCGCCGCGCACTTTCCGCCCTCCGCACCAGCAGCGTTTCTTGACCCCAAGGCTGACCCGTGACCGACCTCATCCATCCGATCTTGCTCGGCATCATCGAAGGCATCACCGAATTCCTGCCGATTTCGAGCACCGGTCATCTGCTGATCGCCGAGCACTGGCTCGGCAAGCGTTCCGATGTGTTCAATGTCGTGATCCAAGCGGGTGCGATCCTCGCCGTCGCGTTGATCTATCGCGAACGGCTGTGGCAACTGGCGACCGGGTTTGCCAAGGCCGAGAACCGCGATTACGCGCTGAAATTGCTGGTCGCGTTTCTGATCACCGCCGTGCTCGGCTTTGCGGCGACGAGGCTCGGCTTCAAGCTGCCGGAAAAGATCACGCCGGTCGCGTGGGCCTTGGTCATCGGTGGCATCTGGATGCTCGGCGCGGAATGGCTCGCCGCGAAACAACCGGATCGCACGCCGATCACCTGGCGCGTGGCGATCCTGGTGGGATTGGCGCAGGTCGTCGCGGCGATCTTCCCCGGCACCTCGCGCTCGGCGGCGACGATCTTCGTGGCGCTGCTCGCGGGCACCAGCAACCGCGCTGCCGCGACCGAGTTCGCGTTCCTGGTCGGTATCCCGACGATGTTCGCGGCCAGCGGCTACGAACTCCTGAAATCGCTCAAGAGCGGCAACGGTGTGCACGAGGACTGGACCGCGCTCGCGATCGCATTCGTCGTTTCGCTGGTCACCGCGTTCGTCGCCGTGAAATGGCTGCTCAGCTACATTCGCACGCACCGCTTCACGCCGTTCGCGATCTACCGCATCGTGCTCGGCATCGTGTTGCTGATTGCGCTACCGACCGGCGGCTGACGCGCGCACGTTGGGCATCGCTGCGCTCAGCCCAACTACTCACTGCCGGAAGGCGCATGACGCGTAGGTTGGGGTGAGCCGGTGAACCCCAACGCTTCGCATGTTGGGCATCGCTGCGCTCACCCCAACCTACCCACGAATCAAAACGTCGGCGTCGTGGTTGAAGTCGCCGATCCCGCCGATCAGTTCGGCAATGGCGGCGCGCTCGACCTCGCTCAGGTACGGATTCCACGTGTCCAGCAACATGACCACACGCGTGTCCGCGCTGCGGTTGTACGCCTCGTGCTCGAAAGTGTCGTCGAAGCTGAAGCAGCGTCCTTCTCCCCAGCCATGCGACTCGCCAGAGACGACCAGCGCGCAGTCGTCGGGAACGACCAGGGCGAGGTGGGTGACCACGCGCGTATTGGTGACGCCATGGTGCGGCAGGATGTGTGAACCCGGCGTCAGCACCGAGAAGCAGACCTCGGGTGCATGCGCGCGGACGCGGCATAGCGGCGCGGCATCGAGCGCAGCAATCGTGCGCGGACAACGCGCCGCATTCGCATCGTTGCGCACGCCATGGCGGTAGAAGAAAAACACGTTCCACGCTGGCGTGCCGTGATGGCCGCGCAACAGGTTCCGCAGTTGCTGCGGATCGTCAGCGTGGCCGAGAAACGGCTCGAAGCCCTGATCCTCGGCGAGCGCGGCAAGCATCTCCTCGCGGATCGCGCCGGCCTGCGCCTCGAGCTCGGTGTACCACGGGAACAATTCGCGATTGAAGAAGCGCGTCGTCGGCAGGTCCGGGAAATACAGGAATTTCGGGCGCCATGGCGCTCACGCAGTGGATTCAGCAACGCGGAAAACAGCGCGCGTCGACCGCTCGCGACGGCGCGCATCGCATGCCGGACCAGCGGCCGCAAAGTGGGCGCGGTGGTGGCGTCGCTGAGCCACTGCCCGTGCCCTTGCGCGGCCATGATCGCGCCGAAATACATCGGCAACGCGTCATGGACTCGACCCAGCGCTTCGAGGACTTCGCCGAGGCGCAAGCGCGCGACGAACAGATCGGGCGCCACGCGGACGCTTTGCGCCAGCGCCGCGTGTGCCTCGTCGAGCCGATTCTGCTCGCGATACAGAACGCCGAGATTGGTCAGCGTGGTCGCATCGTCCGGGTGTGCACTGAGCGCGCGCCCGAGCAGGCCCAGCGCTTCGTCGATACGGTGGCGATCGTGTGCGCAGATGGCGAGGAAGTTGAGCGCATCCGCATCGTCCGGCACGTCGCGCAGCAGCTCGGCGAATGCACGCTCTGCCTCAAGCGTGTGGCCCTGATCGACGAGTGCGCGCGCCGTGACGCCGCGCGCGGCGAGATCCGCAGCGGGATTGGGGGAGGTTTCATTCATCGCGAGCGAACCAGACCTTCAGTCAAACGCACATGCTAGCAGCGAACCGCAGCCTATTGATCCGGCGCGTTGTTGGCTCCAGTCATCCATTCAAAAGCGCCCCCTTTGCTGGTCATGCTGCCAATTGAAAAGCACCTTGGCCGAACCCTCACCCCGGCCTCTCTCTCCCATGGGGGCTTCGTTCGGTCGCCGGGGGGAGACGGCTGAAGCTCAGCGCCGCAATATGGAATTTAACGTGTACGTGCCGGTCAATGCCGCCTCGGCGATGACGTGATCGCGCATTGCGCCGCGCGCATCGGCGAGCGTGAACCGACCGCCAAGACCCAGTGTTGCAACGTCGAGCGCATACACGCGGAATTGGTAATGGTGGAGAAGCTCATCGTTCCACGGCGGGCATGGGCCGTCGTAACCGAGATAGTCGCCGGCCATGTCGGGATCACCGGCGAACCAACCGGTGTAGTCGTTGACGCCCTGCTTCGAGCCGGGCGGCCCGAGCGGTTCGCGTTTGCCATGCGCGACGACACCATCGCTGCAGCTGCCGTTCGTGAGTTCGCGGCATTCGCGCGGAATATCGATCATCAGCCAGTGCGCGAAGTCTGCACGGGGCAACGATGCCGGTACGCGTCGATCGGGCTTGTTCACGTCGTCGGCGCGGGTCGGTGCGTCGCGGTCGATACAGGTGAGGACGAACGAGCGCGTGTGCGCTGGGGCCTCGGACCAGGCCAGCTGCGGATTGCGGTTCGCCGACAACACGCAAGGTTCGTCGTTGGGGCCGGGACAACCGAATGCGCATGCATTGGGAATCGGCTGCATGTCCGAAAAATCGTCGCTGCGCAGGTGCATGGACTTACCTCCGGGTCGATGAGTTAGGCTGCGAATAACTGACACGGTAGACCGTGCCGGCGAGATCGTCCGCGACGAGTAGCGCGCCGTCGGGCATGACCAGCACGTCGGTTGGCCGGCCCTGCGCGGTTTCATTGTGCTGGAATCCGTCGATCAGCGGCTGGTAGCTCACCACGCGATCGCCATCGAGGCGCACCGTCATCACGCGATAGCCGGACTTTTTCGAGCGATTCCACGAGCCGTGCTCGGCGATGATCGCCGCGCCGCGATAGTCCGCCGGGAACATCGTGCCGGTGTAGAAACGCATGCCGAGGGAGGCGACATGCGCGCCGAGCTTGAGCACCGGCGGCGTGTAGTCCTGGCACGACTTGCCCTTGCCAAATTCCGGATCGAGCGTGTCGCCCTGGTGGCAATACGGAAATCCGAAATGCTCGCCGTTGCGCGTCACGCGATTGAGCTCGTCAGACGGCAGATCGTCGCCGAGCAGGTCGCGGCCGTTGTCGGTAAACCAGAGTTGTTTCGTACCCGGCTGCCAGTCGAAGCCGACCGTGTTGCGGATACCGCGTGCGACATCGCGCCAGTCGGAACCATCCGCCTGCATGCTGATCAATCTCGCGAAATCCTTGCCGGGATCGCAGACATTGCATGGCGCGCCGATCGGCACGTAGAGACGCCTGTCCGGCCCGAATGCGATGAACTTCCAGCCGTGATGCGTTGCCGTCGGCAGCTTGTCGGTGACGACTTCGGGCTTGGGCGGATCATCCAGATGATGCTCGATATCGCGCAGCACGAAGAGGCGGCTGATCGCGCCGATGTAGAGATTGCCCTCGTGGAACGCGACACCGGAAGGCACCTCAAGACCGCTCGCGATCACACGCACGCGTTCGGCACGGCCGTGGTGGTCCGCGTCGGTCAGTGCATAGATCCTGCCTGCATCGCGCGAGCCGACGAAGACCGTGCCGTTTGCGCCGAGCGCGAGCTCACGCGCATTCGGCACGTTTTCGGAATAGACCGCGATCTTGAATCCGGCCGGCAGCGTCAGGGTGTCGAGATCGACTGACCGCGCCGCCGAACTGATCGGCAGGCCGAGCAACAACGCGAACAGGGCGAACGGATGCATCACGACCTCCTCATTGCAGGCTGCGGAATACGTCCGCCAGTGCCTCACGATAGACCTGCCAATGCCCTGCCGGGAAGCGCACTGGCAAGCCGCCCAAACCCTGCGCCATCGCGGCCAGCTGCGCGCCGGGTCGCAATGCATCGAGGCCGAGGAAGTGCGCGAGTTCGGCGCCGGCCTGTTCCGCATCGTCGAGCAGCGGATCGGCGGCGACGACCAGCCGGCGCGGTTCATCGAGTTCGCTGGCGAAATGCAGATGCTGGCGCGCGCGCACCAGCCAGTCGGCCGCGGCCTCCGGCTCCGCGCACGGGAACCCGGGTGCCCAGCCGAACGCGAGCCAGTTCAGCAGCGCGTCGCGTGGGTCGCGCTCGACGATGACAATTCGTGTGCCCGGCATCGCGCGGTGGATCAGCGCGAGCAAGTGCGCATCCCAGCGCGGCAGCCAGTCGACGATTGGGCGATCCAGTGCGGTACCGGCTGCGCGCAGCGGCGCCAGATAGCGTTCGCGCAAGGCCTCGAGGTCGTCATCGCTCAAATCGCCACAGTAGTACGCAAAGCGTGGCCGGTTGAAATCATCGTCACGCATGAGCGCGCCGATACGATCGCGCAGCACCAGCAGTTGCGGCTGGTCCGCCAACAACGCGGCGACTCGTTCGACGCCGCTGCCCGGCGTGCCGAGCAACAGGATCGGCGCGTGCGGCCAGACTGCGTCGACCGGTTTCGCGAGTGTGGTCTGCAACTCGGGATGCGGATCATCCAGGGCCGGCATCGCGCCGGGAACACCCAGTTGCGCCTCCGCAAAACACCGCACCGCTGCGGCCGCTTCGCCGGCGCGGTCATGCACGCGACCCAGATAATTCCAGCACAATCGGTGCTGTCCTTCGGACAAGGTCAGGCGCCCGAGTGATTCCAGCAGCGTGCGTGCGCCTGCTCCGCCGGCGCGCAGCAGCGATCGAACGCGGATCAGCAGCATTTCCGGGTCCTCGGGCAGCGCGAGCAGCACGATGTCCGTATGTGCCTGCGCGGCATCGGGCTGACCGAGATATTCGCAAAGCATCGCGAGACGGCTGCGCGCCCGCAGGTCAGCGGGATTGTGATCGAGCAGAGCCTTCCAATCGGCGGCGGCTTCCGCAAGGCGTCCGACCAGCATCAGCAACTCGGCGCGTGCGGTACGCACCGCATCATCGTCGGGCGCCTGCGCGAGACAGGTATCGTAGGTCGCGATCGCTTCGTCAATGCGGCCGGCCTGTGCCAGTGACCACGCCAATGCGCGCGTGGCTATCGGTTGGTTCGGATCCATCGCGAGCGCCGTGCGATAACTGGCGACTGCGTCTTCCAGACGATTCTCCGCGCGCGCGACGTCGGCGAGACCGATATGCGCGCTCACCTCGAAACCGGGTACCGCGAGCAGCTCACGGTAATGCACCTGCGCCTCGCGATAGCGTTTCGCTTTCAGCAACAACGAGCCCAGCCACGGCCGCACCTGATGCAGATCCGGGCGCAGGCGCAGCGCGTTCGCGAACGCCTGTTCGGCGAACGCCGGCGTGTCGCGCCGTGCGAAGGCCTGTCCCAGCATCATCTGGATCATCGCGTCGTGCGGGGCGAGATCGGCCGCGCGGCCGAGATGGCGCAACGCGCCATCGGTATCCTCGCGTTCGAGCAGCAGCGCGCCGAGGCCGGCCAGCGCGTGCGGCTCTTCGCCGGTCCGCAGTGCGATCCGAAAATGCTGTTCGGCGGCGTGCTGCTCGCCACGCAGCAGCGCAATCTGGCCGATGCCCGCATGCGCGCCGCCGAGATTCGGATCGAGCGTGAGCGCACGCTGGAAGCCGCGCTCTGCGGCAACGTGATCGCCAGCACGAAAATCCAGAGAAGCGAGACTGAGTTCGATGTTCGCGTCGTCGGGCGCGAGCTCGTGCGCACGGCCGAGCAGGCGCGCACCCTCGGCCGCGTCGCCACGCTGATGACGCAGCATGCCGAGCAGATGCAGCGCATCGACGGCGTCGGGGTTTTCCGCAAGTTGCGCGCGATAGCCTTGTTCGGCTTCGTCGAAGCGGCCTTGACGGTGCAGGTCAATCGATTCCTTGAGCATGCGCTGAACTTTTCGTGGAAGTGGGAAAGGGGCGGACGGTGCCAACATGGCGACACGCGTGCCGCGGCGCAACTGCAACCGCGGCTGGCAGCGCAAAATTATGACGCATGGCGGCGGATCGGGTTCGCGTGGCGTTGCCGCCGGCGCGACGGCACGCAACCCGTTGACTAGGCGAGCGCGGCGGTCGGCCCGGTCTGGAGCGCGGCCTCGGCAGCGGGACACAGATGCCGCAACACGCGTTCCACGATGTAATCCTCGGCGAAGCTGCGCAGCGAGAAGTCGCGGATGAAGCCGCAATGGCCGCCGTAGGCCGTGACATCGAGTTCGACCTGCGGCGGAAGCTCCAGCGCGCGGAACGCGTCGACCGGAATCAACGGATCATCGGCCGCGGTCAGGATGGTCGCCGGAATGCGCAAATCCTTGAGGATGTCGCCCGCGATCGAATAGCCATCGAGATAACGGTCGAGCGAGCCGTAATCGGTATGGCGCAGAACCAGCGCACGGGTGAGTTCGCGCAGGTTGCCAGCCAGCTCCGCGGGCGCGAACCAGTCGACATCCGGAAACAACGCCTGCTTGCGACGCAGCGAACCGCGCCATTTGCGCAGGAAGTAGCTCTGGTAGAACCACGGGCCTGCTTCAAGCCTGAACAGGCCGGCGGCCGGACTGACCACCGGACACACCGCAGCCGCATAGCCAAGCGCGATCCCGGCAGCCGGCGCACGCAACGCGACGCGCAACGCGAAATTGCCGCCGAGCGAGAAGCCGGCGATCGCGAGCGGGCTGCCTTGTCCGAATTGCTGCTGGACCGCGCGCACCGCGCCGACCACTTCCTCGATGCGGCAGGAATGGAACAAATCGCGATTCAGGTGATGGGTGTCGCCGTGATCGCGCAAGTTCAGGCGAAACACGTCGAAGCCTTCGTCGAGCAGGCGCGCGCCCGTGCTGACCACATAGGTGGAACGCGCACTGCCTTCCCAGCCGTGCAATAGCACGACCAGTCCACGCGCCGCATCGAGTGCGCGTTGCCTGGTGTGGAAACCTTGCAGGCGCACGCCATCGCCGCAATCGAGAATGTGCGTCGTTGCGTCGCGCTCGAGCGCATCGCGGCCCCGCATCGACAGCCAGCGGCGCAGGCTGCTCGACGCGAGCACGGACTGCACATGACGATTGCGCAGCAACCGCGGCGGCTGGAAATCGGCAGCGGTGGTCAGGTGCGACCGGTCCGCGCGGGCGGCCGCATCGCACGCGCCGTGGCGTGCGATACGCAAATGCGATGCAGCGGGCTCAGTCTTCGCCATAACCCAACAATCGCACGATGCGCGCACGGCTTTCCTCGGCCATGCGCCGGCGCGCATCCGGCGTCGCTGGCACCGGGTCGAGGAAATGGACTTCGGCATCCATCGGTGGACCGCCGAGGATGCGCAGGAAATTGCCGAAGAAACTCTCGTCCACGCCGAACGGCACGCGCGGATCCTGTTGCCCGCCGCGGCCATAGCGCAGCGCGACCGGCTGTACCGGCACCTCTGCATCAAGCGCGGTCTGGAAGATACGCGCGTGGAACGTGCCGACACGGTCACCACGCCCGCTGCCACCTTCCGGAAACACGCCGACCGGTTCGCCATGCACCAGCCGCTCGACGACGCGGCCCATCACGACATTCAGCGAATCGGTGCTGCCGCGGCGATGGAAGATCGTGCCCGCGCGCGCAGTGATCCAGCCGACATACGGCCAACGCGCGATTTCGCTCTTGGCGACGAAACTGACCGGGCGTGCGCTATGCATCAGCACGATGTCGAGCCAGGAGACATGATTCGCGACGTACAGCACCGCACCCGGCAACGGTTCACCGAAACAGCGGATGCGAAAGCCGAAGATCCGTACCAGCGCGCCTGACCACCAGCGGATCATGAATTTCTCCAGCGAGGTACTCCCGACACGGATGCGTGCGGCGAGCGGATTTAGCGCCAGCACGGCGATTGGTGCAGCGATGATTGCGTGCAGCAGAACCAGCGGCGTGCGGATCGCATAGCGCAACGGACGCAGGCGATCGCTGGGCGGCGATGCGGCGGTGGTTTTGGCAGGAGGAGTCATCGGAATAGCAATGGTAGCGGATGAATGCCGCAGCGCGGCAATCTGTCATGACCAGTCCTGCCGCCAGCGGCTCCGTTCGTCCCCGGATTCAGAAACCATGTTCTCGGGGCCAACACGACCCTGCGTGCACTCCGCCACATGAAACCGTCCACTCCGATCCTTCGACAGGCTCAGGACGGGGTACGCCTGCGGCGTATCGAAGGGTGAACGGTTTCCGCGCTGCCGCCCCACGTAGAACGCGTCGATTGGCGCGAACTTGCAAAATGGGACAAAAAGCGGACATAGTGTCCGCACTTTGTTCCAAAAATGGGGAGTTACATGGACGTCCGTGACCTGCTTGCAGCCGCACGCACTCGCCACAGTCAGCGCGAACTCGCCGCGCTGCTCGGCGTCGATGCACGCACCGTGCGGCGCTGGGAGATACGCGAAACCGACCCACCGCCGTATCTCGCCGACGCGATCCGTCAGCGCATCCTGCCGCTGGCCACGGCCGAAATCGCAGTTATCGGCGAGGCCGATTTTACCTTTGCGGATATTTTCGCCGGCATCGGCGGTATTCGCATCGGCTTCGAGGCACAGGGCGGCCGCTGCGTGTTCACCAGCGAATGGAACATGCACGCGCAGAAAACCTATTACGCGAACTTTCCCGAAACCGCCGGGCATGTCTTCGCGGGCGACATCACCGGCGTCGACGCCGCCGACGTGCCCGACCACGATGTGTTGCTCGCCGGTTTCCCCTGCCAGCCCTTCAGCATCGCCGGCGTATCCAAGAAGAATTCGCTCGGTCGAGCGCACGGTTTCGCCGACGAGACGCAAGGCACCCTGTTCTTCGATGTCGCACGCATCATCGCCGCGAAACGTCCGCGCGCGTTCCTGCTCGAAAACGTCAAGAACCTGGTCGGCCACGACAACGGCAACACGTTCCGCGTAATCCTGAAAACCCTTCGCGACGAGCTCGGCTACGACGTGCACCACAAGGTGATCGACGGCCAATGCTTCGTGCCGCAACACCGCGAACGCATCCTGATTGTCGGCTTTCGGGAGCCAACCTATTTTTCGTGGGCCGACCTGCAATTGCCGAAGGATGGCCCGAAGCTGAAAAGCATCCTGCATCCGCAGGACGGCAGCGAAGCACCCGAAGCTCACTACACGGCTGGCGCGAAAGCGAAGATCGATCCGCGCTACACCTTGACGCCGCGCCTGTGGGAATACCTGCAGGCCTACGCGCAGAAGCACCGCGCCGCCGGCAACGGCTTCGGCTTCGGGCTGGTCAACGGTGACAGCGTGGCGCGCACACTCTCGGCGCGCTACTACAAGGACGGCTCGGAAATTCTCGTTTCGCAGGGCGCGCGCAAGAGACCGCGACGGCTGACACCGCGCGAGTGTGCGCGGCTAATGGGGTTTCCGCCGGGGTTCAAGATTCCCGTCAGCGATACGCAGGCGTACAAGCAGTTCGGAAACAGCGTTGTGGTCCCGGTGATGGGAGAAGTCGCGAGGGTGATGGCGCCTCGCATCATCGAGCTTCGCCAGCAGGACGAAAGCGGTATCCATCAAGCCTCGCTCCTGGTAGCCTGAGCAACGACACAAGGAGAGATGCCATGTCGGAATCAAGAATCCCCGATCTCGTGGAACTGAGCACTAATGGCATGCTGATGTGGTTCGCCGAAATGTCGGTTCGAGATCTCATCTTCCATCCCGAGGATCCGCCGCGCAGCATCATCGACATTGCCGATGGCGCTCGCTCATTTGATGACGCCGAATGCGAAAAGCTGGAAGGCATACTCGCTACGATGTACGAAGCCTTAGGCGACGGCGTCATCGAAGCGGCATATCCGATCTTCATGAAGAAGGCCGGACAGATGATCGCACTCGACTCCTGATGGTCGATGTCGTTGATCGCGTCACGCGAAGCCGGATGATGTCCGGCATTCGCGGGCGCGACACGGTAGCGGAACGAATCGTGCGGACGTATCTTCACAAGTCAGGATTGAGGTTTCGCTTGCACGTAGCGTTGCCGGGAAAGCCAGACTTGCTGTTGCCGAGATATCGGGCTGCTGTGTTCGTCAATGGATGCTTCTGGCATAGACATTCAGGTTGCCGCTATGCAACTACGCCAGCATCGAACAAGAGTTTCTGGCTTCAGAAGTTTGCTGCGAATGTGGACCGCGATAAACGAGTAGGTGTTGCGCTCAGAAAACTTGGATGGCGTGTCCTGACGATTTGGGAGTGCCAGCTAACAGACTCGTATCTGCGTGCATTGAAGCGTCGGATCATCAAAGAAGGTGGGTGATGGCAGACATTCGGGCGTACACGGAGGTACTTGGAAAAAAGTTTCGCGTGGTGCCGCTTGAGATATTCGCGAAAATCCTCACTCCCAACGATGATTCCGGCAGACACGGCGTGCTCGTCCCGACAGGCGCGTACACATTCTTTCCGGAACTTCCGATTCCGGACCCGACAGAAAACGCTACAGTTCTCTTCGCTGGCTACGATGCGCTCTCTGGGCGGCCGAAGCAGTTCGGTTGGAAGTATTACGAGCGTTATCCAGAACGTCGAGTAACGAGACTGAATCCTGCTCTGAATGACGTTGCCCACGGCCGAAGGTTGGCCATCGTCATCAAGGCTCGAAACGTCAGTCGAGAAATCGTCTACGTCACTGACGCGCGCGTTGAGGGACGTGACGAGGACTTCGGCGCAACCATCCAGATGTTGTTCGGAAATGATGTTCCCACAGCACTCGGCGCGTTTGTCCAGTTACCTATCGATGCACCGGGATTCTTGAAAGATGCCGCTCTTTCAGAGCTGCTTGGACTTTACGATGATGTCCATGCCCGTGGATGGATAGACACGCTGCGTGTCGGCGACACGGGAATTGGGTACACGTTTGAAACGTTGGTAGGCATTGAGGAAAACAACGATCAGCATGCCGACTTCCGTGGCATAGAACTCAAGTGCAAGCTCAAACGCGACCGACGCCCGAACGCGGGCAAAATCAATCTGTTCCAGATGGGTCCAACCTGGCTTCGGAACCAACCCGGCATCGAGCGTTTGCGTTTGATCGGTCAGGCCGATGCGGCCGGCATGCACTCGTGCTATTCGCAGGTCACATCAAGGACGAATAACCTTGGCTTGCGACTCGAAGTACAACCTCCGCCATGCGGGATCGATTTGCGCAAGGGGGCCGACCAGCTCGGCCTCTGGGCTCGCCAGAGGTTGGCAGAGCGCTTGGCGATGAAGCACTCACGTGCCGTTTTCGTGAAGGCTGAATCACGCATCCGCAACGGCGGCATCCAGTATCACTACAACGAGTTGATCTATTGCGAGCGTCCGGATATCGGACGGTTCATCGACATGGTGGATTCTCGCCATATCGTATTCGAGTTCGCCATGACCGAACGACCTCCCGGGCGAGTGCGCAATCACGGCTATCCTTGGCGCTTGGTGGACGAGCGACAACTGGATCAGCTATTCGCCATGCAGGTAAAGTTGCGAGGTTAAGCCTGACAAGACGGGGTGAAGGCGCCCCAACGCGTCGGACGTGGCGAGGCCTTGTTGCTCCGGCTTGAAGACACTGGATCCCGGCCTTCGCCGGGATGACGGGCATAGGGCGAGCCGTGCAAACGGCGTTCAATCGTCGCCAAGCTGCGCAAGCGCCTCGCCCAGATCGTTCAGATGCTGCTCCCACCAGCGCGCCTCGCCGACATGCGCGAATGCGCGCGGGAACGCGGGATCGTGCCAGCGCGCGGCGACCCAGCCGGCCCAGTGCACCTGGCGCATGATGCGCAGCGGTTCGATCAGCGTGAGTTCGCGGAAGTCGAAGTCGCGGAACTCGGCGTAGCCTTCGAGCAGGGAGTCGAGCGCACGCGGCGAGGGTGCGAGCATCCACAGGTCCTGCACGGCCGGGCCCATGCGCGCATCGTCGAGATCGACGAAATGCGGGCCGGTGTCGGTCCACAGCACGTTGCCGACGTGGCAGTCGCCGTGCAGGCGGATCCGCGCGATCGGTTCCAGCGCGGCGAAGCGTGCGTCGATTGTCGTCGCGAGCGCATCAGTGCGCACGCGATAGGTGTCGTCGAGGCGTTGGGGCAAGAGTCCCGACGCGAGCACCGCGCGTGCGGCGTTGCGGATGAAGGTGTTGGTGTCGATCGATCCGCGCTCGCGGAAGCGCGCGCGCGCGCCGACGCCATGCATGCGCGCGAGCAGGCGGCCCATCCAGGCGAGGTGATCGGCCGATTCGAGTTCCGGCGCACGACCGCCGCGTCGTGGATACAGCGCGTAGCGGAAGCCGGCATGGGTGAGCAGGGTTTCTCCATCGATTTCGAGCGGTGCGACCATCGGCAGTTCCGCCGCCGCGAGTTCCAGCGCGAACGCGTGTTCCTCGGCGATCGCGGCGTCGCTCCAGCGGCCGGGTCGGTAGAACTTCGCGACCAGTGGCGAGTCGTCTTCGATGCCGACCTGATAGACGCGGTTTTCGTAGCTCGCCAGCGCAAGCAGGCGGCCGTCGCTGACGAATCCGGCCGCGTCGACCGCGTCGAGCACGCGGTCCGGCGACAGATTCGCGTACGGAGTGCCGTCGGAACTCATGGTTCAGATCGCAGCCGGCGCCCGGTGTGGCACGACGGCCAACGTCAGCCGCGAGATGCAGACGAGGCGTGCGTGTTCGTCTTCGATGCGGATCTCCCAGACCTGCGTGCTGCGTCCGATGTGCAGCGCGCGCGCGGTGCCGGTGACGACGCCCGCAGTGACCGCGCGCACATGGTTCGCGTTGATGTCGAGACCGATCGCCATCTCGGTCGCCGCATCGAGACAGAGATTGCCGGCGAGGGTGCCGAGCGATTCGGCCAGCGCGACCGACGCGCCGCCGTGCAGCAAACCGAATGTCTGTTGCGTGCGCGCATCGACCGGCATCGTGCCGCGCACGTAGTCGGCGCCGATCTCGGTGACGCGCATGCCGAGATGCTCGACCAGCGTGTCGTGATTCCACGCGTTGATGCGGTCGAGATCACTCGTTTGCTTCCAGATGCTCATGGATGGGGTCCGGCGGATGGTCGAACGACTATAGCAAGCGCGCGGGCGGTGCCCGGTAGCTGCAATTCTTCTGTAGGAGCGACTTCGGCGACAATTGCGGCATTCCCCGGCGATTCGACACGTGCCCCACTTCGTCACCCTGCAGGCCAGCGGCAAGCGTTTCCGCGTAGACGCAGGAGAAACCGTGCTCGAAGCCGCGCGCCGTGCCGGTCTGGCGCTGCCGTATTCGTGCCTCGCGGGCGTCTGCGGCAGTTGCAAGGCGACCCTGGTCACCGGCGAATGCGTCTATCCGCGCAATCCGCCGAGCGCGTTGAATGCGGCCGAGCAGATGCGCCATCAAGTGCTGCTCTGCCAGGCCGTGCCGGCAAGTGATCTGATGATCGCCGCGCGCGAGGTCGCCTCGGTCGCCGATATTCCGCGCCGCGTGTTCACGCTGAAAGTCGTCGACAAGACCCTGCTCAGCGAGGACGTGGCGCGGCTCCGGTTGCTCACCGCGCACGGCGAACGCATGCGCCGCCTGCCCGGCCAGTATCTCGATGTGCTGCTCGCGGATGGCAAACGTCGTGCGTTCTCGATCGCGAACGCGCCGCACGACGACGACGCGATCGAGCTGCACGTGCGCCGCGTGGTTGGTGGCGGCTTCACCACCAGCGTATTCGACGAGATGAAGTCCGGCGCGCTGCTGAGAGTCGAAGGCCCGCTCGGCACCTTCGTGCCGCGCGAGGACAGCGAACGCCCGATGCTGCTGATGGCCGGCGGCACCGGCTTCGCGCCGATCAAGGCGCTGATCGAGCATTTTCTGCACCTCGGCACGCGTCGGCCGATGACGCTTTACTGGGGTGCGCGCGAACCGGCCGAGCTGTACTTGCGCGGCCTGCCCGAGCACTGGGCACGCGACGTTCCGGCCTTCCGTTTCGTCCCGGTCATATCCGATGCGGAACACACCGGCGCACTGCGCGGCGGGCTCGTGCATGAGGCGCTGCTGGAGGATCACCCGGACCTTTCCGGCTTCGACCTCTACATGAGCGGTCCGCCGACGATGATCGATGCCGGCCGGCGCGCGTTCGTCGACGCCGGACTGCCGGAGGAGCGGCTGTACTACGATTCGTTCGATTACGCGCCCGACGTGATCGCCGAGATCCTCGGTAGTCGCGCCGGGATTCATGGACTCTAGAAAACATCGACGGGAACTTGCAGCGCTGGTCGCGGCTGCGCCGCTTGCACCTTTTCCCGGTGCTCCTGCAAAAACGCGATGCCTTGCTTTTGTAGGAGCGCTGCAAGCGCGACCGCCCTGTTCGGCGTTTCCTACCCTGATTCGATCAACCGGTTTGCAACCTCCATGTGCCGATTCCTTCTGCTGATCCTCGCCTGCTCCTCGCCAGCCCGGGCACATTCGCGATGCGCTGCGGCAATCGCATCGTCAGTGACGGCGACCAGGATTTCCAAGTCCGCGACTGCTGCGGCGAGCCGTTCTGGACCGATCGCCATGCGAACGTCGACGTGATCGGCGCGTACGGCCCGTTCGAACAGCAACGCTCGGTGCAGTTCGATGTCTGGTACTACAAACTTCGGCCCGCGCCAGCTGATGCGCCGCCTCGTGTTTCGCGACGGCCACCTGCTACGCGAGGACCCCCAGGTTCGCGAGGCCGTTCATGCCTCGATACGCCGAAGGCTTACCTTGTGCTGAGCCTGCCCCGGAGTATCAGCACGAACGGCTAAAGGGATCTTTCACTCGAGGCTGGAAGCCATCACGTGATAGACAATTTGGGAGCTGCCAAGACCAACGATTGCGATGACATAGAGCGCGAGAATCATCGCGGACAAGTCCAACTTATTTCACGCCGGGCAACCGCGGCACCCCATGCTCGCTGCGTTCCTCGAACGCGAGCGGGCGCGTGTCGACCGGGCCGCGCGGCAGGCGCGCGCCGACTGGCGTGGTCGGCTCGCCGCGTGAGATGTGCAGCGCGTTCGCGTAGCAGGTGTTCGCGGTCGCAGCGTCGCCTTCACCTTTGTGGCAGTCGCCGAGTGCTTCCCACGCGGCTGGCGATTCGGCGATGGCGAGCGCGCGTTCGAGCGGTTCCTCCGCCTTCGCCCATAGCGACTGCTGTGTGTAGAGGCGGCCGATCGTGGTCAGCAGCGCGGCGCTGTTCGGCGCGATCGCCCGCCAGCCTTCGGCCTTGCGGGTGCGTGCCGGGAGTTCGGCGGAGCCGAGGTCGCCGTAGCACACGGCGAGTTCCTCGCTCCATTCGCGACGCTCGGCCGATTCGATCTCGTCCATCGCCGCGAGTGTCTGCCCGAGCGCAGCGGCGCAGCGCGCGAATGCGGCGATGAGTTCGGGGCGACGCCGTTGCGCGCGGCTTGCGCCGCTCCACAGTACGTTGAGCTTCGGCGCATCCGGTGCGGCCGCGAGCGCGGCGGCGAGTACGCGGGTTTCCAGTGTGGCTTGCGTTTCCGAGGTCAGCGACTGACTGCGTGCGAGCGCACGCAACGCATCCAGCGCGGCTTGGGTATCGCCGGCTGCGAGTGCGCTGTCGATCAAGAGGCGCCAGCCACGCAGTGACAGAGTGTTCGCGGCTGCGTTCGTTTTCAGCAATGCGAGCGCTTCGGCGTTGCGGCCGTTCTCGATCAGGAAGCGCGCGCGCAGCGTGTCGGCGGCGCGTGCACCGCTCGCGCCGACGTCGTCCAGCGCCTGTTTCGCGCGATCTTCGGCGCCGCGTTCGTGCGCGGCGCGTGCGAGCACGAGCAGCGCCGGTGTGCGGAACGCTTCATGGCTGGCGGCCTTGGCGAGGCTGCGTTCGGCCTGCGCATACTCGCCCTCCACGAACGCGGTAAGACCACCAGCGAGGCGTTCGCGGCCGCGCCGCTGCACCGAGTGGTTCCAGTACCGAAACGGCCAACGCAGCAGATGCCAGCAGGCGGTGAGCACGGCCCAGAGCAGGAGCAGGCACGTGATGGCGACCACCACGCTGGTTTCGATCGTGGTGCCGCGCATGCGCAGTTGCAGATAACCCGGGTCGGCGGCGAGCCAATGCCACGCGAACGCGGCGATCACCGCGATGATCAGCAAGAGAAGGATCGTGCGCCAGAGTTTCATGGGCCGACTCCGTTGTGGTTCGACGTGGCGGGCGGCGCAGGCGGGGCCACCGATGGCGCGGTCAGGGGCTTGGCCACAGGCGGCTGCGCAAGCGCACGCGTCGCGCGCAGGTTGCGCAGCTCGCGCAACGCGCCGCCGAGTTCGGGCGGCGCAGTCGCCAGCGGCGTGCCGGCGAGGCGGTCGAGATCGGCCAGCGCGCTCTTTGCCGCCGCCGTTTGAGTATCGAAACCGGCGACGATGCCGGCGCGCGCGCGCTTCAGCGCAGCCGTATAGCCATCTGCGTCGCGTGCGAGCAGAGTCGCTTCGGCGGCGCGCAGGTCGATCGCGCTCAAGGCGCGGGTCATGCCGATATTGCGATCCGCCAGCGTAGTGGTGTCGTTGCCGTGACTGATGTGGACGAACTGCGAGATGAATTTCTCCCAACGCGAGCTCGGGGCGGTGTCGCTTGTCGCCGCCTGCGGCGGCGGCAGCGTTGCCAGGCTTTCGCGGATGCGTTCGAGCGTGGCCAGCGCAACTTGCGTATCGGCCGGTTTGCTGGCTTCGAGCGCGCGCGCTTCGGCGCTGATCGCCTGACGTACCGACGCGAACACCGGATCCTCGGC
Organism: Rhodanobacteraceae bacterium; assembly: GCA_003142815.1. Classification (GTDB taxonomy): domain Bacteria; phylum Pseudomonadota; class Gammaproteobacteria; order Xanthomonadales; family Rhodanobacteraceae; genus Dokdonella_A. The sequence continues at coordinate 27,050 of PLNP01000007.1, forward strand.
CGCGGCCAGCGCCGAATCGGCGAGTTGATACGCCGTGAGCGCGGTATGCGCATCATGGAACAACGCAAGGCGTTCCTGCGCCTGCTGCAGCAAAAACTCCGCTTCATTCAATGCAAGCGCGTCACGGCCGCTCAAACGTTGCTCGGCAAGATTGGCGACCGCATCCTCGAGATGGCGCGAGCGCTCGCCCAGGCCCAGCAATTCCTCGCGCACGCTCTTGTTGACGCCATCGGCGTCGGCGACGCGCGCGCGCAGGCTGTCGAGATCGCGCTTGCGCTGGTCGACGCTGCGCGAGAGTTCGTCGATGCGCGCGACCAACTCCATGCGCGCCGCCGCCTGCGCATCGGCCTGCCCGTGCTCGATCGCGTACGCACGCCACAAGGCGACGCCACCGACCCCTAGTGCGATCAGCGCAATCAGCCACGCACCGCGGGAGCCTGCGCGGCGCGGCGCGGAGGCGCGATCGTCCGCTGCGCGCGCAGTCGCTTCGTTGGTTGTCGTGGGCGACAAGGTTTCGATGTCTTCGCTCATCCCTGCATGCTAGCGGAACTCGCTGCCCGGGGCAGCATCGACGCGCCACCGCTGGGGCTACAGGCGATGCCGCGCAAGCGCCTTGCCGGCCGCTTCCAGCAAGTCGTGCGGCAACGCGGAAGCCGCCTCGAGGATGTCCTCGAAGCCGTGCCCGCGCGCGAGCGCAGCGAGACGCGCGCTGCTGACGACCAGCGTCTGATGGCGCAACCGCGTAAGCAGCGGCGCGGGCAGCAGGGCGACCAGGTTCGTGAGCGCTGCGCCGCTGGACAGCAGCGTGATCAGCGGATCGGATGCGTGTGCGAGCGCCTCGAAATGGCGTCGGGTCAGGCGCGGCGGCTTGCGCTGGTAGACATGGATGGCCTCGACCAGCGCGCCGTGCCGCTGCAGCTCCGCTGCGATTGCGTCGCGCCCGCCGGGCGCGCAGACCAGCGCGATGCGTCGGCCGCGCACGTCGGCGAGTTCGGGCAGTGCGAGCAGGCCTTCGCTGTCGCTGCTTGCGCGCGGAGCGATCGCAGGAATGCCGCGAAGCGCCAACGCGCGCGCGGTGCCGGATCCGACACAGAGCGCACGCGCGGGGGGCGCAATCGCGAGGTCGGGCACCAGTCGAAACGCAAAGCGCACCGCGGCGGGGCTGGTGAAAATCCATGTAGGCGCGCCGCGCGCCGCCTGCAGCG
>PLNP01000051.1 GCA_003142815.1 Rhodanobacteraceae bacterium
TCGGCACCAGCAACTGATCGACACACACTGCCAGCATCGCTGCTGTACGAGGCTTCCCTTCGGGGAGGCCTTTTTTTTGGTGCTGTTCCTACCCCTCAGGTCTTTCACGCGCCGCCATCGGCAGCACGGCGAGTCGGTTCCAGCGCGAACTCAATCCGCGCTGGATGCCGCGATAGCGCGATGGGCGCGCGCGGCTTTGCTTCGCGCCACCGCTATGATCAGGCGCTGGTCTCGATGCGCTCGACGCGTTGCAGCCCGCGCGGCAGCAGCGAGCCGCGTGCCGCGCGATTGCCGCCGTATTCGACCAGGTCGGCCCAACGCAGGGTCAATTTGCGCTCGCCCGCGTAGAGGGTGACTTCGCCCTTGCCCTCGGTGACCACCGCGATGCCGACGACTCGTTCGCCCGCGGCGAGGCGCGCCTTCGGAATCTCGACCAGCTTGTTGCCCTTGCCGCCTTTTTCGAGTTCCGGCAGCTCCGCGACCGAGAACATCAGCAGATGACCGGCATTCGTCACCACGACGATGCGATCGCGCGCGGAATCGGCGACCAGCGCCGGCGCAAGCACGCGCGCGCCATCCTCGACATTCAGGATTTGTTTTCCGGTTTTCTTGTTCGCAAGCAGCACCTCGAACTTGGTCACGAAGCCGTAACCGAGATCGGACGCGAGCACCAGTTTCGTCGCCGCATCCGCGATCGCGAGTGCGTCGAAACGCGCACCGGCCGGCAGCGCGAAGCGCCCGGTCAGCGGCTCGCCATTGCCGCGCGCCGACGGCAGCGTATGCGCGGCGGCGGAGTAACTGCGGCCGGTCGAGTCGATGAACGCGACCTGTTGCGTCGTGCGCCCCTGCGCGGCGGCGAGAAACTCGTCACCGTCGCGATAGCCGAGTTCGCTCGCGTCGATGTCGTGGCCTTTCGCCGATCGCACCCAACCCTTGGCCGACAAGACGACGGTGAGCGGCTCGCTGGCGACCAGCGCGGTTTCGTCGAGCGCCTGCGCCGCCGCGCTTTGGACCAGTGGCGAACGGCGTGCGTCGCCGTACTTCCTCGCGTCTTCCTTCAGCTCATCCTTGATCAGTGTCTTCAGGCGCACCTTCGAATTCAGCACGACGTGGATCCGCGCGCGCTCCTCTTCGAGCTCGCCGCTCTCGGTGTTGATCTTCATTTCCTCGAGTCGCGCCAACTGGCGCAGCCGCGTTTCGAGGATGTAGTCGGCTTGTTCGTCGCTGAGCTTGAACCGCGTGATCAGCACGGGCTTCGGCTCGTCCTCGTGACGCACGATACGGATGACTTCATCGAGGTTCAAAAACGCGATGCGCAACGCTTCAAGCAGATGCAGGCGGCGTTCGACCTTGGCCAGGCGATGCTCAAGGCGCCGGGTCACCGTGTCTTGGCGGAAGCGCAGCCATTCGGCGAGGATCTGCTTGAGGTTCTTGACCTGCGGCTTGCCATCGAGCCCGATCATGTTGAGATTGATGCGGAAGCTCTTCTCGAGATCTGTTGTCGCGTTCAAGTGCTGCATCATCTCGTCGAGATCGATGCGGTTCGAGCGCGGAATCAGCACGATGCGGGTCGGGTTCTCGTGATCGGACTCGTCGCGGATGTCTTCCAGCATCGGCAGTTTCTTCGCGCGCATCTGCGCCGCGATCTGCTCCAGGATCTTCGACGGCGACACCTGGTGGGGCAGGGCGGTGACGACCACGTTGCCGTCCTCCTTCGTGTACACCGCGCGGCAACGCACCGAGCCGTTGCCGGTCGCATACATCGCGGCGATCTCGCTCGGCGGCGTGATGATTTCGGCCGCGGTCGGGTAGTCCGGACCCTTCACGTGTTCGTAGAGCTCGACGAGCGTCGTCGCCGGTTCGTCGAGCAGGCGGATGCACGCGCTCGCGATCTCGCGCAGGTTGTGCGGCGGAATATCGGTGGCCATGCCGACCGCGATGCCGGTCGAGCCATTCAACAGCACATGCGGCAAGCGTGCCGGCAGCCACGATGGTTCCTTCAAGGTGCCGTCGAAGTTCGGTGTCCAGTCGACGGTGCCCTGGCCGACTTCCGCCAGCAGCATTTCCGCGATCGGCGTGAGCCGCGATTCGGTGTAGCGCATCGCTGCGAACGATTTGGGATCGTCCGCCGAACCGAAATTGCCCTGGCCGTCGATCAGCGGATAGCGGTACGAGAACGGCTGCGCCATCAGCACCATCGCCTCGTAGCACGCGCTGTCGCCGTGCGGATGGAATTTGCCGATCACGTCGCCGACCGTGCGCGCGGATTTCTTCGGCTTGGAACCGGCATCGAGGCCGAGCTCGCTCATCGCATAGATGATGCGGCGCTGCACCGGCTTGAGTCCGTCGCCGACGAATGGCAGCGCGCGATCGAGCACGACATACATCGAGTAGTCGAGATAGGCGCGCTCGGCGTAGTCCTTGAGTGGAATCTGTTCGTAGTTGGCTTGCTGGGTCATCGGGAATCCGGTCAACGCGGTCGCAACGGCGGAACGCCAGCGCATGGGCTATTTTGACGGATCGCGGGTGGCTCTGACAGCAGGCTCTGTACGTTTTTGGCGGTGCGCCGTATGGTGGCCTCAAGATCAAGGGCAATTCAGCGGCACCGACTTGACTGGCTTGAGGCAGTCGCCGACGAACGGCAGCGCACGGTCGAGCACCACGTACATCGAGTAGTCGAGAGACGCGCTTTCGGCGTAGTCCGTGAGCGGGATTTGTTCGTAGTTGGCTTGCAGAATCATCGTCGGCCCGGTCGTAGCAGCGGGCCGGCGATGCGCCGGCACGATCGGATAGTTTGACCGATGCGGTCGGCGCGAGGTAGCCGCGGCAGAACGCTGCGCCGTACGCGTGCTGGAACGCAGAACGGGCGGTTGCCCGCCCGTTCCGCTTACCGCCTATCGCAGCGCGATCGGCGTGTCAGTTGCGTCGCCAGGCATAGGCGCCGGCGAGCAACAGCGCTAGCAGCAGCGCGATCATGCCAAAGACACCCAAGGTCGGCGCAGCCACTGTGTTGTTCAGTGTGCTGCCGAGCACGGTGAAGCCGTTGACAAGGGTCGCGGTCAGGCCGGTGCTGCTCTGCGTGCCGACGACATCGCGCGGTCCGGGCACGGCGGTCGGGCTGATCACCAGGGTCGCGGTCGCGGTATTGTTGTCGACGATCACGAGGTTCGTCACCGCGATCCCGGCGCCGAACGTGAAGGTCGTGGCGGGCAGGAAGCCGATGCCGGTGATCGTCACGTTGACGTTGCTGCCGGGATTGCCGCTGGGTGGATTGACCGCGCTGACGTTGAACTGGGTGATCGCGGGAATCTCGCCGAACGAGGTCGCGGCCTGGATCACCGTCGTGCCGCCCGCCGCGAGCGTGCGATTCCACTGCAGCGCGGCGCCGTTGTCTTCGCAGCCGGCGTCGATGAGGTCGTCGAGCTGGGCGGCGCCGATCTCGCCCCAGACCGTGTTGTAGCCGCGTCCGCTAAACGCGTCTGCCGCGGTTTGCGGAATCAGCAGGATCGTGTAGGTCGGCGGCGTCCCGCAGTCCTGGCCGCCGGGGCTGCCCGACGTGGGTTCGCGGAACGGCACGCCGCTGTCGCTGGAGGCGAGGTAGATGTCCGCGCCCATGAAGATCTTCACGGTTTGCGTCGCGCCGTCGTTGCTCAGCGTGAAGATCTTGGTGAAATAGTTGTTGCCGTTGACGTACAGCACCTGTTGGTTCGCCCGCAGGCCGCTCGTGCCGAGCGTGCCGTTGACCGTCACACGGAACGGATCAGCCGAGGTTCCGCTGCCGCTTACGGGACTGAGTGACACGGGCGTGAATGCGATGTACGAGCCGATGGAGCCGGTCGCGGTGCCGGACGGGTGCTCGCCGAAATTCGGCGCGTACAGGGTGGTATCCGCCGTACGCACGAACCAGCCCATGTCGGCGGTGTCGGTCGCATCGGTCGGATAAATCTGGCCGGAGCCCGGAACCAGCGAGTTGAAGACCTGGAACGAGTTGTCGTCGCCGACATGGATCTGTAGCGGATTGCCATTGATCACGGTGACCAGCGGCGCGGCGGCGACGTGCGCCGGCAACGTCGCATTCTTGGCCCCGGCGCTGGAAGGCAAAAGCAGCGCCAAACCGAGGGCAAACGTACTGAGCAATACGAATGCAATCTTGTTCACGTCGATCTCCCCAGAAAATGTGGAATCCGTCATGCTTACATTAATTCACGATTCACGCGGATGCAAGCGAATGTCCTGCCAATCCATACGTGGTCGAGCGATCGAGCGCGACATCTCCGTGGGTGCGCGGCGCGGGCGCCTGCGCCGGCAGCTCCAACTTCATTGAACAGGGTCCTCAGATACGCGAGAAGGCCGCCGCGCGTAGTGTCATCGACGCGTGGATGCCACCCGATTGCCGCGCGGTCTGTCGCTTGTTTGGGCCACGCTGACAGCTCGCGCCTCTTCCAGCCCGGCGCTATTGCGCGCCCCGTTGCTGCCATCCTGCGCGTTGCCGCCACAAGGACGATGTGCCGGCAGCAAGTGGTTGAGGCGGCCTTGCGGTTCCGACCGTCTCAACGCGGCGCGCGATAGCCCCCCGGGACGCCACGCGGCGACAGCACGAGCTGCCAGAGCTGGTCGCGGCGCGCGCGGAACACCGCGGCCGAAGCCGACAGATAGAACCGCCACATGCGGCGGAAGCGCCCACCGTATCTTTCCGAAAGCTGCGGCCACGCGGCGTCGAAGTTGTCGCGCCACGCCATCAACGTGAGATCGTAGTCGGAGCCGAAGTTGTGCCAGTCCTCGGTGAGGAAAACACCCTCGGCGGTGTTCGCGATCTGCTCGGCCGACGGCACCATCGAATTCGGGAAAATGTACTTGGCGATCCACGGATCGGTGTGGTTCGAGGACACGTTCGAACCGATGCAGTGCAGCAGGAACAGCCCGTCGTCGGCGGTACAACGACGTGCCACCTCGAAGTAGGCGCGGTAGTTCCTGACCCCGACATGCTCGAACATGCCGATCGAGAACACGCGATCGAAGCGTTCGTTGAGCGTGCGGTAGTCGGCGAGGCGGATCTCGACCGGCAGGCCTCTGCACAGTGCTCGTGCGTACTCGGCCTGCTCCTGCGACACGGTGACGCCGACGCCGGAAACGCCATGCCGTTCCGCGGCGAGCTTCAGCGCCTCGCCCCAGCCGCAGCCGATGTCAAGCACGCGCATGCCGGGCGCGAGGTTGAGCTTGCGGAAGATGAGATCGAGCTTCGCTTCCTGCGCGGCATCGAGATCGTTCGCTTCCTTCCAGTAGCCGCAGCTATAGACAAGGCGTTTGCCGAGCATCGCCTGGAACAGGTCGTTGCCGAGGTCGTAGTGGTGCTCGCCGATCACATACGCGCGCCGGCCGCGCTGCAGGTTGACCAGTCGCGCCTTCAGGAACAGCCACGCATCCTCGAGCGTGCCGACTTTTTCGTCGAGGTGCGCGTCGAGCAGTCGGAACAGGAACCCATCGAGATCGTCGGCGTCCCACCAGCCGTCCATGTAGGCCTCGCCGAGGCCGAGTGACCCATGCGCGAGAATGCGCGAATACAGGCGCGGGTCGTGCACGCGCAGGTCGGTTGGCGTGGCGCCATTGATACGCACGCCGGCGACGGCGAGCAGGGATTCGATGCGGGCGTACGAGCGCGCTGGAGGCATGGTCGGCAGTCATTGGGTTCGGGCAACGACTGCACAAGGGTAGCGGTTTACGCGGCGCAATGGGTTTTTCCTCAGTTCGCCCGGTCCACCTCGTCGATCACGCCGAACTCGGCCGGGAAGCGAGCGTAGAACAGATGCGCGCCGTCCTCGTGCACGATGCGCAGCAGTTCGTCGCCTTGTTGATCGGAAACGATGAACTCGACCAGCACGGTCAATTCGCCGGCGAGCTCGAAGAAATGCTGTTCCTGCAGCACGCCATGACGTCCGAAGCCGGCGATCGCGCGGAATGCGGAACCGCCATGGATACCGCGCTGTTTCGCCTGTTCGAGCAGCCACTCGTAGAGCAGCATGCCGCGGTGCTTCTGGTTTTCGTGCATGTAGAAACGCAACGACGAGCCTTGCATGGTCCGGCCCTCCTCAAGTCAGGTACGCAACACCATACGAATCAGGGCGACGCCGGCGAGCGTCATCAGCAGCGAACCGAGCAAGTGCGTTGTGATGATCGCCGCGGTCCAGCCATATTGCTGGCGCAGGAACAAGGTGACGGTCTCGGCCGAAAAAGTGGAAAACGTCGTGAGGCCACCGAGAAAGCCGGTCGTGATCGCCAGACGCCACGCGATCGGCAGTGCTTCGAAGTGCGCGAACAATCCCATCGTGATGCCCATGATCAGGCCACCTGCCAAATTCGCGGTCAGGGTGCCGAGCGGCAAGGTCGGCAGGATCGGATTGAGCAGCAAGCCGAGAAACCAGCGCAACACGGCGCCGGCGAATGCGCCAAGGCCCACCGCAAAAAAAGAAACGAGATTCATGGCGCTCCCGAGTTGGTCGAGGGTACCCGGACGCGCAGCGAAGAGGATTCGTGGAACCAGCCACGACACCTGAGCGCCCCGTCTCCGGGAACTTGTCAGGCATCATCAGCCTTGCGGCGATTCGAGGAGAATGCCATCTCCTTGACGAGGGCCGATCATAGCGCAACGTTGGTGGCGCGCGCAGGCGCGAAGGTCAGCGTGGGCGGAAGGGCGTCGGGGCCCTTATTGCTTTCGTTGGCCCCCGGATCGACGCGGGCGCGACCACAGCGACGTTGCCTCGAACGCGCCTGCAACACAACACGTTGTAGGAGGGGCTTCATTCCCGACGTTCTTCCGCAATCTCTTGCAGCAAAGCGCGGGAGTGAAATTCCCACGGATACCGCCACGGAGCCCCCGATTCGTGCTCGTCGGGCGCCCACGCGACCGCGCAACATGCCGCAGCCGATGTAGCATGCGCGGTTCTCCGCCGCCCGCACGATGAATCCTTCACTCACTCCCCGTCGCCGCCTGCTCGCACCGCTGCTCGCCGCGTTGGCGATGTTTGGTCCGTTCTCGATCGACACGATCTTCCCGGCGTTTCCGGCGATCGAGGCCGAGCTGCGCACGAGTCCGTTCGCGATGCAGCAGACGATCAGCGTCTACATGATCGCGTACGCGCTGATGTCGTTGCTGCATGGCCCGTTCTCGGATGCGCTTGGCCGGCGCCGCGTGATTCTCGCCGGCGTCGCGGTATTCGTTCTTGCGTCGATTGGCTGCGCGCTCTCCGGCACGATCGAGGTGCTGCTTGCGTTCCGCGCGCTGCAAGGCATGTCCGCCGGTGCGGGGCTGATCGTCGGTCGCGCGATCATCCGCGACTGTTTCGACGGCATCGAGGCGCAGCGCCTGATGTCGACCGTGTCGATGATCTTCGGCGTCGCGCCGGCAGTCGCGCCGATCGTTGGTGGCTGGGTCGTGGCGTTCGCGCGTTGGCCGATGATCTTCTGGATGCTCTCCGCGTTCGCGCTCGCATTGTGGTTCGCCTGTCTTGCGCTGTTGCCGGAAACCCATCCGCCTGAGCACCGCCTTGCGTTGTCGGTAAACGAACTAGGCAAAACCTATCGCATGATCCTGCGCGATCGTGCGTTCTTGCCGCTTGCATTGGCCGGCTCGTTGAACTTCAACGCGCTGTGGGTCTACATCTCATCGGCGCCGGCCGTCGTGTTGAACCTGCTCAAGCTCGACTCGCAGCAGTTCGCCTGGCTGTTCGTGCCGGCGATCAGCGGCATGATGATTGGCGCATTCGTATCTGGCCGTCTGGCCGGCCGTTTGAATGCTGCGGCGACCGTGCGCCTCGGTTACGTGATCATGCTCGGCGCGGCCGTGCTGAACGTATTTGTCGCCGTGATGTTGCCCGAGCCGCGGGTGCCGTGGTCGGTGTTGCCGATCGGTCTCAACGCGATTGGCATCGGCATCAACTTCCCGACCTTGACCTTGCTGCTGCTCGACCGTTTTCCGCGGCATCGCGGCGCGGTGGCGTCCGTGCAAGCCTTCGTCAGCCTCGTGATCAGTGCGGTCATGGCTGGCGCAATCTCGCCGCTGCTGTCCGGCAGCATGCTGGCGCTCGCGATCGGTGCATTGGCTTCGACCGCGATCGGTTTCGGCACATGGCGCATGTATCGCGCGATCGAGGGCCGGGAAATGCAGCTCGCCGCGGCGGCTGCGCGGCAGTGAGCAACGATGCGGCGCAGCGGTAGCGCGCCGGCTGATCCTGATGGGCGCGGGCGATGCGCCACGGTGCCGCGAAGCAGCGGGGCGATGGCCCGGGCTCATTCCGGTGTGGTCGAACTCGTCGCGGGTAGCGGTGTACCGCCGAGAATGGAGCGCAGGGTCGCGAAGACTTCATCCTTGCTACCGCTGACGGTCAGTTGCGTCTCGCGCGGAATATCGGTGCCAATTTTGACGGCGTAACCGGTACCGAGATCGTTGCCGTCCTCGTCGGCGCGCGCGTAACTTTCAACCTTGCCGATGTAGGCGATGCGATTGGCATCGATAAAGCGGCCATCGGGGAGTTTGATCCAGCGTTGCATGAGTCGTCCTTTCAAGAGAGGAACGGATACCAGGAATCATGACGTCGCCATTCCTGACTTTTGCCGGAATGATGAAACGAAGTACGATCGGATAGCTGCGGCGCGCGCCGCACCGATGCAGCCGTGTTGTCCTCGACATCAACAAACATGAAACGGCGACGCTAGTCGCGATGGCGACGCCATGCAAGCCGGCGGCGATCCGCTTAGGCTCAGCGCGCCATCGACGCCGGCGTGTGCGACAGCAACGCGCGCCGCGCGAGCCATGCGCGCGCATCCTCGGCATCGCGATCGAACCAGGCACGCGCCGAGCCGAGGCGGAACGAATAACCCCACATGTCCATGTCGGTCATCAGGCGGTCGCGACCTACGCCTGCGAGTTCGTCGGCGAGCAGGATCTGCAGGTAGCACGTGGCATCTTCCTCGGCTTGCGAGTCGGACGCATCGGTGTGGATGCTCGCGCGCTTTGCGGCCGGCGCGACGATCAGGTGACAGGCCTCGTGCAGGAGCGAATGCACCGGCGTGTCGGATCGCGCATAGACCGTAGCGCCGATCACGCCGGCTTCCGGTTCGCCCCAGTAGCTGCCGGGAATCGCGGCTTTGGCCCCCACGCAAATCAACGCGAGGTCGTATCGCGCGAGCAGGGCGCGCGCGGAATCGATATCGATATCGGCCAGCGTGAGGATGCCGGCCGTGGGCGATGCGATCGTGGTCATGGCGGGGTTCGCGGCCACGGCTAGCGCCGTGCTGTGATCCGGCGTTGCGGAGTTTTCAGGCATCGTCCGCCGCAGCGGCGGCCGCGGCCGCGGCCGCGTTGCCCTGCTTCTCGGGCAGTGCGACAGAAAGCTCCAGTACTTCCTGGTCGCCATCGCGTTCGACATGGATCTCGATCGCATCCGGATCGATGTTCACATATTTGCGAATGACCTCGAGCAGCTCGCGGCGCAGCAGCGGCAGGTAATCGGGGCGGCCGCTCCGGGCGCGTTCCTGCGCAACGATGATGCGCAGGCGCTCGGTCGCGACCGAGGCCGTGTTCTTCGGGCGCGAACGCAGGAAATCAAAAAGTCCCATGGTCAGCTCCCGAAGATGCGGGCGAACAGGCCCTTCTTTTGCGCGTCGACAAAGCGCATCGGACGTGGCTCGCCGGCGAGGCGTGCAACGGCGTCCGCGTAGGCCTGTCCCGCTGCGGATTCCTCGTCGAGAATCACCGGCACGCCGGCGTTCGATGCGCTCAACACGCCTGACGATTCCGGGATCACGCCGAGCACTTCGATGCCGAGAATATCCTTGATGTCGTCGACGCTCATCATGTCGCCGCCGGCAACGCGGTCCGGGTTGTAGCGGGTGAGCAGCAAGTGCTGTTCGACGCCGCCATTGCCGAGTTCGGCGCGGCGCGTCTTGCTGGCAAGGAGGCCCAGGATGCGGTCCGAGTCGCGCACGCTGGAGACTTCCGGATTGACCACGACGACCGCGCGATCGGCGAAATACATCGCGAGGCTGGCGCCTTTCTCGATGCCGGCGGGCGAGTCGCAGATCACGTAGTCAAAACCGGCTGCGGTCAATTCGTTGAGCACGCGTTCGACGCCCTCCTTGCTGAGCGCATCCTTGTCGCGCGTCTGCGAGGCAGCCAGGACATGCAGCGTGTCGATGCGCTTGTCCTTGATCAGCGCCTGCTTGAGCGTGCACTCGCCCTGGATCACGTTGACGAAGTCGTACACGACGCGCCGCTCGCAGCCCATGATGAGGTCGAGATTGCGCAGGCCGACGTCGAAGTCGATGACCGCGACCTTCTTGCCGCGTTTGGCCAGACCGACTGCGATCGAGGCGCTGGTCGTGGTCTTGCCGACGCCGCCCTTGCCGGAGGTGACGACGATGATTTCAGTCAAGGTATGTGCTCCTACGGAATTGGGGATTCGGGATTCGGAATGGGAGACTGCGTTGCTGCGAAACTTTGCACCATCCCGAATCCCGAATCACAGCTTCTTCAACAACAAGCGGCCGCCTTCCAGCCATGCCTGCACGGGCTGGCCGCGCAGCTCCGCTGGAATGTCTTCAAACACGCGGTATTGACCGGCGATCGAAACCAGCTCGGCGTGGAATTCCTGGCAATAGATGCGCGCACTCTCGTCGCCCTGTGCGCCGGCGAGCGCGCGCCCGCGCAAAGCGCCGTAGATGTGGATCGAGCCATCTGCGATGACCTCGGCGCCGTTGCCGACCAGGGTGGTCAGGACCAGGTCGCGGCCGCGCGCATAGATCTGCTGGCCCGAGCGTACCGGTTTGTCGTGCAGCATGCCGATGGTTGCAGTGCTGGTGGCGACCGGAGTCGGCGTGGCGGGCGCGGTTTCGCGCGCGGGCGGACGGGGTGTTTCGGGTGCCGGGGCTGGCGCTTCGATCGCTGCGGTCGCGCGTTCGTAGGCGGCGCGGAATTTCGCGAACACCGGGACGCCCAGCGTCTGCGCAAGCGCATCATTGTCGCTGGTGCCGTAGGAAAGACCGACCGGCAGCATGCCCGCGGCATGGATTCGCGCAAACAGGTCGCGCACGGCCTCGAGATCCGGCAGCGTCGGCAAGTGGCTGAGATCGAGCACGACCGGTGCGCGCAGGAACAACTTTGCGGCGTTTTCCACCTTGTCGCGAAGTTCCGCGGTGAGGCCGTCCGCATCGAGTCGCTTGAGCTTCAGGTTCGCGATGCCGACCTGACCGAACTTGATTTCGGCCACGGTTTCCAGTTGTGCCAGTTGGGGCGCGCTCATCGTCTCAAACGCCGCCGGCGGCGCGCGCGCCGCGCTCGGGCATCAGCGCAGACGGGTGTGCGCGTTCGGCCAGCCACGGCAGATCGGGGAGGCGCCCGGTGGGTCCGTGCAGGTAGGTGTCGCGCACAAACGGAAAGCTGCAAAGTGTCTTCGCGAGCAGCGAGACGCGGCGGCCATTGTTCGGCATCGTCTGCTGGCCGACTTCATGGAATCCATAGGTGCCGTGGAACAGCAGCGATACGTCGTCGCGCGGTTCGAGGAACACTTCGCAGGCGAGCAGCGGAACGCGCGTCTCCGCATAGCTGATCGCGTCCGCATAGAACACGCGGCCGAGGCCGAGACCGCGGTACGGTTTGGCGATGACGATGCGGTCGATATATGCGAACGCGGGGTAGCGTTCGCGAAACCAGAGGAAATTGGAGCTGCCGTAATCGGCGTCCTCGCGTAGCGCGGGCAGGAACCCGGCAATGTGGCCGTCGACCTCGGCCAGGCGGAAGTAGCAGGCCTGCTCATACAGCGAACGCAAAGCGGCGGCGTCCAGCGGCAGGATCGTGGTACCGGCGGTGTTGTTGAGCGCGAGCACCGAGTCCAGTTCGTGCGGCTGCACGTCACGGATGCATAGAACCATATCTTGCTTGCTCCGTAGCAAATCGTGCGGGGTGGGGGCGGAGCGGTCGCCAGCGACTCCCGCCACCGCCGATTATCGCACGTGCCCGCCACGCGGTCATGGCATGGCGCGATTGCGGAAGTTAAATCGAAGTAAGCCGTGCCCGCGATCGCACGAGCGACAATGACTTCGGACAGGTTACGACAACGGGCGCGGCGCCTATGATGGCGTCATGTCGTGGCCGCAGTTCAATCACATCCAGTTGCTCCGTTATGCAGGCCTCTTCCAGTACGCCAGCGTCGGCACGCCGTTCCTACGCTACCAGTCGCTGGTTGAGGATAGTGTGCAGAAGCATCTGCCAAGCGCATATGTGCCATTGTGGCTTGGCTGTTACGTCGTGTTTGGCATCGTTTACTGGTATTTGACCCGCGATCTCGGCGACCGCCGCCGCACTTGGGTTCGGCGCGCCATGCAGATCGGTTTGCTGATCGTACTCAATGGCATGGCGGTTGCGATCGGTTGGTTCAGCCAGAGCGGCATCTCGGCCCTGCTGTTGGCGGTGGTTGCGGTCGTGCTGCCGTGGCTGCTGCCGCTGCGGGTCGGGATGGCATGGATGGTGCTGCAGAATTTTTCGCTGGTGCCGGTGTTCGCGAGCATCCGCGAGCCGGTGTTCAGCCTCAGTGATGCGTTCCTGCAATCGAGCCTGTATCTCGGTTTCAGCGTGCTCGCATTCGTGACCGCACTGGTGACCAAGCAGCAGGTGGATGCGCGTGAGGAGCAGCGTCGGCTCAATTCGGAACTGCGCGCGACGCGCACCCTGCTCGCGGAGTCCAGCCGGCTTGCCGAGCGCATGCGTATCTCGCGCGAGCTGCACGATCTGGTCGGCCATCACCTGACCGCACTCAGCCTCAATCTCGAAGTCGCCAGCCATCTCGTGCAAGGGCGGGCTCAGGAGCACGTGCTCAAGGCGCAATCGGTTGCCAAACTGCTGCTCAGCGACGTGCGCGAAGTGGTCAGCCAGTTGCGTGAGGGCGACAGCATCAATCTCACCGCTGCGTTGCAGAACCTGACCGAGGGCGTGCCTGGCCTCGCGATCCATCTCGAACTGCCGCCGCGTTTCAGCGTCGACGATCCGAAGCGAGCGCAGATCCTGTTGCGCTGCGCCCAGGAGATCATCACCAATACGGTGCGTCATGCCGGTGCACACAATCTGTGGTTGCGTTTCGAGCGCAATGCGGACCGACAGATGGCGATCCACGCGCGCGACGATGGTCACGGCGCGATCCAATTCAAGCAAGGCAACGGGCTTTCCGGCATGCGCGAGCGGCTTGCGCAGTTCGGCGGACGCCTCGACATCGTCACCGGCAACGGCCAGGGCTTCATGCTCGATGCCTCGTTGCCCCTGGAGAACACTGCATGAACAAGGACAATCTGATCGAAGTCTGTCTGGTCGACGACCAGACCCTGGTGCGCCAGGGCATTCGTTCGTTGCTGGAGTTGTCCGATTCGATCCGCGTGATCGGGGAAGCCGGCGATGGCGCGCAGGCGATCGAAACGATTCCGCGCATCAAGCCCGATGTGGTCCTGCTCGATATGCGCATGCCGGGCATGTCGGGGCTGGACGTGTTGAATGCGCTTGCGGCGAAGAACGAGTTGCCGCCGACGATCATTCTGACCACGTTCGACGACGATCAACTGGTGTTGGCGGGCCTCAAGGCCGGCGCGCGCGGCTATCTGCTCAAGGACGTGTCGCTCGACCAGCTCGTCAATGCGGTCAAGACCGTCGCTGCGGGCGGTTCGCTGGTCGCGCCGATGGTGACCCAGCGCCTGCTTTCCGGGCTGGAGCGCATGCACAACGAATTCACCAGCCTGGATCGCCCGGATCCGTTGACCGAGCGCGAAACCGAGATATTGCGCCTGATGGCCGGCGGCTACAGCAACAAGGAAATCGCCAATTCGCTCGGCGTGGCCGAGGGAACCGTGAAGAATCATGTATCCAACATCCTGTCCAAACTCGGCGTGCGCGACCGCACGCGCGCGGTGCTCAAGGCGTTCGAGCTGGGCATCGTCTGAAAACCTGCCCTCAAAGCTACTGCGCTCGACATTTCGAGCGCGTACTTCGAGCGCGTACGATGCTCCCGCCCGCGCTTGGGTGCGGGCGTTCGCTCGCGCGGCTCGCATGCGAGCCAAGCAGCGCGCGCTCACCCTCATGTACTTCACGTACATTCCGGTTCCTGCGCTCCGTGCGCGCTCGAACTGCCTTCGCTCGCTACGCTTTGAGGGCAGGTTTTGAGGGGCCGCCGGGCAGACATAGCGTTTTTGCCCCGGAGTCCAGTACCATTCATTCCCTGCCCCGCCGTTGCGGGGCCGCGCGCGCGCGATACGGGGCTGGGGTTGGGGCGGTTCGCGGTCGTCTCCCCACGATCTTCGCGATATGCGTGCAACACTGCCTGACGTCCTGGAGATGCCTCGGATGATTCGTATTTTCGAAGTGCTGATTGCCCTGTTGTTGGTGTTCGTGCTCGCGGTCGTGATCGCGGTGCTGTTGCCACCTCATGGCCACATCGAGCGCACGGTGGAAGTCTCCAGTCCGATCCGCCAGGTCTATGACTCGATCAATACGTTCCGACGCTTCCCGCAATGGTCGGCACTACGCAACCAGGATCCGCAAGTGCGGATGACCCTCGCCGGTCCCGAATCCGGCAACGGCGCGAAGGTCAGCTGGACGAGCGCCTCGCCGAAGGACGGCAACGGCAACCTCGAGATCACGTCGAGCGATCCCGACAACAAGGTCACGATGGCCCTCGACAACGACTGGATCGGCGAGAACAAGAGCTACACGCTGCAACTGCAGCCATCGTCGAATGGCAAGACGCTGAAGATCAACTGGTCCTACGATGTCGATTACGGCTGGAACCTGATGGCGCGCTTTGGTGGTCTCTATATCAACGGCGATCCGGCGTCGATGATCCAGGTCAGCCTGAACAATCTCGCCGCGCTGCTCGCCGGCTTCCCGAACGTCGACTACAAGGAACAGCAGATCGGTGTCACCGACATTGCCGCGCAGCCCGTGTTCCTGGTCGAGACCAAGGCCAAGCGCACGCTCGATGACGTCGCGGAGGCGACCACCACCGCGATGGGCCAGATCGAGGCGGCGATGAAGAAGGCTGGCCTTACCGCCGTCGGGCCGCGCATGACGATCACCACCAATTGGGGCGAGGACGATTACACGTTCAGCGTCGCCGTGCCGGTCAGCGCCCCCGCATTCATGCTGGGCGGACAGCAATACACGATCGCAACGCCGGTGCCGCTGGCCGTCGCCGACGGCGAAGACGACGCAGCGCCCGCAGTGCTCAATCCGGGTGAGAAGGATCGCCATGGCCTGCTGGTCGTCGACGCCAACGTGCGCGCCGCGCTCTGGTATCAAGGCAAGGCCCTGGTCACCGACTACACCGGCAGCCCGGCCGCATTGCCGCTGCTGCGTGTGAACCAGAAGGCGTACGCGGAAACGCACGGCTATCGCTACAACGACAGCGGCCTCGGTCGTCCGTGGGACGAGCTGACGTCCGCTCCGGACGCGGCGCAGGATCAGCAGATCTTCAAGGTGTATCTGCCGATCCAGCTGTAATCGGTCGCAGGTTTCGTCCAGAAAAAGCCGCGCATCGCGCGGCTTTTTCTTTGGCGAAAGCGTTGAGCGATGAGGAGACGGGGAGCGGCGGAACGCGACGCTGGCCCTCGCTTGCCTCGCGCGCAGGAGAAGTTGCGGGCGGGGCAACGAGGATCCGGTCGATTATCTGAAGGCGTTCCGAATCAATAGGCTGGCTCGTAACGGACCCCGACCACCACGAAGCGCATCCGCCCGCCGGGCAGCTCGGCCTCGAACTCGTCACCAGCGCGGCGTTTCAATGCGGCGCGCGCAAGCGGCGAATCGATGCTGATCCACCCATGCGCGGCGTCGGTCTCGTCGGGGCCGACGATGCGGTATTCGCGCGCGTCGCCGCGTTCGTCCTCGATGCGGAACCAGGCGCCGAAGAAGATTGCCGAGCGGTCTGTCGGCAGGGTGTCGAGCACACGCAGGCTCTGCAGACGCTTGCTGAGGTAACGCACGCGCCGGTCGATCTCGCCGAGTTGCTTCTTGCGATAGGTGTACTCGGCGTTCTCCGAGCGATCGCCTTCCGCGGCCGCGGCGGCGAGCGCGCGCACGACCTCGGGCCGGCGCATGCGCCACAGTTCGTCAAGCTCGTCTTTCAAGCGGCGATGGCCATCCGGCGTGATCACGGCGGTCGAAACGGCGGTGGGTGGGCGCCAGCGGCTCATGCGGTACAGATCTCGGCAGGGCGATGCGGGAATTGGACGCTAAGCGCCGAATGCGCGGGCGTCAACGCTGCGTCTCATCAGTGCGT
This sequence comes from Rhodanobacteraceae bacterium, assembly GCA_003142815.1. Lineage (GTDB taxonomy): Bacteria > Pseudomonadota > Gammaproteobacteria > Xanthomonadales > Rhodanobacteraceae > Dokdonella_A. Next base: position 16,305 of record PLNP01000051.1, read on the forward strand.
CAGTTCGAAATATGTATAGCTGTTCGTAGTGATGCTTCGGCAAGCTCAGCACAGCGTACGCTGCGCGTATCGAACCATGCACGGCGGCGTTCGGCGTCGTTCACCGTTACTCGCGCCATCCTGGCGCTCGCCCTTCGGGCCGGGTGCACTCAGCGCATCCCTGCGCTTCGCCCTCCGGGCAGCTTCGCTGTGCAAAACCGGCAGTCCTGCCGTTTTGTCGCCGTTCGCGCGCGCTCCTGCGCGCGCAGTCGATACCTCAGGGCGAACGGTGGCAGGATGTGTCGCCGTAGCGGATGCCGCCGTCGATGCCGTGCAGCATCAGGTTCATCAGCGCGAGGCGGTGGGTGTCTTGCACGTGCTCCATGCCGAAGAACGTGTTGCGCCGGTATTGACGCTGCTGCGCATCGGTGAGCGCGTCGATCGAGGAAACCGGCAACGAGGGCCATAGGTGACGCCGTCGCCCTTGAGCACATTGCACAGGTTCCACAGCTTGGCGACGATGGCGGGGGTGGTCATGGGGAGATGCTGCCTGTCGCCGGCAGAGTCCGGGCGAACGCTTCGAGCGTGGAAATGGGGAAGGGGAGCCGCGCCGCCAGCGCATGCAGATCGCGGTCGCCGCTGACGAGGGCCCTGGCCTTGCCGCAGAACGCCAGTTCCACCAGCGGCTGGTCGAACGGGTCGCGACAGGTCGGCAAGACGGGCAGCGGCACGGGAATGGTCACGGTTTGTGCGAAGGGCAGATAGTCGCCGAGCAGCTCTTCCTGCTCGTCGATGTCCAGGCGGAACTTCGGATAAACCAGTACGCGGATCAGTTCGTGCACGGTCGCCGCGCTGGCCAGCGGCACGCAGGCGCCGGTCCGCCATGCGTGACGGATGCGCGCGGCAGCATTGCCACCGAACACCAGCGTCGAGACTACGATATTGGTATCCAGCACGATCCGCGGCGCGGGCGAACCACGACGGGGAGCGGTCATTTCTTGCGCTTGCGCGCGGGTTTGGCCCGATAGCCGGCGGGCTGCTCGGAAACGCGGGCTGCCTTGCCGCCGGTTGTACGCGCCCACGCCACCGCATCGGCGATATCGGCCGGTGTGATGTTCAGTGCGGCGAGTTTGGCGCGCACGGCGTCGGCACGCTGGATGCGCACCGGCGTGAGCACGATCTGGCCGTCGCGCAGGGCAACATCGAAATATTCCGGTGCGCCCAATGCCGCGCCCGGACAGATCCTGGCGCATGAAATCGGCGAGATCGAGCGCGGGTTCGCCGAAGAACGCATCGCCGCCGGCTTGCTCCAGCGACAACAGCGCACGCTGGATCGCCGCGATCGAGGTCGGTGAAACCAGACCGTAATGCTGTGAGAGGTCCTTCGCGTTCTCGCTCGCCCACGACAGCAGCGCGCGCAGATCCTTGAGGTCGAGCAGCACCAGTCCATTGTCGTCGGCGGCCTTGAAACACGACCTCGAGCACGCCGGACTGGGTGTCGTTGAGCTACATCAGGCGAGCGAGCAGGTTCGGGCCTATCTCGGAAATCGTGGTCCGCACCGGATGGCCGAGCTTGCCGTAGATGTCCCAGAACACGACCGGATTGGCGCCCGCCGTCCATGCGATACCGAGCTTGTCGATGCGCGCCTTCAGCTTGTCGTTCATTACGCTGGCTTCGGCAAGGCCGGCGAGGTCGCCTTTCACGTCGGCAACGAACACCGGCACACCGAGTTTCGAGAAACCTTCGGCGAGCAACATCAGCGACACCGATTTGCCGGTGCCGGTCGCGCCGGCGATCATGCCGTGGCGATTCGCATGCTTGGGCAGCAAATAAACTTCTTTGTCGCCTTTGCCGATCAGGATGTCATTCATTCTTTCGTAGATCGTCCTTCCGATTCGCCGATGTAGGCGATGATAGCCGGTGCGTCGTCGCGCCAGCAGCGCCAGTCGCACGAATCAGGGCTTGCAGACGGCGCGGCCTTTTTTGTTTTTCCTCGCGGCTGAGCAGGCGAGGGGTAGGATGCGATGGTCCGCGCGAAGACAGCGCGCAGTTTGCGATGCACGGCCGAGGTCGTTACCGTGTCGCGATCTTTCGGAGTCGAAAGCATGCCGTCATTCCATCGTATTTCCGTCACTGCGCTCGCATTGTCGCTGGGCGCTTGCGCAGGCACTCCGCAACACGGCAATCCGCACGCGACTGCGGCCAAACCTGGCGATTCGCAATCCAGCGCGCTGTATCAGCGACTGGACCAGGACAGCAAACGCTACGTGAGCGGACTCGATCTCGCGCGCAATGGCCACGTCGAGCAGGCGCAGGCCGAAATGAAGACCGCACTCGACGATCTGCGCGCGGCCGCCACGCGTTGCGGCGAGGTGCATGATTGCGATCAGCAGCGCTTCGTGGCGGTGTTCGACAATCTGTTGCGACAAGGTATCGGCGGCCAAGCCGCCGAAGGCGATACCGATGGTGCGACGCCGGAGGCGACGGCCCAGTCGGGCGAAACATCGCCGCTGACCACGTCGTTGCCCCAACTCGGTCGCACGGTGACCCTGCTCAAGGGCCGCGAGCTTGGCGACATCATCGCGTTGAATGGCCCGGTCAAGGCGGCGCTCGAAGAGTGGCTGACCCAATACCGCCCGAACCTGATGGACGCGTATGAGAACTATGAATACATGCGCCATCGCATGTGGCCCGAATATGAAAACGCCGGTCTGCCCGAGGCGCTGCTGTTCGGCATGCTCGCAAAGGAATCGGGCGGCAAGGTGCATGCGGTGTCGCGCTCGGGTGCGTCGGGTCCATTGCAGTTCATGTACGCGACCGGCCTGCGCTTTGGCCTCAGTACCGTCAACGGTTTCGACCAGCGCTTCGATCCGCAACTGGCGGCGCGTGCGAACGCGGCCTACATGAACGAGCAATTGGCGATCTTCAACAACAATCTCGAACTCGTGATCGGCGCCTACAACGGCGGCGAGGGTGCGATGCAGCGCCGCGCTGGCCGTGGCGCGAGCGCGCTCAGTTTCTGGAGTCCCGAGGTGTACTACGGCGTTTCCCAGGAAACCCGCGAATACGTGCCGATGGTGCTCGCCGCGGCTTGGCTGTTCATGCATCCGGATCGCTACAACCTGCAATTCCCGAAGATTCCTGGGCGTCCCGGTAGCATCACGTTGAAGCGCGCGGCATCGGTCGCCGAACTCACCGTGTGCCTTGGTCAGGATGGCAATCTGCACGATGGCTGGTTTCGCGCCCTGCGCAATCTGAATCCGCAGCTCGATCCGCAACAGCAACAACCGGTCGGTGCGCAGCTCGCGGTGCCGTTTCGTCTGGAGAAAACCTACCAGCGCGATTGCGCGGCTGGACGTTGGTCGACACTCGCCGCTGAATTGCATGCAGCTGTGATCCCTTTGCCGCCGCTGGTTGCACAGGCGAAACCGCAGCCGCAGCAGCGCCCGGCGGTCAAGACCTACGTGGCACGCAAGGGCGACACGCTCGCGTCGATCGCGCGCAAGAGCGGCGGTTGCAGCGTCCAGGCAATTGGCGCCGCGAACGGCCTGCGCGCGCCGCACTACTCACTGAAAACGGGACAGACGCTGAAGTTGACTGGCTGCTGAGGGCGGACGGCTCGGAAGGCAGGGCCGGCGCCGGGATGCCCGGCTGTTGAGGGCGGCGCGACCGGTTTTGGGGCGCGCTTTGGACGCTACCCGCAGCGCACATGTACGCGGGCACAACTGGCGCGACGGTTCAGGCCGCTTCGGCTTCGCCGACCATCCAGGCATTGAGGTCCGTCGCTGAAATCGTTTCCTTCAAGGTGCGCAGCGCGCGCATGACCTGGCGGTGCAGTTCCTGCTGCTCGGCGAACGGCGAATCCTTGGTTTCGTGAAAGACCACGGTCAACCACAGGGCCACGCCGCGCAGACGCACCTGCAGGTTGTCCGAACGCAGGCGCTCAAGGCCGATATCCGTGCCGCTGCCCCAGGCGCGGTATTTTTCTTCCGGCGGAGTCGCGTACAGGTGCGGGAATTCGCTTTTTGATGCGTTCGCAAACTCGCGCAGTGCGATCGCGGCGAGTTGGCGGCGCACGCTGGGTGCCAAGTGTTCCAACGTCTTGTTGATCTCGCGGAACTGGCGGCGCAGTTGCACCGAGCGGATCAAGGCAATCAAACGAGTCACGACTTGCATAAAATTTCTCCCTGCCGTCTGTGGAGTTGAACGCAGCCATTGGCCTGACAGTTTAAATCTTAACGCCATACTGACGGTCGAATTCGTTTAATGCGTCACAAATTGTCGAATTGCGTCACATTGTGACCTATTTTTATGCGCCCGACCGACTCCCCAACACGCACCGCCTGTTCCGGGCGCAAGGTCGGCTCGAATCGCCCCAGCTCCGCTGGCAGCAGCACAATCGCGGTCGAGCCCATATTGAAGCGCCCGAGCTCAGCGCCACGTGCGAGTCGGATGCTGTGGCCACGGTAGTCGCGCCGCGTCGTTTTCGACGCGTACGGTGGCACTTCGACGCCGCGCCAAACCGTTTCGATGCCCGATACCAGCATCGCGCCGATCAGCACGACCACGAACGGTCCGTGCTCGTTCCGGAAGTGGCAGACCAGTCGCTCGTTGCGCGCAAACACCCGCGGGATCGCCAGGGCCGCGAACGGCGCGACGCTGAAGATCCGCCCCGGAATATGCACCGTTTCGACAAGTTCGCCGGCCAGCGGCATGTGCACGCGATGGTAGTCGCGCGGCGACAGATACACGGTCAGGAAACTGCCGTCGGCATAGACGGTGGCCGCATCTGCATCGCCGATTAGTTCGGCACTCGTAAAATCCTGCCCCTTGGCCTGCAGAATGCGCCCGGCCTCGATGGCGCCGGATTGACTGACGCGCCCGTCGGCCGGGCAGGCGATCGCATCGGCGTCGGTCGGCTGCGGCCGCGCGCCGACTTTCAGCGCGCGAGTGAAGAACGCGTTGAAATGCGGATACGCCGCGAAATCCGCGCTCTGCGCTTCGTCGAGGTCTACGTGGTAGCTGCGCACGATCCGCCCGATCAGGAAATCCTTCCACGGCCGCAACGTCCAGCGCGTCCCCCACAGCACGAGGCGCGACAGAAAGCGGTGCGGCAGCAGGTATTGCAGTAGAACGGCGGGGCGCATCAGATCAAGCCCATCAGCAGCCGGCCCATCAGCGGCTGACCGCCAGCGTTTGCAGGTCTGCGGCGATCTTCGCCGCTTCGAACGGCGGCCGGAACAGGCCGATCTCGCGCCCTTCGGGGTCGATGATCACCGCGGATGCGCTGTGATCGACCGCGTAGTTGCCATCGGCGGACTTCTCGCGCGAATAGACGAGGCCGAGCGCACGGGTCAGCCGGGTCAGTTCGTCGTCGCTGCCGGTCGCAGCGACGAAGTCCTTGCTGAAGAATCCGACGTAGCGCGCGAGCGGCGCGGGCGTGTCGCGCGCCGGGTCGACCGAGATGAAGTCGAAGCGCACCTTGTCCAATGCGCCGGCCGCGCCAAGCAGCTTCCACGCTTGTTTGAACGTGGTCAGTGTGGTCGGGCAGACATCCGGGCAGTTTGTGTAGCCGAAGAACGCAACCGTCCAGTGGCCTTTCCAGTCCGCCAGCGTCAGCGGCTGGGTGTCGCTGCGAATCAGCTGGAAATCCGGCAGCGCACGCGGAGTCGGATAGAGCACCGCCGATTCAAGGTGTGGCGGCGCGGGTGCGCCGACCATGCGCGAGCCGAACCACAGGCCGAGCGCGGCACCGAACGCGGCAATCAGGATCACGACGGTCGCGGACACGCGGCCGGCACTACGAAGTCGAGTCATCCCCACATTGTAGGATGGTTTGTCGGGGCGGACATCCGGCGACGACGGAACAGGCCGGCGCGACCGCCGGAGTTGGCTCGCGAACCGACTTATACTGGGTGGCCTTCTTGCAAACGTACCCATCGTGACCATCGAACTCGCCACGATCGTCGATTTCATCCGCTATGGTGCCAGCCGCTTCGGCGCGGCTGGCCTGACCTTCGGCCACAGTTACGACAATGCGCTCGACGAGTCGACGCATCTGGTTCTGCATGCGCTGCACCTGCCGCACGATCTTGCGCCGGCCTACGGACAGGCGCGTTTGACCGCAGCCGAGAAGCGGGCGGTGATCACCCTGATCGATCGTCGCGTCGACGAGCACAAACCGGTCGCCTACCTGACCGGAGAGGCCTGGTTCGCCGGGCTCAAGTTCAAGTCCGACATGCGCGCGCTGGTGCCGCGCTCGCCGATCGCCGAATTGATCCAGGCCGGATTCTCGCCGTGGCTGGACGAACGCCATGTCGAACGCGCGCTCGATCTGTGCACCGGTTCGGGCTGCATCGGCATCGCGATGGCCGCGCACAGTCCGGACTGGCAGGTCGACCTGGCTGACATCAGCGACGACGCGCTGGCGCTTGCGCGCGAGAACGTCGAGTTCCAGGACGTTGGCGAGCGCGTGCGCGTGATCTGCTCCGATCTCTTCGCGAGTCTCGCCGGCGAACGCTACGACCTGATCGTCAGCAATCCGCCCTACGTGACCGAACAGGAATTCGTCGCACTGCCGCCCGAATACGGCCACGAGCCTGCGCTAGGGTTGCGTGCCGGCGACGACGGTCTCGACTTTGCGCTGCGCATCCTCGCCGCCGCGCCCGACCATATGGGCGACGACGGTGTGCTGATCGTCGAGGTCGGCGAGAGCGAGCGCGCCTTGGTCGAACTGCTGCCGCAGGTGCCGTTCAACTGGATCGAGTTCAATGTCGGCCAGATGGGCGTGTTCCTGCTCGACCGCCGCGATCTGGTCGAGCATGCGGATGCGATTCGCGCGGTGGCGAAGGCGCGCGGATAGAGAACATCGTCGTCCCGGCGGAAGCCGGGACCCAGCGTCTTCGGCCGCGCAGAGGCACTGGGTTCCGGCGTGGGTCGGAACGACGAATTGATGGGTTCAATCGGATCGACCGTGTCCAGCAACGCATTCGGAAAACTCCTCACCGTCACCACCTTCGGCGAAAGCCACGGGCCGGCGATCGGTTGCGTGGTCGACGGCTGCCCGCCGGGGCTCGTAATCGCGCCGGAAGATTTCCGCGCGGACCTCGATCGCCGCGCAACCGGCAAGAGTCGCTACACCTCGCAGCGCCACGAGGCGGACGACGTCGAAATCCTCTCTGGCGTCTACGAAGGCCGCACCGCCGGCACGCCGATCGCGCTGCTGATCCGCAACACCGACGCGCGTTCGAAGGACTACAACGAACTCGCCGACACGTTCCGCCCCGGCCACGCCGACTACACCTATTGGCAGAAATACGGCATCCGCGATCCGCGTGGCGGTGGCCGTTCGTCCGCGCGCGAGACGACGATGCGCGTGGCGGCGGCGGTGATCGCGAAGAAATGGCTGGCGGAGAAGTTCGGCGTGCGCGTGCGCGGCCATCTCGCGCAGATCGGCGAGTTGGTGCCGCGCCTGCCTCCGGACGGCACGATCGACTGGGGCGCGGTCGAAGGCAATCCGTTCTTCTGGCCCGATGCGGCGATGGTCAAAGAACTCGAGGACTACGTGAATGCGTTGCGCAAGTCCGGCGACTCGGTTGGCGCGCGCGTGACGGTCATCGCCGACGGCGTGCCGCCGGGTTGGGGCGAACCGATCTACGGCAAGCTCGATGGCGAGCTCGCGGCCGCGCTGATGAGCATCAACGCGGTGAAGGGCGTCGAGATCGGCGCCGGCTTCGCTGCGATCACCCAGAAGGGCAGCGAACATCGCGACGAAATCACGCCGCAGGGATTCCTGTCGAACCACGCCGGCGGTATTCTCGGCGGTATTTCGACTGGCCAGCAGATCGTCGCGTCCATCGCGCTGAAGCCGACTTCGAGCATCTTGATTCCGGGCCGCAGCGTGAACATGGCCGGCGCATCGGTCGAGGTCGTGACCAAGGGCCGCCACGATCCCTGCGTCGGCATCCGCGCGACGCCGATCGCCGAGGCGATGGTCGCGCTGGTGCTGATGGACCAGGCGCTGCGCCATCGTGCACAGTGCGGCGATGTCGGCGAGGTGCTGCCGCGCGTACCCGGTGCAGACAGCGGATAACCGGCAATCTTGTTCAAGGTCATCCCGGCGCACGCCGGGATCCAGTTTTCCAGAAGGAGCTGGATTCCGGCTTTTGCCGGAATGACGAGAAAGAGGTTCTTTCCGTGTCCATTTTCCGATTCCCATGACCAACAAACCCAACTACAACGTCGCCATCGTCGGCGCGACCGGCGTCGTCGGCGAAGCGCTGCTGGCGATCCTCAAGGAACGCGAGTTCCCGATTGGCGAACTCGTGCCGCTGGCCAGCGAGCGCTCGGCCGGCGGCCAGGTCGCGTTCGGCAACCGCGAGATCACGGTGAGGAACCTCGCCGACTACGACTTCAACGGCATCGATATCGCGTTTTTCTCGGCCGGCGGCGCAGTCTCGCGCGTGCATGCGCCGCGCGCGGCTGCGGCCGGCGCGGTCGTGATCGACAACACCTCGGAGTTCCGCTACCAGGACGACATCCCACTGGTGGTCAGCGAGGTCAATCCGCACGCGATCGCCGAGTACTCGAAGCGCGGCATCATCGCGAACCCGAACTGCTCGACGATGCAGATGCTGGTTGCGCTGGCGCCGATCCATCGCGCGGTCGGCATCGAGCGCATCAATGTCGCGACCTACCAGTCGGTCTCTGGCGCGGGGCGATCCGGCTCCGAGGAACTTGGCCGGCAGACTGCGGCGCTGCTCAACTTTCAGCCCGTGGAGCCTGCGAAATTCCAAGCGCAGATCGCGTTCAACGTGATCCCGCAGATCGACGACTTTCAGCCGAACGGCTACACCAAGGAAGAGATGAAGATGGTCTGGGAGACGCACAAGATCCTCGAGGATGCGTCGATCCAGGTGAACCCGACCGCGGTGCGCGTGCCGGTCTTCTACGGCCATTCCGAGGCGGTGCATATCGAAACCCGCGACAAGATCACGGCTGACGCAGCGCGCGAACTGTTAAAACATGCGCCAGGCGTCGTGGTCGTCGACGAGCGCAAGCCGGGTGGCTATCCGACCCCGGTTTCGCACGCGGCGGCCAAGGATGAGGTTTTCGTTGGGCGCATCCGCGAGGATATCTCGCATCCGCGCGGGCTCGATTTGTGGATCGTGTCGGACAACATCCGCAAGGGAGCGGCGCTGAATGCGGTGCAGATCGCCGAACTGTTGGTGAAAACGTATCTGTGATCTATAGTTACGATTGTGTTATAAGCCCGTTTCGAGATATCTCGACACGTATTCGCTTCTTAATGCCTTGGGGGCTTGCCTAGATGAAACGACCGCTGCAACTGCCGCTTGCGATTGCGCTCGCGCTGGGCGCAACGAATGTGCTCGCGCTGGGTCTGGGCCCCGTTCACGTCAAATCCAAGTTGAATCAGCCGCTGGATGCGGAAATTCCGGTCATCGAGGGCAACGCGCACGACGCTGATGGGCTGCTCATCTCCCTGGCCGGCGCCGACGACTTCGAACGCGTCGGACTCAGTCGGTCGCGCCTCAGCGTTCCGCTCGAATTCACGGTGGTCAAGGGGGCGCAAGGCGGCTTGGCCATCAAGGTCACCAGCAAGGAACCGGTGCGCTCCACGTACCTCGATTTCCTGGTTGAGGCGAACTGGACGAAAGGTCGCCTGCTGCGTGAATACACCGTGCTGCTTGACCCGCCGGTGACCGCGCCGGCAACGCGCAGCGCGACGACCGCCGCGCTGGCGGAGTCGCCCGGAACGGTGACGATTGCCGCCACACACACCAAGCCGGCCGATCACGCTGTGGCTGCGGCGACACTGGTATCAGAGCCCACTCCGCGTGCGACTGCCAAGCCTGCGCGCGAAGCATCCAAAGTGAGCAACGGCGAATACGGCCCGGTCGGCGCTGGCGAAACCTTGTCCGGGGTCGCCCGCGCGACCCGTGCGGGCACGGGCGCCAACCTCGACCAGATGATGCTCGCGTTGCTGAAGAACAATCCGAATGCGTTCTACAAGGACAATATCAACGCGCTGAAGCGCGGCGCGATCCTGCGCGTCCCGTCCGCCGACGCGATCAAGGCGGTCGGCTCGGTCAGCGATGCGGCGGCACAAGTGCACGCACAAGTCGAAGACTGGCGCGGCGGCCGCGCGACACCGACCCTGGTTGCGGATGCGGGCAGCAAGAGTCCCGCGCCGAGCCCGGTTGCGTCGACAAAATCGGTAAAAGCGAGTGCAGCGGCCAGCAAGACCGCCGGTGAGCGCCTCGAACTGGTGCCGCCGAAACTCGGCAACGACAGTCTCGCCGTGGCGAACAAACCCGGCAACGGAGCCGGTAGTGCGGCCGCGACCAGCGAACTCAAGTCGGAGCTCGCACGCACCAAGGAGTCGCTGACAACACGAGAGCAGGAATCTGGCGAACTGAAATCGAAGGTCAAGGAACTCGAAGATCTGAATGGCAAGAATGATCGCCTGATCAGTCTGAAGAACTCGGAAATCGCCGATTTGCAGCGCAAGCTCAAGCAGCTGCAGGAAAAGTCCGATACAACGCCCGTGAAATCTTCCCCCGCGATACCGACACCTGCCCCGGCGCCCGCGCCAGCGAAAGCGGTCGAATCGGCGCCGCTTGCCGCGACGTCGGTCGCGCCGGCCGTCGCACCTCTGGCCGCGGCCACGAAACCGGCAGAGACCGCAAAACCGGACAAGCAGGCTGACAAGAAGGATATCTGGGGCGGCGCGAATGGTGCGTCAGCTGCGGCAACGCCGCCGGCTGCCGGCAAGTCCGTCGAGGCGAAGGCGCCTGCGACAATGACGCCGCCGCCAGCAGCGGCGAGCGGACCGGTCTCGGCGAGCGTGCCGCTGGCGCAATCGCCCCCCACAACCGTGACGCCGCATTCGGCGATAACCGAAATAATGCCGGCTGCCCCAGCGGCCGCCAAGGTTGTGCCGAAACCGGCCCAGCCGGCTGTGGTCAAGCCGGCGCCCATCGTGGCAGCGCCATGGTACGAGCAGCCTTGGGTCAAGCCGGCCGCACTCGGTGCAGGCGTCCTGCTGTTGCTGGCCGGCCTGCTTGGGCTGCGCAAACGCAAGGTGGCACCGGTGGCCGGCCGCGGCTCGATCGCGGACGCGTTCGGCGATTCCCCGTTGCCGTCGGATGGTTCCGCGGCTACATCCGACGCAGTCGAAGCCGAAGAAGCCGATCTGCGCGAACAGCTGCATCATGATCCGGCGAATGTCGGCCTGCACGTCGAGCTGCTGAGTCTCTATTACGCCGAGCGCGATGTTGCCAAGTTCGAGGACCAGGCGGCCGAAATGCACGAGCACGTGGTTGATTTGCACCAACCGGAATGGCTGGAGGCGCAAGCCATGGGCCAGGAACTTGCCCCAGACAATCCATTGTTCGCAGGCGCAGCGCACTACGATGGCATCGACGCGGCGACCGCGACGGCGCACACCGACACGTTGGAGTCGCATGCGTTCGAGGATCACGCGACGTTGGATGCGGGCCATGATATCCATGCCGCCACGCCCGACTACGACACCGCGCATCTGGACGAGGATCGGGTGTTCGAGCCGGATCACACCGAGTCGACGTATGTGCAAACCGGCATGCCGGTTCACACGCAGTCTCCGGCAGACGAGCACGCCTTTACCTTCGATGATCTGCCACCGCTCGTTCCCGTGCCTATGCACGAAACGACAACCGCTGCGGAAGCATCGGCGACTGCGGCTGCGGCACCGATGGCGCGTATCGACGAAGACGACTTCGCCGGCGAGGAAGCGATCGGCACCAAACTCGACCTGGCCAAGGCCTACATGGACATGGGCGACCCCGAGGGCGCGCGTTCGATGCTCGAAGAGGTCGTCGCCGAGGGCACTGACGTACAGAAGGCCGAGGCGCACCGCCTGATGGCCGATATTCGCTGAAAGGCCGAGAATAGGGATTCGAGATTCGGGATCGCAAGAACCAGGTATTTCGCTCTACCATTCCCGATTCTCCATTCCCGAATCCCGAGCTCTTCTTGCGCATCGCGCTTGGCATCGAATACGACGGCACGGATTTCTTCGGCTGGCAACGTCTGTCGCAAGGCCGCAGTGTGCAGGGCGATGTCGAGGCGGCGTTGTCGTTCGTGGCGAATCATCCGGTCGAAGTGACCTGCGCGGGGCGCACGGACGCCGGCGTGCATGCGTGTTGCCAGGTCGTTCATTTCGACAGCGCAGCCAAACGCGACGAACGCGCCTGGGTGCACGGCACCAATTCGCGGCTGCAAGCGGACGTCGCCGTGCTGTGGGCGCAGCCCGTCGCTGACGAGTTCCACGCGCGTTTCGGCGCGCGCGCACGGCGCTATCGCTATCTGATCCAGAATCGTCCGATCCGCGCTGCACTCCACGCGCGCTTCGTGACGTGGGAGCGCGTACCGCTCGATGTCGATGCGATGCAGAGTGCGGCGCAAATCTTGCTCGGCGAACACGATTTCACGTCGTTCCGCACCTTGGCTTGCCAGGCAAAATCGCCGGTGAGAACAGTCCGCTCGATCACGGTCGTACGCGCTCAAGAAGAGGTTTCGATCGATATCGAAGCGAACGCGTTCCTGCATCACATGGTGCGCAACATCGTTGGTTCACTGTTGCCGATCGGCCGTGGCGAGCGCGCGCGGCAGTGGCTGGCCGACGTGTTGCAGGCACGCGATCGCAGCATCGCCGGGCCGACCGCGCCGGCAACCGGCCTGACCTTCATCGCGCCGCGTTATCCGTCCGAGTGGAAACTTCCGGCGGAGCTGACCCTGTGACGACGCGCATCAAGTTCTGTGGAATCACGCGCGCCGAGGATGCGCGCCGCGCCGCCGATTTGGGCGTCGATGCGATCGGTCTCGTTTTCACGCGCAAAAGCCATCGTTTTGTCGGACTTACGCAGGCGCGCGCGATCCGCCGTGCGCTGCCGCCGTTCGTCACCGCGGTCGCGTTGTTCATGGACGACGAGCCGGGATGGATCGAGGAGGTGATCGCCGACATGCAGCCCGATCTCTTGCAGTTTCACGGCAGCGAGGCGCCGGGATTCGCCGCGAGTTTCGCGCGACCCTATATCAAGGCGGTGCCGATGGCGTCGGTCAACGACGTTGCCGCTTACGCAGCGCAGCATCCGGGCGCGAGCGGTTTTCTGCTCGACAGTCACGCGGGCGGCGCGCCCGGCGGCCGTGGCACCGCGTTCGACTGGACGCGGGCGCCGCGGAATCTGGACCGCCGCATCGTTCTCGCCGGTGGGCTCGATGCGCGCAATGTGGCACAGGCGATTGCACTCGTGCGACCCTACGCAGTCGATGTATCGAGCGGTATCGAATTCGCGCCGGGTATCAAGGACGCCGCAGAAATGCGTTGTTTCGTCGACGCCGTGCGTGCAGCCGATGCCGTGGCCATGGTTTCAGAAACAGGATCGGCATGATCGAAGACTATTTCGTGTACCCCGACGCGCGCGGCCGCTTCGGCGACTATGGCGGCTCCTACGTCGCCGAGACACTGATCGAGCCGCTCGCGGAGCTGACCCGCGCCTACCACTCGCTGCGCGCCGATCCGGCCTTCATCGCGGAGTTCGAGCGTGATCTGAAGTACTACGTCGGGCGTCCATCGCCGATCTATCACGCCGAGCGCTTGTCGAAGAAGGTCGGTGGCGCGCAGATCCTGCTCAAGCGCGAGGATTTGAATCACACCGGCGCGCACAAGATTAACAACACGATCGGCCAGGCGCTGGTCGCGCGCCACATGGGCAAGCGTCGCATCATCGCCGAGACCGGCGCCGGCCAGCATGGCGTCGCGACCGCGACGGTGTGCGCGCGCTTTGGCCTCGATTGCGTCGTCTACATGGGCGCGGTCGATATCGAGCGTCAGGCGATCAATGTGTACCGGATGAAGCTGCTCGGCGCGAAGGTCGTGCCGGTCACGTCCGGATCGAAGACCTTGAAGGATGCGCTGAACGAGGCGATGCGCGACTGGGTCACGAATGTCGCCGACACGTTCTACATCATCGGCACGGTCGCAGGTCCCCATCCGTATCCCGAGATGGTGCGCGACTTCAACAGCGTCGTCGGTCGTGAGGCGCGCGTGCAGATGCAGGAACAATTCGGCTGCCTGCCCGATGCGCTGGTCGCCTGCGTCGGTGGCGGCTCGAACGCGATCGGCTTGTTTCATGCTTTTCTCAATGACCGCGACGTTGCGATCTGGGGTGCCGAAGCGGGCGGCCTGGGTCTGGCAAGCGGTCATCACGCCGCCTCGTTGACGGCCGGACGCCCCGGCATCCTGCATGGCAATCGCACGTATGTTCTATGTGACGACGACGGCCAGATCACCGAAACGCATTCGGTGTCGGCCGGCCTCGATTATCCCGGCGTCGGCCCCGAGCACGCATTCCTCAAGGACAGCGGCCGCGCCAACTACGTCGGCATCACCGATGACGAGGCGCTCGCCGCGTTTCACGAACTCGCACGTAGCGAAGGCATCCTCGCCGCACTCGAATCGAGCCACGCGGTCGCGCAGGCGATCAAGCTCGCGCGCGAACTGCCGAAGGACCAGCTGATCCTGTGCAACCTGTCCGGCCGCGGCGACAAGGATGTGCACACGATCGCCGCGCGTGAAGGAATCACGTTGTGAATCGCATCGATGAACGTTTCGCTGAACTTGCTGCGACCGGCCGCACCGGCCTGATCCCATTCGTCACCGCCGGCGATCCCTTGCCGGAAGCGACCGTCGACCTCATGCACGCGCTGGTCGCCGCCGGTGCCGATCTGATCGAGCTCGGCGTTCCGTTCTCCGATCCGATGGCCGATGGCCCGGTGATCCAGCACGCCAGCGAACGCGCGCTCGCGCGCGGCGTGGGCTTGAAACAAATATTCGGCTGGGTACGCGACTTTCGCGCGAGCGACGCGAACACGCCGGTCGTGCTGATGGGTTACATGAACCCGGTCGAGATCCATGGCGCCGACCGCTTCGCGCGCGAGGCGATCGATGCAGGCGTCGACGGCGTGTTGCTGGTCGATTGTCCGATCGAAGAATTCGCGTCGGCCGCTGTGTTGCGCGATGCTGGTTTGCGCCAGATCCTGCTCGCCGCGCCGACCACGGCGGGCGTGCGCCTCGGGCGCATCTGCGAAGCCGCGCAAGGTTTTCTATACTACGTCTCGTTTGCCGGCATTACCGGGGCGGATCGGCTCAGCGCAGACAGCGTGCGCGAGCGGGTCGCGACCATCAAGGGCAGCACGAAAACGCCGGTTGCAGTCGGCTTCGGCGTACGCGATGCGGCATCCGCGGCGGCGATCGGCGCATTCGCCGATGCGGTCGTCATCGGCAGCACGCTGGTCGATCGCCTCGCCGGTAGTGCGGGCACTGCGGACGCCTGCACTCGTGCGCGGGATTTCCTGTCGCCGATTCGCGCCGCACTTGACGCGCGGGCCAGGTGATAACAAGTTGCCACGCACGGACGCCGCGACATCGCCCGTGGTTCGCTACCTCGCCACGAACGGTCCACCGTCCGTTCGTCCTGAGGTATCGAAGGATGAACGGGATTCGGAGTGGAATGTCGGATGCCAAGGCACCGAAACGACAGTCGAGAATCTGATTCCCTGCGGAGTCGTCGCCAAACGCGACTCCGCCGATCGATACGGGAGAATGTTACGACATGAACTGGTTGCAGAAATTGGTATCGCCGCGCGCACGCACATCGACCGCAGGCAAGGGCAAGGTGCCCGAGGGCCTGTGGGAAAAGTGCGATGGTTGCAGCGCAGTGCTGTATCGGCCGGAACTCGAGGCAAGCCTGATGGTGTGCCCGAAGTGCGGGCATCATCATGCGATCGGCGCACGCGTACGCCTTGCCGCATTTCTCGACCCAGGCAGCGCAGTCGAACTGTTCGCCGGCCTTGAACCAATCGATCCGCTGAAGTTTCGCGATTCAAAAAAATACAAGGACCGCATCGTCGCCGCGCAGAAGAGCACCGGCGAAAAGGACGCATTGATCGCGATGCGCGGCACCCTGAAAGGAAATCCGCTCGCCGCAGTCGCGTTCGAGTTCCGCTACATGGGCGGCTCGATGGGCTCGGTGGTCGGCGAGAAATTCACGCGCTCCGCGGAACTCGCGCTGGCCGAGCGCATGCCGTTGGTCTGCTTCGCCGCGACCGGCGGCGCGCGCATGCAGGAAGGCCTGTTCTCGCTGATGCAGATGGCCAAGACCGCCGCGGCCCTGGCCCGCCTGGACGCAGCCGGCCTGCTGTACATCTCGGTGCTGGCCGACCCGACCACCGGCGGCACGACGGCCAGCTTCGCCATGCTGGGCGACGTGATCCTGGCTGAGCCGAACGCGCTGATCGGCTTCGCCGGCCAGCGGGTCATCGCCAACACCATCAAGGCCGAACTGCCCGAGGGCTTCCAGCGGGCCGAGTTCCTGCTGGAGCATGGAATGCTCGACGCCGTGGTGCATCGGCGCGAGTTGAAAGATTACCTTGCCCGCGCACTCGACTGGATGGCGCCGGTTAAAAGAGCCTAGAACAGTTCTCCAGTAGGTGACCGGACATATAACCGACTGTCATGGCGAGCGCAGTCGAGCCACCTTTTGTTTCTGCTGCCGA
>PLNP01000006.1 GCA_003142815.1 Rhodanobacteraceae bacterium
GTTGCGGACGCAGGACATGCCCCTGCGCGGGATTCAAGTTACGACGGGCGCACCGCATCAGGCTGATGAATCGGCAACAGTGCCGCCTGATGTACATCCGTGATCGACCTGGGACTTCTCAGTACAGACCAACACCGGTTCCTGCCGCCAATCTGCCGGCAGTATTCCCCGCGCGGGCGCAAGGATGCGCGAGGGCGTTGGCTTCTTCTGGGGTCAGAAACCAGTATTCCCCGCGCGGGCGAAGGATGCAATAGAAGTTCTTGATTGATTTATATCTTGATAGATGTACATCAATGTTGACGCGTGCAAACATTTTCCATGCCTGGCGTCGGGCGCGTCTCTCGAAAGACATTGCGTCCCCTCGGTTCAACCCTTGCGCGATTTGCGCTTGCCTTGCTCAGTTGCAGCCAGCCGCTCGGGAAATGCATTCAAGGCTGCAAGCCAACCGGTCTGGAAGCGGGTGCGGGTAGCGAGACCTTTCATCAGTTCGGCCACTCTTCGGTTGAGGGTGGCCGAGGAAATGCCCAATTCAGAGGCGATCGCCTTGTCGTTGAGCCCCGCGGCAAGCAAGGGAATCAGTTGCCCGGCGCCGTCCGGCACTCGCGACGTCGGTTCACCGTTTTTCAATATACCGGCACTGGTGAACGTGATCGGTGTCGCCCGTTCCCAGAGCGTCTCGAACAGCGCACAGAGCGCATCGAGCAAAGCGGAAGACCGCACCAGCAATGTCGGGCCATCCGGCTCGTGCAGGCTCAACGGAATAAGTCCGATGCGACGGTCGACGACGACCATCTTGAACGGCAGCGTCGGAAAAATCCGCACCTCTTCCCCCGCCTCCATGTCGTGCCGGATCCGATTCACGGCGCCCGGCAACGCCAGGAATTCCGCATCCGCGATGCTGCGCAGACGTACGCCCTTCGCCAGTGCCTCTTTCTGCGAGGCATCCGTTTCATCGAGAGAGGAGAACAGGACCGGGGCGCGCTGCAAGCAGACGACCTCGTTCTGGGTCATCTGCTGCAGCTGTGCGAAGACCTGGCCCGAGGCATGGTGGCTGGTGATGAGCTCCACCATCTGCTCGCTCTCTTGGGTGCCATTCGCGGCCGCGGCCTGCTCCTTCAGCTCATGTATCGCCGAGCGCGCGCGTTCCAGATCCGCCTGGCGCTGACTGGCCAGCGCTTCGACGGCGATATCCGGCGAGGAGGCTATGTAACGTCGCGGCCGCTCCGGAGAGTGGGTGGCGAGGCCCTTGGCTTCGAGGACGCCGAGCAGTCGTTGGGTCTTGGGTGGCGACAGCGCGAGCATTCGCGCGACATCCTCCATCGTAACCAGGCGGTGAGTCAGGAGCACGCGATACGCGCGCTCTTCCACCTCGCCAATTCCGAGGGCCTCGAGCGGTCTTGTGCCGCCAGCTTCGGCGGGCTGGGTTCTCATCGCGTCTCCTGCGTGCTGCGCAAACCATGAACATAGCCAACATCGGCTCGGAGAAAATACAGCCGATTCGCTGCTGCGGCGTGAGTCTATCGCCGAGTGACAGGCCGACCCGTGCCGGCATTGCTTCACCAACGGCGCGAAAAGTGGCCGGATCTATGCCTAGTGTGGGAAAGCCAACGGATCAAACAGGTCTCGCTGAGCGGTCGGTGACGGTCGCGCTGCCCGATGAACAACATGCGTTTCGCCGGGGTGCGGCAACCGGCGGTGGTCGGTCACTCCTCTTCGCGATATTTGTCGTGGCAGCTCTTGCAGGCTCCGGCGGTTTTCTTGAACTACTCCTTCATCTTCGCCTCGTCGCCCTTGGCGACTTCGGCGAGCGTGGCGGCAATGGCGAACGCCAATGTGATGAGTTGCATGGTGTTCTCCGATCAGGCCTGGGCCTTGAGTTTAGCACCCGCGCTTGCGCGCGCCAGATCGCGCCGGCACGGTGGGAGAGGGCTATCATGCGGGCTTCTTCCGAGCCGGAAAGCCGCCATGCACACACTTTTTTTCACCCTCGTTTCCGCTTCGCTGTTTGCGGCGCCGCTGCAGGCCGCGATGGTCGCCAAGCCGATCGACTACGAGGTTGGCGGCAAGAAGATGCAGAGCGTGCTGGTCTACGACGCCACGGTGAAGACGCCGCGCCCTGGTTTGGTGATGGCGCCCGACTGGATGGGCATGAACGACAACCAGGTCGCGCTGGCCAAGCAGATCGCCGGCAAGGATTACGTGATCCTGGTCGCCGACGTCTATGGCGTGGACGTGCGGCCGAAGAATCCGGACGAAGCCGGCGCTGTGGCGAAATCGATGTACGAGCATCGCGGCGACCTGCGCGCACGCATCAGCGCGGCGCTTGACCAGTTGAAGGCGCAGGCCGGCAAGGCGCCACTCGACGGCAGACATTGGGGCGCGATCGGCTTCTGTTTTGGTGGGGCGACCGCGCTCGATCTCGCGCGCAGCGGTGCCGCCATCGCCGGCGTCGCGACTTTCCATGGCAACCTCGCAACCGACGATCCGGCGCTCGCGAAGAACATCAGGGCGAAGGTGCTCGCGATGAACGGAGGTGACGACAAGTTCGTACCCGAGGAGCAGATTGTCGCGTTCCAGAAGGAGATGCGCGACGCCCATGTCGACTGGCAGTTCCTGAGCTATGGCGGCGCCGTGCACTGCTTCGCGATTCCGACTGCGGACGGTTCGATGCCGGGGTGCAAGTACGATCCGCCCGTCGCGAAGCGTGCGTTCGCGCAGATGCGCATGTTCTTCGACGAGGTGTTTGCCTCGAAATAAGGCAAACCCGGTTGTCCAACGCTGCGGGGGAGCGCCGATGAAGATGGGTTCGTGGTTCACGCGGCCGCAGGCCGACGCAAAAACCTAACGCGTACGGTCTATCGCATAACCGGCGAGGACCGCGAGCGCATCGCGCGCATCCGAAGCGGGCAACGCGCTGAGTGCGCTGCGCGCCGAATCGGCGTAGCAACGGGCACGCTCGCGCGATGCGTCGAGCGCGCCGGTAGCGCGGATCGCCGCGAGCACCTCATCTAGCGCATCCAGGCCGCCGGCCTCGATGGCCTGCTTCAGCTTCGCGGCCTGGGACGGTGCGCTGCGTTCAATGGCGAGGATCAGTGGCAGCGTGGGCTTGCTCTCGGCCAGGTCGTCGCCGATGTTCTTGCCGAGCGTGTCGGCGTCGGAAACGTAGTCGAGCACGTCGTCGGCGATCTGGAACGCGTAGCCGAGATTCAATCCGTAACGCGCGAGTGCGTCTTGCTGTTCCGCGGGCAGGCCGGCGAGAACGGCACCGAGCCGCGTCGCCGCGGCGAACAGTACCGCGGTCTTGCGTTCGATCACGTCGAGATAGGCCTGCTCGCTGGTATCCGGATTGCCGATGTTGAGCAGCTGCAGCACCTCGCCTTCGGCGATGCGATTGGTGGTGTCGGCGAGGATGCGCATCACGCGCATGCTGTCCAGCTCCACCATCATCTGGAACGAGCGCGAATACAGGAAATCGCCGACCAGCACGCTGGCCGCGTTGCCCCAGACCGCGTTCGCGGTCTTGCAGCCGCGACGCAGGTCCGATTCGTCGACGACATCGTCGTGGAGCAGAGTCGAGGTATGAATGAACTCGATCAATGCGGCGAGCTGCACATGGTCGCGCCCCGCATAACCGGCCGCGCGCGCGGCGATCAGGTGCAGCATGGGCCTGAGGCGCTTGCCGCCGCTGCCGACGATGTGTTTGGCGACCTGGTTGATCAGCACGACATCCGAGGCGAGGCGCGTGCGGATCAGCGTGTCGACCGCGGCCATGTCGGCGGCGGCCAACGCCTGCACATCAGCGAAGCGTTCGATGCGCGACGCGGCGGCGGACAGCGGGGCGGCGGAAATCAAGGACGGCATCCTGGTCGCGAAGGCGGCAAGTATAACGGGCCAAAAGGCTGGCCCATGCGGCAGCCGCGACCACGTGCTATCGGCTGCGGAGAACTCAGCCTATTGATTCGGAACGAATTTAGATTCAGTGACCGAATTAATCCCCCACCCTTGCCCCTCCCGGCCGGCGCAGGGGACGGCAAGCGGAGGGCACTCAAACTCTGAGTGTCGTAGCAATAACGGCGCTGTGCGTCGGAAAACGCTGACACCGCGCGGTGCCGCGCGCTGACAATGTCAAGCTCCAGATTGCCAGCGAGCCGGGCCGGTCGCGATGCTATCCTTCACGCCATCGCTCGACGCTCACGGCAGAGGAATCCACCCATGGCACGCGGCATCAACAAGGTCATCCTGGTCGGCAATCTCGGCGCTGATCCCGAAACGCGCTACACCGCGAACGGCGGCGCGATCACGAACATCCGCCTCGCGACGTCCGAGGCGTGGAAAGACAAGCAAACCGGCGAGAACCAGGAACGCACCGAATGGCACCGCGTCGTGCTGTTCGGCAAGCTCGGCGAGATTGCCGGCGAGTACCTGAAGAAAGGCCGGCAGGTCTATATCGAAGGCGCGCTGCGCACCAACAAGTACACCGACAAGGAAGGCGTCGAGCGCTATTCGACCGACATCGTCGCCAATGAAATGCAGATGCTCGGAGGCGCCGCTGGCGGCGGAGAAGGTGGTGGCGGTGGTGGTGGCTACAGCCGCGATCGCGGCGAGCATGCCGAACGTGCGCCCGCGCGCGCGCCGCAGCAAGCCCCGCGCCAGTCTTCCGCGCCGCCGCCGGCGGACAATTTCGAGGATGACGATATCCCGTTCTAATACTGCAACCCGGAAATGGCGGAACAAGATGAAGGCGATGGATTCGCCCTCAGAGCCTGCCCCGGACCTGATCCGGGGGTGAGACGCAAGCCGCCGCCCCGCTGGTGCAGGGGAGGGCAAGCGGAGGGCACTCAAACTATTTGAGTGCCGGATCAACAAGGAACCCAGCATCGGATGAAGACTCTGCTCGTCACCGGCGGTGCCGGTTTCATCGGCGGCAATTTCGTGCTCGACGCGCTGGCGCAAGGCGGTTGCCGTATCGTCAATCTCGATGCGCTGACCTATGCCGGCAATCTCGACACGTTGGCTTGCGTGCGTGACAAGGCGGATCACGTCTTCGTCGAAGGCGACATTGGCGATGCGGAGTGCGTCAAGCGCGTGCTCGCTGAGCACCAGCCGACCGCGATCGTCAATTTTGCCGCGGAATCGCATGTCGACCGCTCGATCGACGGCCCGGCTGCGTTCGTGCAGACCAATGTCGTCGGCACGCTGAATCTGCTTGAGTGCGCGCTCGCGTATTGGTGCGCGGCGCCGCTGGATCGCCAGGATGGGTTCCGCTTCCTGCATGTGTCGACCGACGAGGTGTACGGTTCGCTGGGCCCGGTGGGCCGCTTCAGCGAGGAATCGCCGTACGCACCGAATTCGCCGTATTCGGCGTCCAAGGCCGCTTCCGATCATCTGGTACGCGCGTTTCATCACACGTACGGCCTGCCGACGCTGACCACGAACTGCTCGAACAACTACGGTCCGTACCAGTTCCCCGAGAAGTTGATCCCGTTGATAATCCAGAAGGCGCTCATTGGCGAAGCGCTGCCGGTCTATGGCGACGGCCGCAACGTGCGCGATTGGTTGTACGTCGGCGACCACTGCGCGGCGATTCGGCGCGTGCTCGAGATCGGCCGGGTCGGCGAGGTTTACAACGTCGGTGGCGACGCCGAGCGCGAGAATATCCACGTGGTGAAGACGATCTGCGCATTGCTCGATCAGCGTCGGCCGTTCGCCGATGGGCGGCGGCGCGAAGCGCTGATCACGTACGTCAAGGATCGGCCCGGTCACGACCGCCGCTACGCGATCGATGCGTCGAAGATCAAGCGCGATCTTGGTTGGCGGCAGACCGAATCATTCGAATCCGGCATCGCGCGCACGGTCGATTGGTATCTGGAGAATCAAGCGTGGGTCGGGCGCGTGCTCGATGGCAGCTACCGGATGGAAAGGCTCGGCATGTAGGAGCACCTAAAGAGGGTGCAAGCGGCGCAGCCGCGACAGATGTGTTTTCGCGATGTTGAAATGGAATGGTCGCGCTTGCAGTGCTTGCACCTTTTTCCGGTGCTCCTACAGTGAATCGGCAGAATCGGACGTCTAGATGGCAACCCAGAAAGGAATAATCCTCGCCGGCGGCTCCGGCACCCGGCTGTATCCGGTGACCCGGGCGGTCAGCAAGCAGCTGTTGCCAGTCTACGACAAGCCGATGATCTACTACCCGCTGAGCACGTTGATGCTCGCCGGCATCCGCGACGTGCTGGTGATCAACACGCCGCACGAACAGGCCCTGTTCCAGCGCCTGCTCGGCGACGGGTCGCAGTGGGGCATCTCGATCCGCTATGCGGTACAGCCCTCGCCCGATGGCCTTGCGCAGGCGTTCCTGATCGGACGGGAGTTCATCGCGAACGAACCGAGTTGCCTGGTCCTCGGCGACAACATCTTCTACGGCCATGGTTTCACCGGGCAGCTCGCGCGCGCCGCCTCGCGCGACAACGGCGCGACCGTGTTCGGCTACTGGGTGCGCGATCCGGATCGTTACGGCGTCGCCGAATTCGACAGCGAAGGCCGAGTCATCGGGCTTGAAGAAAAGCCGTCCGCACCGCGCTCGAACTGGGCGGTGACCGGACTCTATTTCTACGACGCGAACGTTTGCGATTACGCGGCGGACCTCAAGCCGTCGCCGCGCGGAGAACTCGAGATCACCGATCTCAACCGCCGCTATCTCGACGCAGGCACGCTGATGCTGGAACGCCTTGGCCGCGGTTACGCCTGGCTCGACACCGGCACCCACGAATCGCTGGTCGAAGCATCCAACTATGTCGAAACGATCGAAAGACGGCAGGGCCTGAAGGTTTGCTGTCCCGAGGAAATCGCGTTCACGCAGGGGTGGATCGATGCCGAGCAGGTGCTGTGCCTTGCCGCGCCGCTCGCGAAGAATGGGTACGGTCAATATCTGCAGAACCTGGTCAAGCAGGACCGCACGTCGTGAAGATCATCAAGACCACGCTGTCGGGCTGTGTCGTGATCGAGCCGGCCGTGCACGGCGATGCGCGGGGATTTTTCTACGAGAGCTTCAACGCCGCGCGCTTTGCACAAGCCGGGCTCGATCTGACATTCGTGCAGACCAACGTCTCGCGTTCGGCACAGGGCGTGCTGCGCGGCCTGCATTACCAGTGGCCCCATCCACAGGGCAAGCTGGTCAGCGTGCTCGAAGGCGAGGTCTATGACGTCGCCGTCGATATTCGCGTCGGCTCGCCGACGTTTGGACGCTGGACCGCGGCGATCCTGTCAGCCGACAACAAGCGCCATTTCTGGGTGCCGGAAGGATTCGCACACGGCTTCGCGGTGCTGTCGGAAAACGCGACGTTCGTCTATCAGTGCACGGCGCCGTACGACCGCACAACTGACGCCGGCGTGCGTTGGAACGACGCCGCGCTGGCGATCGACTGGCCGATCGCGGAACCGCTGCTGTCCGACAAGGACCAGCGCACCCCTTTTCTCGCCGATGTGCCGCGCGAGAAGCTACCGATTTACCCGTGAAGCTGTTCACTCCTGCTTTGCTTTTTCCGTCATTCCGGCCCTTCGACAAGCTCAGGATAGGCCGGGCTTCGCCCGAGCCGGAATTCATTTTGCCTTGCTCGAGGATCAAGATGGATTTCGGCCTCCGCCGCAATGACGATGAAGCATGGTGTGTAGTACGGTCGAGTTCAGACGAAATTACTGCATGAAAATCCTGCTGCTCGGCGCAAACGGTCAGGTTGGTTTCGAGCTGCTGCGCGCGCTCGCGCCGCTCGGCGAGGTTGTTGCGGCGACGCGCAGTGGCGAGCTCGTGGACGGCAGTTCGTGTGCGCGCGCCGATCTCGCGCAGGCCGATTCGCTGGCTGCCGCGCTCGATGCCGCGTGCGCCGACGTCGTCGTCAACGCGGCTGCGTACACCGCGGTCGATCGTGCCGAGGATGAGGCGGAACTTGCCGATCGCATCAATCATCGCGCGGTCGCCGAGATCGGTGCATGGGCTGCGCGGCACGACGCGCTGGCCGTGCACTATTCGACCGATTACGTGTTCGATGGAACGGCGACACGACCGTATCGCGAGGACGACGCGACCGCGCCGCTCGGCGTCTACGGTCAAACGAAACTTGCCGGCGAGGACACGCTGCGCGCAAGCGGCGCGGCGCATCTGATCTTTCGCACCGCATGGGTCTACGCCGCGCGTGGCGGGAATTTCCTGCGCACGATGCTGCGCGTCGCCGGCGAGCGCGAAGAATTGCGCATCGTCGCCGACCAGATCGGAGCGCCGACGCCAGCGCGCTGGATTGCCGAGACGACTGCCGCCGCAATCGGGCGCTGGCGGCATACCGATGCGAATGCGCAGCGCGGATTTGATGGCGTCTATCACGTCGTCGCTAGTGGGCAATGCAGTTGGTACGACTTCGCCGGGGCGATCATGCGCGAGGCGCTGGCGCGCGGCCTGATCAAGCGAGCGCCTCGTGTGGTGCCGATCGCGAGCGCGGATTATCCGACGCACGCGCGGCGCCCGGCGTATTCGGTGCTCGACTGTGCGAAGCTTGAAAACGCGTTCGGGATACAATTGCAGGATTGGCGCGAGGGCTTGGCGTCGGTGCTGGATGAGGCCGCAGACGACACCCTCTCTCCCCAAACCCCTGCGTAAAGGTGCCGATGGCGGCGAAGTCTTGGCAAGATATCTTTCGTCATTCCGGCCCTTCGGCAAGCTCAGGACAGGCGTGAGCTTGTCGAAGGGCCGGGACGACGAGCTGGGTGGCCGCTTCCTGGCCGATGCTGGAGTTCTGAATCATGCTCGTACCCGTAATCCTTTCCGGCGGCGCCGGCACGCGGCTCTGGCCGGTCTCGCGCAGCGCGTATCCGAAGCCGTTCATGTGCATGGGCGACGGCGAGTCGCTGCTGAAGAAGACGCTCGATCGCGCCTTGCGCATCGCCGATGGCGGCCAGGTGCTGACCGTGACCGCTCGCGACTACTACTTTCTGACCCGCGACGAATACGCGCAGCATCCGGGCGCCGATCTCGACAAGCTGCCGTTCCTGCTCGAACCGGTCGCGCGCAACACCGCACCGGCCGTCGTGCTCGCCGCCTTGTATGCGCGTGAACACGTCGGCGCCGACGCGGTGCTGTTGGTCCTGGCCGCCGATCACCTGATCCGCGACATCGATGCATTCGTTGCCGACGCCAAGCGCGCGGCGGCACTCGCGAACGATGGCTGGCTGGTCACGTTCGGCATTCGCCCGACTCATCCGGAAACCGGGTTCGGCTATATTCGCATGGGTGCAGCGATTGCCGGCCATGAGGGCCGAGCTGTCGGCGCGTTCGTCGAGAAACCGAACCACGAAACCGCGGAGAGCTACGTCGCGTGCGGTGATTACGTCTGGAATTCCGGCATGTTCTGCTTCCGCGTCGACGCGCTGCTCGAGGTTGCCGCGAAGGTCTGCCCCGATGTGCTGGCGGCCGCCGAGGCTTGCCATGCGAACGCGACCAATCAGGAAAGCCCGGTCGAATTCGCGCGCGAGATGTTCCTCGCGCAGCCGGACATCTCGATCGATTACGCGATCATGGAGCGTGCGCCAAAGGTCGCGGTCGTTTCTGCGACATTTGACTGGAGTGACATCGGCTCGTGGAAGGCGATGAGCGACCTCGAGTCGGATGTCGATGCGTCCGGCAATCGCGTACGCGGTCAGGCGATCGTGGTCGAGAGCGAGAACTGCTATATCCAGTCCGACACGCGCATGGTCGCGGTGATTGGTGTCAAGGATCTGGTCATCGTCGACACCGGCGATGCGGTGCTGGTATCGCATCGCGAGAGCGCGCAGCAGGTCAAGCTGGTTGTCGAACGCCTGCGCGCGACGAACCACGATTCGGCTGCGTTCCACAAGACCGTGCATCGGCCGTGGGGCAGTTACACGGTCCTTGAGGACGCGGCCGACTGCAAGGTCAAACGGCTCACCGTCAAACCCGGCCACGTGCTCTCGCTGCAACGGCATCACCGGCGCAGCGAGCACTGGACCGTGGTCGAGGGCACCGCCAAGGTGCGCATCGGCGAGGAGGAATTCCTGCTCAAGCGCAACGAGTCGGCGTATATCCCGATGGACACCGTGCACCGTCTGGAAAACCCGACCACCACCGACATCCATTTGATCGAAGTGCAGTGTGGCGACTACTTCGGCGAGGACGATATCGTGCGCCTCGAAGACCGTTACGGACGCGTCGCGGCAAAAAGTTGAGCACTAGTAAGAGCGCTTATCAAAATGATCGTCGCCCCGGCGAAAGCCGGGGTCCAGTTCCTTCGCCAAGACGCTGGATGACCAGCTCCGCTGTTGTAAAGCGCTTCCGGCTCGGGCGAAGCCCGGCCTGTCCTGAGCCTGTCGAAGGGCCGGAATGACGAATAAGAGTCTTGCGCACAGGGAGGTTTGCACATGAGTCTTTCGCGCCTTCGGGTCGTTGCATTCCTCCTGACCGCCTGGGCCAATGCCGCCACGGCTGCGGTTCCGCTCGCCGATTTCGCGCGTCACGCGCAGTTCCGCGACATCAAGATTTCGCCGCAAGGGGACTACCTCGCCGCGAGCGCGGTCGTGGACGGCAAGGCGGTGCTGTCGCTGATTCATCTGACCGACATGAAGGGCGTCAATCTGCGCCCACGCGAAACCGACGAGATCGCTGATTTCTGGTGGGTGGCGCCGCATCGCGTGTTCTACACGGTGAGCACGAAGACCGGGGGGCTGGAGCAGCCGGTCGGGACGGGTGAGCTGTTTGCGGTCGATGCCGATGGATCGAGCGCGAAGGCGGTGATTGGCTATCGCGCCGGGCGACAGTTCGTCAGCGCCGCCCTGATCCAGCCCGTGTTCGCGGCCGAGCACAAGGTGCTGCTCGCCAAATACGCTTGGAACGGCAGTCACGACGGCGTCTATCCGGTCGCCGAGTGGATGGATGTCAACACCGGCATTTCCAGCGTGCGCGCGATCGCGCCGATCCGCAACGCGACCTTCGTCATCGACAACGACGGCGACGTGCGTTTCGCGTATGCGCAAGGCACCGACCAGAAAATGCGTGTCTACTACCGCGCCAAGAGCGGCGGTGCTTGGGAGCTGGCCTTCGACGAATCGAAAACCGGCATCGAGGTCACGCCGCTGCGCTTCAATCGCGACGGCAGCGGCGTTTACATGGGGTGTGGCGGTGCGAACCACGTCGGCGGCGTGTGCCTGTGGAATATCGCGACACGCAAGATGACCCCCGTGTGGAGTGGAACCGGCGCGGGCGCCGATGCGCTGTTGTCGACCTTCGATGAGCGCGATGTGTATGCGGTGCATTCGATGCCCGGACGTGCCGCCACCACGCTGCTGGACAGGAACACGCCCGAAGCGAAGCTGCTGGTCTCGTTGCTGCAACAGTTTTCCGGCGAGGACGTGCGCATCACCAGCCATACGCAGGACGGCAAGAAGGTCGTGTTCTTCGCCGGCAGCGATACCGACCCGGGCCAGTTCTATCTCTACGATTTCGACGCGCGCAAGGCGACGTTCCTGTTCGCACGCGAGCCGTGGATCAAGCCGGAGACGATGGCGAAGTCCGAGCCGATAACGCTGAAGGCGCGCGACGGGCTCGCGCTGCACGGCTATCTGACCAAACCATCCGGCAAGGAGGATGCGAAGAACCTGCCGCTGGTCGTGTTCGTGCACGGCGGCCCGTATGGAATCCGCGATGACTGGGCGTTCAATCCATACGTGCAGATGCTGTCCAGCCGCGGCTACGCGGTGTTGCAGGTCAACTATCGCGGTTCGGGCGATTACGGCAGCGCATTCCTCAAGGCCGGCTATCACGAATGGGGCGGCAAGATGCAGGACGACGTCACCGACGCGACGGATTGGGCGATCGCGCAAGGCGTCGCCGATCCGAAGCGAATCTGCATCTTTGGTGGCAGCTACGGCGGCTATGCGGCGCTCGAAGGCGCGGTCAAGGAGCCCGATCTCTACCGCTGCGCGATCGGCTACGTCGGCGTCTACGACCTGCGTCTGATGACCACGCGCGGTGACATTCCGCAGTCCACGAGCGGTGAGAATTACCTCAAGATGGTGCTCGGCGAGGACCAATCGGTGCTCTGGGATCGCTCACCGATCGCGCACCTGGATCGCCTGAAGGCAAAAGTCATGCTGATCGTCGGCGGCGCCGACAAGCGCGTGCCGGCCGTGCAGGGCGAGAGCCTGCGCTCGGCGCTGAACAAGGCGCATATCGAGCACGAGTGGCTGTACCAGCGCACCGAGGGCCACGGCTTTTACGATGAAGCCAATCGCCGCGACTTGTTCACCAAGGTGATCGCTTTCCTCGACCGCAACATCGGTACGTCGCCTGCTGCGAAATAGGCGTTGATTGTGCGCGCCAAGTCGCGCGCTTCCACTTGGAGGTGGGACGTACAAACCGGGCGTCTGCCGTCGCCCAGCGCCTGCTTGGCTTGCGCACTCGACTCGTCAGGGTCGATCGCTGTCTGTGGTCTTGCGGCCGAATCGGCTGTTCGTAACGTTTGAACTAAGCGGCGCGCCCCTTGGCGCGTCCGCTTGAGCGAACAGTTGGACGTTGCCTTGTTGCGGCGGCGCCGCTCGTTGCTGTAATCGCGGAACGCAGAAGATCATTCACTGCCTTCGATGACCGAAAGACTTCGGCGACGTCTGGCTGCAGGACGACCACCGTGGTCCCTTTGAGCTTAGCTGCAAAGCGATTGGGTTTCGATTTGGAGTAATCAAGCATGGGGTTAGGGCACATTCTGCCGCCGTGTACTGGCCTATCCGACCAGCAGCGCCCATGACCAATATGCAGCGATAGCGATTTGAACGGCAAAGGCAAGGAAGCGGATATTCACTGCCAGTACGCTCAGGGATGCCAGATGTGTTGTCGACTGAATCAGGCGAGCAGCAAGCAACCAGGGCGCAAGGGGATCCGTGATGCCAGCGCGATTTGTCAGGAGGGCTACCACCAGCAGCCCGCCGAAGATGGGCAAGCCCTCGACGCAATTGGCGTGAGCGCGGGCCAGTCGCTGCATGAACGGGGACAGGTTGGAATTGTCGGGTTTGAATTCGTTTGAAGCGACGGCTTTGGTTGCGACCAGACGGGCACGAAGGACCTCCATAAGTACAAGCAAGAGTAGGGCCCAGGCGATCAGTGCCGTGAGAACGGTTGCGGAAGGATGCGTCATCTTGATACCTACTCGGACGTGCAGCTATCTGTCTGCGATGCGGGATGATGCCTCACTTTACGAGGCGCCGATAGATGGTTTTCTCAAGGGCGACCGCACGGTGCCCTAACGTTTGACATGAGCAGTACACAACGGCGGCACGGCGCCAGATGGAGTGCGCAATTGTGCCCCGCCGTTGTGTGTCCGTTCGATGGAAGGGTTAGGCTGCTCCCGTGACTGCCCGACGATCCTGCAGCCACCAGATCGCGGTGGCGAAGACGGCGTACGCGATGAGCGCCATCGATGCGGCGGCGCGGTCGGATGTCGGGGGCGGGCCGAAGAAGACATAGGCTTGGATTGCGAGCATCAGGACCCCGAATACCAGCGTCCCGAGCGAGCGGGCGAGACGCCCTCGGAGGCAGAGCCAGATCCCTCCGAAGAGCAAAGCAGCCTCCAAGCCAAAGGCGAGCGCGGGAGCGTTCCAAAGCCCCAAGCCGACCTTCGCGGAATTGTCGTACAGGGGGAGATCGGGCCGATGGACCACGAAGTCCAGAATCCAGTGCGAGAACACAGCGAGTCCAACCACGGCACTCGCCTGTCGGCGTGCCGGGCGCGCGACGAACTGGTAGGCGAACCCGCCCACGCAGGACCAAAAGAGGGCCGCCACCAGACTATGCGTGTAGGGCATGTAGTACAGATCGAGAGGATTGGACGCCGTAATGCCCGGGACGATACGGACCTTCTCGATTCCCAAGAGAATGCACGGTGCCCAGAGAATATCCAGAAACTGGACGGCGAGAAAGAGCACCCAGAGAGGGATGGTAGGATCAACCCTCTTGGCAGCGAAACTCACACCATAGTGGCCGACAAACATGATGGTCCTCCTCTCGTGGGCCTGTGACTGGAGGCCGCCTAACGTTTGATATGAGCGGAAACGGGGTCAAAGTGCCTTCTTTCTCGTCGCAATTGCGCCAACATAAGTAACTCTGACCCCGTTTCCGTATAGTTACCGGTTACGGTCATCCCGCCGTCAGGCAGGACAACACGTCGCCGTGACCGGCGGGATACGCCGTTTCACAACTCCTCCCGCTCTACGGGCTTGGGCTCCGTCTGTTTGATCTGCCAGATGTTGAAGTAGACGAAGCTCATGGTGAGCATGTGATAGGCGAGGAAGGCGAACTGGTATTTGCCGTGCGTGGTGTTCGTCTCGAAGGCGTCCCACAGGAACTCGATGTATTCCTGCTCCTTCGGGGTCTTGAATGAGAGCGGCAGGTAGTTGGCGAGGTCGGCGGCTTCTTCCACGCCTTAGGCCTCGCCTGCGTCCGGGCTAACAGCCCAATGGCGCTGATACTTCGGTCCGTCCGATTGTGGCTTCGTAGTGGGCTCGTGAATCTGGATCGTCAGCGGAATCGGGAAGTCCGTGCCGATGATTGCAGCCTCGCCAGGGCGCAGGTTGGGCAGGAATGCTGATGCTGCGCGATCGATCTCACCGCAGGCACGCTCCACCACTTCGCGATCACGGTCGTTCGTGAGCCGATGTACGATCAAGGTGCCCATCTGGCTCAAAACGCCCTCTGTGATATCGCGGGGGCGTTGGCTGGCCAGACAGATATTCAGGCCGTACTTGCGGCCCTCCTTGGCGATCAACTCGAAGGCATCGAGCTTGGCGGCATAATCCTCCGCACCGATTTGGCGACCGAGAAAGTTGTGCGCCTCGTCCACAAAGACGACGGTCGGCCGGTGCTGAAACGCGCGGCCACGTGCCTGCGTCAAGAGATGCCGGCCGATCACATTTGCAATCACTTCGCGCGCGTGAAACTCATAGGCGATGCCGCTCAGGCAGATTCGCAGCAGCTTGTCGCCCCCGCTGATGAAGTCGTCGATCTCGGTCGTCAAAATCGGCTCGGTGTCAGCCTGGAAGACGCATCCAAAGGCGGGAGAAGTCAGGACGCCGTTGATACGCGCCACGAGCGACAGGCAATGGGAGAAGTTGCCATCTTCCCCTCCCCATCTCGTGGCATCTTTCTGCCCCTTACCAACTCCAAAACCTTCCGGATAGACGCACTCCTGCTCGATCTGCTTAACAAGCATCTGCACATCAAACGGCTGTCGCGGATCATCCAGCTTGCTAGCTATTTCAGAACGTTTCTCCGCCGCTTCAACCGCGGTCTTTGACTGGTTGATCTTCTCAATGAACCCATTTGGCGCAAGAGCCGGATTGAGTCTAGCCAGCCGTAAACTTCGCATCGCCGCCCGCATTTTCGGCCCCTGTACCTTGCCAGCGGGTTCAAAGAGCGCAATGAAATCGGATTCCAGAAAGCTCGTCGGCGGAAGCGAATAGGCAACCGAACCGGCGGCCTTCTCTACCGGCTCGCCCAGATGGCAATGCAACACTCCATCGCCGGTGAAGTCCCGATATTCGCCGGTAGCATCGATCAGGATCAGTTTCGCCTTGTACCGGAGGCATTCCTCGATGATCCGCGCCGTCGTCCAACTCTTGCCGCCTCCCGTTGCACCAAGGATCGCGCAATGACGCCCGAATAGGCGCTCCGGCTTCACGGCAACACGGCTGTCCTGTGCCACATCGATCGCGCCGAGATTCAAGACGACAGGTTCGCCGTCATCCTCAGTGCGCTCCATCAGCCGCGGTAGCAGCGCGATGAACCGATGCGGCGCGGCGTAGATGCGGTCTCCGAGGCGCGGGTAGGCATCGACGCCTGCGGTTACCAGCAGGTCGTCCATGGAAACGCAGCCCAGGAGCTGGATCTGTCCGAGCGCGTCCAGGTCGCTATTGCCGACGAAGTCGCGTCTGATGGACCGGCGCTCCGGCTCGCGTAGGTGGATCTCGGCAATTCGTCCCAGCAGAAGGCTTTGCTGGCCTTCGATCAAGACGAATTCGCCGACCTCGCCGCGGCCATAGCGGCCACCCGCGAAATGGGAACCACTCGGCTGGCCGGCCTCGCTGAGATTGACTCCGACAGTTCGGGCGGTGACCGAGGACGCTACGCCCAGGAAGAGCTCCGGGCGCAGCAGTCCTCTGGGAAACGTTTCATCGATGTTCAAGTTGCTCATGGCTCCCTCGTCACGCCCTTGATGGCCTTCATTAGGGTGTCCGCTTGCGTTAGTGATTTCAGATCAGGGAGCATCTGGGCAAAATCACCGAACGACGCTTTGATGAACCACACGTCTTCGTCGCGACCGCCAAGCTCGGAAAGAGCTCTCCAGAATCGATTGTCAGTTGTTCCCGTGGCTCTCGCGTGTGCCTCCTTGTCGACAATGATCAAGCGTAGATTCGGGTTGGACTGCGCCGCAGCCAGCAGCGGCTCGGCCAGATGATCGTCATTGAAGCCGAAGCCGACGGCGAGCAGGCAGGTATTCGGTTCGCGCACGGCGGCGAGATACTGCGCCATCGATTCAAGATAGGGTTGGCCGAAGCTCTGCTGGTACTTCCCTCTCGCAGGGTAGATCAAACAGGCTTCGGACGGTGTCGGATTGTCTTTCTCGTAGATCGGCCCCTTCTCACACGTCGCCCAGTTCACTGATCCATGGAGCTTGTAGAGCAGGAACACGCCCTCAAGGTAATGCCCAAGGTCGTCGCCACTGCGCGGTCGCCTGATGATGTCGTAGCCGAAGAAGCGCGGGTCGTAACGACGAGGTGCGGTGAATGAAAATCCGTCCAGTGCCACTGCTCCCAACTCGGTGGCTGCCCGTTCAAAACAGAGGTCATAGTTCGTGGTGAACACCTGCAGGCGTTGATCTCGGACACGGCGACGGGAGAGCCGATGCAGAAACGTCTTATGGTCTCCCAGTTTGCCTGGGTCTAGAAACGCCATACACTCGTCGAGAATCACTTGCTTGCTTGAGTTCAGAAACTCACTGACGACTTCGTCCTGATTCACCTGTAAGAAGGCCTCGACCCGTGAAAGAAACGCTTCGATATTCTGATCCTTGAGGTCTTGGTTGACCTTTCCCGCCGTCGTTCTCGCCTCGGCCTTTGGTTCTTCACCTACAGCGCCATTCCACAAATCCTGCATCGATGGTCCCCCAGCGGATTGGGAACATCCGGAACCGGCGAGGACTACAAGGTGCTGCATCTGCAAGGACGCGAGCAACACATTCTTCAGTTCGTCGTTGGCCTTCCTGGCCTCCGCCAGCTGTTCCTTGTCGGCTGCGTTCTCGGCCACCAGTTCGCGCCAATGGAGCGCGCCTGGTGCCCGAAAAGCAGACGTTACTGTCTTTTGTTCAGGTGAGGTCATGTCTTCGCGTCTCCTGTTTCTTCGCCCCAGATGCGGGCGAGAGTGGCCTGGATCTTTTGCTCGAAACGGGTGATCAGTTCGCGGTTGGCGGCCACCAGCGCTTGCTCGGCTTCGATCTCCGCCACAATTCGCTCCTGCTCGGACAGCGGCGGGAGGGGGATGGCGTATTTCTTCACATTGCTTGCAGAAAGGTTCGGTTGTGCCGACCCTGTATCGTTACCGGCGATTAGCTCTACGCCCGCTCGCCCCGTGAGACAGCAGTACAGAAACCTATTCAGTATGCGCTCCGTAGGACGGATTATCACCAACGACGATGCAATTGCGCCGAAGTCGATGCTTTGAACTAAAGCGCACTTGCCCAACGATCCACGCAGGCAATAGAGAATGTCGCCGCGCACAAATTTTCCACTGCCAAGTAAGTCAAAACGCTCCCGCGTAACATAATCCATGTTCTCAAGCGACACGTCACCATCGCAAAGGTGACCCGCGTTCACAAACGGGATCCCTGCGCCTACGCGGTGAGCAGCCGAAGGATAGTTACTTCCGCGGTCGCCATTGATCAGGTCAGCCACGTCCCCCAGTTCCACCATTGGCCAGTCGGGGTGGATGGGGATGTGGGGGCGGTAGTGGTCGAGGACGGCGCGGGCGCCGTTGATGACTTTCTGATAGCCCTCGATCTCCGCCACGATCTCCTTCTGTACCTCCAGTGGCGGCAACGGAATTTGGAAGTTCTCGACGTAATCGCGCGGCACACGCTGCAAGCCTCCTGTGCCGGTCATTTGAGCAACGGCCGCGTCTCGAAAGATCGGGTGCATGACGCAAAAGTAAATCCACTCGGGCAAGACTTTGTCGTTGCTCCGCAGGACGTAGAACTCGCTGGAACCAAAGCCGATTCCGTTGAGAAGGCCGCGTGCGATGCCAGCTTTGCCATTTTCAAAGCAAGGTGTGACTTTCGCGAGGAGGACATCGTTGTCCTCGAAGTAGGTGTAGCTCGTTGACACTTCGGAGAGTTGTTTCTCGTCGCTGGGCTGAAACGCGATGCGGTGCTCGTTTAGGTCCGCCATTGGAACGAACGATACTTGCGTGTCCTGTTTCAGTTCGGCCAACTGGCTCTTGCGTGGGTTGACCGTGCAGACATCGGCGATTCTCACCAAGGGAAAGATGTTCGTCTTCGCTCCGCCCTCCCGATACCGCTCACCGCTGAGGTTGTAGTCGCCATTCGCGGCGATCTTTTCCTTCGGCACGATCTGGGCGGTGGACGTGAGGGCGAGGATGGAGTCGGTGGACGCCTTGGCGCGCAGCGCCTGCAAATAGGCGGCGAGTTCGGCCTGCACCTGCGGGAGGTCGTTCTTGTCGAAGGCGCGGCGTTGGGCACCCAGGCCGTAGCCGTCGTTCTCGACCTTGAAGAAGGCGATGGTGTCGCTTCGCCGGGCGATGGATTTGTCGAGAATGAGGATGGAAGTCTTTACGCCGGAGTAGGGATTGAAGCAGCCAGCCGGGAGCGAGACGACGGCGACCAGCGAGTTCTCCACCAGCATCTTGCGCAGGGCTTTGTAGGCGCCCTGGCTCTGGAAGATGATGCCCTCGGGCACGATGATGCCGGCGCGACCCTGCGGCGTGAGGTGCTCAGCCATGTAGTCCACGAACAGGACTTCGCTGCGCTTGGCCTGGATGGAAAATCGCTTGTGGGGTTTGATGCCGCCTTTCGGGGACATGAAGGGCGGGTTGGCGAGGATGACGTCGGCGAATTCGTTCCAGCGCTCTTCCGACGTAAGGGTGTCGTATTCGTAGATGTGCGGATCGGTGAAGCCGTGCAGATACAGGTTCACCAGGGAGAGACGCACCATGTCGGGCGAGATGTCGTAGCCCTTGAAGTTCTTGGCGAGGCGACCCTTTTCGTCGGGGGTGAGCTTGCTGTGGCCCTTGGCGTCGGTGTTGGCGCGCAGGATGTGCTTGTAGGCGGAGATGAGGAAGCCGGCAGTGCCGCAGGCGGGGTCGAGGATGGTCTCGTTCTTCTGCGGGGCGACGACCTCGACCATGAAATCAATGATGTGGCGCGGGGTGCGGAACTGGCCGGCGTCGCCCTGTGAGCCCAGGACGGAGAGCAGATACTCGAAGGCGTCGCCGAGGCGCTCGCTGTGGTCGTAGCTGAACTCGTCGATGATCTTGAGGAAAGCCTTGAGCGTTTCGGGATCGCGGTAAGGCAGGTAGGCGTTCTTGAAGATGTCGCGGAAGAGCGCGGGGATGCCGGGGTTCTCCGGCATTTTTGAGATGCCTTCGCCGTAGAGGCCGAGCATCTCGTGGCCGCCGAGCGATGGCGCCATGAGCTTGGCCCAGCCGTAGCGGGCGTAGTCCCCGGTGAAGAACTTGCGCTTGCCGCCGAGTTCCTCGGACTCGGCGTCCATGTCGTCCATGAACTTGNNTGAACTTGTAGATCAGCGCGATCGTGATCTGCTCGACCTGGGATTTGGGGTCGGGAACTTTGCCGACGAGAATGTCGCGGGCGGTGTCGATGCGGCGTTTGGTAGTGGTGTCGAGCATTATTTCAGGCGCTTGATGTGGTTGTCGGTCAGGAGGGTGCGCATCTGCGAGATGGCGATTTCGTTGAGCTTGTGCAGGCGCTCAGGCTGGGGTAAGCCTTGGCGGATGAGGACAGCGTTGAGGCTTTCCAGATTCGTCAGGACAACCAATTGCTCCAGCGGCGCGTGGTCGCGGAGGTTGCCCTCTGCTTCGGGGTGGGCATCGCGCCATTGCTTGGCGGTCTGGCCGAAGAGGGCGACATTGAGCACGTCCGCTTCGTTGGCATAGACCAGCGATGCCTGGGACTTGTCGATGGCCGGCGGGATGAGCGCCTCGCGGACGGCATCGGTGTGGATGCGGTAATTGATCTTGGACAAGATGCGTTGCAGATTCCACCCGAGCTTGAGCCGGTCGTTTTCTTCGTCCTTGAGACGCTGGAATTCTTTATGCCGAATTCGAAGGCGAGATCCTTGTGGGCGTAAGTGCCGCCGTAACGTCCCGATTTGGAGATCAGTCCACTGGCATGCGTCGTATCGATCCATTGACGTGGCGTCAAGACGAAACTGTTGAGACCCGCCCGGTTTCTAAACCCCTCGAATTCGAGGGGTTTAAAATTGGCGTTGTTGAGCCGCTCCCAGATGCCCAGGAACTCGATGGTATTGCGGTTTCTCATCCAGTTCTGGATGACAAGGTCCGATCGATCGGGCTCCTTGTGTTTGGCGATGTCGGTCAGGGAAATATAATCATCGCTGGCCTGGCTGACCACCGTGACGGCGGTGCCTTTGACGTCGATGGTGTGTTTTTTGGATCTGCTCATGGCTGTTCCTATGGCGCGAACTGGTTCAGGGACACGTAGTCCTTGATGTAGTCGGGAATGAGCGCGCGGTACTTTGCGGGCACGGCCCTGAAGTCGCGGCTGGAAAAGTAGGGGTTGGTGGCCAGATCGGTGAACTGCCTGCTCTCGATGATGCCGCGCACCTGGTCGTTGCTGGCATAGGCCTTGAAGAAGGTCTTGATGGCCGGGATGGCGGCGGCCTCTTCGGGCTTGTAGTCGGCGACGAACTTCGAAAACTCCTCTTCCAGCAGTTCGTCCCTGGACTTGAAGCGTGGAATGAGGCCGAAGACTTTCTCCAGGATCTCGCGCAGGGTCAGGCGGCGGTCCACGGCGGCGGCTTTGCGCAGCTTGTCGAGGGTGTAGTACTCCTCGGGCTTGTCGAAGACCTCGCGGTTCACGTAGTCGATCACGCGATCCCACTGCCCGGCTTCGACGGCCTGGGCGATGGTGGCGTTGTCGCGCACGGTGTCCTCGAATTTCTCGAAGAACATGCGGTCGATTTTCATACCCTCGGCGGTGATCTCCTCAACACGCATCGACGCGAGGATGTCGGCGCCAAGGTGCTCATAGGTGCCGCCCACGACCACCGGGCCTTGGCCTCCGCCTTCGTCGCTGCCCTTTCCTTTGGGCGGAGGTAGCTTCAGCACTTCGTCGTAATTGAAGTCCTCTTCGAAGTATTCACAGTTGGCGAAGAAGTCGAACAGCTTGAAGGCCGTTTTGGACGGGTGTTGCACGCTGTCTTTGAGACTGTCGTCGAAGAGCTGCTCGCGAAAATCGTGCTTGCGGGTGCCGCGTCCCTTGATCTGGATGAAGTCGGTGGGCGAAAAGATCGGACGGAACAGACCGAGGTTGAGGATGTCGGTGCAGTCGTAGCCGGTGGTCATCATGCCGACCGTCACGCAGATACGCGCCTTGCTGGTCTTGTAGGCGGGCAGGAAGTTGCCTGAGCCGAGCAGGTTGTTGTTGCTGAAGTTGACGGTGAACTGCTGCGCGTCGGGTATCTGTGAGGTGACCTGCACGGCAAAGTCAGACTGGTACTTGCCCGGGAACATGCGGTCGGCCATCTGATTGAGGATCTGCGCCAGTTTGGCGGCGTGGTTCTGGCTGACCGCAAAGATGATCGACTTGCCGATTTCGCCGCTGACCGGATCGTGCAGGGCGTGTTCCAGGAACGTCTTGCACAAGAGCTGGTTGGTGGCGTCCGCGAAGAAACGCTTTTCAAACTCGCGCTGCTTGAACGCCTGCTGCTGATCTTCCCCGGTGTCGTCCGTAAACGAGACAACGAAGCCCTCTTCGGAAAGAAGCTCGGTGGTAATCTCGGTGCGGGCGTCCACCACCGTCGGACTGATGAGGTAGCCCTCCTTCACGCCG
Organism: Rhodanobacteraceae bacterium; assembly: GCA_003142815.1. GTDB lineage: Bacteria > Pseudomonadota > Gammaproteobacteria > Xanthomonadales > Rhodanobacteraceae > Dokdonella_A. The sequence goes on from PLNP01000006.1 coordinate 22,143, forward strand.
TCGAGCAAGGAGTAGCGGAAGGTCGGCTGGCTGTTCTCGCAGCCGAACGTGCGATAGGTGTCGAGCAGCAAGCGCCGCTCGGCCTCGCGCGGGTCGCGGGTGCCCGGCTTTGAGCTGTCGAACCTACGCAGGTAATCGCGCGGCGTGGCGGTGAGCCCCAGCTTGTAGCCGATGAAGTAGTCGAACACGGCGCGGGCATTGCCACCGATGGAGCGGTGCGCTTCGTCGGAGATGACCAGATCGAAGTCGGTCGGCGAAAAGAGCTTCTGGTACTTGTTGTTGAAAAGCAGCGATTGCACCGTGGTGACAACAATCTCCGCGCGTCGCCAGTCGTCGCGGTTCTCTTTATAAATAACCGTTTTGAAGTCGGCCGACAGAAGGCGCAGAGGCGAATCTGCCTTCCTGCCGGCCTGAACCTCCAGTTCGAGCCTGTCCACCAGGAACAGGACGCGCTTGGCGTTGCCCGTATGCAAGAAGAGCTTGATGACGGCGGCGGCGACGAGGGTCTTTCCGGTGCCGGTGGCCATCTCGAACAGGAAGCGGTCCTTGCCTTCGCCGACTGCGGCCTGAAGGCTGTGGATGGCCTTGAGCTGATAGGGCCGGAGAAAGCGCAGCTTGTTGGCCTGGATATAGCCGGGGCGTTCCGCTTCGTTCCGCCACCCGGCCTCGGATCGGTAGTTCGGGCGCTGGGTGAGAACGATGTAGTCGTCGCCCACTTGCTCTGCGATCAGGCGCTCCGGATTGGGCGTGACCTTCTGGTAGCCGGTGACCGAGTCGGGTGTCGGAAACGAGGTGATGACGTAGGGGTTGCCGCGTTCGAGGTCCCAGAAGTAGTGCAGGTTGCCGTTGGAAAGGATGACGAAGCGGCAGTTCTGGGACTTGGCGTATTTGCGGGCCTGCTCTTTGGCGACGAGCGGATTCTTGTCCTCGGCTTTGGCTTCGAGGACGAGTAGCGGGAAGCCCTTGGCGTCGAGCAAGAGAAAGTCGACGAACCCTTTTGTGGTCTTCTCGAAGTTGTCGCCGAGCGCGTCCAGGTCGGTTGACTTGATCGTGACGCTGGGTTCGAGACGAATGTTCGCGGGCGCGTTGCCTTCTTGGAAGAAACGCCAGCCAGCCGCTTCGAGCAGCTTGTTGATCTTGATGCGGGCTGTGGCTTCTTTCTCGGGCATTCCGATTCCTGTCTCAGCGGCGTTGGTCAAGCGGCATAACGTCCCGCATAACCGGCCCGTGGCCGGTGGGCAAAGCCCGCTGGCCACGGGTCCGCGTTGATGCGGAGGTTAGCCGTCATAGCGCAGACGCGGATTGCCATCGCGCATCGAATGTCTGAGTAAGTTCGTGCAGCAAATCGGGGGCGAGACTACGCTCGAGACGGATCATGAACGATTCTTTTCCGCCGATGTCTTTGAGGCCGTGCCCCAGAATCAATAGCGAATCACCAGTGAGAACGTAGCGATCGTGGAGGTCAGAAGGAACGGTAGCAATGCGAAATTCCGCGTTGGGCCGTTCCTTCACAAAGTCACGAATGGCCCCCTGGATTTTCTGTGCCGATTCGCTGGTTTTCGAAGTTAGAAACCGTAGGGCACACGCCTTGGGAACGTGATCCAGAGAATCGAGAGTTCTCACCCCGTAATACGGGTCGCAGACGCGGACAATGCCTTTCAGTTTAGACAGCATGTCGCCCAGGCGACGGCGCGCCGTTCTCGGCTGACCTCCTTCAATCCGAACTACTGCCATCGACTCGCCACCGAGAAGGTTTTCAATCTCCTTCTTACCCTTAGTCATTAGGCGATAAAGGGTTTCCGCGTCTTCGTTCTTAGTGGTGGACACCCGGCCTCCTGCCCTAGCCAGGGCGCGCGACACCGAGGTTCTGCGAATGGCCACTCCCGCGGCCTCAAGGCACGCGACTATATGTTCAGCGCTTAGTCTATCGATACCGACTTCAGTCGCAGCGACATCCAGCGCGGCGAGAGAAAGAAGGAGTGGTGAATCTTCAGCAGCGAGCGCGTCTTTCGACGCCTGATCGAGAGATGCAAATGTTTCGAGGAGGCTTTTTGCCATGGCCTTTGAACGCGCTCAGCTAACGTAGACCCAACCGCTCTTTCCCTTGATGCGTCTCAGCGTCTTGCCTCGGGTCAGCCGAAGGAGCGGAGTTGAAAGACTGTTCACGGCATAGATATGCCCTTTTTCTTCTAGTTTCTTCTGAACCTCGGCGATAGTTCGCTTTGCCTTGAAGAAGTTGTCGCTCACGAGTTCCTCCAGCAATGTCTGAGGTCCCTTGCGCTTCGCTCGATCCTTCTTGTTGGAACTTGAAGGTCGACGAGGCGCCTTCTTGCCCGCACGTTTCTTGGTGCCTCGGCTGGACGGTGAGTCGCCTGAGAACTTCGCGAGAAGAGTTGCGACTTCGTCTGCCGTACCTTCGATGTGTACGGTTGTCCCATCAGGAAGCACGAGTTTTGCTGTAGCCATTTCTCTCTCCAGTATTTCGATCCGCCCGCAGCGAAGTATGACGGCTAACGTCCACAATAAGGGGCGCGCGCTGCTCTTGCGCGCGTCCCCTCGATTGTGCTGTTAGGTTGCGTCATTTACCCTTCAACGCACTTCCGAGCGCGGAAATGCCCTTGGTTGCGTCAGCGATCTTCTGCTCCCGAGCATGGCGTTCAAGGTGTTCATCAAGGATTAGTTCAATACCGACCCGAACAACTGGAAATGCCTTGAGGCAGTCCCCTTCAGTAAGCGTATGGACCCCGACGCTCATGATGCCGTATAGGGACCGATTGTCCAGCAGGAACTTAGGAAGGTGCCGTTGCAGCATCACTATCTTCCCGTCCATTCGAGCCGCTGCAAAGGCCGCCTCCTCCCAACCGAATTCACCTGCTGTTGTCGTTCTTGCTTGCTCTATGAGCCCTTCAAAGATGCGGCGTAAGTAAACAAACGCTCCGACGCCTACGCCATGTGACGCAAGACCGACAGCCCGTGTAAGTTCTCGAAAACCCTCCTCGCCAAGCACGGGCCGATACTTCTGAAGATCTGGGATGGCGAGATCAGCAAGCGAGGGAAATTGGCCGATCTTCTCCAGAATTCCCTGATGCGATCGAAAGACGAAGCAAGCGCGGTGGTTCTTGTCCCTGGAACAAAAGAACCAAAGAACGAACAGATAGTTGTGCGTGTGGTGATACTCGTTATATTCGGGTTTACCTAGTCGATTGAACACCGAATGACGCCCACAACCATGGCAATAGCAGTCGAGAATTCCCTCATAGTGTTCAAGTGCGAAGAAGGGACTCCTTTCGTCCTTATTGAAACGGAATCGTTCGTAAAGTGGTACTTTGAGGCAGAAATCCTGTGGTGACGGAAATTCGTCTATTCCCTCGTTTCCAGTCTTCTTCTGTGTCATAAAGTCGCTCCGTACTACACCGCGCAACCTAACGTTTGACATAACCGGCTGGCGCGGCTTTATCGCGCCAGTCCGTGTTGATGGATGGGTTAGGCCTGCTATTCCACATGGGTAGTAGAAAGTGCGGTCAGCAATAGCCTGTTGACGATCATTGTTGCTGTGAGCATAAATCGATCGCGGGGACGAGTAAGCCATGCTTCTTCCATCAACGGGCCACCAGTGTTCGCAGCTTTAAGGCATCCCACGTACTTGAGTTTGTCACAGCCTTGGAGAATTACCTCCGAGGCAAATGACAGTTCAAAGTGATGATGCGCTGTTTCATTGCGGAGTTCAGCTAAGACAAGTAGATCTTTATACATTGGCTTGTCGATTAGCGACAATGTGTACGCGAGGTCCGAGCGCGCTGCGAAAGACCCAATGGCACCAGATCTCGAATCCAGGAGCTTCTCGGTAACAGAACTTTTTAGCAGGCGCTTAGCGAGGAGCGAAGCAAGACAAGCATCGATGTAGCTTACGCCGATGATAATGACTGAGGCATCTGTCCCTTCGTTGAGAAGATCGTAGAGATGCTTCGAATCTGCGGATAGGGGCTCAGGAGGAAGCGGAGGGCGGCGCGGCATAGTGGGCAATTGAGGGTAGGCCTAACGAATAAGTTCAGCGGCCGGCGCAGCCGGTCCGCTGCAACGCCTTGTTAGACGGTTCCGCCTTCCTGGAACACGGTTACTGCCCGTAAATCTTCATCCGGAGCCTCGAACAGCTCGTTTCGGAGTAGAGCTTCGACGTACGAAGGTGGTTCCTCTTTCATCTGAGCCGACTCGTTCGCGCGAGTGAGACCCCTAGCCGTAGCGAATGCCCATGCACGGGCTGGTAGATCGCCAGTGCCGTATCCTTCGCAGCAGACCAAGCAGTGCCAGGGAATAGCATCCGGGAGAATCGCGGCCAGATTGTCTGTCTTATTCGCTTTACGTAACCGCAGAACGGCACTGATTGGCAGCAGCGAGCATCCGTAGCTCTCAAGACACGGCCCGAAACTGCCACAATGCCAACTTGGCGAAGGCGCGCCACCCCATTGACTGTACAGACAGTAGAGAGGAATAGCGCCGACCGCGCGAGCATGACGGATTAGCCGGTTCGACTGATAGCCGCGGGGCTTGCGATAGTAGTGAAGATGACGATATCGAAGCGTGCGAAGTTCGAGCACCTTGGCTTGAACTCGGAAACCGAGCCAGCTTTTGCGCCGAGCTCCTGTGAACCACCATTCCCAATCCGCCCCGACCTTGCCCTCTTCAGGCTTAGTAAACGTTCTAGTGAACACCTCGTTCGCGTGCCGACTCTTCAGATGAAGGCACAGTAGGTCCGTGAGCGTTTCCTCGAGCAGCTGGTGTCCGCAAGCTCGGGACTGCGCGAGTTGGTCCCACGTCTGAAAGGCGAGCATCCGGAATGAGCTACAGAGATTGCTTGACATCCTACTTTCCTAAACCGCCTAACTACTATTCGGTTCCAAAGTGAAGCCTAGTCCCGCAGCCTAGCGCGGCCTTCTGGGTCTTGGCTATCGCAAATCTCCTACACGAATCAACAGCTTCTACGGATCGCGCCGTCTAATTCCGCAGCCTAATCTTGCGGCCTTTCCCCAGCGGACGGCAGCGACGATGCGATCCTCCCCCTCGGACGCGGTGCCCGCAAGTGGTGCCGCAGCAGTCGCGCGGCCGCGCCTGCTCGACGAGATGCGTGCGCGCATGCGCCGGCTTGGCTTGTCGTTGCGCACCGAGGAAGCGTATGTCGGCTGGGTGCGGCGCTTCATTCTGGCCAGTGGCAAGCGCCATCCGCGCGAAATGGGTGCGCGTGAGGTTGAGGCGTTTCTCACCGTGTGGGCGACGCGTGGTCGCGAAGCCAAAAGGGTCAGGTTTATTTGAGGACAAGCCTTATGCCGCGCGGGCACTTCGTTCGCTGAACGCCCTCGTCGACCCATCTGCGCGCGACGCCGCGCGTTCGGCCAAGACGCGAAAGCCGTCGACATCTTCGACAGCTTTTCGATCGGCTCGAACGACCTGACCCAGGTCACTCTGACGCGCCGCGCGTACTCCAGATAGCGCCAAAATACGGAACACAGCATCGGGTCGACGCGCGCCACGCTCTACTTCACCCCGTGCATCCAGCGCTTGATGAATGGTGTCGCGATCAACACCACGATCCCGCTCGCGATGCCGATTTTCGCCGAGAACACGAACAGCTGGTCGTACTTCGCGAGTGCGTCGGCGATGTTCAGCACCGCGCCTTCGGGGATCTCCATCGCGGAGAGCTTGCCCAGTTGAGCCGCAAGTACTTCCGAGTAAGACGTGCCGAGAAACCAGCCGCCCATCATCAGGCTGACCACGCGCGGTACCGACAGCTCGGTGACCGCGGACAAGCCGATCGGCGACAGCAGCATCTCGCCGACCTCGAGCACGAAATAGGCGAACACGAACCACCAGATGCTGGTCAGTCCGTTCGTCTGCGGATGGCGCGCGCTCCAGACCAGCACGAGGAACGCGAGTCCGGCGAAGGTCAGTCCATACGCGGATTTCGCCGGTTTGCTCGGATTGAGTCCGGCCTTGTCCAGACGCGGCCACGCCCACGCAAAGATCGGTGCGAGGACGAGGATGAACACCGCGCCGAGCGAGGTCAGTTCGCTTGCGGTCCATTCGACACCGAGTGCGCCATGGTTCATCACGCGATCGGAAAACAGTACCCACGAGCCGTAGGTCTGTTCGTACAGCGTGAAGAACAGCAGGCAAAAAATGATGAACGCGAACACGACGAACATCTGTTGACGCTCGATCTTCGTGCAGCGCGTGAACATGAACCAGAGGATGCCGCCGAGCAGGCACAGCGTGACCAGATGCATGCCGAGCAGCACCGGGCTCGGTTCGAACACACCCGGAATGATCTTCAGGAACAGCGAATGGGACTGGATCAATCCCCAGACCACGACGAGCCCCGCGAGTGCGCCGAGATAAATCAGGTGTTCGCGCGAGAAGGGCCCGAACACGCGTTCGCGCAGTTTTGTCGGCTCGCGCGGTTCGGCATGGCCCATCAGATATTTCTGGCCGTACAGAAAATTCGCCAGGCCCGCGATCATGCCGATGCCGGCCGCGCCGAAACCCCAGCCCCAGCCAAAGGTTTCGCCGAGCCAGCCGCAGAGCACGCCGGAAATCGCCGCGCCGAGGTTGATGCCGGCGTAGAACAGGCTGAAACCCGAATCGCGGCGCGGATCGTTTTCGGGATACAGCTTGCCGACGATCGTCGAGATATTCGGCTTCAGGAAACCGACGCCCATGATGATCAGCGCGAGCGAGAAGTAGAACACCTGCAGCGCGCCCGCGTCGCGCGTGACCACGCCGTTCACGCTACTTGCGGGATGGCCCTCGATCGCCATGCCGAGATGCCCGAGCACGAGCAGGATGCCGCCGAACACGACCGCCTTGCGCATGCCGAGCCAGCGGTCCGCAAGCAGGCCGCCGATCACCGGCATCGCATAAACGAGGCCGCCGTACGCGCCGATCAGGTTGTAGCCATTCGCATCGCTGAACAAATGGTACTTGACCAGATACAACAGCAGGAGCGCCTTCATTCCATAAAACGAAAAACGCTCCCACATCTCGGTGAAGAAGCAGACGTAGAGACCTTTCGGGTGACCGAACCATTCGTCGGAGCGCGTCGTCGCGACGGCGATCGTGGCCATGCGAAATCCTGGGGAGAAGGGCAGTGCGAGGCAATCGCGCCGGACAGCGACGATGGATTGTAGCGGTACATCACGTGCGTGTCGTATAGCCCTCTCCTCCAGCGGCTTCATCAGTGGGGAGAGGGCGCAAAGTGCCAAGCGCGAGTCCTCTCCCCAGTGGAGGCGCCTGCCTGCAGCGCTATGACCACCGCCAGTTGGCCAAAACCGGACCAACGCTTACCATCGCGAATTGCCCGATTCACTGGAGAGTCCGATGAAGCAGCTTGTTGCCGTCCTGGCGCTAGCCGTCGCCGCGCCCGTGTTCGCTGCCTCGCATCCATTCGACGTGCACGATCTGGTGATGATGGAGCGCGTCAGCGATCCGGCGTTGTCGCCGGATGGAAGGACGATCGCGTTCCAGGTCCGCGAGACCGACTACGCGGCGAACAAGGGTGTGAACGGGATCTGGGTCGTGCCGGCCGCGGGCGGTACGCCGCAGCGCATCACCGACAAGGCGCTCAACGCATCGGGTGCACGCTGGTCGAGCGATGGGGCGAACGTGTATTTCCTCGCGCCGAAGGATGGCACCAGTCAGTTCTGGCGGGTCGGCGCGAAGGGCGGCGCGGCCGAGCAGGTCACCAACCTGCCGCTCGACGTCAACAACTTCAAACTCGCGCCGGACGGCAAGCACGTGCTGCTGTCGATCGACGTGTTCACGGACTGCAACGATCTGGCCTGCACCAAGAAGAAGCTCGACGAGCGCAAGGCCGACAAGGCCAGCGGTACCATCTACGACAAGATCTTCGTGCGCCACTGGGACACCTGGTCCGATGGCCGCCGCTCGCAACTGTTCATCGCCGACATCGGCAGCGACGGCAAGATGGCCGCCGAACCGCGCCTGCTGTCGAAGGGCATCGATGGCGACGTGCCCTCCAAGCCATTCGGCGATGAGACCGAATACGCCTTCTCGCCGGACGGCGCGACCGTGTATTTCGATGTGCGCATCGCCGGCAAGACCGAGCCGTGGTCGACCAACTTCGATATCTATTCGGTGCCGGCCGATGGTTCGGCCGTGCCGAAGAACCTGACCGTCGACAATCAGGCCTGGGACGGCAACCCGCTGCCGTCCGTGGACGGCAAGACGCTGTACTACCTGGCGATGAAGCGCCCGGGCTTCGAGGCTGACCGTTTCGGCATCATGGCGCTTGATCTCGCGACGGGCGCGAAGCGCGAGATCGATCCGCAATGGGATCGCTCGGCGTCCGCGCTCAGGCAATCGGCGGACGGAAAATCGCTGTACACGACCACCGATGACGGGGGCGACCACGCGCTGTTCGCGGTGGACATCGCCAGCGGCAACGCGACCAGGCTCGTCGCGGCCGGCACGGTCACCGGGTTCGATGTCGGCAAGAAACACCTCGTCGTCGCGCGCCAGGACTTCCAGCATCCGACGGACGTCTATACGGCCGATGCCAACGGCAAGAGCCTCAAGCAGATCACGCATTTCAATGCCGATCGCCTCAAGGACATCCGCTTCGGCGACGCCGAGTTCTTCACGTTCAAGGGCGCCGGCGGCGACACCGTGCAGGGCTACGTGGTGAAGCCGGTCGGTTACAAGAAGGGTGAAAAATACCCGGTCGCGTTCATCATCCACGGCGGGCCGCAGGGCGCGATGACCAAGGATTTCCATTACCGCTGGAACCCGGAAACCTATGCGGGTCAGGGCTTCGCGGTCGTCACGATCAATTTCCACGGCTCGACCGGCTACGGCCAGAAGTTCACCGACGCGATCTCCGGCGACTGGGGCGGCGCGCCGCTCGAAGACCTCAAGCTCGGCTGGGCCGCGGCGCAGGAAAAGTACACGTTCCTCGATGGCGACCGCGCCTGCGCGCTCGGTGCGTCCTACGGCGGCTATATGGCGTACTGGATCGCCGGCGTCTGGAACCAACCGTGGAAATGCATCGTCGCGCACGACGGCGTATTCGACAGCCGCATGATGAGTTACGCGACCGAGGAACTGTGGTTCGACGAGTGGGAGCACGGCGGCAAGACCCAGTACGACGATCCGCAGGTCTACGAGAGGTTCAATCCGATCGATCACGTCAAGGACTGGCGCGTGCCGATGCTGGTCGTGCACAGCGGGAAGGATTTCCGCATCCCGCTCGAACAGGGGCTCGGCGCATTCACCGCGCTGCAGCGCCGCGGCATTCCGAGCGAATTCCTGACTTTCCCGGACGAGAACCACTGGATCCTCAAGCCGCATAACAGCGTGCTCTGGCACGACACGGTGAATGCGTGGCTGAAGAAGTGGACGGCGCAATAAGGGGCGTCGCGGCGATCCACCAGTGCAATTGAGCCGCGCGTGACGGTGCACCTGCATGTCAAATGCGCCGGCTGCACGCGTCAGCGGCTAGACTCGTGGTTTTGGCAAGGGGAAACCAGATGCGCGTACTTCGGACGAATTGCGGTGGCAACCAGCGTTGGCGCCGGTCGCTGTTCATTCTTCTCGGCGCGCTCTGCCTCGGGTCGAGCTCTGCGAGCGCCGTCAACTTTCCGGTAAGCGGAACGATCACGGTCAATGGCAACGCCGGCGCGCTGCCGGCGGGCGGTGTGTTCGGTCCGTCATCCTACGACGCTGCGAGCGGGGCGATCGCACTCGGCGCTTTCTCGTTTCCGCAGGCCACGACGAGCTTCAGTTCAACTTTAGGGCTCATCGTCGTCACCTACCAGCTCAGCCAGACGAACATGTCGAGCGGTCAGGTCGCTTCAGACGGCGTTGCGGCGCTGACCGATGCGACCATGAAATTGCAGGTCATACAGGTGACCATCAGTGGATTTCCAGTCCCGGTCGGCACCTGTGTCTTCCAGCCGATCGACGTGGCTCTCACCGGCACCGGATCCGCCGCCGGACTCGATCTCTCCGACAGCGGCTTCGTGATTCCTCCGGTCGCGCCGACCGACTGCGGCGGCTACGGCACTACCATCAACAACGCGATCGCCGGCAGCAACAACAGCATCCAGATGCATCTTGCCGGTGACTTCACGCCACCCGCCGCCAGCGATACGATCTTCGCGAACGGTTTCGATCCCGCGGGCGGCTTGTAGCGTTGACTCGCCGTTCCTTCCCCTGCGCAGTGGGGGACAAAACGGCAGGACCGCCGTTTTGAGCAGCGAAGCTGCCCGGAGGGCGAGCGCCATGGATGGTGCGAGTTCACGTGCCGCAGGCGGAAGCGGGCGAGCGTCGAAGACGCGACAGCGGAAGAGAGCGCTTGTCAGCTTTTCGGGCCAACCGCCTCTTGTGTGCCATCGGCCCGATGCCGGCGCGCCAGCTCGCCGACGACATCGGCGAGATCGAGCCCCGCACCGCGCAGCAGCACAAGCAAGTGGAACAACAAGTCCGCCGCCTCGCCACGCAGCGCGTCGCGATCGCCGGAAACGGCAGCGAGCGCGGTCTCGACACCTTCCTCGCCGACTTTCTGCGCGCGTTGCGCAGGTGTTCCGGCGAGCAGTTTCGCGACATAGCTGGATGCTGGGTCGGCGCTGGCGCGCGCGGCGATCAGTGCCTCCAGTTCGTTGAGCCACGGATGCGCCGGTGTCGCCCCGTCGAAACAGCTCGGCATGCCGCGATGGCACGTTGGGCCCGCCGGTAGCGCCTGGCATAGCAGCGTATCGTGATCGCAATCGGCGGCGATCGAGACCAAGGTCAGCACGTGCCCCGAGCTTTCGCCCTTGCGCCAGAGGCGCTGCTTCGAGCGCGACCAGAAATGTACTTCCCGCGTCTTGAGCGTCAGCGTGAGCGCTTCGCGATTCACGTAGCCGAGCATCAGCACGCGACCGTCATGCGCGTGTTGCACGATCAAGGGAAGTAGTCCATCGCCCTTGTTCCAGTCCAGTGTGTCGACCTGCGTATCGTTCATTGCCGCACCACGACGCCGCGTGCGGCGAGAAAGTGTTTGAGGTCATCGATGCGGATTTCGCCGCTGTGGAATACGCTCGCGGCGAGCGCCGCGTCGACACCGCAACGTTCGAACACCTCGGCGAAATGCTCGGGCTTGCCGGCGCCGCCGGACGCGACCAGCGGCAGGGTCGTCGCCGCGCGCACGGCGACGAGCTGTGCATGCGCGTAGCCACCGCGTACCCCATCGGAACGGATCGAGTTCAGCACGATCTCGCCGGCGCCACGATCGGCGACTTCGCGCACCCAGCCGAGCAGGTCGCGGCCGCTATCGCTGGCCGCATCGGGCTTGCCGCTGTTCGCGATCACGCGCCACGCCGTTGCGCCAGCGTCCTCGCTGCCACCGTCGACGTCGATGCCGATCACAACGCACTGGCTGCCGAATCTCTCGGCAAGTTCGCCGATCAGCACTGGTCGCGCGAGCGCCGGGCTGTTGATCGACACCTTGTCGGCGCCGGCCGCGAGGATCGCTTCGGCATCGCCGACCGAGCGGATTCCGCCGGCGACGCAGAACGGGATATCGAGTTCGCGCGCGACTCTTTCGACCCATTTCGCGTCGACTCTGCGCTGTTCCGGACTCGCGGTGATGTCGTAGAACACGAGTTCGTCGGCGCCGTCGTCGGCGTAGCGACGCGCGAGTTCGACGATGTCGCCGACCACGCGATGATCGCGAAAGCGCACGCCCTTGACGACGACGCCGTCGGCGACATCGAGACAGGGAATCAGGCGGCGCGCGAGCATCGGAAATTCTCCAGGAAATCGCAGAGCGCTCTTTTTCCCCTCTCCCCCATCGCCTGCGATCGGGGAGAGGGGAGGGAGAGAGGGCTGGGCGACACGGATTGACAGCGCTGGCATGTCAATGGCGGCATGACGGCGCACACCCATGCTTCGGCAAGTCTTCCACGGTGCCTCGACATCGAATCCTCGCCCCCTCACCCAACGATGAAGCTGTCAGGGGAGAGGGCTTGTCAGCGGCACCTTGGGCGAGTTCGTGCAAGGCCAGCGTGCCGTCGAGCAGCGCGGTGCCGGCGACGCAGGCGGCGACGCCGGTCGCGGCCAGTGCATCGACATCGCGGCAGTCGCGTACGCCACCGGAGGCGATCCACGCGAGTTGCGGCCAACGCGAAACGAGTTCGCAATATAGCGCGAGATTCGGACCCGCGCCCGTGCCGTCCTGGGCAATGTCGGTGGTCAGGACATGGCGCAATCCGACCTCGACGAAGCGGTCAAGGAGGTCCGTTATGTCGACGTCACTGTCAGCTTGCCAGGCGTCGACGGCGGGACGCCAGTGGCCGTTTTGGTTGCGGCGCAGGTCGAGCGCGAGGCAAATCGCGTCCGTGCCGAACGTGGTCAGCCACTCCACGAATGTCTCCGGGGTGCGCACCGCGACACTGCCGACCACGACACGCGCGACGCCGGCCGCGCGCAGGCGCTCGACATCTTCACGCGAGCGCACGCCACCACCGGCTTGGAGCCTGATTCCGGTTGCCGCGATCTTCGCAAGCAGATCGGTTTGCGCGGGGCGACCGGCGCGCGCGCCATCGAGATCGACGACGTGCAGCCAGTCGGCTTGCGCGTCGGTGTAGCACCGCGCGAGCACGACCGCGTCGTGATCGAAGGCGCGTGTCTGCGCGAAATCGCCCTGGCGCAGTCGCACGACGCGCCCGCCGCTAAGGTCGATCGCTGGAATGATCTTCATGCGAGCGCAAAGAAATTCGTGAGCACGCGGCGTCCGGCCGCCGCGGATTTTTCCGGGTGGAATTGCACACCGTACACATTGTCGTGTGCGACGATCGCGGCAAACGGTTCGCCGTGTGCGCTGTGCGCGATCGTCTGCGCGCCCACCGGCGCCGCGTAGCCATGCACGAAGTAGAACCAGTCGTTTTCGCCGATGCCGTCGAGCAGCGGATGCGCGGGCTGGTCGAACGTCGTGCGATTCCAGCCCATATGCGGCCAGCTCGGCGCGGCGGGCAGCCGCAGGACCCGGCCCGGCAGCAGACCGAGGCAGCTCGTCTCCCTCGTCCCCGATTGCGTCGGGGGAGAGGTCTGGGGTGAGGGGGCAAGGTCGCCTGCTTGCGTGGTCTTGCCGATCGGCGGCAAATCAGTCGTTTCGTTGGCGGCGTGCGATGCGCCTCCGGCGTAACGCACATTTGCGGCGCTCGCCCCCTCACCCAACCCTCTCCCCCGAGCGCGCTCGGAGGAGAGGGCTTCAAGTGACTCCTCCGACGACTCGAACAACAGTTGCATGCCGAGGCAGATGCCGAGCAGGGGCTGGGTGAGTCGCGTCAGCACGCGATCGAGGCCATATTCGTGCAGACCGCGCATCGCATGACCGGCCGCGCCGACGCCTGGCAATAGCACATGCGTCGCGGCAGCGACGCGAGTGTGCTCATCGCTGATCTCGGCATCGACGCCGATGCGCCGGCACGCTTCGAGCAGAGAACCGTAATTCGCGCCACTGCCCGGCACGATGACTGCACGCACGTTCATGCGAGCACACCCTTGCTGCTCGGAACCGCACTGCCGCTGCGCTGGATCGCTTGGCGCAGCGCGCGGCCGACCGCCTTGAAGCAGGCCTCGATCATGTGATGCGTGTTCTCGCCGCGCACGCTGATATGCAGGTTCGCGCCGAGCGCGTCGGCGAGGCTGCGGAAGAAATGCGGCACGAGTTCGCTCGGCAGGCCGCCGACGTTGTCGCGCGGGAACGCGCCTTTGAACACGAAGTACGGCCGTCCGGAAAGATCGAGCGCGACCTGGGCGAGGCTTTCGTCCATCGGCAACAGGAAGCCGTAGCGGCCGATGCCGCGGCGGTCGCCGAGCGCCTCGCGCAGCGCCTGGCCGAGCGCGAGTGCGCAGTCCTCGACCGTGTGGTGTTCGTCGATGTGCAGGTCGCCTTGGCAACGCAAGCGAACCTCGAAGCCGCCATGCACGCCGAGCTGATCGATCATGTGGTCGAAGAAGCTGATACCGGTCTCGACGCGCGGTCGCGCCGTGCTGTCGAGATCGATGTCGACGTCGATGCGCGTCTCGCGCGTGGGGCGGTGCACGCTCGCGCGGCGCGGCGCATCCAGCAGCGCATGTGCGATCGCGGGCCAGTTGCCGTCGACGCCGATGCGGAGGCCGCGGACGCCGATGTTGCGCGCGAATTCCAAATCCGTTTCGCGATCGCCGATCACCGCGCTGCGTTCGCGATCGAGCCGGCCGGCGCCAAGATAATGCCGTACCAGGCCGATGCCAGGCTTGCGTGTCGGCGCGTTGTCGGCCGGCAGGCTCGGATCGATCAACACCTCGCGGAAGCGGATCCCTTCGCCGGCGAGTATGCCCAGCAGCAGTTGTTGCGGGCCGACGAAATGGGCCTCGGGGAAGCTCACCGTTCCGAGGCCATCCTGATTGCTGACCATCACCAGCTCGTAGCCGGCGTCGACGAGGCGACGCAGTGCACCGATCGCGCCCGGGATCAGGCGGAATTTTTCGTAGGCGTCGATCTGCTCGTCGGCGGGCTCCTCGATCAGGGTGCCGTCGCGATCGACAAACAGGATTTTCGGCGCAGCGCCGCTCATGGGTTCGGCTCGGCAGCTTTTCCCTCTCCCCCGGCAAAGCCGGTGGAGAGGGCAAGGCGAGGGGGCGGGGATTCGGAATGGGCGAGGCGTTGGGATTCGTTGGAGCCCCGCCCCCTCACCCCAGCCCTCTCCCCCAACGATGAAGCCGTTGGGGGAGAGGGGGCGGCGCAGGCATCGAGCAGCGCATCGTTCTCGTCCGGGCGACCAACGGTGATGCGCAGGCATCCGGTGAGTCCGGATTGCGCCGAGAAATCGCGGACCAAAATACCGGCGTCCAGCAAGCGTGCGAATGCGTCACGCGCATCCGCGAAGCGCACCAGCAGGAAGTTGCCGGCCGAAGGCCAGACCTTGCGCACCAGCAGCGACGCGGCGAGTGCGTCGGCGACACGAGCGCGCTCAATGAGCAGGGTGGCAATGCGCTTCTGCGTTCGCGCCAGCGCGACCTCGTCAAGCACAGCACCGAGCGCGGCGCGCACACTCGGCGACGGCAGTGGATACGGCGCCGAGATACGGCCGATCAGGTCGGCGATCTCTTCGCGCGCGATCAACGCGCCCACGCGCGCGCCGGCCAGCGCATGCACTTTCGACAGTGTGCGCAACACAGCGATGTTGTCGTGGCGATCGATCAGCGCGGTCGCGCTGGCAACGCCAGCAAATTCGATGTACGCCTCGTCGACCACCAGCAAGGCACGGCCGGCGAGTTGCGCGGCGAGTTGCTCGATGCGTGCGTCGTGATACAGCGCGCCGGTCGGATTGTTCGGCGAGCAAACGATCACCAGCTTGGTGTCGGCGTCGGTCAGCGCGAGCAACCGGTCCGCATCGAACGCGAAATCGTCGTCCGCGGACAAGGCCAGCGCGCGGTATTCGGCGCCCTGCAACTGCGCGCCGATCCGGTACATGCCGAAGGTCGGATCGAGCGCGACGACGTTGTCGCGACCGGCGCGGCAGAACGCGCGCAGCAGCAGATCGATCGCCTCGTCGCTGCCGCGACCGAGCCAGAGCCGGCGCGGGTCGACGTCGTACAGTTTCGCGAGTCGCGCGCGCAAATCCTGCGGTTGCGGCGACGGATAGCGATTCAGGCCTGCATCGATGTCGTCGCCGTCTTCGTGACGGTCCCACGGACATTCGTTGGCATCGAGACGAATACGCGCCTCGAAGCCGCTGCGCCGTGCCGACGCGTACGCTCGGAATGCAGCCAGTTCGGGCCGCACGCGGCAGAGCATGCTCATGCGGTCGCCTTTTGCGCTATGCGTTCGAAGCGGGCGGCTGCGACCTCGCCTTGAAGCGTGTCCTGAGCCTGGTCGAAGGAGGGACGACTCGGGTAGGAATGCTGTGCAATCCGTGTCATCGCCTGCAAGCGCAAATCCACCGCCCGCGCGTGCGCCTCCAGGCGTTCGGTGCGTGCCAGCAGCGCGGCATCGCCGCCGATGTTGCGCAGTCCTTCGGGGCTGAGTTCCTGCACGTTGACGCGACGCACGAAGCTGTCCACGCCGACACCGCTGAACGAACGCGCGAAGCCGAGCGTCGGCAACACATGGTTCGGTCCGGCGCAGTAGTCGCCGACCGTTTCCGGCGACCACGCACCGAGAAAGATGCTGCCCGCGTTGCTCAAAATGGGCAGCAGCGCGCGTGGTTCGCGCGTCTGCACGATCAGGTGCTCGGGCGCATAGCGTTCCGAGACCAGAGCTGCCTCGGCGAGATCGCGCACGCGGATCAGGCGCGCATGCGCGAGCGCGGCGCATGCGATCTCGCGGCGCGGCAGTTCGACAACCTGCGCGGCCACAGCACGCGCGACAGCGTCAAGCAGACGCTCGCTCGGGCTGACCAACAACACTTGCGAGTCGGCGCCGTGTTCGGCCTGTGCAAGCAGGTCCGCGGCGACGAACGCAGGATCAGCTGCGTCGTCGGCGATCACCAGCACTTCGGACGGACCGGCCGGCATGTCGATCGCTGCGCCTTCGGGATCGGCGGCGACCTCGAGTTTCGCCGCCGTCACCCACGCGTTGCCGGGACCGAACAGCTTGTCGCAACGCGGCACCGACGCGGTACCGTAAGCGAGCGCCGCAATCGCCTGCGCGCCGCCGAGCTTGAGCACGCGGGTCACGCCGCAGAGTCTCGCGGCGACGAGAATTGCGGGATCGGCACGACCGTCCCTGCGCGGCGGGGTCGCCAGCACGATCTCGGCACAACCGGCGATGCGCGCCGGCACGGCCAGCATCCACACCGTGGACGGCAACGGCGCGCTGCCGGCCGGCGCGTACAGGCCGACGCGGCCGATTGGACGGATGACCTGTTCACAGCGCACGCCGGGCGCGGTGTCGACATGAATGCCCGCCGGAACCTGCGCAACGTGAAACCTCTTGACGCGCGCGATCGCGTTGCGCATCGCCGCTCGCACTTCGGCACCGATTTCGGTTTCGGCCACCGCGAATTCGTCGGCATCGACTTCGAACGATGCCAGATCGCAGCCATCGAGACGTAGAGTCAGCTCGCGCAGCGCAACATCGCCATGCGTGCGCACATCGGCGAGGATCGCGCGCACAGCCGCGAGCTGGCGTTCATCGCGGATCAGTCGCGGTCGCGCCAGCACGTCGCGGCGTTGCCCCTCGCTGAGTGTCGACCAGTCAATGACCGCCAGCGTGGCTTCGATGTTGGCGATCGCGTTCATGCCAGCATGCGCTCCACGCTGAGCACCATGAGGCTGCTTGCGCCGAGGCGCTTGAGTTCTTCGAGGTGTTGCCAGTCGAGTTTGTTGCACAGCGCCTGCATCGCGATGTCGTCGGGGCGGCCGTCGAGGCTGAGCACGCTCGGGGTCTCGCGCGACGGTAGCAGGCGCGTGATCGCGGGCAGCGCCGAGCGCGGCGCCTGCAGCATCAACAGGCGCACGCCATCGCCGGATTGCGCGCCACCGATGCGCGCGCACAGGCGCTCGATCTGCGTCGTCGTCGCCGCGTTCTGCGCGCGCGGACTCGACGCGAGCACGGCCTCGCTCTGCATCACCGTGACCAACTCGTGGAGCTGGTTCGCGGCGAGCGTGGCACCGCTGGAGACGAGATCGCAGATCGCATGCGCCTTGCCGAGTCGCGGCGCGATCTCGACCGAACCGTTGAGCAAAACGACTTCCGCATCGATGTCTCGCGCGCGCAGCCAGCCCGCGAGCAGGGCCGGATACGAGGTCGCGATGCGCAGACCGGCCAAGTCAGCGACGTTTTCGATCGGTCCGTTGTCTGGCACCGCGATCGCAAGGCGGCAGCTGCCAAAGCCTAGCGCCTGCAGTTCGGTCGGCGCCGCGGCGCCGACATCGGCGAGACAGTGCTCGGTCAATACATTGCGGCCGACGATGCCGAGTTCGCAACTGCCTTCGACGAGCAGGCCGGGGATGTCGTCGTCGCGCACCAGCAGCACGTCGACCGACATGTTTTCGCCGTACAGGAACAGACGGTCGCGGCTGGACCGGAAGACCAGGCCGGCGCGCCGCAGCAGGCCAAGCGACTGTTCGGAGAGGCGCCCCGATTTCTGCACGGCGATGCGCAGCCGATCACGGTTCTCGTTCATCGCGCGCTCCGAACGCCGGTAGCGGCGGCGGGCTTGCGGCGTTGCTGTATGCGTTTCGCCGCCAGCGCATAGCCGCCCGAGCCCTGTTCGAGGCAGCGCGCGACGCGGCCGATGGTCGTGATGCTGACCGCGGTTGCGTCATGGATCTGCCAGTACGGCAAGCCGGCGACGAGATGCGGCACGACGCTCCAGCGATCGCGCATCGCCTCGCGCTCGGCCGGCGTGCACAGGTCGTCGAGGAAAGCGCGCGCCTCGTCCACGCTGCGCAGAGTCAGTAGCGCCTCGCACAGAGAGCGTTCCGCGTTCGTGGAATCGAGTTCGGGTTCGAGATGACGTTTTTTCATCGCACTCATGTATTAACGCGTTAATATATTCGCCAGCATACGAGGCGGCGCTGGAGGCCGTCAAGCACCAGTCAAGCGCGCGGCCAGGAACGTTCCGAGCAACAAGGAAATTTCGAGCAAGTCGATAGCCCGGCGCCCGCTATCCTGACGCTCCCGCACATTCGATGCGCTGCAGGCACGGACTCGAGCGCACGCCTGTTTGTTCAGGCCTCCCCGACCGAATTGCTGGAAACAGCGTGGGGGTGGCTGCGCCGAACGCTCAGCAGCGCGCGTGCGGCGAAGTGCTAGCGGTGCACATCGCCGCTTGCCTCAGGCTGGTAGCGGATCGCCGCTATGCGCAGGCGCAGGTGTCAACCGCCGGGCACCTGCCACTTGATCGACTGGCCAACGCGCAAGCCAAGCATCGCGCTGCCGACCGGAGCGAGCACCGACACCATGTCTGGCGATCCGTCGGCGTCGCGCGGATAGACCGGGGTCAGCTCATGCGATTTACCGTTGAGTTCGTCTTCGACGCGTGTCGTCGAATTCATCGTGACGATGTCATCCGGGATCTGGTCGGGTGCGACGACTGTCGCGCGTGGCAACTCTGCGAGCAGCGCCTCGGCGCCGATGAAGTTGTGGTAGGCCGGCTGCTCGATCAGCTGTTCCAGACGCTTGAGATCGAAGCTGGAGACGATAACGGCGGCGGTCTGATCCATGACGACTCCACCAGGTATGTTTGGGATGCTGGCGCGGAATTCGGTCACGCCCAGGAGATTGTTGGACTTGAGTCGGTCGGCTGCAATCGCGTCTCGGGCGATTCATGGTCCGCCGCTTCGCAGGCGCATTGAACCGCCGGGTAGATGCCTGGTTTTGACGCTAACCGATCTGTCGGGTTTCTCAAATCGCGTTATGCGCTGCGCGCAGGCGAGCGTGGCGATCACTTTTCGCGCAAGTCATCCGCGCCGGCCAGATCAATCGCCGTCATCTGCTTTTCGGCCGGGTCATTTTTGCCGTCTTCGCCGCTTTCCGGTTCGCGCGGCTCGGCGGATCAAGCAGTTTGCGGGGCAGTTTGCGGAATATGTCGGCCAGCGCCATGAGGAAGATCGCCATCGCTGAACTCTTGCGCCAGACCATTGCGATGCGTCGGCTCGGCGGGTGGCCGCGAAACTCGATCAGGTCGATGTCGGTGGAGTGCGCGACCGGTGGCTTCACGGCGAGGACGGGCAACAGGGTGATGCCGACATTGGCGGCGACCATCTGGCGCAGCGTCTCCAGGCTGGTCGCCCGAAAGCCGGTGCGTTCGCTCGCGCCGGCGAGTTCGCAGGCCTCCAGCGCCTGGTCGCGCAGGCAGTGTCCTTCTTCGAGCAGAAGCAGACTCTGGTTCGCAAGATCGCCGAGCTTGAGCGATGCGCGTGAAGCAAGCTTGTGGCCATGCGGCACCGCGAGCACAAAGGGTTCCTCGAACAGGAATTCCTGATGCAACTGTTGGTCGTGCAACGGCAATGCGAGCAGCGCGGCATCCAGCCGGCCCTCGCGCAATTGGCCCAGCAGGGCTTGTGTCTTGTCCTCGACCAGCAGCAGTTCGAGGCGTGGAAAGCGCTCGCGAATCTGCGGAATCACATGTGGCAGCAGATACGGTCCGAGAGTTGGAAAAATGCCGAGGCGCAGCGTGCCCGATTCCGGATCGAGCATGCGCCGCGCGATCGCCTTGATCTGGTCGACTTCGTTCAGCACTTCGCGCGCGCGCCGCGCGATCTCGCCACCGGCTTCGGTCAGCAGGATCTTGCGTGGCGCGCGTTCGACAAGGGCAACGCCGAGCTCTTCTTCGAGCTTCCTGATCTGGGTCGACAGCGTTGGCTGGCTGACGAAGCTCGCGACGGCGGCGCGGCCGAAGTGCTTGTGTTCGGCAAGGGCGACCAAATACTGGAGATCACGCAGGTTCATCGCATCATTGACCGTGGCTATTGACGCTATCGTATCAATCAATTGGATCGATGGATCGGCTGGCCGTATTCTCTACCCGTGGCGTTGCTGACGCCCCTGACCCCCAGTCTGTTTCCAACCCGGAAAAACCCCAAGGAGAACCACCATGTTGACCGTAGGCGACAAGTTCCCGGACTTCAATCTCAAGGCCACCGTTTCCACCGAAAGCCTCGAAAAGGCGTTCTTCCCGATCACCAACATGACTTACAAGGGCAAGTGGCTGCTGGTGTTCTTCTATCCGAAGGACTTCACCTTCGTCTGCCCGACCGAGATCAAGGGTTTCGGCGACCTCAACGGCCAGTTCGCGGACCGCGACTGCCAGGTGCTCTCCGCCAGCACCGACAGCGAGTTCGTGCATATGGCGTGGCGCAAGGACCACAAGGACCTGCACGACCTGCCGTTCCCGATGCTCGCGGACACCGCGAAACGCCTGTCGACCGCGCTCGGCATTCTCGACGCGGAAGAGGGCGTCGCCAAGCGCGCGACCTTCCTGGTCGATCCGGAAGGCATCATCCGCTTCGCCTACGTGACCGACGGTAGCGTTGGCCGCAATCCGCAGGAAGTGTTGCGCGTGCTCGATGCGTTGCAGACCGACGAGCTCTGCCCGTGCAACTGGCACAAGGGTGAAGCGACGTTGAAGGTCGCGTGATCGCTTCTGCCAGCGCGTAGCGTGCGCCGACGCTCCACAAGATGACCGTCGCCCCGGCGAACGCCGGGGCCCAGCGCCTTTGAAGACGCGGGGTTCCGGCTCGGGCGAAGCCCGGCCAGTCCTGAGCATGTCGAAGGGCCGGAACGACGAAAGAGCGTGCGCTCCGCCTTCCTGTTCGAATAGCGATCGGCCTGCAGAGCGGGGCCTTTCCCCGGAGACATTTAATGAACCTCGATGACATCAAGGGCCGTTTGCCCGAGTATGCGAAGGATCTTCGCCTCAACCTCGATTCGGTGCTGGGTGAATCCGGCTCGCCCGGGCTCAATGCGAAGCAGATCGCGATCATCGCGCTCGCCAGCGCGATCGCGTCGCGCCACGAGCCGCTGACCAGCGCGATCGCCACACACGTCGCCGGCACGCTCAGCGAAGCGGAAGCGAATGCGGCACGCGCCGCCGCCGCGATCATGGCGATGAACAACATCTACTACCGCTTCACGCACCTGGTCGGCAACGAGGAATATGCGACCTTGCGCGCCGGCCTGCGCATGAACGTGATCGCCAATCCCGGTTGCGAAAGAGTCGACTTCGAGCTTGCGTCGCTTGCGGTGTCAGCGATCAATGGCTGCGGCATGTGCATGGAGTCGCACGAGAAGACCCTGCGCAAGCACAACGTGCCCGCTCCGGCGATGCAGAGCGCTGCGCGCATTGCCGCGGTGATGCATGCGGTCGCGGTGACTGCCGAGCAGGCCAGCGCGGCCGCGTGTGCAGCGGTGGCCTGAAGACCGGCCCTCCGAAATAACTTTATCTCGGCATCCCGGCGGAAGCCGGGATCCGGCTCCTTTCAGGAAATTGCCGGAAGCACGATGACCAGCTTCGCTGTTGTGAAGCGCCTCCGGTTTTCGCCGGAATGAGCGATTTCTTCGGTTTTTTCTGGAAGAGCGACGCTGCGACCATGACGTCTCGCCCATTGCTGTCGCCGAGGCGGTGTGGTTAGGTGCAGGATTGCCTCCGGAAGATCTGCGATGCCCTGTTTCTTGCGCGCCGCCCTGCTGCTGATCCTAATCGCAGCTCCGCTCGCCGCGGTCGCGAAAACTGGCGCTGGCACGATTCCGACCGGCAAGCTGCCCTCCGCCGCGGTCCCACAGCGCTATGCGCTGCGTCTGACCATCGATCCGCGCGCGGACCGCTTCAGCGGCGAGGCGCGCATCCGCGTCAAACTCGCCAAGGCAGCCGATCACATCTGGTTGCACGCGCAGCAGATCGACATCGCGAAGGCCAATGTCACCGACGCGGCCGGTAAGACATCGCAGGCGAAGGCGATCGCGCACGGCGACTCTGGCGTGCTCGAAGTCCGCTTCGGTCGCACATTGCTCGCGCAGGAGATCGAGCTTGCGTTCGCGTACAGCGCGCCGTTCAACCGCCAGCTCGAAGGGCTCTACAAGGTCAAGGTCGGCACCGACAGCTACGCGATCACGCAGATGGAACCAGTCAGCGCGCGCTTCGCCTTCCCGGGCTTCGACGAGCCGCGCTTCAAGACGCCGTTCGATATCGTGTTGACCGTGCCGACGAATGAGATCGCGGTCGCGAACACGCGCCAGCTGCATGAAGAAGTGTCCAAAGACGCAAAGTGGAAAACCCTGACCTTCGCGACCACGAAGCCGTTGCCGACCTATCTGGTTGCGTTCGCGGTCGGTCCCTGGGATGTCGTCGATGCGCCGCCGATTCCGCCGAACGACGTGCGCGGCAACGCGGTTCCGTTGCGCGGCATCGGTCCGCGCGGCAGTGCGAAGCAGCTCGCCTGGATCCTGGGCGAAACGCCTGCCATCGTGAAGTTTTACGAGGATTACACCGCGCAACCGTATCCGTTCGACAAACTCGACCTGCTCGGCGCGCCGGATTTCTCGGCCGGCGCGATGGAGAACGCGGGGCTGATCGTGTTTCGCGATGCGCTGCTGCTGCTCGACGCGCATTCGTCCGCCGATCGCTACCGTGGCGTGTTCAACGTGACCGCGCACGAGATCGCGCACCAGTGGTACGGCGATCTTGTCACCGTGCCATGGTGGAACGACATCTGGCTCAACGAAGCGTATGCGACCTGGGCGCAGGCGAAAGCGACCACCGCGCTCAAGCCCGACTACCACGCGCCGCTGGCGGCGCTGGAAAGTCGCCTGCATGTGATGTCGAACGACAGCCTGCTCAGCGCGCGCAAGGTGCGCCAGCCGATCCAGGACCGGGGCGACATCGAGACCGCGTTCGACGGCATCACCTACCAGAAAGGCGCGAGCGTGCTCGCCATGTTCGAGTCATGGGTCGGCGCAGATACCTTCCGCAAGGGCATGCGCAAGTATCTTGCCGGGCACGCGTTCGGCAGCGGCAGTTCGGATGATCTGATCGCGACGCTCGCCGCGGCGAGCGGCAAGGGCGACACGTTCGCGAAGGCGATGCGCAGCTTCCTCGACCAGGCCGGCGTTCCGCTGATCCGCAGCGAGCTGACCTGCAAGGACGGCAACGCGTCGCTGGCGCTGAGCCAGTCACGCTATCTGCCGTATGGCGTACTTGCGAAAGACACGCCGCTCTGGGACGTGCCGGTCTGCACGCGCTTCGGTCGCAACGGACGATCGGATACACAGTGCTTTCTGCTTGATCGCAGCGAACAGCGCTTCGACATCGCCGGCGGTTGTCCGGACTGGTATCTGCCGAATGCCGACGCGCGCGGCTATTACCGCTTCGATCTCGCCGCCGCCGACCTCGCCGCGCTCGGCAGCGCAGTGCCGAAGCTCGGTGCGTCGGAACAGATCGTCTATGCCGATGCGCTCGGCAGTGCATTCAGGCGCGGCACGCTCGGCCCGAAGGCGATCCTCGATGCGATGCCCGCGCTCGCGGGCTCGGACATGCCGCAAGTCGCGACCGCGCTGTTGGATGAATTCAAATGGATTCGCAAGCACCTCGCCGACACGCGCACGCGGCCGCTGCTGGATGCCTATGCGGTGCGCCTGTATGAGCCGCGCCTGCAGCAGCTTGGTTATCGCCGCAAGGATGGTGAGACCAGTACCGCGACGGCGATGCGAACGCGGTTTGCCGAGTTCCTGGCCAATACCGTGCGTGATCCCGGCGTGCGTGCGGAGCTCGCCGGGCAGGGCCGGGCAGCGCTTGGCCTCGACGGCAACGGCAGGGCCGACCTCACGCGCGCGGACCCGGATCTGCTGAGGACAGCACTCAGCGTCGCGGTGCAGGACGGCGGCGCGCCGGCGTTTGATGCTGCGCAGAACGCGCTCGCGGTCAATCGCGACACGTCGCAGCGCTACGCATTGCTGGCCGCGCTCGGTGCGACGCGCGACCCCGCACTCGCCGCACGCGCACGCGACGTCGGCCTGACGCCAGCCGTGCAGATCGGCGAAATGTCCAGTTTGTACGCGGCGCAAATGGATCAGCCCGAAAATCGGGCAGCGATGTGGCAATGGTTGAAGGATCACTTCGACGCGTACCGCGCGCGCCTGCCCGCGTTCGCGCAATCACGCGTCCCGGCGAGCGTCGCCGATGGCCGCTGCAGTTCGGCCGCGGCGGACGAACTGGCGAAATTCTTCGTGCCGCGCATCAAGGAACTGATCGGTGGCGAGCGCGGCCTGGGGCAGACGCTCGAAGCGATACGCCAGTGCAACTCGTTGCGCGAACACTTCGCGGCCAAATCGCTGGCGGCCTGGAGCGATGCGCACGCGGCCGCGAAGTGACGGCGACTAGTGATGCGGCATGACTGGCTTGTCTAAGGAACTGCTGAGAAACTACATTCGTCGTCCCGGCTTTCGCCGGGACGACGAGTTATTCAGAGATTCCCTAATTGGGCAACGTAGACGGATGTGTTGAATCCGTTCTGGGTGAGCCCTTCGGCTGGCTCAGGACAGGCTACGCACCGGAGGTGCGAAGTCGAAGCCGCGGGTCACAATCCGTATTGAGGTGCCGCGCAACACCGATTGCCGCCACGGCAGGGAACGATGCACTACTGCTTGTGACCGACACAAGCAGCGGCTGGCGCCGCGATCGAAATGAATACGGGCGGCGGCTGCGATCAGGCCGCCGAAGCGGCTGCAGCGGCTCGGTCTCTCTCGCAATCGGCGTGTCCACATGCGCAGACCGGTTCGTTGCGAGGTGGGCCGCTGGTCGCCGCGTGCTTGCAGTATTCGCTGCAGTAGGCATCGCCGGACCTTGGCGCGCATGGGCACGGCGCTTGCGCGCACTTGGGTGTCTCCTCGTCCTTGTTCATGTGCGCGAGCTCCTCTTCTTTGCGCCCGGGGATTTGCTTGCGGACGCGGACTTCTTCTTCGCGCCGGGCGATTTCTTGGGCGCCGCCTTCTTCGGGGCCTTCTTCGCAGCCTGTTTCTTGCCGCCGCCGTCCTGCTTGTTCACCGTCGCCCAGGCGCGACTCTCTGCCGTCTTCTTGGAGACGCCCTTCTTTTCATAGCTCTTCTCGATATGCTCGGCTTCACGCTTCTGCTTGTCGGTGTATGAGGATTTGTCGCCACGCGGCATGACTCTCTCCTGGCAGGGAACATCCGCTGCAATCTAGCCCCGACGATTGAACACGCAGTGAATGCCGGCGCCGCAACTCCGCGGCTACGGCGCGCTTGCTAAGATGCGCCGCAACGGCACGCGAACAGGTACGACGGCGATGGACGAACATTCTGCGGCGACGGATTCCTTCGCGCGCATTCCCGAACGGAACACCGTCGACAACCTGATGCGTACCGCGCAGCAGCATCATGTGGCGCTGTCGAGCATGGCCGACACCAAGGCCAACATCATCATCACGGTATCGTCGATCGTGCTGACCCTTTCGCTCGGCCGCGCAAACGATCCGGAACTGCGTACGTCGGTTCTCGTCCTGGCCGGATTCACGCTGGTTGCGCTGCTGCTCGCGATCCTTGCAGTGCTGCCGAAATACAGGCCGTTGAAACTGGATAGCGACACGCTGCCGAGCGAATTCAACCTGTTGTTCTTCGGCCACTTCGCCGAGCTGTCGCGTGAACGCTATCTCGCCGAGCTCAGTCGCGCGCTGCAGCCGGACGGATCGCCGTACGCGACCTGGGCCAACGACATCTATTCCCTGGGCACCTATCTCGCGCACCACAAGTATCGTTATCTGCGCTACAGCTACCTGTTCTTCCTTGCCGGATTCGTGCTCGCCAGCGCGGCGCAGGCCTGGCAACTGCTGTCGCATTGACGATGGCCGGGGGGTGTGGCTCCCGCCGCGGCGTCGGCGAAAGCAGGAATGCGCGAATGAATGACGTGCGCAGGCTTCTCGCGGCCGCCACCGGACATCTGGCCGGCGCCGACTCGCGCATCGAGGCGGAACGGTTGCTTGCCCACGTTCTCGGCCGATCGCGCGCGTGGTTGTTCGCGTGGCCGGAGTTCGAGCCGAGCGCGGCGCAACGTGCATGTTTCGAGCAGCTCGTCGATGCGCGTCGTCGCGGCGAACCGATCGCCTATCTGACCGGCCGCCGCGAGTTCTGGTCGCTCGATCTCGCGGTGACGCCGGACGTGCTGATTCCAAGGCCCGAGACCGAACTGCTGGTCGAACTTGCGCTCGCGCGCATCGCGCCCGATCGCGATTGCGTGGTCGCCGATCTTGGCACCGGCTCCGGCGCGATCGCTCTGGCGCTTGCACGCGAGCGGCCGCGTGCGCGTGTGCTCGCGACCGACGCGAGCATGGCCGCGCTCGCGGTTGCGCGCGGCAACGCAGAGCGCCTTGGTATCGCGAACGTCGCGTTCGCGCACGGCGACTGGTGCGCCGCGCTCGGTGACGCGCGTTTCGATCTGATCGTCTCGAACCCGCCGTACATCGAGGCCGGCGATCCGCATCTTGGCGCAGGCGACTTACGTTACGAGCCGGCGTCCGCGCTCGTGTCCGGTAGCGACGGCCTCGACGCGATCCGTGCAATCGTCGCGGCCACGTCGGCGCATCTCGTGCGCGGCGGCTGGCTGCTGCTCGAACACGGTTGGGATCAGGCTGGGCGTGTGCACGAATTGCTGTCCGCGCAGGATTTCGCCGACGTGCACAGCATGTGTGACGTGGGCGGACACGAACGCGTGACGCTCGCCCGGCACTGAGCCATGATGCGGGCCTTCAGGCGCGCGGCTTTCGAATGCCCATCCACGCGATGCCGTGGCTGAAACCATGGTCTACCCGCGCTGCGCGCGGGGTCTTTTTTCAGACCGCACTGCGCAGGGGCGGGACCACGAGCAGGTTGCCGAAGCGGCGGCGAATCGAGCTTTCGATGCCGGCGGCGTCGAGACCGTCGCTCGCCAGTAGTTCCTCGCGACTCGCGTGGTCGAGGAAGCGATCGGAAAGGCCGAGCTGCTGTAGCGGCACCTGGATACCGTGTGCGTTCAGAAGCTCGGCGACGGCACTACCGGCACCGCCGGCGATCGCGTTGTCCTCGATTGTGACCAGTGCGGCGTGCGACTTGGCGAGTTCGAGAATCAACGCCTCGTCGAGCGGCTTCACGAAGCGCATGTTGACCAGGGTCGCATCGAGCGTGTCGGCGACCTTCGTACATGGCGCGACCATCGCACCGAACGCGAGCAGGGCGATGCCGTGGCCACGGCGGCGGATTTCCGCCTTGCCGATCGGCAGGGTCGCGAGTTCTTTTGAAACCGCAGCGCCGGTGCCGCTGCCGCGCGGGTAGCGCACTGCGGCGGGTCCGTCGTGCAGGAAGCCGGTAGTCAGCATCTTGCGGCATTCGTTCTCGTCGGCTGGCGCCATCACGAGCATGTGCGGAATGCAGCGCAGGTAGGAGAGATCGAAACTGCCCGCGTGCGTCGCGCCGTCCGGTCCGACCAGACCGGCGCGGTCGATCGCGAACAGCACGTCGAGGTTCTGCAGCGCGACGTCGTGGATCAGCTGGTCGTAGGCGCGCTGCAGGAAGGTCGAATAGATCGCGACGACCGGCTTGGCGCCCTCGCAGGCCATTCCGGCGGCGAGCGTGACCGCATGCTGCTCGGCGATGCTGACGTCGAAATAGCGCTGCGGGAATTCCTTCGAGAAGCGCACCAAGCCCGAACCTTCGCGCATCGCCGGGGTGATGCCGTACAGACGCGGATCGGCCGCCGCCATGTCGCACAGCCAGTCGCCGAAGATCTCGGTGTAGGTTGGCTTCGACGCGCCGGCTTTCTTGACGAGGCCCGCTTGCGGATCGAACGGACCGACCGCGTGGTACTCGATCTGCTCGCGTTCGGCCGGTGCGTAGCCCTTGCCCTTGGTCGTGATCACGTGCAGCAGCTGCGGGCCTTTCAGTTCCTTCAGCGTGCGCAGGGTCGACACCAGCAGCGGAATGTCGTGGCCGTCGATCGGGCCGGTGTAGTGGAAGCCGAGCTCCTCGAACAGCGTCGACGGCACGAACATGCCCTTGGCGTGCTCCTCCCAGCGCTTGGTGACGCGCCACAGGAAGCCGTCGCGCTTCATCATCTTCTTGCCGTGCTCGCGGATCCGGTTCAAGGTGCGGCTCGCCATCAGTCGCGCCAGCATCCTGGGCAGCGCACCGACGTTCTCGCTGATCGACATCTGGTTGTCGTTGAGGATCACCAGTATGTCCGGTTCGACATCGCCGCCGTGGTTCAGCGCCTCGAAGGCCATGCCGGCGGTCATCGCACCGTCGCCGATCACCGCGACGACCTTGCGGTGATCGTCCCTGCGCTGCGCCGCGATCGCCATGCCGAGCGCGGCGCTGATCGATGTCGACGAATGGCCGACGCCGAACGTGTCGTACTCACTCTCGTCACGCTTCGGGAATGGCGCGAGGCCATCCTTCTTCTTGATCGTGGTGATGCGGTCGCGACGACCGGTCAGGATCTTGTGCGGATAGCACTGGTGGCCGACGTCCCAGACCAGGCGATCGACCGGCGTGTCGTACAGCCAGTGCAGTACGACGGTCAGCTCGATCACGCCGAGATTCGCGCCGAAATGGCCGCCCGAGCTCGCGACCGATTCGATCAGGTACGCGCGCAACTCGCGCGCGACCTCACCAAGTTCGGATTCGGGGAGCTGGCGCAGGTCGGCCGGCGATTCGATGCGGGCGAGGCGAGGATAGCGGTTGCTGTCGATCATCCGAGTATTTTCAGGCCAACGCAGCTGCGGGGCAAGGAAACGACGGTTTCAGAACGTCGCGTACCGACCCAGCGTTCATTCGAGCGCTGCCAGCATCCGGTTGTACCGCAGCAGATCGTCCAGGTCGTGCCGCAGGATAGCCGCGACAACAGCCGTATAGAGATTCTGGTACTGATGTACGGCGATGTTGCGGAAGCCGACCATGCGCTGCAGCCGCTCGCTGAGTTCCGGGGGAACGACTCGGGCATCGGCCAGCAGACGGAAGCTGTCGCGGCTCGATTGCGGCACGCCGAGGCCGCGTTCGCGGATCACGATATTGGCAAGGTCGAGCGCAGCTTCGCACGCGCGCAGTATGTTCAGGATCGCGGCGTCCTGGCGCGTGAAGTCGCTCGCAAAGCCGGCTCCGGCTGCGGCGAATTCCACGCGCGCCCGTACGATGCTGCGTTCGATCAGCGCGACCTTGCCGAGCCGCAGCGGATTCATCGCGCGCGAACCCGGGCGCGCTCGCGCACGCTTGCCCGCAACGCATGGGTAGCGTCCATCAGGTCCGCGTAGTCGCCGAGCGTGCGCGCCTCGAAATCCAGTGCAAATAGTGCATCGCGCTTGAACAGTGCACGCCCTCGCGTGACGACTTCCTGGCGCAGCACGGTGCTGGCGCGATGAAGATCGATCAGGTCGACGTCGCGATCGAGAACCGCGCCGAGTTCGCGCTGAACGGTCAAGCGCCGCAGCGGATCGAGCGGTTGTTCGCTGAGCACAGCCAGATCCAGATCCGAATCGCCGCGCTGTCGTCCTTCGGCAAAACTGCCGAACACGTATACCGCGGCCGCGTCGGGCAACAGGCGCAGCGCCGCTTCGCAGGCGTGGCGCAGCAGCGGGGACGCATCGCGCACGATCGTACTCATGCGCATATGGTAGCGCCTTTCCCAGCGGGCGCCGGTGGTCGAGGGGCTGCGCGCGGTCGGTTAGCGCGCCCATGATCTTCGACCAGCGCGTGAGGCGCAGATGGGAACAGCTGAGTCCACATGTACGGGTCAGCAAGTTCGATATATCCGCCAGCGCCGCGGCACAATCAGCTCTGCTATCGGCGTCGGCCCAGTGAATCGAAAAGCTGGAGGACGATCAGGCGGTCGCGATGTGTCAGCTTGCGGAATGAAACCAGTAACGTCTCTTCAGCCGAGTCCTGAACGAATGTGTCCAGCGTGACAGCGCGCGTCTCCTTGGCGGACGTCGTGCGGTGCTCCGATGCGCGACCTGCGCCCGTGGCCAACCATTCGAACGAGACGCTGGTGGCGAGGGCGACGCGTCTGAGCGTCGCCAGTCTTGGTGCAGTTCCCTGTGTTTGTTCCCACTGCGCCACGGCGCTCGCGGTCACACCGGTTTGGGCCGCGAGAGCCACTTGCGACAAGTGGGCCGCGCGGCGTGCGAGCCGAATACGATCCGACAATCGATCGGCCGGGCCTTTAGCCGAACTGATAGCTTTCATATAGGGAAACTGTAACATGAGTTTGGCTAACGATCGCCGATGGCATGCAAAGCGAGATGGGTGACCCCTGAGCGGTTGCGGATGTCGATCTCGCCGTGCAAAAACTGTCGTGGAACGTCTTCGGGAGGTCATAGACGAGCACTAACGCGACGTGCCACTTTCCCTCGTGCGCGATTCCGCGTAGCCGTCACTCCGGACGATAGAAGGGAAGCTCATCTCATGATCACGACGGCGAAAATCGTACGCTTTGCAGCACTGGTCGCGCTCGCGTTCTCCGTGCAGTTCGCCGGTTTGGCGAAGGCGGAGGACGGCATGTACCACCTGTATCTTTTTATCGATGGTCCGAGCGCGGACGAGCCTCTTCCGCCGGGCGACCCCCAACCTCCTGTAGAAGTTCAAGGTTTCTACATAGAACCACCTAGCCTTAGCGGCTCTCCTTTGCTCGGGAGCCCTAGCCGCGGCCCTGGTGAGCATGGAAGCGGCGGCGGCTTCAACCGCAACCGCGGCGATAACCAAGACGTCAAGGACGCGTCGGCAGGCGATCCTTGTTCAAAGGGCGGCTCATCCGGCTCCAACCCCACCAGTGGCAATCCAATCGTGCTATCCACTGGCGAAAAGGTCGAGCCGGAAACCGACTTCGTATCCGCCGGCGAGATGCCGCTGTCGTTGCAGCGCACCTACAACCACTACTGGAATTACCCCGGCCTGTTCGGCAAGTACTGGGTCAGTAGCTTCGATTACACGCTCGTCTGGCAGACCGTTGGCACGGATATCGAAGCGCTGATCTTCGCGCAGCGCCCGGACGGACGCCGCATCAAGTTCGTTCGGGTCAGCACGACGAACCGTTGGAACGAGGACAAGGCGAATCCGGTCGCGTACATCATCAAGAATGCCGGCAGCCCTGCCACCTGGTCGATGTTCGCGGAAGACAACGTGACGGAACAGTACGACGGTGGCGGGCGAGCGCTCAACATCACCAATTCGCACGGCATCGGCTGGACGTTCACGTACACCGGCAACTACCTGACGCGCGTTACGCATACGTCAGGCCGCTCCATCCAGTTCGGCTGGACGGGTAACCAGCTGACCCAGGTCACGGCACCGGACGGCAGCGTTTTCAGTTACGCCTACACGGTCGATGCGTTCGGACCGGGCCAGAACCGGCTGTTTCGCAGCACATCCCCATTGGCAACCGGAAATGGGGGCGTCACGATCACATATCTGTATGAAGACGTACGTTGGCCGGGCGGCCTGACCGGCAAGATGTTCAACGGCGTGCGCTATTCCACCTTCGCCTACGATGCGTACGCGCGGGCTATCAGCAGCGAGCACGCCAGTGGCGGCATCGACCGCTTCAGCTATGTCTACAACGGCACGCCGACCCCGCCGCTGAATCCGCCGCCACCACCACCACCGCCGGGTGTTCCGTGCAATCCGTCCGACCATCTTTGTCCACTCCCCCCGGCGATCAGCGGCAGCGGCGAAGATCCGGCGCAAATCGCGCTGAACGCTGAGCAGGCCGCCGCGGAAGACGCGGTTGTCTCGATGGTCACCGCGACCCAGACCAGCACGGTCGAGACCAATCCGCTGGGCCTGCAGACCACCTACACGTTTCTCGGCGGCCAGCTCAGCACCACCTCGGGCGCTGCCTCGGCGCATTGTTCGGCGCGCTCCAAATCGCGCAGCTACGACGCAAACGGCAACGAGGACCTCGTCACCGACTTCAACGGCAACTACACCAACACCGATTACGCGCCGAACGGTCAATTGCAGCAGAAGATCGAGGGGTACAATTCGACCGTCGCACGCACGACGACGTACATCTGGGATTCCACGGGCCATAACCGTCCGACCAGCATCACGGTGGCCGGCGATCACAAAACCAGCTACTCCTACACCGCTGACAACCGCGTTCAGACCGTGATCGTCACGAATCTTTCGTCGGTCGGCGTGCTCAACCAGACGCATACCTGGACCCATACCTACACAAAGTACGCGAGCGGCATCGTGCAGACGATGGTGGTCGACGGTCCCTTGGCGGCCGACCAGATCACCTACACCTACAGCACGACCGGCGACCTGACCAGCGTCGCCAACACGCACGGGCACACGACGAGCTATGCCACCTACAACGGTCTGGGCCAGCCCGGCCGCATGACCGGGCCGAACGGGGATATCACGGATTATGTGTACTTCCCCGGCGGCAAGCTGAAACAAGTCACGACCTACCCGAACGGCGGTACGGCCAGCACCGCCAGCATGACCTATGCAGCGGGCCTGCCGAGTACGGTGGCGTCGCCCAATGGCGTGACCACCACCTATACCTTTGATGCCGCGCGCCGCCTGACCAACGAATCGCGTCCTGAGTTGAACGGCACGGCCTCGCGCAGCATCGGCTACAACCTTGCCAGCGATCCGACCTTGATCCAGATCTTCCGCGGCAGCACGCTACGCTATCGTGCCTACCTCGACTATGACGAACTCAGCCGTGTACGCGCGCGGCGCGGCAACAGCGGCGAGAACATTACTTATACGTACTACAACAACGACAACGTGAAGACGATCACCGACTCGCTCGCGCACAAGACGAGCTTCGTCTACGACGCGCTCAATCGCGTCAGCAGTCAGACCGACGCAAAATTCGGGGTGACGCAATTGCAGTACGACAAAGGCGACCGCGTCACCAAGGTGATCGACCCGAGAAACCTGGCGACGACCTCCGCCTACGACGGCTTCGGCCAGCTCTGGAGCCAGGCCAGCCCCGACAGCGGAACGACGTCGTTCAATTACGCCGTAACGGGCTTGAGGGCCTCGATGACGCGCGCGAATGGCGTCACGACCTTCTATGGCTACGATGACATGGGCCGAATGACCTCGGTCAGCGCAGGCGGCCAGACCAAAAATTATGGCTACGACTGGTGCATCAATGGCAAGGGCCGCCGGTGCAACTCAGACGTTTCGCCTGGCGCATCGATCCAGTACCAGTACGAGCTGGACGGGCGTGTGCGCGTGCGCCGCGAGCTCACAACGGTGGCCGGTTCGCTGTCCGATTTCTGGACCAGCTTAGGCTACGACAGCGTCGGCCGGCTGACGAGCATCGGCTATCCGAACGCCCAGGCCGCCAACTATGCGTACAGCGTCGGTCAGACGAGCTCAATGACGATGACGACCAATGGCGTGACCAGCAACGTGCTGACGGGCCTGAGTTATGAGCCATTCGGGCCGGTCACCGGCTGGACCTACGGCAACGGCCTGACACGCACGAAGAGCTATGATCTGGACCGGCGCCTGACCAGCCTCGCCACGAAGAACGGCGCTACCTCGGTGCAAAGCCTGACCTACGGCTACAACACGAACGATCTCATTACGCAGATCACCAACGGCGTCTATCCGACCCAGAACCAGGGGTCGGGCTATGACGAACTGTCGCGGGTATCCTCGATCACGACATCGGGCGGTACCGGCACCTACGCGTACGACGCCAACGGCAACCGCACCTCGCTATCGGGCGGCGTGACCGTGACCTACACAATACCCAGCACCAGCAACCGGATGACGGGCTCCAATGCGCTGGGCGCCACCACGTTCGGGTACGACCCGATGGGCAATATGACGAGCTATGCGGTCAGCGGCTATACCCCCGTCACCTACGCCTACGATCCGTTCAACCGGATGCAGACGGCCACCTTCGGCGGCACGATCGGCACCTACGGCTACAACGCCTACGCCGAACGCACGAGCAAGGTGGCGGCGCAGGGCACGTTCCGCTACGTCTACGGCGAGGACCACCGGTTGTTCGCCGAGCGCCGGGACGGCACGAACCTGTGGACGAACTATCTGTGGTTCGGCGGCGAACCGGTCGGGATCGTGCGCGGCACGACGGTGTCGTACCTGCACACCGACCATCTGGGCCGACCGGAACTGGCGACCAATAGCGCGCGCGCGGTGGTCTGGCGCTCGAACAATGGCGCGTTCGGCGATCGCGCCATCGCCGTGGACAGCATCGGCGGGTTGAATGTCGGATTTCCCGGTCAGTACTTCGATGCGGAAACGGGGTTCTGGTACAACCTGAACCGGTACTACATCGGGCTGTATGGGCGCTATGCGGAGAGCGATCCGATCGGGTTGGCGGGAGGGATCAATCCGTATACCTATGCGCGAGGCAATCCGGTGAATTTGGTTGACCCATTGGGCCTAGCTGCGATTTGCAAGCGACCGCTTGAAGGCACAAGAATCTTTGGAATAGTGGGCGATCTCTATCATCAGCAGATATTTTACAAAGATGGCAGCAACAGCGGTTTCTTCAAGGACGGGGTCCGTAGTGATGCAGGACACTCCAAGAATGAATACCAGTGTGAGGCCAAAGATTATGATGACGAAAGGCTTAAAGAATCCGAACAGCAGCTTATGAATGATCCAAAGGTCGGATACGATTTATTTACGAACAATTGTCAGGATTATATTCAGGGCGTGGAGGAGCTATATGACCGCGGCGGTGGACCGTGAACCGACTGAAAATGATATCGATCGTGCTGCTCATAGGAGCGGCAATGTGGGCCAGTTGGTACTTTGCGTTGAAGTCGAACAGATATCCAATGTTGAGGGCTCTTGCGCAGCTTGTCCATACCCCATCGAGTTTCTACAAAAGTTCGGCAATTGATGTCCACAAATCTGGCAACACTTATGTAGCTACGTTTCAATTTACTCCTTCGTACGCGGGAATGTATCAAGTCAATTTGCTTTCACCTTCCGCGAAATATGGAAACATTGTCGGCCTTGAATCAAGCTTGAATTGCCAGTCTGTAGCTGGAGAGGTGGGATTGCGTGCTAATACGGGGCGATTTGAATATGATCTAATTTTTGGCATGGGTCTTAATATTTATTCGATGGATGCCGGAAGTCAATTTAGAGTCGGGGTACAATATCGATGCGAATTTGTCGCAGTCATACCGGCCTCGGATAACGATTGGACCTTTGAGCACCTGATCGTAAGAAAGCTTTCTGATAATTAAGAATAAAGGAGATGGGTACAATCAAGTCCATGCCTACAGCGTCGGCCAACCGAGCGCGATGACGATGACGACCAATGGCGTGACCAGCAACGTGCTGACGGGCCTCAGCTACGAGCCGTTCGGCCCAGCCACCGGCTGGACCTACGGCAACGGCCTGACCCAGTCCTACGGCTATGATCTCGATCGGCGCTTGACCAGCCTCGCGACGAAGAACGGCGTCACCTCGCTGCAAAGCCTGCCTACGCCTACAACACGAACGATCTCATTACGCAGATCACCAACGGCGTCGATGCGACCCAGAACCAGGGGTCGGGCTACGACGAACTGTCGCGCGTGTCCTCGCTCACGACCGCGGGCGGAACCCAGGGTTTCGTCTACGATGCCACCAGCAATCGCACGGCTTCGGGCGCCGTCACCTACGCCCGAAGGAAGTTCCCTTGGGGGACACGATCCCCAGCACCAGCAACCGGATGACGGGCTCCAATGCGCTGGGCGCCACCACGTTCGGGTACGACCCGATGGGCAATATGACGAGCTATGCGATCAGCGGCTATACCCCCGTCACCTACGCCTACGATCCGTTCAACCGCATGCAGACGGCCGCCTTCGGCGGCACGATCGGCACCTACGGCTACAACGCCTACGGCGAGCGCACCAGCAAGGTGGCGGCCCAGGGCACGTTCCGCTACGTCTACGGCGAGGACCAGCGACGGCGGGCGGAACCCAGGGCTTCGTCTACGACGCCAACGGCAACCGCACCGCTTCCGGCGCCACGAGCTACACAAGCGCTGGCAGCGTGATCTTGTCTCGCTAATGCGGCCGCCGGTCCCTTGGCAGGTGACTGACCAGGAATTCCATCTGGTCGGCGAGGATATTGCGGTTCGACAGGATCAGGTGCTCGACCCAGCTCGGCCGGTACGGCACCGCGAGCAGCGGCATGCTGGCCTGTTGCGGCGTGCGACTGCCCTTCTTGACGTTGCACGACCAGCATGCGGTGACGACGTTGGCCCAGATGTCGCGGCCGCCCTTCGATACCGGCATCACGTGATCGCGGGTCAGTTCGCCACGATGAAAATGGTTGCCGCAGTAAAGACACAGCATGCGATCGCGCGCGAACAGCGCGACATTGGTCAGCGCCGGGGCCGGATCGAACGCGGTGAGGCGTGCATGGCCGGTGCTGGCGACGATCGGATGCAGGCGCAGCAGACTCTGTTCGCCGGTGGCGCGATTCATCCCGCCGTGGATCGTCAGGCAGGTGTCGCCCAAGGTCCACGCGACGACGCCGCGAACATACAAACCCACTGTGTCCTGCCAGCTCATCCAGTCGAGGATGCGACCGGTGGAGTCCAGGGACAGGACGCGAGTGTTATGGATGTCGCCGGAAGTTTTGACTTCCGCAAGCATGTGACCTCCGTTTTCGTAGCGAAAGGCGGTGACGCGAACGCCTCGATGAGGCGACCGCTGCGCAGCATAGAACAAAATTTTGACACTTGCGCAACGCGGATGCTGTTGGTTTGGGTCGTCGCGCGTCCTCGGCGCCTCAGCCGAATTGTGCGTCCGGCATGTCGACGAGAGTGCTCGCGCCGCTCTTCATCGCCGCCGCATGCGTCTGGATGCGCGGCAGGATGCGCGCGAAGTAGAAGCGCGCGGTATGACGTTTCGCTTCGCGGAACCCGGCCGATTGTGATGACGCGTCGGCCGCGGCGACGCTGCGCGCCCACAGGTACGCGAGCGCGATATAACCGGAATAGAAAAGATAGTCGTATGCGGCGGCGCCCATTTCCTCGGAGTTCGCCATTGCCCGTTTGCCGAGATCGAGAGTGAGTTCGCCCCATGCCTTCGCAGCCACGCCAAGCGGGCCGACGAATTCGGTGAGTGCCGCGTCGTTCGCATGGCTCGCGCAGAACGCGCCGATTTCGGCGAGGAAATGTTTCAAGCCGACACCTTGCAGTTGCATCACCTTGCGGCCGAGAAGGTCGAGCGCCTGGATCTGCGTGGTGCCCTCATACAAGGTCGTGATGCGCGCATCGCGTGCGAACTGCTCGATGCCGTGCTCGACGATGTAGCCGTGACCACCCAAGATCTGCAGTGCGTCGTAGGTGCATTCGATCGCCATTTCGGTCAGCAGGCCTTTGACGATCGGGGTCAGGAACGAGACCAGCGCCTCGGCGCGTTCGCGTTCGGCCGCGTCTTCGGAATGCTTTGAAATGTCTTCCTGCATATACGCGTACAGGCCGAGCAGGCGACCGCCCTCGGCGAACGCCTTCTGGGTCAGCAGCATGCGCCGCACGTCCGCATGCACGATCAGCGGGTCGGCGGCCTTGTCCGGATACTTTGGGCCGGACAGCGCGCGCATCTGCAGGCGTTCGCGCGCGTACGCCAGTGAATTCTGGTACGCGCGTTCGGTCAGCCCGAGTCCTTGCAGGCCGACCGCGAGGCGCGCGGTGTTCATCATCGTGAACATCGCCACGAGGCCCTTGTTTGGCTGGCCGATCAACCAGCCTTCGGCCGCGTCGAAATTCATCACGCAGGTCGCCGAGCCCTTGATGCCCATCTTGTGTTCGATCGAGCCGCAGGCCAGCGTGTTGCGCGCGCCGACCTTGCCATCCTTGCCAACCTTGAACTTCGGCACGATGAACAACGAAATGCCCTTGACCCCGGCAGGCGCGCCCGGCAGCCGCGCCAGCACGAGATGCAGGATGTTGTCGACGAAGTCGTGCTCACCGGCGGTGATGAAGATCTTGGTGCCGCTGACCCGGTAACTGCCGTCGGCGGTGGGTTCGGCCTTCGTCTTGAGCAGGCCGAGGTCGGTGCCGCAATGCGGTTCGGTCAGACACATCGTGCCGGTCCATTGGCCGGATACGAGCGGTTTCAGAAATACTTCGCGCTGCCAGTCCTCGCCGTGATGCTCCAGCGCCGACGACGCGCCGTGCGAGAGCATCGGATAGTTGCCCCACGAAAGATTCGCCGCATCGATCATCTCCTTGAACGCGGCGCCGAGCGTTTGCGGCAGCGCCTGGCCGCCGAACGCCTCGTCCGCGGTGAGCCCGGTCCAGCCGCCGTCGACATATTTCGCGAACGCTTCCTTGAAGCCTTTCGGCGTGCGCACGCTGTGCGTGGCCGCGTCGAACTGGCAACCCTCGGCGTCGCCGGTCTGGTTCAACGGTGCCAGCACCTGCTCGGCGAACTTCGCCGCCTCGTCGAGCACCGCATCGATCACGTCGCGCGTTGCCGCTTCGCAGTCGGGCAGGCGGCGGTAAACAGATTCAACATCGAGCACGTCGTAAAGCGCGAAGCGCAGGTCGGCGAGGGGGGCGGTGTAGCGGCTCATGGAGTTCTCCGTGATTACGTTCGTTTCATCTGATTCGTCATCCCGGCGTCTGCCGGGACGACATAAGGTATGGAGGCTGTGTTCAGCGATACGTATTCGCCACGCCCGGTACCGGCGACAACCGGCTCGACTTGTCGAATTTGAAATTCGCCTTGGGTTCGCTGGTGTCGATGGTGCCTTTCAATTGATACGCGAAGTCGCTGCTCGCCGGCAGTTTCGCTGCGCTCTTCAAGGTCGCTTCGACGACGTCGCCGCTATTGCCGACGATGTCGAGGTCGGGCGCGATCTTGAGCTCGCCCGCCTCGGTGCCGGCGATGCTCAGCTTCGCGCTGAACGCGCTGTAGTGCATAGACATCGTGCTGAAATTCTCGATGCGCAGTGTGATCTTCCAGCTGCCGTCCGGCTGCACGGCCAGTTGCTGGATGCTTGCGGTCGACGGATGAATTTTCCTGACCGGGCCGCTTGAGCAGGCGGTCAGCAGGCACGCGAGTGCAAGCGCGGCGATGAAACTACGCAAATTCATGGCGGCCTCAAACGAGCGTTCGAATCGGACGCCTAGCCTATCCAATTCCGATGACGGCGCAAAGCGCACCGCTCACCGCTCACGTCGCGGAAGGCGGCGTTGCGGCCGCGGATGCCGCGCGCCGTGCGATGAATTCCGCGATCGGCATTTGCCCGACAATCATGCCCGCGTTCAGGCGAATCACCTCGTCGGCGAGCGCGCCGACCTCGTCCGCGTGATGGGTGACCAATACGGTGAACACGCGCAGCTCACGTTGGAGCCTTCGCAGGTAGTCGAGCACCTGCAGACATGCGCTCCCGCATGCAGGCCGGTTAGCGGTTCATCGAGCAGCAGCGCGCGCGGATTGGCGAGCAGCGCGCGGCCGACCGCGACTCCACGACCGAATGCGCGCCGCCGCGTAGGAAAGTCGCGCGTCGTTACAGGCATGCATCGTAGATTCGCCGCGCGCTTGCTAGCATCGCATGATGTCATCATCCGCGTCGCAGATTCTCCAGTCCGTCTTCGGCTATCCCGCATTCCGCGGCGAACAGCAGGCAATTGTCGATCATCTCGCTGCCGGCGGTGATGCGCTGGTGCTGATGCCGACCGGCGGCGGCAAGTCGTTGTGCTACCAGATTCCGGCGCTGCTGCGCGAAGGCACCGCGATCGTCGTATCGCCGCTGATCGCGCTGATGCAGGACCAGGTCGATGCATTGCGCCAGCTCGGCGTGGAGGCCGCGTTCCTGAATTCCAGTCTCGATGCGCAGGCGCAACGCGATGTCGAACGACGCTTTGCCGCGGGCGCGCTGAAACTTCTCTACGTCGCGCCCGAGCGCCTGCTGACCGAACGCTGCCTTGACCTCATGGCGCGCGTGCCGATCGCGTTGTTCGCGATCGACGAGGCGCATTGCGTGTCGCAATGGGGGCACGATTTCCGTCCGGAATACCGTCAGCTCACGATCCTGCACGAGCGCTTTCCCGAAGTGCCGCGCATTGCGCTGACCGCGACGGCCGATGCGCCGACGCGGCGCGAGATCGTCGAGCGACTCTCGCTCGAATCGGCGCATCAGTTCGTCGCGAGTTTCGATCGGCCGAACATCTGCTATCGCGTCGTCGAGAAGGACGATGCGCGACGGCAGCTCAAGGATTTCCTCGGCGCGCACAAGGGCGCTTCCGGCATCGTCTACTGCCTGTCGCGGCGCAAGGTCGAGGACACCGCGGACTGGCTGGTCGAACAGGGCATCGCGGCGCTGCCGTATCACGCCGGCATGGATGCGCGTCTGCGCGCTGCAAACCAACAGCGCTTCCTGCGCGAGGACGGCCTTGTGATGGTCGCGACGATCGCGTTCGGCATGGGTATCGACAAGCCCGACGTGCGCTTCGTCGCGCATCTCGATCTGCCCAAGAGCATGGAAGGCTACTACCAGGAAACCGGCCGCGCCGGTCGCGATGGGCTGCCGGCCGATGCCTGGTTGTGCTACGGCCTCGGCGACGTGGTCACGCTCGCGAAGTTCATCGCGAAGTCGGAATCCGGCGAGGAAAGGAAGCGCGTCGAGCGCGGCAAGCTCGATGCGCTGCTCGGTTATGCGGAGACCACCGCATGCCGACGCCAGCGCCTGCTCGCGTATTTCGGCGAGGCGCTGGCGTCGGCATGCGGGAACTGCGACAACTGCCTCGATCCGCCCGCGACCTGGGATGCGAGCGTGGTCGCGCAGAAGGCCTTGTCCTGCGTGTACCGCACCGGCCAGCGCTTCGGCGTCACCCACCTGACCGCAGTCCTGCGCGGCGAGGCGGACCAACGCATTCGCGCGCTCGGCCATGACGGGCTCAGCACGTTCGGCGTCGGCGCCGATCTCGACAAACAGCAATGGCGCGGCGTGTTCCGCCAGCTCGTCGCCGCGGGCCTGGTCGCGACCGATGACGAAGGCTACGGCACCTTGCGCCTGACCGCGCAGAGTCGCGAGGTGCTACGCGGAACGACGCCGGTGCATCTGCGCCGCCAGGCCGATCGCAGCGAACGCCGCGTCAAACGCCAGAAGGTGCGCACCGAGCGCACCCGCGCGAGTCTCGATATCGCGCCGCACGAGGCCGCGGTGTGGGACGCGTTGCGCAACCTGCGCTCGCGCCTCGCGCGCGAGCAAGGCGTG
Source organism: Rhodanobacteraceae bacterium (assembly GCA_003142815.1). Lineage (GTDB taxonomy): Bacteria > Pseudomonadota > Gammaproteobacteria > Xanthomonadales > Rhodanobacteraceae > Dokdonella_A. The sequence goes on from PLNP01000006.1 coordinate 63,841, forward strand.
CCGGCCTATGTGATCTTCCACGATGCGACCCTGCTCGCGATGCTGCGCGAACGACCGCAGACGCTGTCCGCGCTCGGCGCGATCAGCGGTGTCGGCGAACGCAAGCTCGGGCGCTATGGCGAGGCGTTCCTGAGCGAATTGGTGTCTCCGGCAAACGCCTGATCGCGCGTTGCCGACCATCGCTGCGGTCGTTGCGTGTCCTGATCAACATCGAGTTTCAGCTCTTCCCTTCTCCCCCCGGCGACCGCAGGAAGTCCCCGTGGGAGAGAGAAGGGGGCCAAAGGCCGGATGAGGGGCTGAAACACGTTGATCGGTTCTGATGGATTTTGAACGAATCCAAATTCAGCGACGGAGTCAATCCCGCACAAACGCTGAGTGCCTGATCGATAAGGGTGGTTTAAGGCTGCCCGGCTACGCTGCGTGTCGACAAACCAGCGAGGTCTACCATGAATACCCGAATCATTGCGCATAGCGCCTTCGTTTTCGTGCTTGCAACGTCCGTCGCCGTCGCGGGCCAATCCCAACAAAAGTTGCACGCGCAGGCGAAGGTTTCCGAAGCCAACGCCCGCGCGACCGCGTTGCAGCATGTGCCGGACGGAACCGTGGCTGCTTCGGAACTGGAGCAGGAGCACGGCAAGCTGATCTGGTCGTTCGACATCAAGCGTCCGAACTCGAAGGACATCACCGAGGTGCAGGTCGATGCCAAGACCGGCGCGATCGTATCGACCCAGGTCGAGACGCCGGCCGACCAGGCGGGCGAGAAGGCTGCCGACGCGAAGCCGCGTTCGCATCACTAGGCGCACCGTCCTGGCGAACGGCGGATCGAGAACGCAGGGTCTGCGCGGAGCCGATCCGGGCGGGCTGCGGCGAGCATCGGCCAAGGCTTTGAAAACCGTGGCGATCGGCCTCATGTGATCCGGCCGCTGTGCTGCCGGACTTGCACGGCCTGGCGTCAGCGCGTGCGCAAACCGCTAAACTGGGCGTTGGCCTGTGCGATCCGGCCATCGATTGGATCGCGCCACCGATGTGAAGTATGGGCATCAGCACCGCACATCCGACCGGTTCCAGGCCGTCCGGCGCCACCCATCGACCGCATTGGGGCGTGCGATGCCTGCCGCTGGCCTGCGCGTTCACATGGCTCGGCGGTTGCACGGCGCCGTCGCTGCCCGAGCTCAAACCCGACCCGCCAGTAGCGTGGCAACACGCGCCGCCGACTACTGCGAACGCGCCCGCACCGGACCTGCGCAGCTGGTGGAAGGCGTTCAACGATCCGGAGCTTGACCGGCTGATCGACAAGGCGCTCGCCGACAATCTCACCGTGCGCCAGGCCGTGCTTCACATCAAGGGGGCGCGCGCGCTCGCGCGGCGCACGAACGCGGGATTCCTGCCGCAGTTGGGTGCGCACACGTTCTCGGAACCGACGCCGGACAGCAGCGCGAGCTACTTCCAGTTGGGCTTCGATGCGCGATGGGAACTCGGGTTTTTCGGGCGCGCACAGAGCCATGCGCGCGTCACGGCCGCCGATCTGGGCATTGCGCGAAGCGATGCCGAGACTGCGCGCGTCAGCGTCGTTGCGGAAGTCGCGCGTGTCTACGTCGAGCTGCGCAGCACGCAGCAGCGCCTTGGTTTGCTCGAACAATTGGTCGCGACGGTGGACGACAAGGTCACCCTGACCGCTACACGCGAGCGCCTGCGCCTGGCATCGGCGAATGATCTGGCGCGCGCACAAGCCGAGCACGCATCGGCGCAAGCCGCGTTGTACGAGCCGCGTCTGGCGATCGAACGCTGCCGACAGCAACTGGCGGTACTGCTTGGACAGAGTGAGCCCGATGCCACGCTCGTCGCCGATGGCACCGCGCCGCAACTGGGCGATTTGCGTATCGCAAGTGCGCCAGCCGACCTGCTGCGCACCCGTCCGGAAATCCGTCACGCGGAGAACGACGTGCTCAAGGCCGCCGGTGAACTTGGCCTCGCGCGCTCCGACCTGTACCCGCGACTTGGGTTAGGCGGTTCGCTGACGTATGCGTCGAAAATCATCGGTGGCCACCACCTTTCCGACGCCGACGGCATCGTCACGTTCGGTCCGGCGATCGAGATCCCGTTGTTCGACTGGGGCGCGCGTCGCGCGATCGTCCGCGCGCACGACGCGGATCTGTCCGCGAGCGTGCTCGCGTATCGGCAAGCGGTGCTCGAAGGCGTCGCCGAGACCGAGACCGCGATGGCGGCGCTCGAACAGCAACGCGAACGCGCAGCGGCGCTTGGGCGCAGTCTTGCCGGCCTCGAGCGCGGGGACGCGGCGACCACAACGCTTGGCAGGCTCGGTCTTGCCGACGGCTTCGATCGCGCTACCTCGAGCGCGGCGCTGGTGCAGGCACGCCTGGAAGTTTCCCAGGCCGAACAGGCACGCAACATCGCGTTCATCGCGTTGTACAAGGCACTGGGGGGCGCGCCGTTGCCGACCGGCAAACCGCACTCCGCACGCGAGCGCGGCAGGGGCGAGGAATCCTCCAGAGCGGTCGCGCCGAGCTCCGCCGGAGCCGTTCCCAGGTCCTACGCGGACGCCGACGCCCCAGCCGGCGCGGGATCCGGGAAGTCGCACTGATGGTGCCCCTCGCCCGCAAGACTCTCATCTACGAATGGCGGCGCTTCCTGCCGTGCACGCTCGCGGTCGCGTTTTCCGGAGTGCTGCTGCTGGTCCAGGCTGCACTTGTGTTCGGCATCTTCGACAGCGCCGCGGTCTACATCAAGAAATCGGGCGGCGACCTGTGGATGGGCTACCCAGGCACGCAGAGCATTGAACTCGGCCGGCCGATTCCCGTACAGGCGGAAATCGATGCGCTGATGGACCCGGATGTTGCGCGCGTCGAAGCATTCAACTGGATCGATGGCGACTGGCGCGGCCCGGCGGACAAGGGCGGCGTTTCCGTGTTTGTCTCCGGCATCGACACGCGCGCGGACGCGATGATGTTCGCCGATGTGCTGACGCCGGCGCTGCGCGCGAAACTCGACGAGCCCGACGGCGTGATCGTCGATCGCGCGGACTTGGCCAAACTTGGCCTCAGCATGGGTGGGCAGGCCGTGATCAACGGCCACCGCGTGCGCATCGTCGGTGTCGGCAACGGCTTGCGCGCGCTGGGCGGCGTCAATATCGTGACGTCGCTTGCCACCTCGCGACGCCTCAACAACGACAACAACGCCGGCGAGGTCGCGTACTACGTGGTCAAGCTGCGCGATCCGGCGCGCCCAGATGAAGTTGGTGCGCGCTTGCAATCGAGCCAGGGCGCGCGCCATTTCGAAGTCTGGACGCGCGCGGCGTTCGCGCAGCGCGCTGTGACCTATTGGATGTTCGAAACCGGCGCCGGGCTTGGCGTGTTGTTTCTTGCCGTCGTCGTATTCCTGGTCGGTGCGGTCATCACCAGCCAGACCCTGATGGGTGCAGTCGCAGGTTCCCTCCGCGAATACGCAACCCTGCACGCGCTCGGCGTCGGCTTTGCGGCGTTGCGGCGCGTCGTGCTCACGCAGGCCGCCTGGGTCGGCGCATCCGGGCTGGTCATTGGCGGCGCCGCGACCTTGCTCGTTCTGGCGCTGGCACGTCGTCGCGATGTGCCCGCGCAGCTCGACCTCGGCACGGTCGCGATCTGCGCCGCGCTGGTCATGGCCATCGCGCTCGTATCCGGTTTGATGGCGGTGCGCACGTTGCGCCACGCCGATCCCGCGTTGTTGTTGCGATGATCGACGCATGAGTGCCACGCTGATCGCCGATTCCCTGTGCAAATCCTTCGTTACCGGCAAGCTGCGCACGGATGTGTTGCGCGGTCTCTCGATCGAGGTTTTCGCGCGCGAACTCACCCTGATCTCGGGGCCGTCCGGTTGCGGAAAGAGCACGCTGCTCGCGATCCTGAGCGGCCTGCTGCGACCGGACAGCGGCCGCGCGCTCGCACTCGGCGAGGATCTCGCGGGGCTCAAGCCGACTGCGCTCGAACATTTCCGTTTGCGCCACACCGGTTTTGTGTTCCAGGGGTTCAACCTGTTCCCCGCCCTGACCGCGATCGAACAAGTCGCGTTACCGCTCGGTTATCTCGGCCTCGCCAATGACGTTGCGCGCGAACGCGCGCGCGCGGCACTCGACGAAGTCGGCCTCGCCAGCCGCGTGCACCTGCGTCCGGCCGAACTTTCCGGTGGCGAGAAACAACGCGTCGCGATCGCGCGCGCGCTGGCCAAGGAACCGCAACTGCTGTTCGCCGACGAGCCGACCAGTGCGCTCGACGCCGGCAACGGCCAGATCGTCATCGACACCTTGCACAGGATCGCGCGTACGCATGGTGCGACTGTGCTCTGCGTCAGCCACGACCAGCGCCTGATCGCGTATGCCGATCGCGTGCTGGCGATGGAAGATGGCAAGATACTCTCGGACCGGCGCACGCATACTGCAACCGCCAAGGAAGTTTTGCGATGAACGCTGCACGCATCCGCTGGTTGTTGTTGACGCTGATCGCCGCCGGCGCGCTCGCTGCGTGTTCGGACGACGGTCGCGGCACCCCGTCCGTGGCGACGCCGGCGCAAAGCCCGTACATCGCGATGGCGCGTGGCCAGGTCGACGTCGAGGGGGGGTTGATCCATATCGTGGCAGCGCGCGACGGGCGCATCGACGAGGTCAGGGTCGAGGACGGCGACACCGTCATGCAAGGGGATGTGCTCGCTCTGCTCGACCAACGCCAGGCACGGATCGGGGTCGCTGTTGCGCAAGCGAACCTGGCCCAGGCTGCGGCGCAGGTCGGTGTTCTGAAAGCGCGTCTGACGCCGGCCGAGACGCAAGTCAAGCGCATCGGTGAGGCCGCCGGTGCGGGTGCCGCAACCGGCCAATCCGCGGACGAGGCGGTCGCCGCGCTGGCGGTGCTGAAAGCCGAAATCGGTGCGGCGGAAGCCTCGGTCAAGGTCGCGCGGCAACACGTCGACGAAGCGCAAGCCGAACTCGACGCGCGCGTGATCAAGGCACCGGCGGCCGGGCGCATCGTGCGGCGCTCGGTGCATGTGGGCGATGCGGTTTCCGCACAGTCGGCGACCGAGTTGTTCCAGTTGCTGCCCGATCGCCCACGCATCGTGCGCGCCGAGCTCAACGAAACCTATGTCGATCTGATCAAACCCGGCATGCAGGCCGAAGTCGTGCGCGATTCGGATCAGGGCACCGCGGTTCCCGCTCGCGTATTGCGTGTCGGCGAGGTGTTCGGACCGAGCCGGCTGACCGACGATCCGGTCGAACGCGCCGGCGCGCACGATGTCGAATGCGTGCTCCAGCTCGAAGGCACGGATTTCCGCATCGGCCAGCGCGTGCTGGTGCGTTTCAGGCGCTGACGGCGCCAGCTCCCGAACTCCTTGCGCACGCGAGGGGGGCTCAAAAGCCATCGCGTTTCCTGATCAGTGTCGAGTTTCAGCTCTTTCCCTTCTCCCTCCGGCGACCGAAGGAAATCCCCGTGGGAGAGAAGGTGGGCCAAAGGCCGGATGAGGGTCCGGCGGAGATGTCAGCGCTGCACATTGACCGAACCGTCAACCCAACCCCTCTCCCGAGGAGAGAGAGGCTTGAAACTCGACGTCTGCTCAGGTCGCTTTTTGTGCCCCCCCCCTTGGTCGGAGCAGAGCCGCGCGGAGGGCGCTCCGGCGAGTCGAAATGCGGCCTCACCATGCGCGAAAGCTGCACGAAAGACGACCGCCGCTACGCTAACGACTGCAATGGCCCTTTCCGGGTTCCAGGAACTCATCCGTGTCGAACTGGACAATCTTGTGTGACTTTGACGGCACCGTCTCGGTCGAGGACATCACCGACTCGTTGCTGGAACGCTTCGGCCGCCCCGGATGGCAGGTGATCGAGCAGGCGTGGCGGCGTGGCGAGATGGGTTCGCATGACTGCATGGCGCAGCAAGTTGCGCTGCTGGATGCGAGCCGCGACGAGATGAACGCGCATCTGGACAACATGTCGATCGATCGCGCGTTTGTGCATTTTGTCGCCGCTGCACGCGAAGCCGGCATGCCGCTCGCGGTTGTCAGTGACGGTCTGGATTATGCGATCCGGCGCATTCTTTCCAGCAATGGCCTCGGCGACCTGCCGGTCATTGCGAACCGCCTCGAAGCGGTCGGCGAACGCGGCTGGCAACTCGATTTTCCGTACGGCAGCTCGTCCTGCCGAATCGCCAGTGGCAACTGCAAATGCTCGTGCGCCGGTCGCGCGCGCAGCGAGCACAAGCGCGTGTTGCTGATCGGCGATGGCGCTTCGGATTTCTGCGTCGCCGGCGAAGCCGATCTCGTGTTCGCCAAGCATCGTCTGATCGAGCATTGCCGCTCGGCCGCGATTCCATATGTGCCGATCACCGGCTTTGCCGATGCACTCGACCTGTTGCCGACCCTGCTCGCAGGCGAACTGGCCGCGCATGGGTGCGCGGAGCCGCTGGCTGCGGTTTCGCAGGCAGCCTGAGGCGCCTGCCATTGCCGCAATCGCGCAGTCGATCTTGTAATCGATCGCGCTGTCCGTTCCTGATTCGCCGCGTGTGACGCGGCCATTCCATCTTCACGGAGACTTCCGCTTGAACATCGACATTTCCAAGACCGCCACCGTGTCCGTCAGCGACGCGGCGCTGCTTGCCGACGAGGCGAAATACTGCTCGTTCGGCGACACCGTGCATTACTCGGAGCCGCCGAAGATCTTCGCGCGTTGCGATGGCAGCTATCTGTACGACACCGAAGGCACACCGTTCCTCGACCTGCAGATGTGGTACTCGGCGGTCAACTTCGGCTACTCCAATCCGCGCCTCAACAATGTGCTGAAACAGCAGATCGACACGCTGCCGCAGGTCGCGAGCCAGTACCTGCATCCGACCAAGATCGAGTTGGCCAGGATCATCGCGCAGGACGCGAAAGAGAAATGGGGGCTTGATGGCCGCGTGCATTTCAACGTCGGCGGTTCGCAGTCGGTCGAGGATTCGCTGAAGATCGTGCGCAATGCGTCGAACGGCAAGAGCCTCGTGTTCGCGTTCGAGGGCGGCTATCACGGTCGCACGCTCGGCGCGTCGGCGATCACCTCGAGCTATCGCTATCGCCGCCGCTACGGCCATTTCGATCGCGCCCAGTTCATCGAATTTCCGTACCACTTCCGCGGCCCGAAAGGCATCACGAAAGAAGAGTACGGCGAGCAGTGCGTGGCCAAGTTCGAGCGTCTGTTCGAAACCGAATACAACGGTGTCTGGGACGCGAAAGCCGGCCAGTGCGAGTACGCCGCGTTCTATGTCGAGCCGATCCAGGGTACCGGCGGCTACGTGATCCCGCCGCCGAACTTCTTCAAAGGCATCAAGCGCGTGCTCGATCAGCACGGCATTCTGCTCGTCGTCGATGAAATCCAGATGGGCTTCTTCCGCACCGGCAAACTGTGGGCGATCGAGCACTTCGGCGTGAAGCCCGATGTGCTCGTGTTCGGCAAGGCGCTGACCAATGGCCTCAATCCACTCGCCGGCATCTGGGCGCGCGAGGAGCTGATCAACCCGAGCGTGTTCCCCCCAGGTTCTACACATTCCACGTTTGCCTCCAACCCGCTCGGCACCGCGGTGGGCCTGGAAACCATGAAGATGCTCGCCGAGACCGACTACGAGTCGATGGTCATGGCCAAGGGCGCACACTTCCTCGAAGGCCTGAAAGACCTGCAGAAGCACCACCAGGAAATCGGTGACGTCGATGGCCTTGGCCTCGCGCTGCGCGCCGAGATCTGCGAAGCCGACGGCTTCACGCCAAACCGCAAGCTGCTCGATCGCATGGTCGACATGGGTCTCGGCGGCGAGCTTGAGCACAACGGCAAGAAGATCGGCCTCGTCCTCGACGTCGGCGGCTACTACAAGAACGTGATCACGTTCGCGCCGTCGCTGCACATCACGACCGAGGAGATCGATCTCGGGCTCAAGCTGCTGGACCAATTGCTGACCAAGGCCAAGCGCGGCTGACCTTGCCCTGGCCGGGCTTGGTCGGGCGCGCGTGTTCTGAAAACGTTGCGGGTTTTCGTGACGCTCCAGATCCACATCATCTCGGTAGATCGAAAGCATCGCGAAACTAGCGCCGGCTGAGATCTGGCGACCTTGAGGCGCGCGAACTATGGGCTTTCGACAATCGATCGAGGAATTTCGCCGCACGTTTCTGCGCGGTGTGTTCTCCGCGCTGGCGGGGTCGGCAAACGGCTGCGCACGCCTGCCGTCGTCCGGCATCCATCGCGTACTGCTGATCCGCCCCAACCACCGCCTCGGTAACACCCTGCTGCTGACGCCGATCCTTGCCGATATCGAGCGCGCTTATCCCTCCGCGGAGGTCGACATCATCACGTCCGGGCAAGCCGCGCATGAGGTGTTCGGAGGATTCGATTCAGTGCGCCATCTTCTTGTGCTGCCGCGCAAGATCGTGCGTCATCCCTTAATCCTTTCGAGAACCTTGCATCATCTGCGCACCCAACGCTATGACCTGGCGATCGATCCTTGCGTATCTTCGCAAACCGGCAGGGTGTTGCTGCTGATGTCGCGGGCGAAATACAAGCTTGGCTTCGTCGGTAAGGGCAACGCAGGCCGCATCTCGTGTGGTGTCGCCATACCTTCGTGTACCAAACACATGGCTCAGGTGCCGGTATACCTGCTGCGCACGGCGCGAGGCGAAGCGTTCGACATAGCTCCGTGCCCGACACTCGACATCCGCCTCTCCGAGACCGAGCGCAAGCAGGGAGAAGGACGCCGCCAACGAATCCTCGGCAACTCGTCGCCGGGCGTGTTCCGCATCGGCGTATTCGGAGAGGCTACCGGAGCAAAGGCCTTCCCCGATGCGTGGTGGAAGGCAATGCTGGAGACGTTTGAGCAAGCGCGACGCGATGTTGTGTTCATCGAGATCCTTCCGGCAACCGGTGCTTCCAAATTTGGCGAGGCATTTCCTTCGTACTACTCGACCTCCATCCGGCGAATGGCGGCAGTGATGGCGGGGCTGGATTTGGTCATCAGCGCTGATTGCGGCGTGATGCACTTGGCCGTCGCCTCCGGAGCAATGACGATCGGCCTTTTCAAGGTCACCGACTCCTCCATGTATGCGCCTTACGGCGACGACAATTTCGCCGTACTCGTCCAGAGCCGGTCTCCGGCGGTCGTCGCTTCTGAAGTGATCGACCGGCTGGGCAGAACGGGCGCGTGGACTAGAGGGTTGCAAAGTCCATCCGCGACCTGATCATCCGGTGGAGTTCGCGGCGGCTACGACAAGAATGTGATCACATTCGCGCCGTCGCTGCACATCAGCGCTGAGGAAATCGATCTTGGCCTCACGCTGCTGGATCAGTTGTTGAGCAAGGCGAAGAAGGCTTGATCGCAGCGTCACGTGTCACCCAACGGCCGCGTTCGCGGCCGTTTGTGTTCAGGCATCAGATTCGGCCGTCATCCAGACGCGACCTATGTCCATGCAAGAAAAGGCCCGCTATTGGCGGGCCTTTTGCAACTCCTGATGGGACAGCTTCAGTGATCCCAGCGACCGCTGCGGTAGCGCCAGCGATTGCCGTTCTGCTCCCAACTTGGCGATGCGTAATTGCGACCGCGGCGTTCACGGAGCCAATGGCCTCTCTGCCAATTATAGCGTCGATGGCCATAGTTCCAGTAGCCCGGTGCCCAGACATAGCCGACCCTTGGCCCCGGAACGGTTTCGACGCGCAATGCTGGCGGCGCCATGGGCGCATAGATGCTCACCGCCACGCGCGCCTCGGCGGGTGCCGTGTAGACAGCGCCAGCGCCGGCCAAGGTCAGCGCTGCGGCCAACAACAAGTTTTTTCCGGAACGTTGCATGCTTGCCTCCGTGGATACGCCCGGGTGGGCGATTGCTCGGATGGAACATTAGCGCATTCGATCTGAATGCCACCTTGGCAAGGGTTTGCAAAGACCCAGCCACCTGTCAACCGAAACGAAGTGTGAACGTGTGCTTGCCCGATCAGGATGCACGTCGCAGCGCAATGACCGCGTTCAGGCCGCCAAATGCGAACGAGTTGCTGAGCACTGCGCGCACGGGCTTCTCGCGCGCGGCGTTCGGCACGTAGTCGAGATCACACTCGGGGTCGGGATCGATGAAATTCATGGTCGGTGGCATCACGCCGTCGCGCAGCGCGCCGATCGCGGCGACGAGTTCGATCGCGCCGGCCGCGCCGAGTGCATGGCCGTGCATCGATTTCGTCGACGACACCGCAAGCGCGTCCGCGTGCGCCCCGAACACGCGGCGGATCGCCTTGCTCTCGGTCGGATCGTTGCCCGACGTGCCGGTGCCGTGCGCGTTGATGTAGTCGATGTCCTGCGGCGCGAGGCCGCCATCGGCCAGCGCGCGCTGGATCGCCTTCGCGGCACCGGCCTCGGACGGAAACACGATATCGCTGGCATCGGCCGACATGCCGGCGCCGACGAACTCGGCGAGGATCGTCGCGCCGCGACGCTGCGCGTGCTCCAGCGTCTCCAGCACGAACACGCCGGCGCCCTCGCCAAGCACCATGCCGTGGCGCTGCTTGCAGAACGGCCGGCAGGTGTCGTCGGCCATCACCCGCATCGCCTCCCAGGCGAGGATCACGCCGAGGGTGATGCAGGCTTCGGTGCCGCCCGCGACTGCCGCATCAGCGACGCCGCTGCGCACCATGTGAAATGCCTGCGCGAGTGCGTGATTGGACGATGCGCACGCGCTCACCGTCGCGAAGGAGGGGCCGCTCAGTTTGTGCTCGATGCTGATCTGGCACGCCGGCGCATTCGCCATCAGGCGCACGATAGTCAGTGGATGCGTGCGCGGGTTGTTCTCGGCGTAGAGTCGGCGCGAAGCCGCATCGTGGGTCTGCTCGCCGCCGATGCCGGTGCCGATGACGACAGCGGTGTTCTCGCCGATGCCATCGGCGCTGAAATCGATGCCGGACTGTGCGATCGCCTCGCGCGCGGCGACCAGCGCGAACTGCGCAACGCGGTCGAGCAGGATCAGGCGCTTTTCCTCAAAGTGTGCGAGCGGATCGAAACCGTGCACTTCGGCGGCAATGCCGAAGCGCAGCGATTCTCGCGGCAGGGTCGTGATCGGACCGATCGCGCAGCGGCCTTCGCGCATCGCCGCCCAGCTGTCGCCCGCAGTCATCCCGAGCGGGGTGACCGCTCCCATGCCGGTGATGACGACACGATGCATTGTTGGCGGCAGCGCGATGGGAGGCATGCGAATCAGGCTTGCGGGGGTGGCGGCGCGGCTTGCGCGGCGACCAGCTTTTCGACCGCCTCGACCAGGCCCTTGACCGATTCGGTATCGAAGTTCGGGTCGCGATCGGGCATCGTGATCTTGAAGTGGTCCTCGATCTCGAAAATGATCTGGACTGCGTCGAGCGATTCGATCTTGAGGTCTTTCAAGGTTGCATCCGGCGTGATCAGGCTGCGATCGATGCCCGATTCCTTGGCAATGATGTCGAAAACATTGTCTTGTACACTGCTCATTCCACGTCTCCAGGGTTTCGTCGCGCATCGGCGGCAGCGACGCGGTGGCAATCGGTGGCCGGCATGATCGCCGGGCTAGTCATGTTGTTCAAGCGTTTCGCGCAGATCGGTCGACGCTATCCGTGCGCGCGGGCATACTTCAACGCGTCCGACGAGTGTCGGACCTGTGCGCCATTCTGCTTCGTCATCGTCATCCCGGCGAAAGCCGGTATTCGGACCCGTCCGGCATTTTGTGTTTCGTCATCCCGGCGAAAGCCGGGATCCAGCTCCTTGGTTCTCAAAAGACAAAACGGGATTATAGTCCGCTCCTGCGGCCTGCCCTACGGGCCGCCTTCGGCGTTCGCTTCGGCATCCTGCCTTCACAGTCCGGCTCGAGCGAAGCTCGGTCTGTCCTGAGCTTGTCGAAGGGCCGCAATGACGGATCATCCTTCAACATTCTTCAAGCCAAACCTGACCGATGTCTGCAACCGTAGTTACGCTGTGGCTGCTCAACATACTGCTCGATACTTTCGGGCAACTTTCGTTCAAGGCGGCTGCGGCGGGGCCGGGGCTCGGCACCGGCCTCGCACGCTGGAAGGCGATGGCGGCGCAACCGTGGATCTGGTGCGGCGTCGCATGCTATGTCGGCGAATTCATGGTCTGGCTCGCCTTCCTTTCCCTGGTGCCGCTGTCCGAAGGCGTGCTGCTCGGCTCGATCAACATCGTCGCGGTGATGATCGCGGGGCGCTTCCTGTTCAATGAAAACTTCTCGCCGCTGCGCACGCTCGGCATCCTGTTGATCGCCAGCGGCGTCGCCGTGGTGGGTCTCGCATGACCGATTTGCGACGTTTTTACCTCATCGGGTTCTTTGTACTGGTCTGTTTCGACACGTTCGCGCAGGTCTGTTTCAAGCTGACCGCCAATCATGCGATGCCGCCCGAGGCCGATCTTGCCTGGGCGCTGCGCGTGTTTTCCTCGCCGTGGGTCTATGCGGCGATCGTCTGCTATATCGGCGCGTTCCTGACCTGGATGACCTTGCTCGAACACGCGCCGATCGGCCCCGCGTTTGCCGCGTCGCACCTGGAGGTCATCAGCGTGATGGCATTGTCGGTCGTGTTGTTCAACGAACACATAGGCACGCCGCAATGGATCGGCAGCGCGCTTATCATCGCCGGCATCGTCTGCCTTGCGATCAGCGAAACCGATGGCGACAAGCCTGCCGCGTAAGTACGAAGTTCCGCCGACCGCGGGCCTGCCGCCGCGTTGGCGCGACCTGCTGCCGTTTGGCGCAGCGTCGGAACAGCGCAGCGATCTCGCGCAGTGCGCCGCAGATTTTCTCGGAACGGCATCGGTGCAAGTGGAGTGTTCGGGCACGGCGAGTCTAGTTGTCGCGCTGACCACGCTGCACCGGCTCAGCGGCCGCCGCGCCGTCGTCGTTCCCGCCTACACCTGTCCGCTGGTCGCGCTCGCGGTAGCGCATTGCGGGCTGGATCTGCGTGTGTGCGATCTCGCGCCGGGCTCGATCGATTTCGACGCGGCGCAACTCGCCGCACTTTGCGATCGCGACACCCTCGCAGTAATGCCGACTCATCTCGGTGGGCGCGTCGCCGACGTCGATGCCACCATCGCGATCGCGCGTCGCGTCGGCGCATTCGTGATCGAGGATGCGGCGCAGGCACTCGGTGCGCGCCGGCACGGGCGCGCGGTCGGTCTCGACGGCGATGTCGGATTCTTCAGCCTCGCGGTCGGCAAGGGCCTGACCACTTACGAAGGCGGCCTGCTGGTCGCGCACGATGCAGCGTTGCGCGATGAGCTCGCACGCACGAGCCGCGAGATCGTGCCGCGGCACAGCGGCCGGGAGCTGCAGCGCGTACTGCAGCTGCTCGGCTACCACGCGTTGTATCGGCCATCGCTGTTGCGTTTCGCCTATGGCGCGCCGCTGCGGCGTGCGCTGCGCCGGGGCGATCCAGTCGCGGCGGTGGGTGATGATTTTTCGCCAGCGATTGCGCTGCACAAACTCGGTCGCTGGCGGCAATCCGTCGGCGCGCGCGCGTTCGCGCGGTTGCCGGCGTTTCTGGATGAAGGTGCGGCGCAAGCGCAATCGCGCAAGGTGCGGCTCGCGTGGATTCCCGGCGTCACGGTCATTGACGATGCCGGCGGTGCGCAAGGCACTTGGCCATACCTGTTGCTGCGGATGCCGGACGAGGCGGCGCGCGATGCCGTGTTGCAACGCCTGTGGAGTGCAGGCCTCGGCGTCAGTCGATTGTTCATCCACGCGTTGCCGGACTACGACTATCTGCAGCGCATCGTCGGCGAACACGCGGTGCCGAACGCGCGCGCGTTTGCGGCAACCACGCTGACAATCTCGAACAGTCCGTGGCTTGGCAACGAGGATTTCGAGGCGATCTGCAGGGTGCTGGAAACCACGTAGAAAAAGCGCCCCCTTCCGCTTCGCGCGGCTGCTTCTTCGGCCAGTGCAGCGTCGAGATCCGCGTTGCACACGCGCTGCATCGTGAACTTCTGGAAAAATTCCGGGACCGTGGTTTCGATCGCCATATGCACCGGTTGGCGAGTTGTGCACCTTCGCCCGTCATTACTCGCCGCTTCCGCGGCTCGCCCTTCGGGCCAGCTACGCTGTTCGTTTCGGCATCCTGCCTACGCAGTCCGGCGAAAGCCGGAGGCGCTTCACAACAGCGAAGCTGGTCATCCAGCTCCTCTATGGATTGCCAAAACGCTGGATCGGCCTGCGCCTGGATGACGACTTTCTCAGCGTTTCCCTGCGCGTTCAATGCGATCGAGCAAACGCAGGTTCAGCGCGTGCTGCTGCGCCTGCCACGTGGCCAGTTGCGCCGCGTCGATCTCGGGCTGGTCGTCGAGCGCGCTTAGCTTGCGTTTCCACCAGGCGCGGTATCGATACGCCGAAATCTCCCCGGTGATGTCGCTGCCGACCAGCTTTCCGGCGAGTCCGTCGATCACCGTGACAATGTCTGTGTCACTGAGCCGGCCCTGGTCCCAGTTCGTGCGCGCGACCTCGGGGCTCAGCACATCCTTGTCGATCGACAGATACACCGGTAGCGTCGATGCGCGCTGCTCCTCGGCGAATCGGGTCAGCAAGGCCGCCGGTGAATCGAATGACTTGAACGCATGCGCCAGACCGATGCGCGCGGACCAGCGTGTGTCGACGCCGACCGTCCAGTAACTCAGCTTGCCGCGCCGCAGCGGCGCCAGATAGTTTTCCCACGCGTGCGCGGCGGAAACGTCGGCTGAGCTGATGCCGAGCACATGCACACGCGCGACGAACGGCAGCAGCGCGACGCGGCGCACCCACGAGCCGCAATGCACGCCAAACGGAAAGCGCATGTTGTCCGGATGGTTGTCGAAGACCACGACTTCGAACGGGCCGCGTGCGGCGCAGCGCTCGACCAGTGGCCAGGTCAGATGATGGTAGTCGCCACTGCCGAGAAACACGGTGCCGTGCTCGGCTGGCAAAGCGCGCTCGATGACGGCGCGCACTTCGCGCAGACGATGCAGCGAGCAGCCGAAGCGGATCGCCTCCTGCCAGTTGGTGAGATCGATGACGGTCGCGCCGGGCAGCGCTCCGACCGACCGATCGAAATCAAGAACGACCGGCGCTTGCAACGGCTTGTCCATGGTCGGTGGATTTTCGATTGCTCACCGTCGCCGCGGCGGATTTCCCGTCGGCCCATGCGCGATCGCTCTCGAAACGTCCGGCGATCCGGCGCAATGCGGCGCGCAACAAACGGCTGCGCGGGCGCACCGCGTGGCGCGTGAAGGTGAAGCGCGCACCGAGATACGACTTGATCTCCGGATCGCTCCAACCGGCGACGTAGCAGGTGAGCTCATGGCGCAGCGCGTAGTCGAGATTATGCATCCAGCTGACGAAGTAAAGATTTTGCTCGCGTGCCGCGGGATAGGCGAAGCCGACATACTTGTCGACCAGGGTGTCGCCGACGACGAAGCAGAGGTTCCAGCCGATCATCCGGCCTGCATGGCGATAGACGAAGACGATGCCGCCGCTGCTCGCGTCTTGCAGCACCGCGTCGAGGAAGTCGCGGCTCAGCTGGTCGAAATGGATTTCACTCTGTTGGTAGACATTGAGGTACAGCGTGTAGAAAAGCTCGCGCATGGCGGTGTCGCGGAACATTGCCGCGCCGGTCGGGATTTCCTCGATGTCGAGTCCCGCGCGCGTGCGCAGCTTGCGGCGGATGTCCTTGCGTCGGCCGGCGGAAAGACGGCTGAGGTAATCGTCGGTCGACTCGAAATCGATCGGTACCCAGGCCAGCGCCTGGCCTCCGAGCAGCACGAAGCCGGTGCGTTCGCAGGCATTCGCGACCGCGCGTGCGCACGCGTTGCTGGCCATGTCGAGCAACGGTGATTCCTCGGGAATATCCTTGATGATCAGCAGCATTTGCCGCTGCGCGAAATGGGCCAGCCATTCACGCACGAGCGCATCGGCATCGACGTCGGCGGGAAACAGCGCATATTCCGAAACCGTGGTGCCGATGAAGCAGGTGCGTGGGCGCAGCAGGTGGCGCCAGAGCGCGTACAGCGGCAGTCCGGTGACACGGCGGCGCAGCGCGTCATCGGCAGTCGTCAGCAGGTCGAAGCGCGCGAAAAATGCAGGGGCGCCGAGCGGCGTCGTCAGCGCGGAGAAATCTGCCGGCGGGTGCGCCAGGAACTGATCGACGAGCGAACGCGGTTCAAGCAGGTTGTGAAGGCCAGGCGCCGCGACGCCCGGACACGGCGGCATCAGTCGATCGCGGCGGCGACACGCGCGCCGCGCGGCAGTTCGAGTGAACGGCGTTCGGCGATCTGCTGAAAGAATGCGGCCGATTGCTCAATCAGCTGGCCGCGATCCTGATCGACCGTGACCATGTGATAGCTGTTGTCGAGCAGCAAGGTTTCGACCGGAGCGCGTACACCACGCTGCACGATGCGCGCATTGCGCAGACTGGCGACGTCATCGTTCGACGAATGCGCGATCAGGCACGGCGCACGCACGCGACCGATGCGGCGACGCACATGCAGCGAAAGACGCTGGAATTCGGCTAGCGATGGCCACGGGAAACCCGCGAGGCCGGCGGCCTGGCTGTCGCCGGACAGCATCGCGCCGACGATGCGGTTGCGGATGCGCTCGTCCTTGATGCCGTACGGCTCGGTCTCGGCCGAGACACGGTCGCGACCGATGCCGACACGGGTCAGCAGCGGCAGCAGGAATGCGAGTCTGCCGATCGGCGGCGTCGCCCAGCCGTCATGGAAGAACGTGGTGCCGTACAGGCCGAGCCCGTCGACTGCGTCGGGGTGATCGATCGCGAGTTTCAGCGCGAGCACCGAACCCATCGAGAGACCGGCCACGAACAGATGGTCGACCTGTTCGCGCAGGCGTTCGGCCGCGGCGACGACGCTTGCGTACCATTCGCGCCAACCGGTCGCGAGGAGGTCGGCCTCGTCGCCGCAGTGTCCGGCGAGTTGCATGCCGAGCACGCTGAAACCGGCACGACTCAAACCGTTGCCGACGAAGCGCATTTCCGTTGGCGTGCCGGTCAGACCGTGGATCAGGAGCACGCCGGTGCGACCGCCGCGCAAATAGAATTCGGAAGGCTTGATCATGGGCTTGCAGGTTCGCCAACGGAAAGATCGACAGGCATCGGCGCCACCAGCGGATTCGCCGGCGGCGCGATGGATACTGCGTACAGCATGATTCAGCCAGCTTTCGCGGGGCTTTCACGCACGTCTTGGCGCGCTCCTTGCTTCTTGCACTGCATCGCCAGACGGGGATGCCGGCATGAGCCATTTTGTTCACTACTACAGCGTTTCACTCTCGGGACTACGCAGCATGCTGCCGGTGCTCGCCACCCTGGTCGCGGTACGGCCCGACCAGACCAGCATCGCATCGAGCATCCTGGGCCTGGGTGCCTGCAAGAGCACATTCTGCAAAGCCGAACGTCGCCGCTTCACAGGCCAGCGCTGAAGCGGCGAATGCTGTGCCACGTGGCATCCGCCCAACGTAATCCATCGATTGTCAGAATCGCGCAATGCGTGTCAGGAGCGGTCGGGCAGGGCGGCACGATGACCAGGCAAGCGGATGTTTCCGATTGGCCCGACATTTGCTGAGCAGTCACCGACAGTGCAAACCATCAGGAACGGAGAGCGAGCCATGAGTTACGACATCCTGAAGAGCCTCGGCCTGGACCGCTTCGATACGCGTTCGCCGGATTTTCTGAAGACGCTCGAGCGCATGCAAAGGGAAGCGTGGGAAAGCCCGCAAACGGGTGTCCGCGGCTATTCGGTCGACACCGCTGCGGTTGACCGCGCGTTCGAATAGAGCTCGATTCAATCGGGCGTGCATCGCGCGTCGGCGTCGTCGTCGGCTGCTTTCAGGCCGCGATGCGATCCTTCCCGTTCGAAATCGGCGACAGCCAGTCAGAAGATTTGCGCTCGCACGGCTTCGCCGGCGAAACCTACGGACGCCAGTTCGCTGGCGGCGGTATCCAGATCGCGTTTCGGCGCTGGGCTGGCCAGGAAATCCAGTGTCAGCGCTTGGCCGAGCACGCGCACGGCATAGATATCCTGCGGTGTGTGCATGCGACGCACCACGCGGCACCAACCGATGTCGCGGCCGTAGCGGTCCGGTGTGTCGTCGCGCTGCGGGAGCAGCTTGCCGAGCAGGATCGCGAACACCGTGGAGCGGTGGCGTGGCTTCAAGCGAAGTCGATCAAACGCCAAACGCCAGCGCGTCGCGGAATAACAAGAATGGCGCCTCGCCATGGCGGGGCAGGCCAATCATCATGAACTAGCGTGTCTCGTTTGCCGCGCTCTCGCCTCGTACTCGGCGAGCTTGCTGTGCAGGAACGTCGCCGAATCGACCGCCCGACCGTCGTGGAACCTGATCTCGTATTTGGTGCCGGACATTGACGAGCCGGTTCCGCAATAGGCGATGAAGTCTTCCGCGGTCTTGGCGCGTTCGCCGGCATAGCGGAGCTTCAGACGCAGGTGCTCGGCGGCGCGTTCGGCGTCGTATTCCTTGCCGTTGCGAATGAAGGTCGCATCTTGCAGGGCGGCAATCGACGCAATGAGGTAGGCGATCTTCTGCTGTTCAACGTCCTGCTGGCCAAACGCAGGCGTTGCGAAGAAGACGGAGAAAATCAATGCCGCAACAATCTTGTTCAAGAATCTGCTCCTCTGTCGGCAGTCGTATTCCGCGCCGCTACGCGTTTCGTTTGTTCGGTGCCCGAAGGATTCGTGCACGCATTCCTGTCAGGTGGCTGATCCAA
The DNA here is from genome assembly GCA_003142815.1 of Rhodanobacteraceae bacterium. GTDB lineage: Bacteria > Pseudomonadota > Gammaproteobacteria > Xanthomonadales > Rhodanobacteraceae > Dokdonella_A. The sequence continues at coordinate 82,607 of PLNP01000006.1, forward strand.
CCTAGAGCATCCCCTCGATCGGCAGAAGCTTGAGAATCTTCACTTCCAGCCCGCGTTTCATGGTGGCGTCGGGATCGCGGTCATAGGTCACCGGCTTGCCGCCATCGCTCGCCTGCCATTGCATCTTTCCGGCATGGGACGAACCCCCCGACGCGGTCAGCGCCACGTGGTAGGCATTCGCGGGCAAGGTGGCCGTATCGAAGAACTGCTTCACCGCGTCTGCCAGCTGCGGGCAATCGACGATGACTCCCATCTCGGTGTTCAGGAGTTTCGAGCGCTGGTCCATGTTCATCGAGCCGATGAACACCAGCTGCTGGTCCACCACAATCGCCTTGGCATGCAGGCTGACGCCGGACGATGTTCCCCCTGCGGTCGCCGGCTGTCTTGTGCCGGCGGCGGGCCGCAGTTCGTAGAGCTGCACACCACCTTCGAGCAGCGCACGCCGATAGCGCGAGTATCCCGCATGCACGGCCGGTTCATCCGTGGAGGCGAGTGAATTCGTGAGCACCTTCACGGCCACGCCGTGCTTGGCGAGGCCGGTGAGATAGCGTGTATCGTTTTCGCCGGGGACGAAGTACGGAGATATCAGCAGCACGTCCTGCTGAGCCTGGTCGGTCATCGTCTTGATTTGCGGGCCGATGCGAAGTGCAGGTTCGTCCTTGGTGGTCTCGATTTTTTCCGGCTGGTCGGCCACCAGCATCGCGGATCCCCAGAACCACGCACCGGGGCGATCCGCGGAGGGGCCGTCGGGAAGCTCATCCAGCGTCGCCTGCGCATAATCGGATTGCGCGAATGCGCGCGCGTCGCGGCCGAGATCCGCGCGCAGCTGTGCGAGATCGTAGTGACTGGCGTGCTTGCCGCGAAAGGCCGTGACCGGATAAGCAGCGTCGCAATTCCAGTATTCGTCGAACGCGTGCGAAGCCTCCTGCACGACCGGCCCGATTGCGATCAGGTCGAGGTCGCGGAAATTGGTGTCGTTGCCGGCGTCGAAATAACCGTCGCCGATGTTGCGGCCGCCGACGATCGCCACGGAGTTGTCCACGATGAACGATTTGTTGTGCATGCGGCGGTTGAGCCGATGCGCGTCGAACAGGAATTGGGTGGCCTTGGACAGCAAGGACGGATCACGCGTATGGAACGGATTGAACAATCGGACTTCGATATTCGGGTGTGCATCGAGCGCATCCAGCATGTCGATTGCGTCGCTCAAGTTGATGTCATCGAGCAGGATGCGCACGCGCACGCCCCGGTCCGCAGCCGTCAACAGGCGCTGCGCCACCAGCCGCCCGGTCGCGTCGTTGTTGAAGATGTAGTACTGCAGATCGATGGAGTGTTTCGCATGGTCGGCGAGCGTGATGCGGCTCATCAGTGCATTGGTGCTGCGGGTCAGCAGGCGGAAGCCGGACTTGTCGAGATGCTGGTCGACTTGGGACCGGATATAGCGCGCGCTCGGCGTGCTCGTTGTCGGCGGCAATGCCTTTGACGGCCGCTTGACGAAGTCGGTGCGCAGCGACGAGCACGCGCCGAGCGCAAGACCGAGGGCCGCTACCGCAATGACACTGCCGACACGTCGGAGCATGGTTTCCTCTATCCACCGATGGCGAGTGCACGAATCTCCACGAGCCCGATCCGGAATCCGAACTGCGCGGCGCATCCGCACGTACCCATGTCATCACCCATCGAAGGCGCCCGGGCCACGCGCCGGCGCCGCACATGGATACGGGTGGACGGTGGACTTCACGCCCTGAACGTAACGCGACCGATGCGACGGTAGCCATACTTGGTCTCGTGAAACTGCACCAGTACTTGCCCACCCACGGATCGGCCTGCTTGCATCAGGAATCCGGAGCGCGGATAGCCTATGGGCCGTCGAAGCCGCTCCGGAAGATATCGTCAACTACAATAAAATTACCCGAGGATGCGGGTCGGTCTCGACGGCAATCGGTTACTCACTACGGTGCTGGTGGCGCAAGCCGCGGAGCGATGCTCAGGCAGGAATTCGATCGACTTTGAGCGGCGCGCGCCGAGGTGATTGCAGCGCAATCGGGGTCTTCAGCACATCCAGAATCTGAACGGCCACCTGCTCGGGCGTCAGATCGCGGGCATCAATCGCGTGATTCGAATCGCCGTACGGGCCCCATTCGGACGTGTCGGTAACGGCGAAAATGCCGACGGTCGGCGCGCCCGAAGCGCAGGCGAGATGCATCACGCCGCAGTCGGCACTGACATACAGCGACAGGTTCGTGATCACCGACGCCATCTTGCGCACGTTGCTCGAGTAATAGCCCGGATAGCGCGAGCCGAGCAGCGACTGGCCGAAAGCCGGAAGGATCTCGACCAGGTCGTAATCGGCGACAGCGGGCTCGAAGGCCTCGATAAATCGGGTCCACCAGTCGCTGCCGAGACGCTTGCTGCCGGTCCCGTTGGCGAAAATGCCGATGCTGCCTTTCTTACGCGCGGATACGGAGTGCGTGCTGGTCAAGCGTGCGAGCTTGTCCTGCCCCTGCCGGCGTTCGAACGCGCTCAGCTGGATGTCCAGCCGCGGATACTTGCGTTTTGACGCTTCCTCGCCGATCGCGCTGCGCAGCAGGAATACCGGTATTGTTCCTTTGTGCCGAGGCTCGTCGGGGACCGCAACGCCATGCGTCATCTTGCCGCTCTTCTTCGGTCCGACAAAACCAAGCGAGTAAGTCGCATCGGCCAGCAGCGTCAGCAAACGCCCGCTCTGCGATTGCGGATCAGGGTCGATAACCAGATCGTAATGGGTGCGCTTCATCTGCTGCAGCGCGCCCAAAGTGCGCAGCGGATAGCGCAATGCATGCGCGGGCAGCTGAATGATCTTGCCTACACAGAAGAATGCGCCATAGATCTCGCGCGCGGCGGGACAGCTGCCGACGATATCGATTTCGGCGCCCGGATAGATCGCGCTCAACTCCTGTAGCAGGGGTGTCAGTGTCAGCGAATCGCCGAGCGTATGCACGGTGCGGCAAACCAGAATCCTGTGGATTCCCGTGCGCGGTAGACGCGCGGCGATGCACGCGAGATCTTCTCTCTTGCGGAAGACCATGCGCATCGCGTGCTGCGTGATCCGCCGGCGAGCAGCTTCGATTTTGCGGGAGTAGTCCAAGACACGCTCTGCGCGATTGCCGGTGCGTCCCTTCGCAGCCGGAGAACTCAAGGCGAAAAATGGTGCACGTAGCCGACCTCGAAGCCGCCCGGCAGCCAGTGGAGGACCAGCGGATGTTCGCGCCGCGCGGCCCAGATGCCAGCGGCGGTGCCGATGCCCCATCCGACCAGTACATCACTCTGCCAGTGCGCGTGCACTTTCACGCGGGCGACCGCGTCATACAGCGGCAGTGCTTCCAATGCGTACACTGCCGGGTGATCGCGGCCGTACTCGACCACGAACGGCGTCACCGCGCCGGCGATCGCGGCGACCTCGCCGCTGGGGAAACTCTGGTAACGAGTGCCCTTGAAGAACTGGTTCGGATCGTCTGTTTGCGACGGACGTTGGCGCTGGAAAATCCATTTGCCGCCTTGCGCGACGGCGGCGGATAGTGCCATCGAATCCAGCGATCGCCAGAAGGTGTCGCCGAGCTTGTCCTGATCACCGAGGATGATCGAGCCGCCGATCACGGTCAGGATGGTGCCACCGATCAGCAGTGTTTGATTGTTGCGAGCCCAGATGCCGCTGTTGTCGTAAGCGATGCGGTGATCGATGCCGAAGGGTCCGTCGCCGGCCTGTGCCGCCCGGGGAGGGACACCAGCGCATGCGAGGGCGAGGGCGAGAAGACAAAACAGGCGGCGCACGAGGATTGCTCCCGAAACTGCTTGCGGCGACTCTTGGGTGTCGCCGCCTCATCGCGATCGAGCTTCTGCCTGAGACCTTTCGTGCACCTTTCGCCGCACGCACGCTGGGTTCAATGCCGCTGCGTGCGTGCCCATGCGACAGGCAGCGCCTGCGTCGCGTCGATCGGCGGAATCTGCACCGCCCCCTGGCATAGGTAGCCGCGGGTTCGTTCCCGTGTTCGCTTGCAAAGAGCAGCAACAGGCCGCTGCCGAAGAAATCGTCGACTAACTAGCGGGCCACGCCTTCTTCGAGCGCGCGATCTCCGTGATGCGACATTCCATACCATCCAGGAGAACCTTGAGGCCGATCCGAAAAAGCTCCTCGGGCTCGATGTTCGCGAACAGTTCGGCGGCTCCACGCAGATTCGGATAGTGGCGTGACTCGTCGCCGAGATGAGACAACTCCACGCCCACGGCAAGGGTAGGACGCAGCGCTCCCGGACGAGCCAGCCACAACTGGCGTGCTTCCTCGGCGATCATGCCGAGCAGGTAATTGCGGTAGAACGTCGCCATCGCGACGGCTTCCGGCGGCGCTAAGCCGGTGTCTAGAAATGCGCCGACCGCAGCGTCGTACAGCCTCATGCGGTGCGGCCCGGTCGGCGCCTGCTCCGCAAAGAGGCGAGGCGCGTCGCTGTTTTTCGCCGTCGCGGACGGCGACATCGACACCGTGCATGGGTTGCTGGCCGAGCGCGCCGACCCGAACGCCACCTCATTTTTCGGACTGACGCTCCTTCACATCGCCGTGCGTGTCTACGGCCGACAACGCGCCAGTTACCGTTGTTCTGAACGCTGGTCCTCCATCACCAAGTTGCTACTCGAAGCCGGCGCGGATCCCATGGCTTTGGACTTCCGCGACACGACCGCTGCCGCATGGGGAGACGGGTTCACGCCCCCGCGGTTGCGCGACGCGTTGATGGCCTTGGCCGAGCGCGGCGTGTGGCTCGATGATGACCGCGATGAGAAGCGTGATTGGCTCGGGTTGGGCGGACCGGCTGCGCGCCTCGCGGCGGCCCACGAACGGCTGGCCCCGGACACACTGGAAGCGCTGATCGCCCGCGCGACAGTCGCCGAGAAGAAAGCGAAGAAAGCGGAAACATCAAGACGGCCGGAACACACTCGAGTCTGGGCAAATCAAACCCGCCATAAGAACATGGCAACCCAACCGAAGAGGAGTTCGCATGCCACCCTCAAGAAAGCCGTCGGCTAAGAAAAAGATCTCGGCCTCGCACAATCCGCACGGACGCGGATTCGGCGCGACGCGGCTCGCGTTCGAAATGCTGCCCAGCAACGGTGAGGTCGAGATGGCGACGTGGCTTCACCGTGAAAATCAGGTGCGGGGGAGCCTGCCATCGCGAACGAAAAAGCTATTGAAGCACGCCACTGGCGACCACTTCTGGTCGCCGGCGATGGTCGCGCTCGCGGAATGGGCGCTCCTCGAATTGAAACGGCAAAAACGCCGCCTCATCATCACCGACGCGGACAAAGAAACCTGACCGACACGGGAGCGCAACGCTCCCGTTTTTATGTTCGCTTCCCCTGACCTGCTATCTACGCTTTCTCTTTTCCCGACATCGTGAACCCCTGATGCGCTTTGCGTGGGGCGCACCGGCGCGTGTCCGCGAGATCGTCGAAGAGTAGGCCCCATTGGGCGCGCCAGGGGACGTTGCCCGTTCGCGCGAACGGCGCCGCCGCGACCTCCACGTCGAACCCGAGATCCACGCGATATAGGATCGCGTGCCGCTCGATGAGTTGCCACGCGAGCGCTTCCCAATCGGCGCGGCCGAGGCTCCAGATTCCATCGGTTTCCAAACGGCCCCCGGCTTCCCAATCATGTCGATCAACTTCGCGCCCGCTTCGCCAGCGGGGATCTGAAGGGGTGAAATCAGAACACGGTCCAGCGTCAACGTGTCGTTCCTGCGATGGAACCAGATCGACATGAGCCGTCGCGTAGCGTGGATCCATCCGGACGAGGCCAAGGCTGGACGAGCCATTGGCGTTCCATTGAACGAGGACGCGCTCGACGTGTTACGTCGGCGCTGGAGTCGACACGGGGACTACGTGTTTACGTACAAGGACAAACCCGTCAACCAGTGTTCGACCGCGGCATGGAAGCGTGCGTTAGAACGGGCCGGTATCGAGAAGACGTTTCGCTGGCACGACCTCCGGCATATGTGGGCGTCGTGGTATGTACAGAGCGGGACACCGTTGCAGGAACTGATGGAGCTGGGCAGTTGGGCCAGCTACGACATGGTCCTGCGCTATGCGCACCTCGCGGCGGATCATCTGCACGGGGCGGCGAGTCGACTCGACGACATGTTTTTGACACACAAGCCAAAATTGCAACTCGTGAAATTGACGTAAGTCGCTGAAAATAATGGTGGCCGGGGACGGAATCGAACCGCCGACACGGGGATTTTCAATCCCCTGCTCTACCAACTGAGCTACCCGGCCAAGCGTGCTGCGTAACGTGCGGTCGGTGGCTGACCGCAGCGGGGCCGCGTATTAGAGCCGCGGCGTGCGGTTACGTCAAGCTGGGTCGCTGGCGCTCTGGACCGCGCACGACAAACCCTGACTCGTCCGCATCGGTCCACCGTGCGACGGCCTGATGAATACCAATAGCGTCGCGTTCACGTCGCGCAACGGTCATCTCGCTGTCGGCATCGACTACGTCGAATTTGGCAGCCGCATTGCAAGAGCGCGTCGATCCGGGCCTGCGCGCCGTCCTTCATACAACAGCCGATAGAGGACAGCCCATGAAATTTCGGATGGCGGCAACGCTTGTGCTCGGCGTGCTCGTCGCGGGCCTCGCCCACGCAGACACGCGCGCGACGCAGCAAAAGAATCTAGAAAAATACACGCCTTATCTGGAAGCGCCGGTGGATGGCTTCACGTTCTGGTCGCTGTACAAATGGCAGCTGGTCGGACCGCAGAAGGTCGTCGTCTGGTCGACGATCAAGGATGCCTATCTGCTCACGGTCGAAACGCCGTGCCCGAGGCTCGAATGGGCGCACGGCATCGGCCTTACCTCGGCGCAATCGCACCAGATCAGCAAGCGCCTCGACTTTGTGACGCTCGCACGCGAGCGTTGTCGCATCGAGGAAATCCAGCCGATTGATACCGCGCAGATGGCGAAGGATCGCCGCGCGGCGGACCAGTGAGCGCCGCGCTCAGCCTTGCTCGGGCGCGACGTAGCCGGCCGGTGTTTCCGAGCCTTCGCCGAAGAAATACTTTTCCATTTCCGCGGCGATGAATGCGCGCGTTTTCGCATCGAGCGGATTGAGGCGGTTCTCGTTGATCAGCATGGTCTGATGCACGAGCCATGCTTGCCAGGCTTCCTTCGAGACATGCTCGTAGATGCGCTTGCCGAGCTCGCCGGGCCATGGAGCGAACGCGAGGCCCTCGGCTTCGCGATGGAGTTTTACGCAGTGGACGTTGCGGGCCATGGGCTTTCCTCGAGTGTCTCAAGCAGTTTGCGCACCGGCGCGGGCAGGCCGAGCACGCTGAATTGTCCGTGCGAATACCAGTCGCGATCGGGATCGTCGGCGACGCGGTTTGCGATCGGCGTGCCGGTGAACAAGAGCGGCGTCACCTGCAGATGATAGTGGCTGAACGTGTGCACGAAGCGATCGAGCGCGATCGTCGTATCGACGCGGACGGCGTAACGCTCGTGCAGGTGATCTGGTGCCGATGCGCCATTGTCCATTTCAGGAAGGCTCCACAAACGCGCCCATACGCCGGTCGGTGGCCGGCGTTCGAGCAGCACGCGGCCTTGCGCGTCGCGCACGATCAGCATCGTCGTCGCACGTGTCGGCAGTGCACGCTTGGGCTTCGCTTCGGGCAGTGCGGCGGTCAGCCCTTCGCTCAGCGCAACGCAAGCGGACGACACCGGGCACCGCGCGCACTGCGGGCGCGAGCGTGTGCATAGCGTCGCCCCGAGATCCATGATCGCTTGCGTGTAGTCGGCGACTCGCTCGTGAGGCGTGTGCTGTTCGGCGTGTTGCCAGAGCGTTTTCTGTGTCGCCGAAGCGCCGGGCCAGCTGCGCACGCCATGCCAGCGCGCGAGGACGCGGCGCACGTTGCCATCGAGAATCGCGTGGGGCTCGCCGGCCGTCTGGGCGAGGATCGCCGCCGCGGTCGAGCGGCCGATGCCGGGCAGGGCGGACAGCTCATCGATGTTGCGCGGCAGAGCGCCATCGTGCTGATCGACGCAGATCTGCGCGGCGCGTTGCAAATTGCGCGCGCGGCTGTAGTAGCCAAGTCCGGACCACAACGCGAGCACGCGATCCTCGGGCGCGGCGGCGACGCTGGCCAGCGTCGGCAGCGCGCCGACGAAGCGCTCGAAGTACGGGATCACCGTGCGCACCTGGGTCTGCTGCAGCATGACTTCGCTCAGCCAGACGCGGTAAGGCGTGCGTTCGCGCTGCCAGGGCAGATCCTTGCGACCGTGTTGGTCGAACCATGCGAGCAGCGCCTCTGCGAAGCGGTCCGGTGCGGTTGGAGCGGGGGCGCGCGCGGTCATTGCTGCGCGGATGCCGACGGTTTGGCTGGCGCGCCGTCATCGCGTATGTCGACACGCACGTCGTCCAGATGCGTCGCGCCGAATTGAATCGAGGATGCTGCCGCAGTGCCGTTGAGCGGCGGGATCAGCAGTGTCGAGCCGGATTTCGTGTCGATCTTCGCCAGCCATGCAGCGAGATCGCCGGCGCTGGCGAAGGTCATGTTGACGCCTTGTGCGATCGGCTTGCCGTCTGATGCGATCGTGGCGTCAGTCACGCGCAGCGAAAAGCGTACATCGGGAGGGGCGCCAGTCGAGGGCGGGCGCGCTGCGAACCATGCGGAGAATGCATCGAGATCAAGCATTGGCTTGACCAGATCGATGCGTTCGATGTCGTAGCGATCCGCCCACAAAGTGCGCCACGGCGCGACGACATCGAGCGACTCGGCATCGAGAAATGCCGCACTCGCGCCATGCGCGCGGAGCGCCGGGTGCGGCAGCACGAGATGCAGGTTCGGTGTGAAGGAGAAGCTCGCGACGCCGCGGATCGCCAAGTCGGCGCCGAGCACGTCGCGAGTCTTGTCGATGAGCAGCGCGGTCAGTTTTTCCGGCTGCATGAAATGGCGCAGCACGATCGCACCGCAGCCAACTATCAATAGCAGCGAGAGCATCGCGATCAGCCAGCGTCGGCTGCGAAGCGCACGCTTCACTTCCGGCTCAACCATTGCCCGCAAGAGTCGCCGGCAACAGGCCGTCAACAAAAGCCGCGGCATCGAACACACGCAGATCCTCCGCGCTTTCGCCAAGTCCGACGTAGCGGATCGGCAAGCCGAATTCGCGCGCGAGTGCGAACACGATGCCGCCTTTCGCGGTACCGTCGAGCTTGGTCACGACGAGGCCACTGACGCCGATTGATTGCTGGAACTGACGCACCTGGCTGATCGCGTTCTGGCCGGTGGTGCCATCGATGACGAGTAGTGCTTCGTGCGGCGCGTCGGCATCGAGCTTGCCGAGCACGCGGCGGATCTTCGCGAGTTCATCCATCAGGCCGGACTGCGTGTGCAGGCGGCCGGCGGTGTCGGCGATCAGCACATCGGTGCCGCGCGAGCGCGCAGTCTGCAGCGCGTCGAAGATCACGCTGGCCGAGTCCGAACCGGAACTTTGCGCGATCACCGGCACGTTGTTGCGCACGCCCCATGTCTGCAACTGCTCGACCGCTGCGGCGCGGAACGTGTCGCCGGCCGCGAGGAGCACGCTGCGGCCTTCGCTGCGGAAGCGCCAGGCGAGCTTGCCGATCGTGGTGGTTTTGCCCACACCGTTGACGCCGACCATCAACAACACGAACGGTTTGCGGCCGCCGACATCGAGCGGGCGCTCGACCGGTTGCAGCCGCGCGATCAGTTCGCTGCGTAGCGCGCCGAGCAATGCGTTGACGTCGGTGAACTCGCGCTTGTTGATGCGCGCGCGCAGTCGCTCGATGAGTTCATTCGCGGTCGCGATGCCGACATCGGCGGTGATCAAGCACGTTTCGAGCTCATCGAGGAACGCATCGTCGAGCACCGGGTTGCGCGTGAACAGTGACGACAGGCCGCGCGCGAAACCGCTGCCGGAGAGGCGCTCGCGCCATGATCGTTTCGCGAGCGGCACGGCGGTTTCGACTGCTGCTTGGGTGGTCGATGGCGCGTCGGCGATCGTTTCGGGGGGCAGCTCAACCGCGATTTCGGCGCTCGGCGATGCGACCTCCGGTGGGAGAATCTCGATCTCCATGGGCGCACTTTCCATGGCCTCTTCCCTGGCCGGCGCTTTTTTCTTCCAGAACTTCAGCATCGCAAACGAATTCGGAGAGAATGCAGGCCTTCATGCTAACACCCGGGTCGGAGCGGCAACGCGCACAGATGGCGAAAACACATCCAAAATCCGCCGCAGGAAGTCTGCGCATCGTCGCTGGCAACCTGCGTGGCTCGCGGCTCGGCGTGCCGGACGTCAAAGACTTGCGGCCGACTTCAGATCGCGTGCGTGAGACGGTGTTCAATTGGCTCGCGCCGGTCATAGTCGGTGCGCGTTGTCTGGATCTTTACGCTGGCACCGGCGCGCTCGGGATCGAAGCGCTGTCGCGCGGCGCCGCACACTGTGTCTTCGTCGAACGCGAGCGGGGCTTGTGCGAGCTGCTGCGGAAGAACCTGGCCCGCCTGCGCGTTACGGATGCGCGCGTGGTCAACGACGATGCGCAAGGGTTCCTGGCTGCGCCCGTTCCGGCAGAGGCGTTCGATCTGGTCTTCCTCGATCCGCCATTCTCGGCGAACCTTTGGACAGCCACGGCGTTGCGGCTGGAGCAGGCCGGCTGGCTGTGCGCCGGCGCGTATGTTTACGTCGAGACGCCGGCGGACGCGGTTTTCGAGCCGCCAGCCGGCTGGAGTCCGTATCGCGAGGGGCACGCGGGCGCGGTGCGCTTCGCGCTGTATCGTCGCCTCGCGCCCGATCCGCTAAGCTAGAGTCCTTCGATCCGGAAACGGCAGCTTCGCATGGCGACTTCGCAGCAGCGCGCGCGCATCGCGGTGTATCCGGGCACGTTCGATCCGATCACCAACGGTCATGTCGATCTTGCCGGTCGCGCTTCGCCGTTGTTCGACCGCGTCATCGTCGCGATCGCGGACAGTTCGACCAAGCTGCCGACGTTCACGCTCGACGAACGCATCGAACTCTCGCGCACCGCGCTGAAGGGATTGGCCAACGTCGAGGTGCGCGGATTTGCTGTGTTGCTTGCCGACTTCGTCGAGGAAATTGGCGCTGGCGTGATCCTGCGCGGACTGCGCGCGGTATCGGATTTCGAATACGAGTTCCAGCTCGCGAGCATGAATCGGCATCTGATTCCGGCGGCGGAAACGCTTTTCCTGACACCGGCGGAGCAATACAGTTTCATCTCGTCTTCGCTGGTGCGCGAGGTCGCGCGTCTCGGCGGCGATGTTTCCGGATTCGTGCATCCAGTCGTGCAACAGGCGTTGCGAACGCATTATTTGAAATCGACCAGGGTCGGTTGACGATGATCCAGACGGTCGCGACGCGGTCCCTTTGCGTGCAGCGCAAGGCGTCGTGAGTGATGTGTACGGACGTACATGAGCGAGCGGCAACGCGGCGATGCGCGCAAAGGGACCGTGTCCCGAAGGGTTGCTTTTGAGCGGCCGCCATGCTGCGGCGCGCGCCTTGGCCGTAGAATCACTACGGCGCGGCGCCGCGCACCTTGCCTGACAGCCGCTCAAAAGCAACGCGATCCGTCTGGATCATCGTCAACCGACCCAAGCAGAGGTAAAACATCATGCGCAACATTTTTTCGATCATTGCCCTCGTGTGTATCGCGACTCTCGGATTGAGCGCGTGCGACCAAGGTGAAAAAGCCCAGACGGAAGCGGCCGCTGAGCAAAAGCCGGCGGTCGTTCCGATGCCGACCAGTGCGACCGACAAGAACGCGTGGAAGCAGTATCTGGTCCAGGTGGTCACCGCGAACATGCAGGGCGTCAAGAGCAATCATCCGTATATGTATTTCGTACCCGGCGGCGATGACGATGCCGCGCAGGGCGAGCGCAGCAACCAGCTCGACAACGTCAAGAACGTCGTGGCGCGCGGCGTGCTGCCGGGCAACATGATGGCGTTCGGCGGCCCGGACTCGAAGATCACCGCGCAGTTGGTCACCGACGCGTTCAAAAATGCGCAGGCGGGCTCCTTCAAGGATGTCGTGATCCTGTTCATCGGCGTGCCCGCCGAGGCCGATGGTGTCAAGCAGGCACTGGCGAGTTCCGGTGCGGATGTGCGTTTCTTCGAGGCGAAGTAGGGGTAGAGCCGGGATTTGGGAATCGGGATTCGGAATTGGTAACAGCCGTTCGCTGCTGCGCAGAAGTGCGCGCGCATCAACGCTCGCTGCAGACGTTTTCCGATCCCGAATCCCGCATCCCGAATCCTGGCACGAAGCGCTAAGCTGCAACGCATGTCACTCAAGATCACCGAACTCTGCGTCAACTGCGATGTCTGCGATCCGGTTTGCCCGAACCAGGCGATTTCGCTTGGCGTCGAAATCTATGAGATCGCGCCGAATCTTTGCACCGAATGTCTAGGCCACGACGACACGCCGCAATGTGTCGAGGTGTGCCCGGTTGAATGCATCATCATCGATCCCGATCACACGGAGTCGCGTGAGCAGTTGCTGGCGAAATACGCGACGCTGACCGCGGAGGAGCACACATGAAACCGATGCTATTGATTCGGAACGCATTCAGATTCAAATCGGCCGAATCAATCCCCCACCGTTGCCCTCACCCACTGGCGCAGGAGAGGGAATGCGGAGGGCACTCAAACTATTTGAGTGCTGGCACGATAATCAGGTTCATTGTTGCGATGATTGCGCTGGCTTCGGTCGGCGCCCAGGCAGCCGACAAGCCCGGCCATGCGGCGATCGCGAGCGCGCACACCCTGGCCACCGCGGCAGGTTTCGAGGCGCTTGCCGAAGGCGGCAATGCGTTCGACGCGGCGATCGCAGTCGCGTCGACGCTCGCCGTGGTCGAGCCGCAGAGTTCGGGCATCGGCGGTGGCGGGCTGTTCCTGCTGCATCGCGCAGCCGACGGCAAGGACGTGATGATCGACGCGCGCGAAACGGCGCCGGCGGCGGTCAATCCCCAAGACTATCTGGACGCGAACGGCCAGCCGGATCGCAATCACTCGGTGAACGGTCCGCTGTCGGCGGGCATTCCGGGCGAAGCGGCCGGGCTGGTCTGGATCGCGCAGCACTACGGCAAGCTGCCGCTCGCGAAGTCGTTGGCGCCGGCGATCCGCATTGCGCGCGGAGGCTTCCAGCCCGACGCACGTTTCCTCGGCGAACTGGCGGCGCGCAAGGACGTCGTTGCGCGCTATCCGGCGTCGACCGCGCTGTACCTCGTCAACGGCGAAGTGCCGAAAGCGGGTTGGACGTTCAAGACCCCTGATCTTGCGCGCGTGCTTGAAGGGATCGCCGCGCACGGCAACGACGGCTTCTATCGCGGCGATCTGGCGACTCGACTGGTCGATGGGGTGCACGCGGCCGGCGGCAACTGGTCGCTCGACGACCTCGCGAAGTACGCAGCAAAAGAACGCGCGCCGATCGCGTTCGACTATCGCGGCTATCACATCGTGACCGCGCCGCCGCCGTCGTCGGGTGGCATCGCGCTCGCGGAAATGCTGAACATCCTCGGCGGCTACGATCTCGCGAAGGTCGACCATGTGCATCGCGTGCACCTGATCGTCGAGGCGATGCGCCGTGCGTATCGCGACCGTGCCGAATATCTCGGCGATCCGGATTTCGTGAAGATGCCGATCGCGCAGCTCACCAGTCCCGACTATGCGGCCGGCCTGCGCGCGTCGATCAATCCCGGCAAGGCGACGCCGAGCGATCTGCTGCCGGGTTACCTGAATTCGCCGCAGGGCACGCACACCACGCACTTCTCGATCATCGACAAGGACGGCAACCTGGTCGCTGCGACACAAACCGTGAATCTGTTGTTCGGGTCCGCGTTCGTGGTGCCCGGCACCGGTTTCGTACTGAACAACGAAATGGACGACTTCGCGCTGGTCGCCGGCAAGCCGAATGCATTCGGGCTCGTCGGCAATGACAACAACGCGCCGAAGGCCGGCCGACGACCGTTGTCATCGATGTCGCCGACGTTCGTGATCGGTGCCGACCGCGTCGGCGTGCTCGGCACGCCCGGCGGCAGCCGCATCATCACGATGGTGCTCGAAGGCATCCTCGCGTTCGTCGACGGCGAGCTGCCGGAACAGTTCGTCGCGAATCCGCGCTACCACCACCAGTACCTGCCTGACGTGATCTCGGCCGAGAAGGGCGCGTTCAGCGCGGACGAGGTCAAGGCGCTTGAGGCGATCGGCCACAAGGTCAGCGAAAGCGAGCGCCGATGGGGTTTCATGAATGCGGCGAGCTGGGACAAGCGCACCGGCAAGATGCATGCGGGGTCGGATCCGCGTGGGGTTTCGGGGGGTGGGGTCGTAAAGTAGGGCTGCCTCGGATCGTGCATCGACAATCTTCCATTCCGTTCGTGCTGATCCTTCGACAGGCTCAGGACAGGGTACGCTTCGCGTATCGAAGCACGGACGGCACGATGTCCGTTCACTCTTCGATACCTCAGGGCGAACGGAAGGGAAATTCACTACAACTCACAGCACTCAAATGAAACTCTGGTCCATCCTCGGCAACTCCCAGAAACTCGATGGCGGCGCGATGTTTGGCAACGTGCCGCGCGAGATGTGGGAAAAGTGGATCACGCCGGATGCACAGAATCGCATCCCGCTCGCGTGCCGTTGCCTGCTCGTCGAGGGGCTCAACGGCAAGACCGTGCTGTTCGAGACGGGTATCGGCGCGTTCTTTGAACCCAAGCTGCGCGAGCGTTATGGCGTCGTCGAGGATCGTCATGTGCTGCTGGAGTCGCTGCAGGCGGCGGGCTTCGCGCACGAACACATCGATGCGGTGGTGCTTTCGCATCTGCATTTCGACCATGCCGGCGGTTTGCTCGCCGCATGGCAGGAAAGCGAGCCGCCGCGCCTGCTGTTCCCGAACGCGAACTACATCGTCGGCGAGGAATGCTGGCAGCGCGCATTGAATCCGCATCCGCGCGATCGCGCCTCGTTCATCGCGCCGTTGCAACCGCTGCTTGAAGCGTCCGGCCGGCTCGAACGCGTGCAGGGCGTGCACTCGCTGACGCTCGGCATGCAGGTTCGTTTCAGTTATTCGAACGGGCATACGCCGGGTTTGATGCTCGCCGAGATCGCGTCTGGCGAAGGCGGCGGCATCGTGTTCTGCGCGGATCTGATTCCGGGCCGAGCGTGGCTGCACCTACCGGTCACGATGGGCTATGACCGCTATCCGGAACTCCTGATCGACGAGAAGCGCGCTTTTCTCGAGGACAAGCTCGCGCGCAACGTACGTCTGTTTTTTACCCATGACGCCGAGTGCGCGAGCGCACGCGTGACGCGCGACGCAAAAGGCCGCTTCGAGGCGATCGACGAACGCGCCGAACTCGTCGGCGAGGTGGCTTGATGAAACGCAAACGCGGCAGTCGCACGCCGGTACTGCTGGTCACGTTGCTGGTGGTCGCCGTGCTCGCGGGCGCCGGCTGGTTCTTGCTGCATCGGTGGCCGCATTCGGCACCGCTGTGGCCGGTCGCGACAGCAACGAAACCGGCGCCGACCACGCCGGTCGAGGTGGCGGGCGATCACGTCGATCCCGGCAACGAAGGCCGCAGCGTAGTCGTCAGTGGTGCATTGCATGTGACCGGGCAGGCGCGCGACAGCGAGCTCGGCATCAGCGCGGATGCAGTCGCCTTGCTGCGTCAGGTCGAAATGCGCCAATGGAGCGAGAAGTGCGCCGCAGCCGCGTGCGACTATGCGTTGATCTGGTCGGCCACGCCGATCGACTGGCACGCGTTCCGCGATCGCAACGGCCATGAAAACTCGATGCCGTTTCCGCTTTCGAGCCAGCGCTTTCTCGCTACCGACGTGCGTCTGGGCGCGTTCCATGTGGATGCGGCACTGGCTGCCGCCGCCGCCGAGCCGGTCGCGTATCCGGTTCATGTCGCACAACTGCCGCCGAATCTTGCAGCGACATTCCGAGAGCAGGACGGCGTTCTCTACACCGGTGCATCGGGCAGCCATCCCGTTGCCGGCGACCTTCGCATCAGCTATCGGATCGTGCCCGCGGGCGAGCAGCGCCTGAGCGGCTTGCAGAGTGGCGATCGCCTGAACGCGCAGGCGTCACACTGAATCGCGTTATTCAAACCTGGGGAAAGTCATGCACATCACTGGAATCTACGTCGCTCTCGCAACCTTGCTGGTGCTGATCCTCGCCGGGCGTGTCTCGACCGGTCGGGGCACCACGAAGGTAGGTATCGGCGACGGCGGCGATCATGAGCTCCTGAAACGCATCCGCGCGCATGCGAATGCAGTCGAGAACCTGCCGTTGGCGCTGCTGCTGTTGCTGATGCTGGAACTCAACCAGACCCAGCCGCTGTGGCTGCATGTGTTCGGCTGCGTGCTGATCGTCGGCCGCATCCTGCATGCGATTGGACTATCGCGCTCGTCGAAGGAAAGCATCGGCCGTTTTCTCGGCACGCTGCTGACCTGGGGCGTGATGCTGGTGATGGCGCTGCTGTTGCTCTGGCAGTGGTTCGCGTGGACCGCGACCGCGCATTGATGTCGCGGCTGCGCCTACAGACAGCGCAGAAACGATACCGTGCGACCGCGCGTTTGTAGGAGCGGCGCAGCCGCGACCGGAACGTCCCCCGGTCGCGAAACGCTCAGGCTTTGCCGCCGAATAGCGCCTCGCCGTTTTCGAGCAGGTACAGGCCCGCGAACATCTTCGGATCGACCGAGTAGCCGGCACGGATCTTCTCGACCAACCATGCGGCGGCTTCGCGACGCGGAACTTCGTGGACGAGGATATCCTCGGTTTTATCGCCGCCGCCCGCGTGGATACGGCTGAGATCCCAGGCGCGCACGAACGCGAGGATTTCATTGCTCATACCGGCCGAAGTCGGGCCGGCCATCAGGAATTCGATGCGGCCAGCGCGATAGCCGGTTTCCTCGATAAGTTCGCGATGCGCGGCGTCGACCGCGCTTTCGGCGGAACTTGTCGCGACGTCGCCGACCAGGCCGGCCGGCATCTCGATCGTCATGCATTCGATCGCCGGGCGCTCCTGCTCGACGAAAAGGATGCGGTCCTCGGGCGTTACCGCGATGATCATGACGCCGCCGCCGGGGTTCGTGCGCTCGGCGTATTCCCAGCGGCCGCGGCGCTTCAGGCGCAGCCACTTTCCGTTGCAAAGCGTTTCCGTTTCGGTCATGGTAGGGGGATTTCCCTGAATTTTTTTGCGCACGGCCGGTCTGCGAATGTCCGCCAAGCTTGCGAGGTATCGACGATGAAGATCAAGCAAATTCTATGCATATTCGCTTGCAGCGCGATTGCATCCGTGGCGATCGCGCAGCAGGCGCCTGGTGCTGGCGGGGCGGAGCTCGACCCGGCCACGCTTACCGAGGCGCAAATCGCCCATACGCAGGTTCCGCAGGCGCTGTATCGGCTCGCCGCCCTCTACAAGAAGGGCGGCGACTATGAACGTCTGGCCTGGACGTTGCAGCGCTTGACCGCGCTGCAGCCCAATGTCGGCGACCTCAAACTCGCGCTGGCGACGACCTATGCGCTGCAGGGCGAGAAGACCAAGACCTACGACCTGCTGCTCGCGATGCAGAAGGAAGGCTACGCCTACGATCTGGCGAACAATCCGAATTTTGCCAAGGTCGCCGACACCAAAGTCTGGACGTACATCACCGACAACCTCAGCGCGAGCCTGAAACCGTTCGGCGAAGGCAAGGTCGCGTTCACGCTGCCCAAGGGCGACACCCTGTTCGAGTCGCTGGTTTTCGATCCGAAGCGCCAGCAATTCCTGGTCGGCAGCGTGCGCGAGGGCAAGATCCATCTCGTCGACAAGAACGGCAAGCTCGCGGAGTTCATCGCGCCGAATGCGGAAAACGGCCTTTGGAGCGTTTACGCGATGGCCGCCGATCCGGCCGATGATGCGCTCTACGTCGCCAGCACGGCATCGGTTTATTTCAAGGGCTTCACCCAGGCCGACTACGGCAACGCCGGCGTGTTCAAGTTCAAGTTGTCGACCGGCAAGCTCGAAGCCAAGTATCTGCTGACGCCGGACGCGCGCGTGACCGCGCAAACGTTGTCGAGCATTGCGGTCGGCAAGAACGGCCTGGTGTTCGCGGCCGATGGTCTGCGCAACATCATTTATCGCCTCGATGGCGGCGCGCTGAAACCGATGGTCGAAAATCCGCGGCTGACCAGCCTGCGTGGCATGGCGGTCAGCGATGACGGCAAGACCCTCTATTTCGCCGACTACGCACTCGGCCTCTTTGGTGTGGATCTCGCGGCCGGCAAGGGTTTCGATCTTCAATACGACCCGGCCAAGCTCGCGCTCGGTGGCATCGATGGCGTGTACTGGTACGACGGCACGCTGACCCTGATCCAGAACGGCATGTCGCCGCATCGCGTGATCCGCCTGACCCTGAGCGCGGACGGACAGAGGGTGACCCGCGCGATGCCGCTGGATGCGGCCAATCCCGCGTTCGGCCTGCCGACCTATGGCGCGATCGATGGCGATGGACTGTACTTCGTCGCGAACAGCCAGAAGAACCAATACGATTCCTACGGAAGCCCGAAGGAAAGCGCAAAACTCGAGCCGGTGCGCGTGTTTCGCAGCAACCTGCGCTTCGCGTGGGACAAGGGCGGCATCGAGATGCCGGCGGCTCTCGCGAAGCCGGCGCCGTTGAATACGTTCAAGCCGGGCACAGGCGTGTTCAAGAGCGTCGAAGGCGGTTCGGAGTCGGTGACCGGCAACTGAGTCGCCGGTTGCAGTACTAGGCCTCACACGGGGCTCGCGAGTGCACGCACGCGAGCGCGCGTGAGCGGACCGAGGCGCAGGCGGTCGAACAGCGCCTCGATGCTGGTCGCGTCGCACTCGCGACGCCGGTAATCGTCCGCGTGCGCCGGCACTGGCGCATCTAGCGCGATGCCGGTCAGGGCGCGTGACAGGCGCGCGAGCGCCGCGTGTTCGCGCAGACGCAATGCAGCCGCGGTGGCGCCGCGCGCGCGCAGGAACGCGACTTCGTCGGCGCGTTCGAGCAGCGCGTCGAGCGTGCCGAAGTGGTGCAGCAGGATCGCCGCGGTCTTCGCGCCGATGCCGGGCACGCCGGGAATGTTGTCGGTCGCGTCCCCGGTCAGGGCGAGATAGTCCGCGACCTGGGCCGGCGTCACCCCGAGCCGCGCCTTGACGCCGGCGCAGTCCCAGCGCAGGTTGCGCGGTGGGTCCCACTGTTCGTCGCCGTCGCCGATCAGTTGCCCGAAATCCTTGTCGGCCGAGACGATCACGCCGCAGAAACCGGCGCGTCGAAGCAGCGCGTGTGCGCTGCCGATCAGATCGTCGGCTTCGTAGCGCGCGTCGACTAGGACAGTCGCGCCGAGCGCGCGTGCGATGTCCTTGCAACCCTGAAACTGGCGCACGAGATCCGCTGGCGCAGGCGGCCGATGGGCCTTGTAGTCGGGATAGATCGCGTGGCGGAACGAAGTCGTCAGCGGCTCGTCGAACGCGACCGCGACGTGGGTCGGCCGCGCGCGCTCGAACAGGTCGAGCAGGAAGCGCGTGAAGCCGTGCACGGCATGCACGGGTGCGCCGTCCGCGTCGGTGATGTCAGGCACCTGCGCGAACCAGGCGCGACAGACGTAGAGGCTGCCGTCGACGAGGTGCGCGATCGGCTTCAATGCCATTCCGAAAAAACATCTGCCAGCGCCGGGCGATGGCGCTCCGGCGCAGCTTCCGTCGTGTGGCCGATGTGCACGAAGCCGATGCTGCGCTCGTTCTGGCTAAGGCCGAGCAGGTTCGCCGCGTCGCGATCGTAGGCGGCCCAGCCGGTCAGCCACTGCGCGCCGAAACCGAGCGCCTGTGCGCCGAGCAGCAGGTTGTAGGCGACGCAACCCGCTGACAGCAGCTGCTCCTGTTCCGGGATCGTCGGATGATTCGCTTCGATGCGCGCGATCACCGCGACGATCAGCGGTGCGACGTTGAAGCGATCGCGATCCTTGTCGAGCACGGCCGGCGCACTATCGGGTTCCTTGCGCAGATGCAGCTCGGCAAGCTGCTTGCCGAGCCGTGCGCGCGCATCGCCGCGGATCGCGAGCAGGCGCCAGGGCACCAGCTTGCCGTGATCGGGCACGCGGATCGCGGCGTGCAGCAGCTGATTGAGTTGAGTGGCGTTCGGGCCGGGTTCGCCGAGTTGGCGCGAGGGCACCGAGCGGCGCTGGTTGAGCGAATCGAAGGATGTCACAAGTCGTTCCGTTGCGTAGGTCGAGTTGAGCGGGAAAGTGGCAATGCACGAACCCGCGCGTGCCGCGAAGTGCGGATCGTTGGAATCGAATCCAATCGGTCGCGCGTTCCAGGTGTCGCGCGCGAAGGCTCGCCAGTATCGTACCAACTGAGCTAACATTGCGGCTTCGATCGGGTGAGAGGGCTGGCATGGCAACGACCGTGGCCGTGGTGCGCGAGACCGTTGCTGGCGAACGTCGTGTCGCACTGACACCTGAAGTGGCGAAGAAGCTGAAGGCGCGCGGTGCGCACATCGTGCTGCAGGACGGCGCCGGTGCGTCGGCGTATTTCGTGGACGCGGCGTATGTGGACTGCGAAGTCGTCGACGTTCACGCAGCGTTGGCGCAAGCCGATGTGCTGCTCAAGGTGCAGCCGCCATCGCTCGACGAGATTGCGGCTCTGAAGGAAGGCGCGGTCGTCATCGGCCATCTGCAGCCGCATCTCTCGCCGGAGCGTACCAAGGCGCTGCGCGACCGCAAGATCACCGCGTTCGCAATGGAACTCTTGCCGCGCACATCGCGCGCGCAGGCGATGGACGTGCTGTCGTCGCAGGCTGCGGTCGCCGGTTACAAGGCGGTGTTGGTCGCCGCGGAAGCCGCGCCGAAATTCTTCCCGATGCTGACTACTGCGGCCGGCACGATTCGCCCCTGCAAGGTACTGATCGTTGGCGCGGGCGTGGCCGGGCTGCAGGCGATCGCGACCGCGCGCCGGCTCGGTGCGCAGGTCGAAGGTTTCGATGTGCGTCCGGAAACGAAAGAGCAGATCGAGTCGCTCGGCGCGAAATTCCTCGACCTTGGCGTCAGTGCGGCCGGCAGTGGCGGCTATGCGCGTGAGCTGACCGCGGAGGAGCGCGAGAAGCAGCAGCAGGCGCTGGCCGATCATCTGAAGGGCATTGATGTGGTCGTGACCACGGCTGCGGTCCCCGGGCGCAAGGCGCCGCGGATCATCAGCGCAGCGATGGTGGCCGGCATGAAGCCGGGCGCGGTGATCGTCGACATCGCCGCTGAAACCGGCGGCAACTGCGAATTGAGCGAAGCGGGCAAGACGGTCGTCTCCGCGAACGGCGTCAGCGTGATCGGCACAACGAACCTGCCGGCCAGCGCGCCGGTGCACGCGAGCGAGATGTACGCGCGCAACCTGTACAACTTTCTCGAATTGAGTCTGAAGGACGGCGCGCTGACGCTCGACTGGGACGACGAGCTGATCGCGAAGACCTGCGTTACGCATGCGGGCGAAATCAAGCACGAGCCGACCCGGCAGCTGGTCGAGGCTGCAGGATGATTACCTGTAGGAGCGGCGATAGCCGCGATGCTTTTGTTTCATACGTTGCAATAGAGCGTCGCGGCTGCCGTCGCTCCTACAACGACATCGGAGCTTGACGAAATGATCGACGGATTCCTCGCGCTGTACATCTTCATGCTCGCCGCATTCACCGGCAAGGAAATCATCGCGCGTGTACCGGTGATCCTGCATACGCCGCTGATGTCGGGCTCGAACTTCGTGCACGGCATCGTGCTGGTCGGCGCGATGGTCGCGCTGGCCGAGGCGGATTCGCCGCTGGCGAAGATGATCGGTTTCATCGGTGTCGTGCTCGGCGCCGGTAATGCGGCAGGCGGCTATGTCGTGACCGAGCGCATGCTGGAGATGTTCAAGTCGAGCAAGTGACGGCAGGAGGCCGTCATCCCGGACCGCACATGGATGTGCGCTGATCCGGGAGCCAGCGTCTAAAGGCACTGGGTTCCGGCTTTCGCCGGAACGACGAGATCGAGACGGGAGCCGTCACGTTGACGGTCGAGAAGTCGGTGCTGCGGAGCCAAGATGGACGTACAGATCATTCTGAATTTCATCGCCAAGGCGAGCTACCTCCTCGCCGCGGGGCTGTTCATCCTTGGCATCAAACGGATGTCCTCGCCGGTCACCGCGCGCAAGGGCATCGTGCAGGCCGGCATCGGCATGGTGATAGCGACTCTGGCGACGTTCGCGATCACCGGCAGCCACAACATCGGCCTGATCGTTGCCGGCACTGCGATCGGCGTGATCCCGACCTGGGTTTGGGGCAAGAAGGTCGCGATGACCGACATGCCGCAGATGGTTGCGCTGTTCAACGGCATGGGCGGCGGTTCGGCTGCGGCGATCGGCGCCAGCGAGTTGCTGAAGTTCACCCAGCCCGGCGCGCCGCCGCCGCCGTTGGCGACGCTCGCGCTCGCGGTGATCGGTTCGTTGATCGGCTCGATTTCGATGACCGGTTCCATCATCGCCTGGGCCAAGCTCGACGGTCGCATGGACAAGCGCTTCACGTTCAGTGGCCAGCAGGCCGTCAACTTCCTCGTGCTCGCCGCGGCGGTGCTCGCGGGCCTCGCGTTGGTCGCGTGGAAGCTCGACGCATCGCTGATCATCGTGTTCTTCCTGCTCGCGCTCAGCTTCGGCGTGCTGATGACGTTGCCGATCGGCGGCGCCGACATGCCGGTCGTGATCTCGCTGTACAACGCGCTGACCGGTCTCGCGGTCGCGTTCGAGGGCTACGCGATGGGCATCGAGGCGCTGATCGTCGCCGGCATGGTGGTCGGCGCGGCGGGTACGTTCCTGACCCAGCTGATGGCCAAGGCGATGAACCGGCCGATCAGCAATGTTCTTTTCTCGAACTTTGGCGGCGGTGGCAGCGGCGAGGCGATCGCGGGTTCGCAGAAGCCGATCGAGGCGAGTGATGCGGCGTCGCTGCTGTACATGGCCGAGAAAGTCATCATCGTGCCGGGCTACGGCATGGCCGTCGCGCAGGCGCAGCACAAGATCTGGGAACTCTCGCAAGCACTGATCAAGGCCGGCAAGGACGTCAAGTTCGCGATCCATCCGGTCGCCGGACGCATGCCCGGCCACATGAACGTGCTGCTCGCCGAAGCCGGCGTGCCGTACGACCTCATCGCCGACATGGACGACATCAATCCGGAGTTCAAGACCTGCGACGTCGCAATCGTGATCGGCGCGAACGACGTCGTGAATCCGGCCGCGAAGACTGACAAATCCTCGCCGATCTTCGGCATGCCGATCCTCAATGTCGTCGACGCGCGCCAAGTCATCGTGATCAAGCGCGGCAAGGGCACCGGCTTCGCCGGTATCGAGAACGCGCTGTTCTACCAGGACAACACGCACATGCTCTATGCCGACGGCAAGGAGGCGGCGAACAGGCTGATCACTGAACTCAAGGCGATCGATGGCGGCGGCCACTAGAAGCTCTGAGCGTTCGCGTATTCGACGCTGCTGCAGCGTGTGTTTCTTGCCGGATCGATTTTTTTGATTCAGAACGAATTCAGATTCAGCGACCGAATCAATCCACCACTTCGTTCCCTCCCCCGCTGGCACAGCGGAGGGAAAGTGGAGCGTGTTCAAATCATTTGAGTGCGGATCAATAATGGCGACCGATGCCGCGTCCAACCCAGCGTTAAGCAACGGTGCCGCATCATGTTCGAGTTGAGGTGCCGCATCATGCGGATCCCCGAACGCGAGATGTGGCCGCCGACAACTCATAGAAGGCGCACTTCATGACGACAGCCCGTTCCGATGCGTTTGTCTTCTTCGGTGCGACCGGTGACTTGGCCTACAAGAAGATTTTTCCCGCGTTGCAGGCGATGACCCGCGGTGGCGATCTCGACATGCCAGTCATCGGTATCAGCCGTGGCGGTTGGACCCTCGACAAATTCCGCGAGCGTGCGCGCGACAGCCTGCAACACAATGGCGGTGTCGACGAGAAAGACTTCGCCGAACTCTCCGCGCGGATGCAGCACATCGATGGCGACTACGCCGACCCGGCGACGTTCCAGCATCTGAAGCAGGTATTGAACGGCGCGGCCAGCCCGCTGCATTACCTTGCGATTCCGCCGAGCATGTTCGCGACCGTGGCGCAGGGCCTGGCAAAGTCGGGTTGCGCGAAGGATGCGCGGATCATCGTCGAGAAACCGTTTGGGCGCGATCTCGCGTCCGCGCAGGCACTGAACCGGATCCTGCATGAGGTCTTCGGCGAATCGGCGATCTTCCGGATCGACCATTACCTCGCCAAGGAGGTCGTGCAGAATCTGCTCTACTTCCGCTTCGCCAACACGTTTCTCGAACCGATCTGGAATCGCGATTACGTCGACAGCGTGCAGATCACGATGGCGGAAGATTTCGGAGTCGAGGGACGCGGCGCGTTCTACGACGAGGCCGGCGCGATCCGCGATGTGGTCCAGAATCACTTGCTCCAGGTCACTTCGCTGCTGGCAATGGATGCGCCGGTCGGGCGCGACACCGAATCGATGCGCGCGGAGAAGCTGCGCCTGTTCCGCGCGATGCGGCCGCTGGATCCGAAAGAGGTCGTGCGCGGTCAGTTCCGCGGTTATCGGGAGGTCGCGGGCGTGGCGCCGGATTCCGACATCGAAACCTTCGCCGCGCTGCGTCTGCATATCGACACTTGGCGTTGGGCCGGCGTCCCGTTCTATATCCGCGCCGGCAAGTGCCTGCCGATCACCACCACCGAGGTCATCGTTGACTTGAAGGGGCCGCCGCTGGCGATCTTCGACAAGGTCAAGTCGACGCAGTCGAACTATTTCCGTTTCCGTCTGAGTCCCGAGGAAGTCATCGCGGCCGGTGCGCGGGTCAAGGTGCCGGGCGAGGAGATGCGTGGCTCGAATGTCGAGCTGGTCGCGCACCATGCGCCGTTGCGCGAGAAATCCCCCTACCAGCGCCTGCTTGGCGATGCGATTCGCGGCGACGCGACGCTGTTCACGCGCGACGACTGTGTCGAGGCGGCGTGGCGCGTCGTCGATCCGGTTCTTGGCGGTCACCCCACCGATGGCAGCGCGCGCGTCGATCCGGTGTCGATCTACGAGCCGGGAACCTGGGGGCCGGCCGCGGCATCGCGCGTCGTCGCGGGCAGCGAAGACTGGCACGATCCGAAGGCGGAGACATCGGCGCCATGTTGACCGCGGATGGCACGGTTTTCCTGCTCGATGTCGACAACACGCTGCTCGACAACGACCGCTTCGGCGCCGATCTCGGCGCGCGCCTCGAGCAAGCCTTCGGTGCCGGCGAGCGCGATCGCTACTGGTCGATCTACGCCGGGTTGCGCGACACACTGGGCTATGCTGACTATCTGGGCTCACTACAAAAGTTTCGAGACGGTGTGGAGGACCGTCCAGCGTTGTTGCAGATGTCCGCGTTCCTGCTCGAATACCCGTTCGCCGATCGGCTCTACGCGCATGCGCTTGACGCGGTCGGGCATCTGCGCACGCTTGGCCGCACCGCCGTATTTTCCGACGGCGACATCGTGTTCCAGCCGCGCAAGATCCAGCGTTCCGGGATCTGGGGCGCGGTCGCCGGCGAGGTGCTGATCAGCGTGCACAAGGAACGTTCGCTGGCCGCGATGCAAGAGCGTTTTCCAGCGCGCCACTACGTGATGGTCGATGACAAACCAAGTGTGTTGGCCGCGATGAAGCACCTGTTTGGCGAACGCCTCAGCACGGTTTTCGTACGCCAGGGGCACTACGCGCAGGCCATGAGCAACGCCGCGATCGTTCCGCAACCGGATTTCACCATTGAGGCAATCGGAGATCTTCTCCAACCCCGCTTCACCGATTTTCTTGCAGCCGTGCGGAGCTCGGCCGCAGCCGAGCCAAAGGAGTCCGCATGAAACCGACCCGACAACTCCACGACCTTGGCCAGAGCCTGTGGCTCGACAACATCACGCGCGAGATTCTCGACAATGGGACCCTCGGCCATTTCATCGACGATTTCTCGGTCACCGGCCTGACCTCGAACCCGACCATCTTCGACGAGGCGATCGGCAACAGCAGCGCCTATGACGCCGGCATCCTCGAAAAGGCGCGCGCGGGGAAATCCGGTCAAGCGTTGTTCATCGAACTCGCGTTGGAAGATCTGCGCCGTGCCGCCGATCTGTTCGCCCCGATCTTCAGGAAGACAGCGGGTGTCGACGGCTGGGTGTCGATGGAAGTCTCGCCGCTGCTGGCGAGCGATACCAAAGGCAGTATCGCGGCGGCAGCGCAGATCCACGCCCAGGCCAATCGGCCGAATTTGTTCGTCAAGATTCCGGGCACGCCGGAAGGCGTCCCGGCGATCGAGGAATCGATCTTCGCCGGCGTTCCGATCAACGTGACCCTGTTGTTCTCGCGCGAACAGTATCTCGCCGCGGCCGAGGCGTATCTGCGCGGCATCGAGCGCCGCATCGCGAAAGGGCTCGATCCGAAGGTCGTCTCGGTCGCGTCGCTGTTCGTCAGTCGCTGGGACGTCGCGGTCAAAGACAAGGTGCCGGCCGACCTGCGCAACAAACTCGGCATTGCGATCGGTGGGCGGACTTATCGTGCCTATCGCGACCTGCTCGCCTCAAGCCGCTGGCAGAAGCTGGCTGCGGCTGGCGCGTTGCCGCAGCGTCTGCTGTGGGCGAGTACTGGAACCAAGGATCCGAACGCATCCGACACGCTCTACATCGAAGCGCTCGCCGCGTCGGACACGATCGACACGATACCCGATAATACGTTGCGCGCGTTGGCCGATCACGGTCGTATCGAGTCCGTGATGAAGGTCGACGGCGGCGATGCGGAGGCGATGCTGGCGCAATTCTCCAAGGCCGGCATCGATCTCGATGCGCTCGCCGCGAAGCTGCAGACCGATGGCGCCGCCTCGTTCGTGAAGTCCTGGGCTGAGCTCCTGCAGCGCATCGCGGACAAGGCGGCCGCACTCGGTGTCGCGGCACCGGGCAAGGCGGTAGCATCGTCATGAACGTGCGTGCCGGCGCCGCTGCCAGGCCTGCCTTGACCACGCGCCCGCAATGGCTCGCGTTGCAACGGCATCGCGACCAGATCAAGGCACGCCATCTGCGCGAAATCTTCGCTGACGATCCGGCGCGCGGCGAGCGTCTGCGTGCCGAGGCAGCCGGACTGTATTTCGATTACTCCAAGCAGCGCGTCACCGACGAAACGCTGCGCCTGTTGCTTGACCTCGCCAATGCTTGCGGTCTCCCGCAGCGCATCGCGGCGATGTTCAGTGGCGGGCGGATCAATACGACCGAGGACCGCGCGGTGCTGCATGTCGCGCTGCGCGCGCCGCGCGGCGAGCACATCGAGGTCGATGGCAAGGATATCGTGCCCGAGGTGCACGCGGTACTCGATCGCATGGCCGCGTTTTCCGGGAAGGTACGCAGCGGCGCGTGGGTCGGCCACAGCGGCAAGCGCATCCGCAATGTGATCAGCATCGGTATTGGCGGCTCCGATCTCGGCCCGGTGATGGCCTATGAGACGCTTCGCGACTACAGCCAGCGCGACATGGTGTTCCGCTTCGTGTCTAACGTCGATGGCACCGATTTCGTCGAGGCCACGCGCGATCTGGACGCGGCGGAGACGCTGTTCATCATCTGCTCGAAGACGTTCACGACGCTGGAGACGCTGACCAACGCGTACGCCGCGCGCGCCTGGGCGCTCAAGGTGCTCGGCGGCGCCGATGCCGACAAGAGCGGGGCAGTTGCGAAACACTTCGTCGCGGTGTCCACGAACGTGGATGAGGTTCGCAAGTTCGGCATCGATACCGCGCAGATGTTCGGTTTCTGGGACTGGGTCGGCGGTCGCTATTCGATGGATTCGGCGATCGGCCTGTCGACGATGATTGCGATCGGTGCGGAGAATTTTCGCGCGATGCTGGCCGGCTTCCACGCGATCGACGAACACTTCCGCACGACGCCATTCGAACGCAACCTGCCGACGCTGATGGGCCTCCTCGCGATCTGGAATAACAATTTCCTCGGCGCGACCACGGTTGCGGTGTTGCCCTATGCGCAATACCTCAAGCGTTTT
Source organism: Rhodanobacteraceae bacterium (assembly GCA_003142815.1). Taxonomy (GTDB): domain Bacteria; phylum Pseudomonadota; class Gammaproteobacteria; order Xanthomonadales; family Rhodanobacteraceae; genus Dokdonella_A. The sequence continues at coordinate 110,731 of PLNP01000006.1, forward strand.
CCGGCGTATCTGCAGCAGCTCACGATGGAGAGCAACGGCAAGCATGTCACCCTCGATGGCGTGCATGTCGACTACGAAACCGGCCCGATCTACTGGGGCGAACCGGGCACCAACGGCCAGCATTCGTTCTACCAGTTGATCCATCAGGGCACGCGTCTGGTGCCGTGCGATTTCATCGGCTTTTGCCAGGCGCTCAATCCGCTCGGCAATCAGCACGACCTGTTGATGGCGAACCTGTTCGCGCAGAGCGAAGCGCTCGCGTTCGGCAAGACGGTGGCCGAAGTCAAGGCGGAAGGGACGCCCGATGCGTTGGTGCCGCATCGTGTGTGCGAAGGCGATCGACCGAGTACGACGATCCTCGCCGAGCGACTGACGCCGCATGCGCTCGGCGCGCTGGTCGCGCTGTACGAGCACAGCGTGTTCGTGCAGGGCACGATCTGGAATATCGATTCGTTCGACCAGTGGGGTGTCGAGCTTGGCAAGGCGTTGGCAAAACGCACCGCGTTGGAAATCGCCAGCCAGAAGGATCCCGAACTGGCCCACGACAGCTCCACCAATGCGCTGATCAGGCGTTATCGCCGGCTGCGCGGAGGCGATGCATGAGCACCACGATCAGCCCGCTCGCCGGCAAGCCGGCGCCCGCATCGATCCTCGTCGATGTGCCAAAGCTGCTCGCCGCCTATGTCGATCTGCGGCCCGATCCGGCGGTCGCCGCGCAACGCGTCGCGTTCGGCACTTCCGGCCATCGCGGCATCGCGTTCGAGCGCAGCTTCAACGAATGGCACGTGCTCGCGATCAGCCAGGCGATCTGCGAATACCGCAAGAGCAAGGGCATTGACGGTCCGCTGTACATCGGCATTGACACGCACGCGCTGTCAAAGCCAGCGTTCGAGAGCGCGCTCGAGGTGCTCGCTGCCAACGGCGTGGAGTCGATGATCGCCAGCGGCGGTGAATTCACGCCGACACCGGCGGTGTCGCACGCGATCCTGGTCCACAACGTGGGCAGGAAAACCGGCTTGGCCGATGGCATCGTGATCACGCCTTCGCACAACCCGCCCGACAATGGCGGCTTCAAGTACAACCCGCCCAACGGCGGTCCCGCCGATACCGGTATCACCGGCTGGATCCAGAACCGCGCCAACGCGCTGCTCGAAGGCGGCCTGAAAGAAGTGCGGCGCATGCCATTTGCGCAGGCGCGTCGCGCCGCAACCACGCACGAACACGATTTCCTCAACGCCTACGTCGCCGATCTGGCCAACATGATCGACTTCGACGCGATCCGCAGCGCCGGCGTGCACATGGGTGTCGATCCGCTCGGCGGGGCGGGCGTGCATTACTGGGCACCGATCGCCGAGCACTACAAGCTCGATCTCACCGTGGTCAGCGAGGAAGTCGATCCCACATTTCGTTTCATGAGCGTGGACTGGGACGGCAAGATCCGCATGGACCCGTCGTCGGCGTATGCGATGCAGCGTTTGATCGGCCTGAAGGATCGCTACGACGTCGCGTTCGCCTGCGATACCGACCACGATCGCCACGGTATCGTGACCCGCAGCAGCGGCTTGATGCCGCCGAACAATTATCTGTCGGTGCTGATCGATTATCTGTTCCAGAACCGTCCGCAGTGGAACAAGCATGCGGCGGTCGGCAAGACCGTCGTCAGCACCTCGATGATCGACCGCGTGACGAAACGGCTGGGTCGCAGGCTCTACGAAGTGCCCGTCGGATTCAAATGGTTCGTCGATGGTCTGTTCGATGGCTCGCTCGGTTTCGGCGGCGAGGAAAGCGCAGGGGCGTCATTCCTGCGTCGCGACGGTTCGGTATGGACCACGGACAAGGATGGTCTCGTGCCGGCGTTGTTGGCGGCGGAAATCACCGCGCGTCGCGGACGCGACCCGGGTGACCTGTATCGCGATCTCGTCCGCGAGTTAGGTGAACCGTTCGCCGATCGCGTCGAGGCACCGGCGAATGCGGCGCAGCGCGCGAAGCTGGGGAAGCTTTCCGCGAGGGATCTCAAGATCAGCGACCTTGCCGGCGAAAGAATCGACCAGACACTTGACCACGCGCCCGGCAACAACGCGCCGATCGGCGGCGTCAAGGTAACCGCCGCCAGCGGCTGGTTCGCCGCACGCCCCTCGGGCACCGAGGACATCTACAAGATCTACGCGGAAAGCTTCAGGGACAAGCAACATCTCGGCGCGATCCTGCAGCAGGCGCAGAAGATCGTCGATACCGCACTCGCGGGAAATTGACGCCAACGCATTCACGGCGGTCAGCGACAAGCCGCACCCACCAGGAAACGACCATGTCAGAACAGCTCGATCAGCAATGCGTCAACACGCTCCGTTTCCTTTCGGTGGACATGGTGCAGAAAGCCGACAGCGGCCATCCAGGGCTGCCGCTCGGCGCCGCACCGATGGCGTACGTGTTGTGGACGCGGTTCCTGAAGTTCAATCCGAAGAATCCCGTTTGGGCCGATCGCGACCGCTTCGTGCTATCGGCGGGGCACGGCTCGGCGCTGCTCTACAGCCTGCTGTACGCTACCGGCTACGACGTTTCGCTGGACGATATCAAGCAGTTCCGTCAGTGGGGCAGCAAGACGCCAGGGCATCCGGAGCGCGCGGATACGCCGGGTGTCGAGGTCACCACCGGGCCGCTGGGACAGGGCATGGCCAATGCGGTCGGCATGGCGATCGCCGAGGCGCAGCTCGCCGCGCGTTACAACCGCCCCGGCCATGCGCCGATCGATCACCGTACATATGCGCTGGTGAGCGATGGCGACTTGATGGAGGGCGTCGCTGCCGAAGCGGCGTCGCTCGCCGGCCATTTGCAGCTCGGCAAACTGATCTGCCTGTACGACGACAATTACGTGACGCTGTCTGCCGGTACCGATATCACGTTCTCGGAAGATCGTGCTGCGCGTTTTCGCGCCTACGGCTGGCAGACCATCGCGGTGCCCGACGGCAATGACCTTGCCGCGATCGAAACCGCACTGACTCAGGCGCAGGCCGAAATGCGGCGCCCGACCTTGATCCTCGTGCGCACGCATCTCGGCTATGGCTCGCCCGAGCAGGACAGTTACAAGGCGCACGGCTCGCCACTCGGTGTCGAAGACGTGCGCAAGACCAAGCAGAACCTCGGCTGGCCAACCGAACCGGCATTCCTGGTTCCGGACGAGGCGCTCGCGCATTTTCGCAAGGCGGTCGAACGCGGCGCGCACAGCGAGGCCGCTTGGAACGGGCGCTTAGATGCCTATACGAAAGCGTTTCCGGAACTCGCCGCGACCTTGCGGGGCAGCCTGCACGGCGAATTGCCCTCTGGGTGGGATGCCGATATTCCGGTGTTTCCGGCCGAACCGAAGGGTCTCGCCACGCGCGAGGCATCCGGCAAGATCATGAACGCGATCGCGCCGAAATTGCCGGCGCTGACCGGCGGCTCGGCTGATCTCGATCCGTCGACGAAGACCGCGCTGAAAGGCTGCGGCGATTTCAGTCCACCCGTGAAGACCGGTGAGGACACGCAGGGCTCCGAGGGCGGCGGTTGGAGCTACGCCGGACGCAACCTGCATTTCGGCGTGCGCGAACATGCGATGGGCGCGATCGTGAACGGTCTCGCCGCGCATGGCGGCATGATTCCGTACGGCGCGACGTTCCTGATCTTTTCCGACTACATGCGCCCGCCGATCCGGCTTGCCGCGTTGTCACGCCTGCATGTAATCCATGTGTTCACCCACGACAGCATCGCGCTCGGTGAGGACGGCCCGACCCATCAACCCGTCGAGCAACTGGCGAACCTGCGCGCGATCCCGAACCTGACCCTGATCCGCCCCTGCGACGCCAACGAAACCGCAGTCGCGTGGCAGGTCGCGCTGGAAACGAAGGGCCGCCCGGTGCTGCTGGCGTTGACGCGTCAGGCGGTTCCGACGTTGGATCGCAACCGCTATGCGTCGGCGCAGGGTCTGCGTCGCGGTGCGTACGTGCTCAGTGAGCCAGCATACGGCCCGGCGCAACTGATCCTTATCGCGAGCGGCTCCGAGGTCGGACTGATTGTCGCGGCCGCGGAGCGCCTGCAAACAGAAGGGATTGCGGTGCGCTGCGTCTCGATGCCGAGCTGGGACTTGTTCGATGCGATGCCGCAGGCCGACCGCGACGCGGTGCTGCCGCCGTCGGTGCGCGCGCGGCTCGCGGTCGAGGCGGGCTCAACGCAAGGCTGGCACCGCTATGTCGGCGATGCGGGCGACGTGATCGGCGTCGATCGTTTCGGCGCATCGGCGCCGGGCGATACCGTGTTGCGCGAATACGGGTTCAGCGTCGACAACGTCTATGCGCGCGCGAAGGCGCTGCTGGCATAGAGGTTTTATCCGTCACGGACATCCAGAAGGAGCCATGCACATGGCCACAAAATTCAAAGTCGGCGATCACGTGCGCTGGAATTCGGAAGCGGGCCACGTGAGTGGCAAGATCATCAAGGTGCACAAGAAAGACACCGACTACAAGGGTTACACGCATCACGCCAGCGCGGACGATCCGCAGTACGAGATCAAGAGCGACAAGACCGATCACGTCGCGATGCACAAGGGCACGGCGCTGCACAAGATCGATTGAGCGATGTCGACGCCGACGCATCCAGCAGTCCCCGCGACGATCTGGACGATCGGCCATTCGACGCGTCCGATCGATCAATTCCTCGGCCTGCTCGCTGAATACCGCATCGAGGCGATCGCCGACGTGCGCAGCTTTCCCGGCTCGCGTAAATATCCGCAGTACGGCAAGGAAATGCTCGCGGTGACGCTCGCCGAACACGCGATCGGCTATCACTGGTTGGCCACGCTCGGCGGTCGTCGGCGTGTCTTGCCCGATTCGCCGAACACAGCCTGGCGCAACGCATCGTTTCGCGGCTACGCCGACTACATGGCCAGCGCCGAATTCGCACAGGGTCTGGTCCAGCTGCTGGAGCTGGCGAGCAAAGCGCGCACCGCGCTGATGTGCGCAGAAGCGGTCTGGTGGCGCTGCCATCGCTCGATGATTGCCGACGCGCTGTGCGTGCGCGGCATCGAGGTCATGCATATCCTCGATGCCAAACACAGCGTCGTGCATCCGATGACATCGCCAGCGCGCATCGTGCGCGGACGGCTGACGTATGCGGCCGACGGGGAGCCGGCGGAATCCGCCAAACGGCCTTGATCGCATCGTTCGCGACTCCATGTCGCGAAGGACGAGGCGATCGCATCGCGCGAGCGCATGCAAGTACGAGGTGTTCCGATGTCCGCCGTGAAACAACCCGTTCCGGTCCGCATCGATTTCGTTTCCGATGTGTCCTGCCCGTGGTGCGCAGTCGGCCTGAAGTCACTGGAGCAAGCCATCGAAAGAGTCGGCGAGCGCGTCGCGGTCGACCTCCATTTCCAGCCGTTCGAGCTGAATCCGCAGATGCCGCCGGAGGGACAGGACGCGACCGAGCATCTGGTGCAGAAATACGGCTCGACGCCGGAACAGTTCGCGCGCAACCGCGAGACGATCCGCGCTCGCGGCGCGGAACTCGGCTTCGTGTTCAACCGGCGCGACCGTGTCTACAACACCTTCGACGCACACCGCCTGCTGCATTGGGCCGCGCTCGAAGGCGCGGACAAGGAGCGCGCACTCAAGCATGCATTGCTGCGCGCGTATTTCACCGACGGCGAAGACGTCTCCGCACACGATGTCCTCGCGCGCCTCGCCGGGGAAGCCGGCCTGGCCGCAGCCCGCGCACGGCAGATCCTGCCATCGGGCGAGTACGCCGACGAGGTCCGGGCGCAGGAACGCTTCTACACCGAGCGCGGCATCCATTCCGTGCCGGCAGTGATCGTCAACGAGCGCCACCTGATCTCGGGCGGACAGCCGGTCGAGGTATTCGAGAGCGCGTTGCGGCGGATCGCGGAGGAGGGCGCAGCGTAGGAGTATTGCCGGCGCACATGACACGTCGGAGACGGGAAATCACGGGCGACCGGCCTCCTCACTCCTTCTTGATCGCATGCCCACCGAACTCGTTGCGCATCGCCGCGAGCAGTTTGTCGGAGAACGATTCCGCTTCGCGCGAACGCAGGCGTTCGAGCAGCGACAGCGTGATCACCGGCGCCGGCACATCGAGGTCGATCGCTTCGGCGACGGTCCAGCGGCCTTCGCCGGAATCGTCGACGTACGGCGCAATGCCCTGCATGGTTGGGTTCTTGGCGAGCGCGTCGCTTGTGAGATCGAGCAGCCACGAGCGCACCACACTTCCGTAGCGCCAGATCTCGGCGACCTGGTGCAGGTCGACTGCGAAATCCTTCTTGTGCTCGATGATCGAGAATCCCTCGGCATAGGCCTGCATCATTCCGTATTCGATGCCGTTGTGGACCATCTTCGTGAAATGCCCCGAGCCGACCGGGCCGACCCGACCCCAACCGGTGTCCTTGGTCGGTGCGAGCGTCTGGAAGATGGGGCCGAGGCGCGTGACGGTCGCTTCGTCGCCGCCGACCATCATGCTGTAGCCCTCGTCGAGGCCCCAGACGCCGCCGCTGGTGCCGCAATCGACGTACTGGATGGTCTTGTCCGTGCACGCCTTGGCGCGACGCAGGGTGTCCTTGTAATTGGAGTTGCCGCCGTCGATCAGGGTATCGCCGGACTCGAGCAAGCCAAGCAGCGCGGTGACCGTGCTGTCGGTGATCGCGCCGGCCGGCACCATCATCCAGACCGTGCGCGGGGCCTTGAGCTTGGCGACCAGTGCATCCAGTGTGGGCACCGATTCGCAACCCTTGGTTTCGATCGCCGCGCGCGCCTCGGGCTTCGGGTCGAAGCCGACGATGCGGTGGCCGCCGCGTACCAGACGCTGCGCCATATTGGCGCCCATGCGCCCGAGACCGATCATGCCCATGTCCATTGTGTTTGCTCCGGTTGGATGAATCGACTGCGACGGATTTTTCCCGCAAGCGGACTGCGACCAAAGACTACGACCGCCGCGCGCAGCCCGGGCTCAAAGCCAGCCGCCCGCGAAACCCGCGCGGCGCAAGCCATCGACGACGTATGGGCTGCCGCGCATCAGATTCCAGATCATGCCGCCGAGATGGTTCTCGATCATCAGCACGATCGGGCCAAGATTCAGCCCGTAATGCCAGGGAGATACCCAGCCGGCTGGCGACTGTGGATTACCGTCGAAGGTTTGATTGAACGTCGCCTTGAAGCCGTAGCGATGCTGGTCATGAAGCTGCAGGGTAAGCACGAAATGATGAATCGTCGGCAACACGATGTCCGGCGCGAACGGCAACGAGGCGACAACCGCCCACGGTGCGAGCGTGCCGTCGTCGATACCGAACGGGGCGCCGCAGCCCTCGTAGTCGAAGAAATGGCGCTCGATGCCGTCGATGCAACGCACATCGGGACCGAGGCCGTCGCTCGCGGTGATGCCCCACGAGTGCTGGCCATAGCCGTTGAAACCGAGCGGATTGTGGATCGCATAGCGTTGCTGGTGTTCTCAAAATAATCGATGCCCTTGCGGCGCACGAATTCATCCTGGATGCCACGAAAATCGATCCAGGCATGCGAGAGTTGGTGGGTGGACAGCGGCCCACAATAAAGTCGACGCCATAGCAGTGCTTCCATTCGTATGTGGATACCCAAGCTGTGTAGCTGTCTGGCGGCAATGGATGGGTCGGCGATCCGAGCGCGAGCATGTAAAGCAGCAGCGCTTCGTCGAATCCTTCCCAGCGATAGTGAATGAAGCCGCTTTCCGGCTTCCAGCCGTGGCCAATCGTTCCGGTATCGGTTTGCAGCCACGGCCAGTCCGCGCGCCGATACAATGCATCGGCGAGCTCGCGGATTTCGCGTTGATCGGGCGTGTCTGCACTGAAATACGCGGCGGCCGCCAGCATGCCGGCGAACAGGAACCCGCTGTCGACGGTGGACTTCGCACTGCCACGCACGACGGCCTGTCTGCATGTCGAGGAAGGGGTAGTAGAAGCCGTGATAGTCGATCGCGTCGGGCGCGGCGCTTTGTTCGCTGTTCCAGAAGAAACGCAGCGTGGCCAGGGTCCGTTCGATCGCTTCGGGCGCGGTCATCCAGCCGTTTTGGACCGCGACCGGATACGAGGTCAGCGCAAAACCCGTCGCCGCAATGCTCGCCGGCCAGTCGGGCGCGGTCTTGTCGATCACCAGGCCGTTCGCGGGATTGGTTTCGTGCTTGAAATAAGCGAATGCGCGCTCCTGCAGATGCCGGAGCTGGTGAATCTCATCGGAAGAATGTGAGCGCATGGCGGCCGTTGCGACGTGGAAGGATCTGCAACTTCCGCGCGCGGCTCATTGTGCAAGCCGCGTTGTCGGTTTTCGCGGACGCAAAGGGAAAGGCTAGCGCATTCCAGCGCACTTCGCGCTCGTCGCCGCCTGGGCATCGGTCGCGCGACCGCAACGCTGTCGCGCAGGGGGCCATGTTCAGCGCGGCATGAGCAAGCGGCTGACAGATCGTTGTCCGATCGACTTTGCGGGCTTCCCCAGCGCGAGGCCTCTATATTAATGTGGAGTATTGGCCCCGAAGCGATGAGGTTGGCGCTGCGGTTCGCATCGTCCGCGCGCGATTGGTGATCGATCAAGGGTTCAATTCGGTTTCGCGGGACCGCCGCGCAACATCAGCACGATCGACAGTGCGACCGCGCACGCGACGATGAGCGCGTTCGATCCGCTGAGATTGGCGCGTGCGATGTCGAACGCCATCGCCGGTTCCATTTGCTGCAGCGTCGCGCGCATCGACAAGCCAAGCAATGAGGCGACCTGCGCGACTGCCTGCAGGCAGAACGCATACATGGACCCAAGCACGACGCAGCCGGCCGCCAGCAGCGCGCCGAACCAGCGTCCGCCGAAACCGTGTGCGCGCAGCGCCCACGCGATCAGCAACGCGACCACGAACGCAAACGCGGCAAGATCGCTGCGGCTGTAGAGCGAGAGCAGGCACCACACCGCGCCGCCGGCGAGCGCGCACATCAGCGCGGTCGCAATGCCGAGCGCGTGCGCGCGCTTGTTGTTGGAGGATGTCTCGCGCTGCATCGTGCGGCCGCTATCGTCGCGCCAGGGCGACCAATCGACGGCGCGAGAAAACCAATCATAGCGGCGAACGCCACGCTGTGGAATCGATCGCCTGAAGCAAGGAGAACCGCGAAGACGTCTGCCCGGATGTCCCACAATGGATGCGGCACGAGTATGTCTTGATTCCGTTCCGGCTGAGCCCTTCGACTGTGCTCAGGGCAGGCTGCGCGCCGAAGGTGCGAAGTCGCAGCCTCACACCATGCCCTTCGACTTCGCCGCTGCGCGGCGCAGCCTGTCCTGAGTGCAGTCGAAGGGCTCAGGGTGAACGGTAAAAACGGCATCGTTTCGAATCAATAGTGGTGCTCGGAAAAAGCGCAATGCGTTCAAGCGATCGCGCGGGAAAGCACGACAGTCAGGTGTCGCGCAGCATCGCTTCAACGAACGATCTCGTCACCCGCACGCAGCATCCATGCTTGCGGGAAATGCGCAAAACCGATGTGCGGGTAGTAGTTTTCCGCAGCGGGCGCGGCCAGCAGCAGCAGTTTTGCTTGCGGCGCGGCGGCCTGTGTGCGGCGGATCAATTCCTTGCCGATTCCCTGGCATTGATGTGAAAGGCGCACGGCGAGATCGGCGAGGTAGGTGGTCCAGACGAAGTCGGTGACACAACGCGAGATGCCAACCAGCAAGCCACCATCCCAGGCCGTGACTGTCAGGTTTGCATGCGCGAGCATCTGCTTGAATCGCGCCTCGTCATCGATCGGCCGGCGTTCGCCGAGTGTCGAAGTTCGATACAGATCGATCGCTTCGTCGACAGCGGGTCGGTAGTCGTCGCGGTAGAGGATCATGGCGAAATCCCGTTCGTTTCGAGCAGCGCGCGTACCGACGCGGGCAACGCCATCTCCGTGTCGAGATCGCCGGCGGGTTCAGGCACGCCATAGGTCGATCGCTGCGGCACGACGCCGGCCCAGTGCGGCAGCGCGAGATCGGCTGCATCATCCTTGACGCCGCCGTTGCGGATCTTCGCGCTCGCGTCCTCGATCGCGAAACGCAGCACGTGCGTCGCCGCGAGCTCGTTGCGGTCGGCCGGGCGCGATTCGGCGGCGCGGCCGGGAATCAGCGCGTCGACGAACCGCGCGAGCGCGTCGGCTTTCGCGGCGGGATCGGTCACCAGCGTGGCGCGGCCGAACGCGACGACCGAGCGGTAATTCGCCGAATGATTGAAATGCGAACGCGCGAGCACCAGCCCGTCGACATGGGTGACGCTGATGCAGGCGGCAATCCCAGCGCCGAGCTGGTTGACCAGCCGGCTCGCGATGGAGCCGTGCAGAATGAGCGCATCGCCGTCGCGCGCATACAACATCGGGATCACGAATGGCTGGCCGTCCACGCAGAAGCCGACATGCGCGATCATGCCGGCGTCCAGAATCGCGTGGACGGTTGCATGGTCGTAGTGCGCACGCGCCTTCGTGCGCTGCACGCGATGGCGCGCCTGCGGGTTTGCCGCGGTCGTTCCCGCAGTCGATCCGGATGTCACGGCGTAGCTGCCAGGTAGGTCGGTCATGGAGGCTGCAGTCAAGGTCGGAAGACGCAATTTGCGCGCGATCATTGGTACCATCCAGTTCCATGTTCATGGGCACTGATGGAGCCAATCGTGTATCTCGACCTTGATGGGCAGGGCGCGCGCTACGCGCAATTGATCCGCGCGTTGAAGGGCGCGATCTTCGATGGCCGCGTCGCCGCTGGTGCGCGCTTGCCGGCGAGTCGCTCGCTCGCGCGCGAACTCGACCTATCGCGCAACACCGTACTCGCCGCCTACGAACAGTTGCAGGCCGAAGGTTTCCTGCTGGGGCGGGTCGGCTCCGGCAGTTTCGTCGCCAATGTCGGCAACGCGGCGCCGTTGCGGCGCACTTCGAGCGCGCTGATCGCGCCGCTTTCAGCCTTCGCGCGACGCGCGCTTGCCAACACCGACGGACGTGGCATTCCCGGCCATCAACACGCCGATCTGCGCTACAACCTGCAATACGGCCTGCCGCTGGCCAATCCGCTGCTGGCGAGCAGGTGGCGGCGCGAGGTGAGCAGCGCAGCCGAGCATGTCCAATTCGATTATCCGGACGCGCAGGGCTTGCTCGCATTGCGCGAGCAGGTCTGCGACTACCTTGGGCGGCGCCGCGGCGTGCCGGCTGCGCCTGAAGATGTATTGATCGTCTCCGGCACGCAGCAGGCATTTGCGCTGGCCGCGCGCGTACTGCTCGCGCCAGGTGACACCGTGGTGCTGGAAGATCCGCACTATCGCGGTGCGCGCCAGGCGTTCGCCGCACACGGCGCGCGCGCGCGCGGTTGTCGTGTCGATGGCGATGGCCTGGTGCCGGCTGCATTGCCGACGAGCGCACGACTCGCCGTGGTCACGCCGTCGCATCAGTTCCCGACCGGCGCGCTGCTGCCGTTGGCGCGCCGCGTGGAGTTGCTCGACTGGGCCGCGCAGCATCGCGCGTGGCTCATCGAGGACGACTACGATGGTGAGTTCCGTTACGGAGGTCGCCCGCTGGCGGCGTTGAAATCGCTCGATCGCGATGGTCGCGTGATTTATATCGGAAGTTTCTCGAAAGCGCTGTTTCCCGCGTTGCGGCTCGGTTACATGGTGTTGCCGGCTGCGTTACGCGATGTGTTCGTGGCCGCGAAGTGGCTGGAGGATCGCGGTTGCAACACGCTCGTTCAAGCGGCGCTCGCGCATTTCATGGCCGATGGTGGGTTCGAGCGCCACCTGCGTCGTGCCGCGGTCGCGTTGCGTGCGCGCCGTGCCGCGATGCTGAACGGTCTCACCAAACATGCCGCCGGCATTGTCGAGGTTGTCGATTCGAATGCCGGCATGCATCTGACCGCGTGGCTGACCTGCGCAAACCACGGTGATTGCGAGCGCCTCGTCGCCTGCGCGCGTGGGCGCGGACTCGGCCTGTACACGGTCGCGCCGTATTGCCTGAAACCGCCGCCGCGTCCCGGCCTCGTACTCGGCTACGCGGGCCTGCCGCCGGCCGACATCGAGGCGGCGATGCGGCTGTTCGGGAAATGTCTGCGCGAGGTGGGGCTCGTCGCCTGACAGAGGTGTTGAATAGCATGGGTTTGTCCCGATATGACGTGGATCAGACCGGTGCATTGCCACAGACGGCATAATGGATGCTCGGGATACCGCTACCGCACAGCCAACACCTATGCAGAAACGTAATGGGCGCCTACAGCCAAACCTCTGAACCGATCTGTTTCGAGCGCGACTGCGCCGCCGTGATGGTGCCGCAGGGCGACAACGTGACCCTGCCGGCAGGCCAGGTCGGCTATATCACGCAGGCGCTCGGCGGCAGCTTCACGGTCTATGTCGACGGCAACCTGTTCCGCATCGCCGGCGGCGACGCCGACGCGCTCGGCAAGGACGCGCCGATTGCGCTGACACTTGCCGATAACGCTGGCGACGAGGATGTCGAGAAGCTGGTCTGGGCCCAGCTGCGCACGTGTTTCGATCCGGAGATTCCGATCAACATCGTCGAACTCGGCCTGGTCTACGACTGCGACCTCGAACACCTCGATGGCGGCCGCCGCAGGGTCAATGTGCGCATGACCCTGACCGCGCCCGGTTGCGGCATGGGCGAGATCCTCGTCGACGATGTGCGTACCAAGCTCGAGATGATCCCGACCGTCGCCGAGGCCGACGTCAACCTGGTCTTCGATCCGCCGTGGAACCAGACGATGATGTCCGACGCGGCGCGGCTTGAAACCGGCATGTTGTAATTGAGGGACGAGGGTTTAGGGACGAGGGGCGAACGGTAGTTAGTACTGCAACCCGGAAGTACCGAAACATGAAAGCGCGTCTTCGCCCTCATGGCGTCGTTGCAAACCTTGCCAAGGGCCAGTCTTGGCGGCGGTTCGCGCCTCGCCCAGAGGGCGAATCCATCGCTTTCATCGTGTTCCGCCATTTCCGGGTTGCAGTACTAGATTCAAACTGGCGCACTACTCGATGTAGGCGAGGCGTCCGCTGATCCGCGTTCACAACAACGCCGTCGTTTCGTTTTAGGATGCGCGCTTCCGGGGCAGCAGCCATGAAATATCGTCTGTATCTGATCGCGTTGGCCCTGTTCCTCGTCAGCCTGCTGTACAACCTTGTGGTCTGGGGCGCGATGCCGCGCTTGCCCGAGGTCGGTGCTTCGATCGTCGATTCCGCGCGTCGCGAAGCGCCGCTCGCAACGACCTATATCGCCATTGGCGGTCCGCTCGACAGCGCGCTTTCCTCGGCGCAGTCGTTCGGAGCGCAGCGCCTGACCGACGCGCTCGGTGAAGGGTTCGCGCGGATTCACGAGGATCCCAGCGTTGCGATGGACCTGATCTTCAACACGACGTGGAACAGCGCGCATCGTTGGCTCAAGACCACGTATTGGGCCGCGCCTTTCTTCCTGCTGCTGACGATTGTTCTGTGGGTGCTGCGCCCACGCCAGGTGCGCACGCTCGGGCCCAGGCGCTGACGGCGCGGCATGCCAAAAGTTCCCGCAGCGCCGCAAGAATCCGTTGCCGTAATCCGTCAGTGTGGGAGCGTCGTTCCGCAGCATGATCGGCTATGCGGCATCGCGGCATTGCTGCTCAAGAAAACGGCCAGCGTATCAAATATTTGTGAGATGTTGGTGGCCCAAATTGCTGCTAGCGTCGCCAGGTTCCTCGGGGGCGAACCTTGAGGAAACGGTACCCGCTGTTTCCGGTGCATGAGAAGGCCCGGAAATCTTTCGCAACAAAATTCACACGTTGGGGCCATGACAGGGAACCCTGACCGGCAGCTACACGCCGTAACCGTAAAACGCAATCGGGACGAACTGCGCCATGGATGGCGCGGAGTGCGGCGAACGGACTCGTTCGCCGCACTCCCAGAAATATCCCCGGACGGCGGCGAATGCCCCGTCCGGTTTTTTTTGGGCAACGATTGGCCGCGTGTGCAGTGTCGGCTCGTTGCTTCTGTTGGATCGATGCGGCCGAGATGACGGCGTCGCAAGCCACCTTGTGGCCGGATCAGCCGGCGGCCTGCTCGAAGCGATTGGCGTCGCGATTCTTGCGCACGCGCGCCGGATCCCAGATGCGCCCGTTCATCGCGATGTAGATGCCGTCGGGCAGGGTCTGCACTGCGCCGACCGCGCAGCCGATGTTGAACACCGCGTCGGAACCCTGGAACAGCGCCGGATTCAGCGCACCGGTCAACACGATGACCTTGCCGGTGAGGTCGACCAACGCCTGTGCGGTCTCGACCATCGTATCGGTGCCGTGCGTGACCAGCACGTGGCGGTGCGATTGCTGCTCGATCGCGGTCCGGATCGCCGCGCGATCGTGTTCGTCCATGTGCAGGCTGTCCTTGCGCAGCACGGGCAGCACATCGAACGTGAACGCGACACCGAGCGCTTGCAGAATGTCGCCGATCTGCGGAGCGCCGATCTGGAATGTGGACTTGTCGTCGAAGTAGATCTTGTCGATCGTGCCGCCGGTGGTGACGATGGTCAGGTGCTGCATGGGTCGGTATTCCGAAGTGACTGCGACGCGCGACTGCGTCAGGGATCGTCATTGTCGGCGAGCGTCGCCACAGCGTCCATTGCGGACGAGCTCAGCCGCGTCAGGCCATGGCCTGCAAAGATCGCGAGTGCGGCGCGCGCACGCGCGTCGCCGCGTTCGCGTTCTGCCCAAGCCGCGTGGCGCGCAAGCAGCGCGGCGGCGAAACAGCGCGCAAGCGTCAGCGCAAGCCCGCGCGCGCCGGCCTCGAGTGCGTCGCGATGCGCCGAATGCGTAGCGAGCCAGTCGCACGCCGCGCTCAGCGAAGCGCGCACTCCGTGGCGGTCGTTGCCCGCTTCGCCGAGAAGCGCGTCGGCCGCGGTGATTACGCTGTCGACTCCGTTCGCGCCGAGCGCGCGCAGCACGTCGAGCGCCAGTACGTTGGTGGTGCCTTCCCAGATCGGATAGACCTGCGCATCGCGCAGCAATTGTGGAATGCCGGTGTTCTCGATGTAGCCGGCGCCGCCGAACGCCTCGCAAGCTTCCGAGGCGATGCGCACCGCGAGCTTGCCGGTCCAGAGTTTCGCGAGCGGCGTCAGCACGCGCAGCAGCGCCCTTTCCTCAGGCGAGGCCGTGCCGGTTTCGACACGGCCGAGCAGTTCCGTCACGAAGAACACCAGCTGGAACGCGGCCTCGAACTCGGCCTGCAGCGAGGCCAAGGTCGCGCGATGCAGCGGCTGCTCGATCAGCGCGCGGCCGAATGCGTGGCGGCGTCGCGCATACTCGAACGCGAGCGCCAGACAGCGCCGCATCGTTGCCAGCGCGCAGACCGCATTCCAGGTGCGCGTCATATTCAGCATCGGTGCGATCAGGCGCACGCCGTGCGCGAGTTCGCCGACCGGTTCGGCAAGCGCGCCGTCAAGGCGGATCTCCGCGCTCGGCAGTTCGCGCGTACCGAGCTTGTCCTTGAGCCGATCGACGCAAATGCCGTTCCAGCGTCCGCCACTGTCGCGAGTTTCCAGGTAGAACAGCGCGAGTGCGTCGGTGCCCTCGGGGCGCGCCAGGGTTAGCGCCATCTCGCCGGTCACCGCCGAGGTGAACCATTTGCGGCCATGCAGGCACCAGCGTCCATCCGCGTCGCGGCACGCAGTCGTCTCGGTGTTGCCGACATCGGAACCGCCGATGGTCTCGGTCATCCATTGGCCGGACAGCCACAGCGTCGCCGAATCGCGCGACAGCAGGTGCGGCAGTGCGCGCTCGATCAGTGTGCGATTCCCCGACGCCTTCAATGCGGTCGCCGCACCATCGCTCATCGCGAGCGGGCAGGTGTAAAACTCGCTCGCGATGTGGTGCAGATAGACGCGTGCGAACTGGTCGGTGCGCGCATGCGCACCGTGCGTGGTTTCGTGTCCGGCCGCGACGAGGCCGTAGCGCGTGGCCAGCTCCGCGCCGTGCCGCCAGACCGGTGTCGTTTCAATCTGGTCGACGCGGTTGCCCCATGCATCCCATTGCGTCAGTACGGGTTCGCTCGGTGTTCGCGCGCGGGCCGCGGCCCACGCGGTCGCCGCATGCGCGCCGAGTTCGTCGAGATCTTTTGCGATCGCCGCATGCACCTCGCGCGGCAGCGCGCGTTCGAGGTATGCGTGCAGCACGCGATCGTCGCGATATTGATTGCCGAGAACCGGCGCGGTCTGGACGAAATCCATGACAATGCGGAATGTGTGGGATGTCTCGTCACGATACGCGTGGCGTCGATAGCGCCGCAAGTCGCCAAGCGCACCGACGGCGCACGGGTCTTTCTATCGGGCGCTCGCAACCCACGCGATCAGGACAACGGTCACACCTACGCCGCAATCCGTTCGTTCGTGCCGATCGCCGCCTGCGCGGCCGCGATCGCTTGCGCCTTCTGCTCCGCGTTGATGTTCACGCCCTCGGCGCGGATGATCTCGATATCGGTCACGCCGAGAAAGCCGAACAACTGGCGCAGATACGTTTCCTGGAAATCGGCGGCCGCGCCCGGCGTGCCGACGCCATAGAAACCGCCGCGCGAGGACGCGATGATCACGCGCTTGCCGCTGGCCAGTCCTTCGGGTCCATTCGTGCCGTAGCGGAACGTCTTGCCGGCGACCGCGATGCGGTCGATCCACGCCTTCAGCGCGCTCGGGACCCCGAAGTTGTACATCGGTGCGCCGATCACCACGACATCCGCGGCGAGGAATTCGTCGAGCACGTCGCCGCCGAGGCGCGCCGCCGGATCGTCGGCGTCCGCGACCGGCGTCCAGTGCGGCAGCGGCTGCGCAGCGACATCGCGATAAGTCACCTTGGCGCCCGGATGCGCGCGCTTCCACGCTTTGACGATCGCCCCACTCAGTTCGCGCGAGACGGAATGTGCGCCGAGCGCGCTGGAATCGATATGCAGCAGGTTCATGGTGGATCTCCCTCGGCATATACCGATATTCGTTTTGACCGAGGGAGACAATAGATCGTGGACAATGAGTCGATAAGTCCGCAAGAATGCGATAGTTCGTTCACCAGGGAGAACGATGATGACGGCGATCAAGGGAGCATTGCACGACCTGAACGACCTGCGCTTCTTCGCGGCCGTGGTCGAACATCGCGGTTTCTCGGCAGCTGGGCGCGCGCTCGGCACGCCGAAATCGCGGCTCAGCAAGCGCGTCGCGCAGCTCGAGGAACGACTCGGCGTGCGCCTGCTGCAGCGGACTACGCGGCGCTTCGCGGTCACCGACATCGGCGAGCGTTTCTACGCGCATTGCCGCGCCGCGCTGGAAGAGGCGCAGGCCGCGCAGGACGTCGTCGACGAGCTACGTGCCGAACCGCGCGGCATCGTGCGCGTCAGTTGCCCGGTGTCGCTCGCGCAGACGATCGTCGCGCACGTGCTGCCGGATTTCCTGATCCAGTACCCCAAGGTGCAGGTGCGCTTGCTCGCGACCAACCGACGCGTCGATGTGATCGGCGAGGGCTTCGACCTCGCGATCCGCGTGCGTGACAAGCTCGATACCGATGCGACGATGGTATTGCGCAGCTTCGGCCAATCGCGCGTTTTGCTGGTCGGGAGCCCCGCGTTTCTCGACGCGCACGGCAGACCGCAACAACCCGTCGATCTGGAGCGCCTGCCGTTGTTGTCGATGCTCGAACATGACGGCGCGCAGATCGTCGAACTGTCCGACGCGGACGGCAACAAGGCGAACATCGAGATGCAGGCGCGTGTGGCTTGCGGCGAATTCGCGGTGCTGCATGAGGCGGCCAAACGTGGTTTGGGCATCGCGATGCTGCCAGAGTTCGTCTGCGCGCCGGCGATCACGCGCGGCGAGCTCGAGGTCGTCCTGCCGGCATGGAGCATGCCGCAGGGCACGATGCACTTCGTCTACCCGAGCCGGCGCGGGCAGCTGCCGGGCGTACGCGCATTCGTGGAATTCCTTGCCGAGCGCCTGCCCGGCGCGGTACAGCTGAAGCACGAGCAATGCATGCAGCGCAAGCCGGATGAGCGTCCGGCTTGATGGAAGGAGTCCCTGCCTCAGGAACCAGCGGCTCGCCTGCGTTTGTAGCCGCGCGCGTCCCAGCCGAGCGCGCCGATCAACACGACGCACAGCAACACTTCCAGCAGCGCCGGCACTCGCGCTGCGGGGATCACCCAGGCCGCGACGATGCCGTGGCAGAAATAGAACAGCGCGACGATGCCGACCCAGAGCAATGCGCGCCGCGTGCCGGTGCGCAGCGCGAGCAGCGGCAGCAGCAGCGGCGGCAAGGTCAGCAGCAGCGCAAACGCCGGGCTGCCGCCCGCCGGCGGTGCGAGCCAGAGATACCACGCCAATTGCAGCAAGACGAGCGCCGCCCACGCGATACAACCGATGCGCAGCGGTTTCATGGGTGGAACTCCAGTCGCACGGCGATTTCGGCGACGCGTCGCCCGAGCGCGCGCGCGATGATGCGTTCATCGTCGCTGATTTGGTTTTCCCCGGACACACTGCCGACGTGACTCGCACCATACGGTGAGCCACCGCCGAGTGTGCGGTTCAGCGCAACTTCGGTGTAGGGAACACCGACGATCAGCATGCCGTGATGAAGCAGCGGCAACATCATCGAGGTGAGCGTGGTTTCCTGACCGCCGTGCATCGTGCTGGTCGAAGTGAACACGCCGGCAGGCTTGCCGACCAGGCTGCCGGACGCCCACTCCGCCGCGGTCGAGTCGATGAAGTATTTCAGCGGCGCGGCCATGTTGCCGAAACGGGTCGGGCTGCCAAGTACGAGTCCCGCGCACTCGCGCAGGTCCTCGCGGGTCGCGTACGGCGCGCCTTGATCGGGCTCCGGCGGCTGCGCGATAGCGGTGACGGGCGCAACCGGCGGCACGCTGCGCAGGCGCGCGCGTGCGCCAGCCACTTCGCCGATGCCGCGCGCGACCAATCGCGCGAGCTGTGCGACCTTGCCCGTGCGGCTGTAGTACAGGACCAGGATTTCGTTCATTCGCGATATGTGCCGAGGTTTGCCTTGAAGCCCTCCCCTTGAACGGGAGGGCTAAATGGTTTGGCGGCGTGCACGCTCTGGGTTAGGCTCGCGTCATGTTCTCGCATATCGCGAAGTTTGCCAGAACTCGCTTCGATCGCGAGCGCATCGGTGCGTTTCTGCACTTCACCTGGACGCGCTTCCTCGAAGATCGCTGTTTCCAGACCGCGGGCGCGCTCGCGTTCACCTCGGTGTTCGCGCTGGTGCCGCTGACCGCTGCCGTGCTCGGCATCCTCGCCGCGTTTCCGGGCTTCGCCGATTGGCGCGAACAGCTCACCCAGTGGGTGTTCGACAACTTCGTGCCGACCGCCGGCAGCGCGGTGCAGGGCTATGTTACGCAGTTCGCGGACAACGCGAGCAAGGCGACCGCGGTGGGCGTGCTGGTGCTGCTGTTCAGTGCGGTTTCGCTGATGATGAGCATCGAGGATGTGTTCAACCGCATCTGGCGGGTGCAGGTTGCGCGCAGTGCCGGCGCACGTTTTTTGATCTACTGGACCGCGTTGACGCTGGGTCCGCTGCTGCTGGTCGCTGCGCTCGTGATCAGCTCGTATGCGTTTGCGTTGCCGTTCATCGATGCCGCCGATACGCAGTTCTCCCTCAAGGCGCGCGTGCTCTCGGTGTTGCCGTTCGTGATCGTCCTGATCGCTCTGAACGCGGCGTTCGTGGCCATTCCCAACCGCAATGTGCGGGTTCGCCATGCGTGCATCGGCGCGTCGATCGCGGCCGTGCTGTTCGAGGCCGCCAAGCGTGGCTTCGCGCTATACGCGACGCAATATGCGAGCTACCAGCAGGTCTATGGCGCGCTCGCGATGGTGCCGATTTTCATCCTGTGGATTTATCTTTCCTGGGCGATCGTGCTGCTCGGTGCATCGATCACCGCATCGCTGAGCGCGTTCGACTATCGTCCTGCGGCGCTGCGCCTGGCGCGCGGGAATGAGTTTTCCGGCCTGCTCCGCGTTCTGGCGAGTTTTGCTGCCGCACAACGCGCCGGTGGGGGATTGCGCAGCGCGGACCTGCTCGCCGCCGAACCGTTCCTCACTGACGATCTGCTGCAACGCTATCTCGGCGACCTGCACCGCGTCGGCCTGATCCAGCGCGGCGAGCACGGCGAATGGATGGTCGTGCGCGATCTGGCCAGCATCGATCTGCTCGAAATCTATCGTGTGGGCGGCTATCGGCTGGCGATCGATGCCAACGTCCCGGGCGGCCATGTGAGCGAAACGGCCGCGACCTTGCTCGGCCATCTCGGCGAACAGGTGCGTATCGCGCTCGCCGTGCCGTTGGCAGAGCTGTTTCCGCCCGATGTACCATCGACGCCCACGCACGCGTCGTCGACACCTGCGCCGCAGATACCTCCGACGGAGCGCAGATGAAACCGATCCGATTCCTCGTCCTCACGGTGCTCACTGTTTGCGCCAGTGCCGGATACGCGCTGGCGAAAACCGCCGCGCACCCGACCCTCTCGGTCACGACACTCGATGGCAAGACCTTCGATCTCGCCGCAGAGCACGGCAAGTGGGTGGTGGTGAATTTCTGGGCGACGTGGTGTTCTCCATGCATCAAGGAAATGCCGGACATTGCCGCGTTCGTCGCCAGCCACAAGGATATCGCCGCAATTGGGCTCGCCTACGAGGACACCGACAAGGCCGAGGTCGAGGCGTTCGTGAAGGCACACCCGGTCGCGTATCCATTGGCGCAATTGGATGTATACAAACCACCGGCTGATTTCGATACGCCGCGCGGTCTTCCGACGACCTATCTGATCGCTCCCGATGGCAGCGTCGCGAAGAAATTCACCGGGCCGATCATCGCAGCCGATCTCGAAAAAGTGATCGCCGCCGGGCTGCCGAATAAGTAGCGAAGCGCCGCATGGCCAGCGTGAGATTCATCGTTTCCGGCATCGTCCAGGGGGTGTTCTTCCGCGCCTCGGCGCAAGCGCGTGCGCGCGAACTCGGGCTGACCGGGTTCGCGAAGAATCGCGCGGATGGTGGTGTCGAAGTCGTCGCCAGCGGGACGTCTGAAGCGCTGTCCGAACTCGAAACCTGGCTGCACGCCGGGCCGCCGGCCGCGCACGTCGATGCGGTCGAGCGCGAGGATCTGGCGCCGCAGGAGCACACCGATTTCGCGCGACGCTGAAAAGCGCATGGCGCGCCAGCGGCGACCGTCACTATCGCCTGGCAATTACCCGCCCCATACGGTGCCCCAGCCAACACGCGCGCCGCGGCACGGTCTCGCGCGTGCGATCTCCAAGCTCGGCATCTGTTCGCGCTCGCAGGCGGCAAAGTCGATTGGCGAAGGGCGCGTCGCGGTCAACGGTGCGATCGCACGCGACCCGGAAATGCCGATCGACGCCTCGCGTGATCGCATCGCGATCGATGGCGCCGACATCGGCGCGCGCGAACGCCTCTACCTCATGCTCAACAAGCCGCGCGGTTATATCACCAGCGCAGCCGACGAGCGTGGCCGCGATACCGTGTATGCGTTGCTGGCCGGCGCGGCGTTGCCTTGGCTGGCGCCGGTCGGCCGCCTCGACAAGGCCAGCGAAGGCCTGCTGCTTCTTACCAATGACAGTGTCTGGGCCGCGCGCATCACCGCGCCGGAATCGCACCTCGACAAGACGTATCACGTGCAGATCGACCGCCCGCCGGATGCTGCGCTGCTCGCCGCACTGCACGACGGCATTGATGATAAGGGCGAGCGGCTCGCGGTGAAGTCGGCCCGCGAACTGCGCCGCGGCGACAAGAATGCGTGGCTCGAAATCGTGCTCGACGAAGGCCGCAACCGCCAGATTCGTCGACTTCTCGCCGCGCTCGATGTCGGTGTGCTCCGGCTCGTGCGGGTCGCGCTCGGCGAGTTGACGCTCGGCACGCTTGCGAAGGGCGAATGGCGCAAGCTCGACGACGACGAGGTCGCGCGCCTGGTCCGGTGATGGTGGAGGGCGGCTCTCTCGCCAGAGGGTAGGGCGAAGCCTGAGGTTTCCCATGTTTGGCGAAGTCGCCGGAGCCTTGAAAGTTCTCCCCCGACGGTGAAACTGTTGGGGGAGAGGGAGCACAAGACAGCCTCTGCTTCCAACGTGTTGTTCGAGCAGGACTCATGGAGCAAGAACGTGGGGAAGCCTCAGGAGCGAAGCGGAAAGTCCGCCCGCTCAGCCGACCACGCCGAGTTTCCTGCCCACCTTCACGAACGCCGCGACCGCGCGATCGATCTGCTCGTGGCTATGCGCAGCGCTCATTTGCGTGCGGATGCGCGCCTGGCCCTGGGCCACGACCGGGTAGAAGAACCCGATCACGTAGATGCCTTCGGCCAGGAGATCCTGCGCGAATGCCTGGGCGAGCTTGGCGTCGTAGAGCATGACCGGCGCGATCGGATGCGTGCCGGGTTTGATGTCGAAACCCGCTTCGCCCATGCGCTTGCGAAAATACAGCGCGTTGTCGTTGACGCGGTTGCGCAGCTCGCTGCTCGACGACAATATCTCGAACACCTTGATCGACGCCGCAACCAGCGGCGGCGGCAGCGTGTTCGAGAACAGGTACGGACGCGAGCGTTGGCGCAGCAGGTCAATGATCGCCTGGCGACCGGTCGTGAAGCCGCCGGAGCCGCCGCCGAGCGCCTTGCCGAGCGTGGACGTGAAGATGTCCACGTCGCCCATCACGCCATGTAGTTCCGCCGCGCCGCGCCCGGTCGGGCCGACGAAGCCGGTCGCGTGCGAGTCGTCGACCATCAGCAGCGCGTTGTATTTCTTCTTCAGCGCGACGATTTCGTCGAGCTTGGCGATGAAGCCGTCCATTGAGAACACGCCGTCGGTCGCGATCAGGCGCGTGCGTTTGCCTTGCGTTTCGGCCAGATGTTTTTCGAGTTCGGCCATGTCGCCGTTCGCGTAGCGGCGGCGCTCGGCCTTGCATAGGCGGATGCCGTCGATGATCGACGCGTGGTTGAGCGCATCGGAGATCACCACGTCCTCGTCGCCGAGGATCGTCTCGAACAAGCCGCCGTTCGCGTCGAAGCAGCTCGTGTAGAGGATTGCGTCGTCCGTACCGAAGAATTTCGCGATCGCGCGTTCGAGTTCCTTGTGCAGGTCCTGGGTGCCGCAGATGAAGCGCACCGAGGCGAGCCCGAAACCGCGCGTGTCGAGCGCCTGTTTCGCGGCGGCGATGATGTCGGGATGATCGGCGAGGCCGAGATAATTGTTCGCGCAGAAGTTCAGCACCTCGCCGCTGCCCTCGGTGCGGATCGTTGCCGATTGCGGCGAGGTGATCACGCGCTCGGTCTTGTACAGACCCTGGTCGCGGATCGATTCGAGTTCGGCTTCGATGCGGGGGCGGGCGCTGTAGTCCATGGCGAATGATCCGGGTGGGCGAAGTGCATATTGTCTCGCGATCTTCGCGCGCGCGTCAGCCGCCCAGATCGATCGCCGCCGGTTCGCCGCTTTTCGCATAAGGCGGTGCGCCGGGCCATGGCGCGCGCACAATGATGTTCCAGCCGCGGAAGGTGAGGGCGCGGCGCGCGCCGAAGCTTGCATTGCCGCCGATCAACACGGTTTTTTTTGCGCGGCGGAATTCGGGGCGATCGAGGAAATCACGCACCTCATGGGTCCAGCTGAGCCGGTCGACGGGCAGCGGCAGGAGCAGTTCGCCATCCGTCGTCACATAGGCCAGGCCCGCGCCGATCGGTTGCAAGGTTCCGTCTTTCGCGCGCGCGCCGAGGTGCGCGCCGATCAGGTGCAACGCGTTGACGAGGAAGCGCGCTTCGAGTTCCGAATTCGCGGTCATGCCCAGCGCGAGCAGCGCGTCGCCGCCGTCTGCGGGTCGCAACTGGTCCAGTACATCGATGAGGCTGGTCTGCAAGGTCGGCGAGAACGCGCCGCGACGCAGGAACTGGCGGATCAGCAAATGATTGCGGCAGTAGGCGAGCAGGCGCTTGTCATTGCGCGCACGCAGGTCCTCGGTCGAAAGCTTCCAGACAACGTCGTTGATGAGCGTGCCATTGGCGAGGGCTGTCGCGCCGACGCCGCCGATCGTGCCGAGCGCCGCACCAGCGCTGAAATTGCCGCCGCTGCCGACCCAGGCGAGGCTCGAAAGCCGCTCCTGCACGTACGGGTTTGTGGTGTAGGGATCGATGCCCAAGCGGTGCGCCAGTTCGCGTTTTACCGTGTTGTACGCGAGTTGGCGTTTGATCTCGCGCTCCGCTTCGCTGCCGATCCGCGTGTACCAGTGTTTCTTCGGCTTCGCGTCGTGGCCTGGGTCATCGTCGCGTGCATCCGTCATCGGACCCTTGTCGGCCGGATACGGATTGCCACGGTTGCCGAGCGTGCGGGCTGTTCGATCAGACAGCGCCTGCGCCTGCGTGCCGTACTTGTGCAGGTACGCGCCGAAATAGCGCGCGACGCCGGTCGGAATACCGAGGACGGTATCCACCGGATGCATGACGATCTGGCCGAGCGCCTTGCCGGTCGCGGCGAGCTTGTTGCCGGCGGCACGCAGAAACACCTCGGAACGCGTGACCTTGTCCAGCGCCTCGAGCGCTGGCAGTTCCGCTTCACGTTCGGCAAGGATTTCGACGCTGTCCGCCGTGACTGGCCCGAATGGCGTGTCGAGCGTGAAATGCGCCATGTAACCGCGCAATTCGACATGTGGATCGACGCTGAAGCCAGGACCGGACAGGAGTGCCGGTTGCACCAGCGTCGCCGCATCGACGACCGGTTCGTCTTCGGGTTCGACGCGAGTATCAGCCACCGGTGCAAGCGCGCGCGCCGCGCTGACCGACGCGACGGCCGGCACCAGCAGAAGCGTCGCGGCGAGGGTCAGTCGGAGAAAGCGGAGTGGCCAGCCGTCCATCGAAGATCGCGAAGGGTCGCCGCGGTCGCGGCGGGCAACAGTGGAGTGGCGACGCTCAACCGCCGGTGAACGCGCCGTAATGACGATAGCGCTGATAGCGCTGATCGAGCAGTGTCGGCACATCGAGCGTTTCGAGTTCGTCGAGCTGGTTCAGGAGGACTGCCTTGAGACGCACCGCCATCGAACGCGGGTTGCGATGCGCGCCGCCCAGCGGCTCGCGGACCACCTTGTCGACGAGTCCCTGTTCAAGCAGGCGTGGCGCGGTGAGGCCGAGCGCGTCGGCCGCGTCGCGGGCCTTGTCGGCGGTTTTCCAGAGAATCGATGCGCAGCCTTCGGGCGTGATCACCGAATACGTGCTGTATTCGAGCATGTTGGTGCGGTCGCCGACGCCGATTGCGAGCGCGCCGCCGGAGCCGCCTTCGCCGATCACGGTGCAGATGATCGGTACGCGCAGGCGCGTCATTTCGAGCAGGTTGCGCGCGATCGCCTCGCTCTGGCCGCGCTCCTCGGCGTTGACGCCGGGATACGCGCCGGGCGTATCGATGAAGGTCAGAATCGGCAGTTTGAAGCGTTCGGCGAGTTGCATCAGGCGCAGTGCCTTGCGGTAGCCTTCCGGGCGCGGCATGCCGAAATTGCGGCGGACTTTCGACTTCGTGTCGCGGCCTTTCTGATGACCGATCAGCATGAGACTGCGGCCGTTGACGCGGGCAAGACCGCCAACGATCGCCGGGTCGTCCGCGAACGCGCGGTCGCCGGCCAGCTCGTGGAATTCCTCGCAGATCACGCCGACGTAATCGAGCGTATACGGGCGTGCCGGATGCCGCGCGACCTGCGCGACTTGCCACGGGGTCAGATTGCGGAAGATTTCCGCGGTCTTGGTCCTCAGCTTGCCATGTAGCGTGCCGACCTCGTCCTCGATATTGAACGACTGGCCGTGGCTGGCATGGCGCAGCTCCTGGATCTTCGCATCCAGTTCGGCAATCGGTTGTTCGAAATCGAGGAAGTTCGGGTTCATTCGCGGAAGTTCGCGCCGGTGCGCTAGCGCAAAGACGCGAAGTATAGCGGCTCGCGGGTATCCGGTCAGGCAGGGCCGGTGCCGGCGCCGAACACCAGCTCGGCCGCGAGCACGCCATCGAGTTCCTGCAGCGTCTGTTGCAACGCTGCGCTGGCGCGCACGCGCCACTGCGCACCGAGTTCGATTTCGGCGTGACCGGTCGCGTTGCGGAACGCAAGGCGCACCGGCGTGTTGCCGCCGCGGTGGGCGGCGAGCGCGTGTTCGAGGCGCGCGACGAAATCCGCTTGCACGCCATTCAGGCGCAGGCGCAACACTCGCGCGCGGCACTCGCAGGCCGCTTCGATCGTCGAAACCGCTTGTACACGCAGTTGATACCCGCCGGAAAAATCGTCGATGCTGACTCCGCCCTCGAAGACCAGGATCGCGTCGCGCGTCAGCAGTGGCCCGTATTCCACCCAGCTTTCGCGATAGAGCACGGCCTCGAATTTGCCAGAGAAATCCTCCAAGGTCACGAACGCGCGCGAGTCGCCCTGCTTGCGGATGGCGCTCACGGAGCCTGCCAGCGTCATTGGCTGCAGGTCGGCGAAGCGACTGCGCCGCTCGCTTTGGCGGGGTCGGTAGTGCTTTTCGATCTCGCCGATCGGGCAGGTCGTGACCTCGGCGATCAGCTCGCGCCAGGCGTCGGTCGGATGGCCGGAAAGATAGTAGCCGAGCGTTTCGCGCTCCCCGGCGAGGCGCTGCGCGATCGGCCAGTCCTCGACGTCGGGAAGGCTCTGTTTCGGCGCCGCCGGACTCGCCGCGCCGAACATGTCGTTCTGCCCGGCCAGTGCGTCGCGTGCCTGTTGTTCCGCCGCGCGCATCGCTTCGGGCAATTGCGTCATCAGGCTGGCGCGGTTCTTCGCGAGCGCGTCCATCGAGCCACTCAAGATTAGCGCCTCGAACACGCGCTTGTTGAGTTTTTGCGAATCGATGCGTTGGCAGAAATCGGTCAGATCGGTGAACGGCCCCCGCTGGCGTGCCTCCACGATGCTCTCTACCGCACCGCGGCCGACGCCCTTGACCGCGCCGAGGCCGTAGCAGATCGTCTTCTCGTCGGTCGCCTCGAACAGGTAGCCCGACACCGTGATATCCGGCGGCAGCACCTTCAGGCCGAGCGCGCGCGCTTCGCCGAGGAAGTTCACGATCTTGTCGGTGTTGTCCATGTCCGCGGACAGCACCGCGGCCATGAACTCGGCCGGGTAGTGCGTTTTCAGCCAGGCCGTCTGGTACGAGACCAGCGCGTACGCGGCCGCATGTGACTTGTTGAAGCCGTAGCCGGCGAACTTCTCCATCAGGTCGAAGATCGCGTCGGCCTTGCGTTCGTCGGCACCATTTTTTGCGGCGCCGTCGCGGAAGATCGCGCGGTGCTTGGCCATCTCGGCGTGGACCTTCTTGCCCATCGCGCGGCGCAGCAGGTCGGCGCCGCCGAGCGAGTAGCCGCCGACGATCTGCGCCATCTGCATGACCTGTTCCTGGTAGACCATGATCCCGTACGTCTCGCGCAGCACGGGCTCGACGCGCTGATCGGGATACTCGATCGGCTCGCGGCCCTGCTTGCGTGCGCAGAAACTCGGGATCAGGTCCATCGGACCCGGGCGATACAGCGAAACCAGCGCGATGATGTCCTCGAAACAGTCGGGCTTGGCATCCTTGAGCATGCCCTGCATGCCACGCGATTCGAGCTGGAACACCGCAACCGTGCGCGCCTTCTTGAGCAGGTCGAACACGGCTGGATCGTCGAGCGGCAGCTGGGCGAGATCGAGCGCGGTTTCATTTTTCCGCGAGCGGCGCGCGTTGATCGCCTTGACCGCCCAGTCGATGATCGTCAGCGTGCGCAGCCCGAGGAAGTCGAACTTGACCAGGCCCACTTTTTCGACGTCGTCCTTGTCGAACTGGGTGACCATGCCCTCGGCGCCGTTTTCCGAGAATAGCGGTGCGTAGTCGCTGAGTGGCCCCGGTGCGATGACGACGCCGCCGGCATGCTTGCCCGCGTTGCGCGTGAGGTCTTCGAGCTTCAACGCAAGATCGACCAGCTCTCTGACCTCGTCATCCGATTCGTAGAGCGCCTTGAATTCGGCAACGACCCGTTCGGGTTCCTTGCGCGATTTTTCCGAGCGGCCGAGCGCGTCTTCCAGTCCGAGATCGAGCGGCACTTTCGGAATCAGTTTCGCGATGCGGTCGACCTGGCCGTAGGGCATGCCGAGTACGCGACCGGTGTCGCGTAGCACCGCCTTCGCGGCCATCGTGCCGTAGGTGATAATCTGGCTGACGCGGTCGCGACCGTATTTGCGCGAGACGTAATCGATTACCTCGTCGCGGCGGTCCATGCAGAAGTCGACGTCGAAGTCGGGCATCGACACGCGTTCGGGATTGAGGAATCGCTCGAACAGCAGACCATAACGCAGCGGATCGAGGTCGGTGATGCCGAGGGCATACGCGACCAGCGAGCCCGCGCCAGAACCGCGGCCCGGCCCGACCGGGATGCCGTTCTTCTTCGCCCAGTTGATGAAGTCGGCGACGATCAGGAAGTAGCCCTCGAACCCCATCTGCACGATGACGCCGAGTTCGGTATCGAGACGATGCGCGTAGTCGTCGCGGTTGAACCCCGCTGCGGGACCGTGCGCGGCGAGACGCTTGGCGAGTCCTTCGCGCGACTGCGCGCGGATGAAACTGTCCAGCGTGTGTTCGTCCGGTACCGGGAATGCGGGCAGGAAATACGTACCGAAGCTGAGCTCGAGGTTGCAGCGTTTGGCCAGCTCGACCGTGTTCTCGACGAGTTCCGGCAGGTCGGCGAACAGCGCCGCCATCTCCTGCGGCGATTTGAGGTATTGCTCGGGCGAGTAGTCGCGCGGGCGTTTCGGGTCGGCGAGGACGCGGCCGGCATGGATGCACACGCGCGCCTCGTGCGCCTCGAAATCCTCGCGCGCGAGGAAGCGCACGTCGTTGCTGGCGACGATCGGAAGATCCAGTTTTGAGGCCAGATCGAGCGCACCGGCGAGAA
Organism: Rhodanobacteraceae bacterium; assembly: GCA_003142815.1. Taxonomy (GTDB): domain Bacteria; phylum Pseudomonadota; class Gammaproteobacteria; order Xanthomonadales; family Rhodanobacteraceae; genus Dokdonella_A. Next base: position 139,675 of record PLNP01000006.1, read on the forward strand.
ACACTTCCTCGTTCGTACGCTTGATGCGTGCGACTTCCAGATACAGGCGGTCGGGAAAACGCGTATGCCACCAATCCGCGCGCGTGCGCGCGGCGTCGTCGCGTCCGGCCAGCAGCAGCCGACCGACATCGCTGTCGTGGCCGGCGAGTGCGATCAATCCGGTATTCGCCGTATCCAGCCAGCCTGCGTCGATCAAGACGCGGTCGCCATGCCGGTTTTCGGCGTACGCACGCGAGAGCAGCCGCGAAAGGTTGAGATAGCCTTCGCGGTTCTGGCAAAGCACCGTCAATCGCTGCGGTTGGCCGCGATCCTCGGGGTCGGCGAGCCACAGATCGCTGCCGGCGATCGGTTTGACGCCGGCCGCTTCCGCAGCCTTGTAGAACTTGACCAGCGCGAACAGGTTGCTCTGGTCGGTCAACGCGACCGCCGGCATGTCTGCGCGCGCGCACCCGGCGACGAGACCGGCGATGCGGATCGTCGAGTCGGTCAGCGAATATTCGCTGTGCACGTGGAGGTGGACGAAACCGGAAGGCATGGCGGCAACAGACGCTTGGGTGTTCAGCGTAGTCGCTGCTCCCGGTGTCGGCAAGATTGACAAGCGCGCGTTCTGCACCACGCGAAGACAGGCGTGCCTGCGCGGGCGCGATCGGGCTTCGCCTATTCGGCGAACGCGTGCAGCTGGCCGAACACGTGGGCGAGGTAGGAATCCATCACGGCCGGACTCGGGCAATCGACGAAGCGCCCCTCGCAGCGCTCGCGCAGTCGCGTATTCGCCTCGAAATAGGCGTCCTTCGGGAGTTCGGCGACATCGAGCAGCAGGCCGGCGAGATACGCAAGGTCGAGCACGGCGTAGTGCGGGAACGGCGCACGATCGAAGTTGCTGTCGATCCGGTAGTAGGTGACTTCCCACGCCTCGCTGTGCAATTCCTGCGGCAGGCCGCTCGGCAGCTTCATTTCCAGTCCGTCGAACGACGGATGGTGGTCGCCGAAATGCACGAGCACGGTCGGCTTGCCGTCGGCGAACAGGAAGCGCCGCAGCTCGGCGATCGCGCCGTCCGATTCATGCAGGCGAAAAAGATAGGTGCCGAGATTGCGGTTGATGCGTGCATCGAGCGCTGGCAGTGGCGACTGGTTCCACGGGGGTGGCAGCGCGTCGAGCGGATGATCGTGCGGGCCGTGCTGGTGCATGGTGAGGATCATGAAGAAAAGCGGGCGATCATCCTTGGCACGCTCGCGGCGCTGGACCTCCTCGAAGCTGTGCACGACATCGGCGTCGGTGCTTTCCCAGGCGAGGTGAAGATCGGTCGCATCGTAGAATTCGTCGAAACCGTAGTCGGCATACGCGTTACCGGCACGCACGAAATCGCGCGGCATCGGATAGATCGCGATGGTCCGGTAGCCGAGCGCCTTGAGCTGGCGCGGCAAGCTTTCGCGCATGCGCGGCACGAGGTTGTATGGCGCATAGACACCGGCCGGACCGAACAGCGTGTGCGGCATTCCAGCGAAGAACGCAAATTCGCTGGTCCAGGTGGCGCCGCCATAGGTATGCACCCGGAGCGGCCCGGTCGCGTTGGTATCCGGGTCGGGTTGGAACATCGGGAACGTGCAGCGCGGCACATTGCAGATGGCCCATTGGTGCGGATTGAGCGTGCTCTCCTCGATCACCGTGACGAGATTCGGATAACGCGTCGGCGCTGTCGGCGCAGCAATGGTCGCCGAACCCCAGTCGTAGTGCGCAGCCGCCGCCAACGTGTAGGCAGGGATCGTCACATGCATGCGTGAGAGTGAACTCAGGAACGCGGTGGTCGGATTGAGCTTCGCGTGGTCGATGAAATCCCAGGTACGGACGTCATACACGCCGCGAAACGGCCCCTGCGGCCACGCGGTGAATGCGAGTGGCAGCAGTGCGAGCAATGAGAAAGCGCCGCGCCGCCACAGCGCGCGCCCGCGCCACCAGCCGGGCGATTCGAGACGCCAGACGAGGACCGCCAGCGCCAGCGCGCCAGCCAACGCCGCTGCGCATTTGTGCCACATGGCCGGATAATGCGCGATGACATCGAGCGTCGTTGCATCGAGAAAATAGCGCAGGTCCGGGCCCATCAAGGGTTCGTGCAGATAGGCGAGCTTGAGCGATCCGGCGAGCCAGACGCAGCCGGCGAGCGCGCCGGCGACCAGAAAGCCCAAACCGACGCGTCCCCACAGGGTCACGAGAAAAATCGCGAGCGCGAGCGCGAACGAGGCGCAGAACACGCGATCGAGATCGTCGGTTTCCGCCGGCAGCAGACCCCACAGGACGATGGTGAACGTGGCCAGGCCGAGTGCGGCGGCGACCACGCGCAGGGGCTTGCGTTTTCCGTCCATGGTGTCCTGACCCAAGGCGTTCATTACGACAGACGTGTCACACGGCCGTAACGTCGCCGCGCATGGTGCATCGGGTCGACGCAGCGCGCCAGCTCGCAACCGCGCCGCGGGGAGTTCCGCCGTGACAGCCTATTGGATTGCGGGCGTCAGAACAATTCTGGCAGGAGCAACCGCTGCACGGGCGCGAAGCAGCGCCGGTGAAGGGCGCACGGCCCAAGCGTGACGAGCGCTTGCAGGTGTTCGGGCGTTGCATAGCCCTTGTGGCGCGCGAACCCGTAACCCGGGTGGAGCGCGTCGCATTCGCGCATGATCGCATCGCGCGTGGTCTTGGCGAGGATCGAGGCCGCGCTGATCGCCGCCTCGCTGGCATCGCCGCCGACGATCGCACGTGCCCGACAGGGCAGCGCCTTCGGCAGCCGGTTGCCATCGATCAGCGCCAGCGTCGGCAGGATCGATAGCGCGAGCAATGCGCGCTTCATGCCGATCAGGGTCGCGCCGAGGATGTTCAGCTCTTCGATCTCGTCCACATCGACGCTGACGATCGAGAATGCCAGCGCTGCGGCGCGAATCCGCGGCGCCAGGACATCGCGCTGCGCCTCGCTCAGTACCTTGGAGTCGGCAAGCCCGGTCAGCAGTCGGCGCGGATCGAGAATGACCGCGGCGACAACGACCGGACCCGCCAGTGGGCCGCGTCCTGCTTCGTCGACACCGGCGATGAGTTCGTTCACGCGCGTGGCATCGGTTGTCCTCATTCGTGCAGGTCGCGCAGTTTCGTGAATATGTAGTCGTGATACGAAGCCAGCATCTTGAGATCCTTGCAGTCCAGATAGCGACCCTTGCAGCGCTCGCGCAGCAGCGTGTTGGCCTGGTAGAAACCGTCCTTCGGAATGCCGGCGACATCAAGCACGAGCGAACCAAGGAACGCGATGTCGAGGACCGCATAATCGAAGCGCTGGCGCACCGGGAAGTTCGACTTCAGCATGTAGTAGGTGACCCAAAGGGAGGTGTGCGCGGCTACCTTCGGCACGACCTTCGGAATCACGTTGATCGCGCCGTCGAACGAGGGCTGGTGGTCGCCGAAATGCATCAGCACGGCGGGATGCTCGCCGCCGAGCAGGAATTTTTCGAGATCCGCGAGCATCGCGTCCGACTGCTGCAGGCGCTCAAGGTAGTTGCCGAGATTGAGGTTCAGCCAGTCGTCAAGCGCCTGCGGCTTGAACGTGCCCGGAAATAGAGGCTGGTTGTAAGGCGCTGGCAACTGCGCGAGCGGAACCATGTGCGGACCATGCTGATGCATGGTCAGCATGAACACGAACAGCGGCTGGTCCGGGCGCACGCGTTTTTCGTCGGCGTAGACGCGCTCGAAGACCTTGAGCAGAGCGGCGTCAGGGCTCTCCCAACCGAGCCCGTATTCGGTGCCATCGTAGAACGCGTCGAATCCGTAATAGTCGTAGGCGTTGCGTGCGTTGAGGAAATCGCCGCTCATCGGATACACCGCGATCGCGCGGTAGCCGGCTTTCTTGAATGTCTTGGGCAGCGTAAACGCGACGCGTGGCGCCAGATTGTAGGGAGCGTACAGCCCGGCATTGCCGAACAGTGTATGCGAGAGGCCGGTCAACAGCGAAAATTCGCTGGTCCAGGTGCCGCCGCCGAAGGTGTGCACGCTCAGGGGCCCATGCGCGCGCGTGTTCCTGTCCGCTTCGAACATGTGTCGCGTGCAGACCGGCACCGTGCAGAGCTTGAGGATGTGCGGATCGAACGTGCTTTCCTCGAGGACCGCGACGACGTCCGGCCGCGTGGGTGGCGCGAGCAGCGGCCGGTCGAGTTTCCACGGGATGCTGCGATCGACATCGGGCGGAATCGTCGGCTCGTCGATCACGGTGTCGTTGAACGAGGTGAAGAAGTCGGTGATGAAGCTCTTGTCGTTGACGGTGATCCACATCGGCTTGTTGAACACCGCGCTGAACGGCCCCTTGGGCGCAAGGCAGGTCATCAACAGGCAGGCTGCGGCGACCGTGCCGAGCAGCCGCGCGCCGATGTGCAACGCGCGCGGCCGCGTCACCAACAGCGCAGCGCGTTCGCCGAAAAACGACAGCAGCAACAGGAGCGGAATCAGGATCAGCGCGGCGACGCTGACGCCGAGCAGCAGCGGGTAGTGGGTGATGACCTCGATGGTGCCGAAGTTGAAGTATTCGAGATCCGGCGCCAGCAGCGGCGTCGTCAGATACATGAACTTGAGTGTGCCGGCGATCTCGATCGCGCCGAAGAACAAGGCGACGACCAGCAGCGAGAATGCGGCGCGGGCGCTCGCGAACAGCACCAGCAAGAGCGATACCAGGACCAGCATCGCCGCAAAGACCTTTTCGATCGCGGTGTGCTCGCCGAGCGGGCCGAACGCGAACAGCGCAACGAATGCGAGCAACGCGATCATGAGCAGCAGCGCGGTTCGGTAGTGATGGAAAGGCGCTGGGATATTCATACGTGGATCGTCACCCGCGGCATCCTGCGGATGTGCGCGAATGGCGTCAATGCGCAGTGCAGCGCGTTCAAGCGCGCGTCGCGGTATCGCGTGCTGCCGGCTCGACCGATGCCGTACAGATTGTCGGGTCACCGATCAGTTCGGCGATCGCCGTCGCGGCGCTTCGGCTCGCATCGTGGCGAAGTTCGAGATGCAGACGGCGGTATTCGGAGAGCAGGCCGGGATCGATTTCGCGGCTGCGCAACGCAGGCAGCAGAGCATGTGCGAGCGCTTCGGGCGTGCATGCGTCCTGCATCAGCTCGGGGACGAGATCGCGGCCAGCAAGAACATTCGGCAACGCATAGCGTTCGACCTTGAGCAGGCCGAGGCCTTTGACGATGCGGTAGGTCAATGGCGCGACGCGATAGCCGACCGCCATCGGCCGCTTCGCGAGCATCGCTTCGAGCGCGGCGGTGCCAGAGGCGAGCAGGACCGCGTCGGCGGCGATCATTGCTGCATGCGCACGGCCGTCGATGACGGTCACGGAAAACGGGAGAGGAGAATCGGGAGTCGTCGACGCAATGGGCGTTTCCGATTCCCGATTCCCGATTCCCGCCTCGCGCAGCAGGGTCTCGAACGCGGCACGGCATGAGCGATTCGCCATCGGGGCGATCACGCGCAGGTTCGGGATTTGTTGCGCGAGCAAACGTGCGGCGCCAAGGAAATCCGCGCCGAGTCGCGCGATCTCGCCGAGCCGGCTGCCTGGCAGGATGGCGAGCACCGGGCCAGCCGGCGGCAATCCCAGCGCAGTGCGTGCGGCCTGCCGATCCGGATCGAGCGCAAACGTATCGGCGAGCGGGTGTCCGACAAAACGCGCGTCGACGCCGTGACGCGCGTAGATCGGTGGCTCCATCGGAAACAGGCAAAGCACGCGATCGGCGCTGCGGCCGATCTTCGCGGCGCGCTTTTCGCGCCACGCCCAGACCGAGGGGCTGACGTAGTGCACGGTCGCGATGCCGGCGTGTTTCAGCTGGCGTTCGAGGCCGAGATTGAAATCCGGTGCATCGATGCCGATGAATGCGTCTGGCTGGAAGTCGACTGCACGGCGGGCGACGTCGCGGCGTATGGCGAGCAGGCTCGGCAGATGGAGCAGTACTTCGACCAGCCCCATTACCGCGAGCTTCTCGGCCGGATACCATGCGTCCAAACCCGCCGCGATCATGCGCGGGCCGCCGACGCCGGCGAACTGCGCGGCGGGAAAACGTTCGCGTATCGATTCGATCAGGTCCGCGCCGAGCAGATCGCCGGAGGCCTCACCGGCGACGAGAACAAAACGCCGGGAGACGGAATTCGGGATTCGGGATTCGGGACGCAGGGGAGACATGGACTTGGGACGACGGTATCTGATTTGGCTTGACGGGCAGTCATCGAGCAATGGATTCGCACCTGCGCGGAAATGACGCTGTTCCAGCTTTTCGCCGCATCCCCAATCTCGATTCGCGGCTCTTCAATCCCGAATCCCGAAATCGCGAATCCCGGTTTTTCCTCACCGCGCGATCGAGCGTTCGCTGCGCTCGATGAAATCGAGCAGCGCGGCGACATCGGCGCTGTCGGTGGCCTGCTCGACGAGTTTGGTGCGCGCTTCGGCGAGCGGCGTGCCGGCGACGTAGAGGGTGCGGTAAGCGCGTTTGATCGCGCTGATCCGCGCCGCATCGAAGCCGCGCCGCTTCAGGCCCTCGCTGTTGATGCCGCGTGGTTTCGCATAGGGGCCGGCCACGATGACGAACGGTGGCACGTCGGCATTGATCAGGCTGCCCATACCGGTGAAGGCATACGCGCCGATCTTGCAGAACTGATGGACGCCGGTGAACCCGCCGAGGATGACGAAGTCGCCGATTTCGACGTGGCCAGCGAGCGTCGCGTTGTTCGCGAACACGACCTGGTTGCCGACCTGGCAATCGTGCGCGATGTGCACGTAGGCCATGATCCAGTTGTCATCGCCGATCCGCGTCGCGCCGCCGCCATCGGCCGTGCCGCGATTGAAGGTCGTGAATTCTCGGATCACGTTGCGGTCGCCGATCACCAACTCGCTGCGCTCGCCGTGGAATTTCTTGTCTTGCGGCTCCGCGCCGAGCGAGGCGAACTGGAAGATGCGGTTGTCGTGGCCGATCCGCGTCGCGCCTTCGATCACGACATGCGGGCCGATCGTGGTGCCCTCGCCGATCTCGACGTCGGGACCGACGATGCTGTAGGCGCCGATGCTGACATCGGCGCCGATCTTCGCGGCCGGATCGACGAGCGCGGTCGCGTGGATCATCAGCTGGCGACCTCGGCGCACAGTATTTCCGCCTCGGCGGCGAGTTGGTCGCCGACGAACGCGCGGCCGCAGAACTGGCTCATGTTGCGCATGCTGCGCTTGTGTTCGACCTCAAGGCGCAGCTGGTCACCGGGCACGATCGCGCGATTGAAGCGCGCCTTGTCGACCCTGACGAGATAGAAAACCACCGACTTCGCCGCATCATGGGGCACCGAAAGCTTGATCAGCACGCCCGCGGCCTGCGCCATCGCCTCGATGATCAATACGCCGGGCATGACCGGATGGCCGGGGAAGTGACCCTGGAAGAATGGTTCGTTGATCGTCACGTTCTTGAGCGCGATCACGCGCTTCGCGGGCTCGAACGCGATCACGCGGTCGAGCAGCAGGAACGGATAGCGGTGCGGGAGTATCGCGGCAATATCTTTGGCGCCCAGCGGCAATTTGACCGGCGCGTTGGTTTCGCTCATGACTTCGTTTCCTTTTCAAAGGCGCCGACGCGCCTCGCGATTTCGTCCAGATGCTTGAAGCGCGCCGCGTTGCGCCGCCACTGGCGGTTGGGCTGGATCGGCGTTCCCGAGGAATATTCGCCGGGCTCGCGAATCGAGTGTGTGACCAGGCTCATCGCAGTCACGGTGACGCGGTCAGCGATGTCCAAATGACCCAGTATGCCAGCGCCGCCGCCGATCAGGCAGTAGCGTCCAATGCGCGCGCTGCCGGCAACCGCGGCGCAGCCGGCGATCGCGGTGTGGGCACCGATCGTAACGTTGTGCGCGATCTGGATCTGATTGTCGAGGCGCACGTCCTCTTCGAGCACCGTATCGCCAAGCGCGCCGCGGTCGATGGTCGTGTTTGCGCCGATTTCGCAGTCGTCGCCGATGTGCACGCCACCGAGCTGCGGCACCTTGATCCAGTGGTCGCGTGCGAAGGCGAGGCCGAAACCGTCGGCACCAATGACTGCGCCGGGGTGGACCAGTACCCGTTTGCCGAGAGTGACATCCTGGACGAGGGTCACGCGCGCGACCAGGCGCGACTGCGCGCCGACCGAGCAGCCGCGTCCGATCATGCAATGCGGACCGATCTGCACACTTTCGCCGATCACGGCGTCGTCCTCGATGGCGCAGAACGGCCCGATGCTGGCGCTCGCGGCGACCGTTGCGCTCGACGCGACCAGCGCGCTCGCATGGATGCCTGGCTGGCCCGCAAACTCGCGTTCGAACAAGGCGGCGATGCGCGCAAACGCGACGTAGGGATCGTCGGCGATCAGGCAGGCGCCGTGGCAGGCGTCGGCATCGGCCGCGCGCAGCACGACGGCGGCCGCCCGGGTATCGACCAGTTGCGCGCGGTAACGCGGGTTGGCGAGGAATCCGATCTGCGTCTCGCCGGCGGTGGCCAAGGTGGCGACGCCACGGATCACGCGGTCGGCGTCACCGCGAAGTTCGAGCGCGAAGCGCGCCGCGATCTTGCCGAGCGTGTAGGCGGCGTCGCTCATTGAGCGGCACCCGGCGGAGATTGGCGGCGCAGGCGTTCGAGAATTCGCTCGGTCACGTCGACTTTCGGGCTGGCATAGATGACCGGGCTCGGCACGATCAGGTCGAAGCCTTGTTCGCGCGCGAACTGGACTACGGCGTTGTTGATCTCGCGCCAGCTCTTGTCCAGTTCCTGGTCGCTACGCGTCTTCAACTCCGCGCGCAGCGCATCACGATTGCGTTTGACCGAGCGATCCAGCGCGTCGATTTCGCGTTGCAGCGCATCGGCGTCCGCTTTGGACATCGATGCCGCCTCGCGGGTCTGGCGGGTACGCAGGTCGCCGGCGCGCTTCTCGTCCGCTTTCAGCGCGGCATCGCGCGCGGCGAACTCGCGCTCGAGCTTCTGGCGACCGGCGACCACTTGCGGTGCGTTGTCGAGCAATCGCTTCATGTCCACGTAGCCAATCCGCGTGGGGGCGGGCTCTTGTGCCGAGGTGAAACAAGCCAGCGCGAGCGCTGCCACGAACAGCAGCGCCCTGATCCGATGGTGCGGTCGTGCGTGATGCGTCACTTCGGCGTTTCCTCGCTGCCCCGACGCTGTTCGCGGTCTCCGCGCTCTGCAGTACTAGAACGTATTGCCGAAGGTGAACTGGATCAGCTCGGTATCATCGCCGGGCTTCTTGCGCAGCGGTTTGGCGAAGTTGATCACAATCGGTCCGATCGGTGCGCGCCATTGGAACGAAAGGCCGGCCGATGCACGCAGTTCCCCGGCGCTAAAGGAATTGTATCGGTTGCAGTCGGGGATCGCTGTGTTGCAGAGGTTGTTCTTGAAGACGTTGCCGGCGTCGACGAACAGCGACACGCGCGTGCTGTCGTCGCCTTCCTTCACGAACGGCGTCGGCACGATGATTTCCGCCGAAGCCACGGTCTTGAGCGCGCCACCGATCGGCAGGCGGCAGTTCTTGTCCGATGCCGGACAAGTGAGTGGGCTGAGCACGTCGTACGGCCCGAGTGTGTTGTCGCGGAAGCCGCGCACGTCCGATACGCCGCCTGCATAGAAGTCCTGGAAGAAGGGCAGGCCGCTGAGATCGGAGAGGTAGCGTGGATCGCTCGGCGACATCACGCTCTTCGGGGTGCTGTAGGTGTCGCCATAGCCAACGTTGAAGTGACCGAAAAACGTGAGGTTGTCGGTCATGTGCAGATATTGGGCGAAGCGATAGTTGAAACGGTAATACTCGACGGTCGATCCTGGCAGGGTGACTTCCAGCGAAACCGATTGCAGCGAACCGCGGGTCGGATTCCAGTAGCGGTTGCGCGTGTCGTGTGCCCACGTCAGCTGCAGGTTGCCGGTATGAAAGGTGCGGTGACCGAGATTGTCGATGTAATCGACGATGCGTTGAGGGGTCAGGCCGGGGTAGGTGGTGATGCTGGTCTTGCTGAGGCCGACCTGCGCGTTGACGGTGTCCGCTTCGCTGATCGGAATGCCGAGATAGATGTCGAATGCATCGGTGTTGGTCAGGTAGCTGGCGATGTTTTGCTGGCTTGAATCCAGCTCCGTATGCTGGATGTCGTAACCGATGCCGATGCCGTCGTCGGTCAGGTACGGTTCGAAGTAGGACAACTCGTAGCGCTTGATAAATGAACTTTGCTGGGCGGTGACCGAGATGCGGTCGCCGGTACCGAAGAAGTTGTTCTGGGTGACGCCGATGCTGGCGATGATGCCCTGCACCTGCGAATAGCCGAGGCCAAACTGGAACTGGCCGGAGTTCTGTTCCTCGACCGCGACGGTCAGGTCGACCTGGTCATCGGTGCCTGGCACTTTCGGGGTGTCGATCGTGACGGTCTTGAAGAAGCCGAGTCGCTGCAGGCGGATCTTCGATCGATCGATCGCTGCCTGCGAATACCAGGCGCCCTCGAGCTGACGCATTTCGCGACGCAGGACTTCGTCCTCGGTATGCTGGTTGCTCTTGAAGACGACGCGGCGCACATACACGCGCTTGCCTGGATTGACGAAGAAATTGAGTCCGACTTCGCGCTTTTCCTTGTCGATCGCCGGAATAGGCTGCACCTCGGCGAACGCATAGCCGATGTTGGAAAGCGTCGAGGTGATCGCATCGACCGATTGCTCGACCTTCTTGCGTGAGAAGACGTCGCCGGGCTTGACCTGAACCAGCTTGCGCAGGTCGTCTTCCTTGAGGATCAGGGTGCCGGTCAGCTTGACGTCGGTGATCTTGTAGACCTCGCCTTCCTTGATGTTCGCGGTGACGTATATCTTGCGTTTGTCGGGACTGATGCCGACCTGGGTCGAGTCGACGTTGAAGTCGGCATAGCCGCGGTCCATGTAGTACGACTGCAATTTCTCGAGGTCGCCGGAAAGCTTCTCGCGCGAGTACTGGTCGTCCTTGGAGTACCACGATGTCCAGTTCGATGTGTTGGACTCGAACTGGCCTTCGATCTGCTTGTCGTTGTACGTCGTGTTGCCGACGATATTGAGGTGCTTGATCTTCGCGGCCTTGCCTTCGGCGATATTGATCGCAACTTCGACACGGTTGCGATCGAGATTGACCTTCGAGGTCTTCACCGACACGTTGTACTTGCCGCGGTTGTAGTACTGGTGGATCAGCTCGCCCTGCACCTCGTTGAGCTTGAGGTCGTCGAACGCCTCACCCTCTGCAAGACCAATACCCTTGAGACCCTTGCGCAGATCCTCTTCCTTGAGGTCCTTGTTGCCACGAATCGCGATCTTGGTGATCTGCGGGCGCTCCTTCACGGTTACGACGAGGATGTCGCCCTGGCGGCCGAGCTGGACATCGTTGAAGAAGCCGGTCTTGTAGAGCGCGCGGATTGCCTGATCCGCGCGGTCGGCGGTCAGCGAATCGCCTTTCTCGACCGGCAGATAGGTGAATACCGTGCCAGGCGCGATGCGCGAGAGTCCCTCGACGCGGATATCGGAAATCGTGAACGCGTCGAACGCCGAGGCATCGTGTGCGGCGAACCAGGCGAGCAAGAACAGGGCAGCTATACGCTTCATCGTCACTTCCATCAGGGTATCGTGGAGCGCGCGACGGTGCAGCCGCGGCCCGGTTTCGTTGTTATGGGCTACCGGATCAGGACGCGATCCGCAGAATATCGTTGTAAAACGCCAGACTCATCAAGGCCATGAGTAGGGTCAGGCCGACATATTGACCTGCGATCTGCACGCGTTCGCTGACCGGACTGCCCTTGACCAGCTCGATAAGGTAATACAGCAGATGGCCGCCGTCCAAAACCGGGATCGGCAGCAGGTTCAGGATCGCGAGGCTGAGCGAGATGATCGCGAGGAAATTCAGGAACCACGCGGTGCCGAGGTGGGCCGAGCTGTTGGCGATCTGGGCGATCGTGATCACGCCGGAAAGGTTCTTCAGCGAGGCGCGCCCCGTCACCATGCTCCACAGCATGTCCAGGGTCTGCCGACTGCGCTCCCAGGTTTCGCCGAACGCCTTCGGAATCGCTGCCAGCGGGCCGTAGTGCAGGGTTGCATCGTATTTCACCTCGGGCGGCTTCGCCGAGATTCCGAGCAGCCAGTTCGGCGCATGCTGGGTGTTGTCGCGCAGAGTCGTGATGGGATCCTGCGTATTGCGGATCGGCGTCGCCAGCAATGCGATCTGTTCACCGCCGCGCTCGATCTTGAGCGTCAGCGGCTTGTCCGGCGCGGCGAACTTCTGGATCGCGGCCGATACGTCGCGCCAATCGGTGATCTTGTCCGAATCGATCGCGAGAATCCGGTCGCCGGGCTTGAGACCGGCGCGCGCCGCGGCGCTGTCTGCCTGCACGGTGCCGACCACCGGGGACAGCGCCCATTGGCGCGGTTCGAGGCCGATCTGGCGATACACGCTTTCCTCATCGAGGTCGCGGGGCAGCTGCGACAACGCCAGGGTGCGCTGGCGTTCGGTGCCGCCGGCATCGACGACGGTCACACCGAGATCGCTGCGATCCATGCCGCCCTGCAGCAGCGCCATGCTGGCATCGGTCCAGGTCCCGATCGTATTGCCGTTGATCGCGGTGATGCGGTCGCCGCTCTGGAACCCTGCACTCGCGGCGACATGATCGACGTGGCCGACAACTGGCTGGTAATCGGGCTTGCCGATCACGAACATCAGCCAGAACGCGGCCAGCGTGAAGATCAGGTTGAACGCAGGGCCGGCCGCGCTGATCGCCATGCGCACGCCGACCGGCTGGCGGTTGTACGCGTTCTTCAGATCCTTCGGATCGACGGCGTCGGCGGCCTCGCGTTCATCGAGCATCTTCACGTAGCCGCCGAGCGGAATCGCTGCGACGACGAATTGGGTGCCGTGACGGTCGAAACGTGACCACAGCGCCGGCCCGAAGCCGATCGAGAACTTGAGCACTTTCACGCCGCAACGCCGCGCGACCACGAAGTGGCCGAACTCGTGGAAGGTGACCAGCAGGCCGAGGGTGACCAGCAGCCACCAGACGGAACCGAAAAATTCACTCATGGCGCGGGGGTTGGGTACTCAGCCGGTCAGGGACGCGATAATACGTTGAGCGTGCCGACGCGCAGTTAAATCCGCGTCAAGAACGACTTCCAGATCGACCGTCGGTGCCACATCGACGGTTTCCACGCACCTCTCGATGATGTCGGGGATCGCCAGGAACGGCAGGCGCCCGCCGAGGAATGCGGCGACCGCCTCCTCGTTGGCCGCGTTCAGCACGGTCGTCGCGGTGCCGCCGGCGGCGAGCGCCTGATAGGCAAGGTCGAGACAGCGGAAGGTTTTGCGGTCGGGTGCCTCGAAGTCGATGTGGGCGATTTTCAGCAGATCCAGTGTGGCGACGCCGGCCTCGACCCGCTCCGGCCACGCCAGCGCGTACGCGATTGCGGTACGCATGTCGGGGTTGCCGAGCTGGGCCAGCACCGAGCCGTCGACATATTCGACCAGCGAATGCACCACGCTTTGCGGGTGCACGACGACCTCGATGCGTGCGGCCGGCGCACCGAACAGGTAATGCGCCTCGATCACCTCGAGGCCCTTGTTCATTAGCGTAGCCGAGTCGACCGAAATCTTCCGGCCCATGCGCCAGTTCGGGTGCGCACAGGCCTGGTCTGGCGTGATCCGGGCCAGATCGGCGCGGGTTTTTCCGCGAAACGGGCCGCCGGATGCGGTCAGCAGGATGCGCCGCACGCCGGCGGCGGCGAGATCAGGACGGCCGCCCGGCAAGCACTGGAATACCGCATTGTGTTCGGAATCGAGCGGCAACAGTTCGCCGCCGCCATCCTTGAGCGCGGCCAGCAGCAGAGGGCCGGCCATCACGATCGCTTCCTTGTTCGCGAGCAGCAGGCGTTTGCCGGCGCGCGCGGCGGCGAGTGTCGATTCGAGCCCGGCCGCGCCGACGATTGCCGCGACCACGGTGTTGCAATGCGCGCCGGCTGCGGCTTCGATCAGCGCTGCGGGGCCGGATGTGACGCGGCTGCGGACGCTGGCCGCGCCGAGCCGCGCGCGCAGATCCGCCTCGCAAGCCGGGTCGGCGATCACCGCCAGTTCGGGGCGGAAACGCACGCACAACGCGGCCAGCGCGTCGACGCTGCGATGCGCTGCCAGCGCGGTGACGCGAAACCGATCCGGATGCCGGGTGACGACATCGAGCGTACTGGCGCCGATCGAGCCGGTCGCGCCGAGAACGGCGATCGTTCTCATGGGCCGACGGCTAGGTCGAGCAGCGCCTTGCCGACGACGAAGATCGGCATTGCGGCAAACTGGCTGTCGACGCGATCGAGCAGGCCGCCGTGGCCGGGAAACAGCGCGCCGGAATCCTTCACGTTGGCCTGGCGCTTGAGCAGGCTCTCGAACAAGTCGCCGATGATCGAGGCAACCACGGTGAGCAGCGCCAGCCCGACCAGTTCGACCAGCGGGATGCCGCGTGCGTCGAGCAACCAGCCACCGGCCACCACCAGCGCGCCGGCGCCGGCGAGTGCCCCCCAGGCGCCGGCGATGGTCTTGTTCGGGCTGATGCGGGGAGCGAGTTTGGTGGTGCCGTAGCGTTTGCCGGTGAAATAGGCCGCGGTGTCGGCGGTCCAGATCAGGATCAGCACGAACAACGCCCAGCGGTGTCCGTATTGCGGTTCGGCATGCAGTTTCATCAACGCCAGCCACGCCGGCAGGATCGCCAATTCCGCAGCCGCCAGCTTGATCGCCACGTTTTCGCGGGTCGGCGCAGCGGCATACGAAAAGTTACCCAGCCACCATGTCGCGAGCGCCCACCAGACGACGCCACTGCCGATCACCCACCAGGCGGCGAGTTGGTCGCGGATCATCCAGAGCACTGCGAGCACGATGGCGTTGACCACGACGATGCCGGCGCGAACCGCGATCGATCCGAGGCCAGTCAGCCGCGTCCATTCCCAGAGCGCCTGCAGGCACAGGACCCCGATGATGACGGCGACCGCCACAGTCGGCAGGAACAGGATGATCGCAATCGCGATCGGGGCCAGTACCAGTGCGGTCAGGGTGCGTTGCTGCATGGGCGGGACGCGTCAGTTGGCAGCGCGCACTTGCGCGGAAGTGAGACCGCAGCGCCGTTCGCGCTGCGCGTACTCGGCCAGCGCCGCGCCAAGTATGTCGGCATTGACGTCGGGCCACAGCACCTCGGTGAAATAGAGTTCCGCGTAAGCAATCTGCCACAGCAGGAAATTGCTGATGCGCATTTCGCCGCCGGTGCGGATAAACAGGTCTACAGGCGGTTGGTCGGCGAGACATACATGGCGCGCGAAACTCGCCTCGTCGATCGCGGACGGATCCAGGTCGCCGCGCAGCGCCGCCTGCGCGGTCGCACGTGCGGCCTGCACGATGTCCCAGCGACCGCCGTAATTGACCGCGACATTGAGGCGCAGCGCGGCGTTGCCGAGCGTGCGCGCCATCGCGGCTTGCATGCGCTGGACCAGCTCCGGCGAGAGCGCGGACAAATCGCCGACGAAATGGATGCGCACCCCATTGGCGTGCAGCTCGTCGACTTCGCGTTCAAGCGCTTTCATGAACAACTGCATCAGCGCGCCGACTTCGCTTTCCGGGCGCTTCCAGTTTTCGCTGGAGAACGCGAACAAGGTCAGCGATTGGATCCCCTGGCGGCGGCAGAACTCGATCGCCGAACGCACCGCCTTCTGGCCTTCACGATGGCCGAAGCTGCGCGGCTGGCGACGGCGCTCAGCCCAGCGGCCGTTGCCGTCCATGACGATCGCGATGTGGCGCGGAATGCGGTGAGCGGCGTCGGAATCCATGGGTCCACATTCATGGGGGAAAGGAAAGCGGTGATGTGGGAGCGCCGGAAGGCGCGATGCCTTGCGTTGACCGAAGCAGAAAAGTCATCGCGGCTGCCGCCGCTCCCACCGGCATCGCAGGTCGCCCCTACATCGCCATCAACTCGTCTTCCTTCAGCTTGACCACGCCGTCAACATCCTTGACGAACCTGTCGGTGTATTTCTGGATGTCTTCGTCGGCGCGGCGCTCTTCGTCCTCGGTGATTTTCTTGTCCTTAATGAGTTCCTTGACCTGATGCAGCGCGTCGCGGCGCACATTGCGTATCGCAACCTTCGCATTTTCGCCCTCTTGCGCGACATGCTTGGAGAGATCCTTGCGGCGCTCCTCGGTCAGCTGCGGCAGGTTGATGCGGATCACCATACCGACCGTGGTCGGATTGAGGCCGAGATCGGAAGCGAGGATTGCCTTCTCGACCGGACCCACCATGGTCTTCTCGAACGGGGTGATCACGATCGAGCGCGCATCCGCGATCGCGACGTTCGCCACCTGGGTGATCGGCGTGTCGGTGCCGTAGTACGAAACCTTCAGCGGCTCGATCAATGCGATGCTGGCGCGGCCCGTGCGCAGGCGTTGCAGGTCGTGCCTGAGCGCGTCGATGCTTTTCTGCATGCGCGTCTGGGTGTCGTTCTTGATGTTGTCGAGCATGGCGAGGCCACCCTTGTCCATCGTGCAAGTGACCGGCGAGTATAGCAGCGGGCGCCGCGGCGTCGTGCCTGCTATGGCGTCATGGGCGTTGCTCACGCGCGTGCGCAATACTTTGTTGTATTGCGCGCGGCAGCGTTCAAGCCGGCGCGATGACCAGCACTTCCGCGCCCGGCATGTCGGTGATCCTGACCACGGCCTCGCCTGTTGTTCCGGATACTCCTGCGCCGTCACGCCTGGCCGTGGCCGCCGACCAAGGTGCCGATCTGCTCGCCGCGCAGGATGCGCATCAGATCGCCCTCGCGGGACATGTCGTAGATGCGCAGCGGAATCTTGTGGTCGCGGCACAGCGAGATCGCGCTGGTGTCCATCACTTGCAGGTTGCGCTGGATCACGTCGTCGTAGGAGAGCTGCTCGTAGCGCTTTGCGCTGGCGTCCTTGGCTGGGTCGGCGCTGTAGACGCCGTCGACCTTGGTGGCCTTGAGCAGCAGGTCGGCGCCGATCTCGATCGCGCGCAGCGCGGCGGCGGAATCGGTGGTGAAGAACGGGTTGCCGGTGCCCGCAGCGAACAGCGCAATGCGGCCTTTTTCGAGATGGCGGATCGCGCGGCGGCGGATGAAATCCTCGCAGACTTCGTTGATCTTGATCGCGCTCATCGTGCGCGCGGTGCCGCCGGCTTTCTCGATTGCGTCCTGCATCGCGAGCGCATTCATCACGGTCGCAAGCATGCCCATGTGGTCGCCGGTGACGCGGTCCATACCGGACGCGGCGAGTCCGGCGCCGCGGAAGATGTTGCCGCCGCCGATGACGACGCCGATCTGCACGCCGGCGCGCTGGATTTCGATGATCTCGCGGGCGAGGCGAGTCAGGACTTTCGGGTCGATGCCGTAGTCCGCTTCGCCCATCAGCGCTTCGCCGGAGAGTTTGAGCAGGATGCGTTTGTACTTGAGGTCGGCGGGCATGCTGTGAATCTCCGGGGGGCGGGCAAAACAGGCGCATTGTAGCGGAGCGGAACGTGGGAGCGCCCGCGCAACAGCGCAGCTGGCCCCCGAAGGGGCGTGCGCCTGGAACGCGTGAGCGCCATGGAAGGCGCAAGTAACGCCGGATGAGGGTCGGGCGAAGGTGGCAGCACTTCACTTTGACCGAACCCTCATCGCAACCCCTCTCTCCCACGGGGACTTCCTTCGGCCGCCGAGGGGGAGAGGGGTTGGAACTCGACACCGATCAGGTTGTGCTTTGCGTCGCCGGCGGTACGGCAAAAAAAGGCCGCGAGGATTCTCGCGGCCTTTTTCGAGGCGTATTGCGGCGAAATCAGGCCAGGCCGGCCTGCTTCATGACTTCGGCGTGGAAGTCCTCTTCCTTCTTCTCGATGCCTTCGCCGACCGCGAGGCGGTACATCGTCAGCACCTGGGCACCTTCCTTCTTCAGCGCCGCCTTGACGGTCATGTTGGTGTCGAGCACGAACGGCTGGCCGGTCAGGGTCATCTCGGAGATGACCTTGTTGACCTTGCCCGACGTGATCTTCTCGAGGATCTCGGCCGGTTTGGCCTTGTCCTTTTCCGAGATCTGGGCGAGGGCGATCTCGCGTTCCTTGGCGACAATTTCAGCCGGGACGTGCGCGGCCGAGACGTAGGAAGGATTCATCGCGGCGACATGCATCGCGACGTTGCGCGCAAACTCGGCTGAGCCGCCCTTGAGCTCGACCAGCACACCGATGCGGCCGCCGTGCACGTAGGCACCGACGGTGTTTGCGCTGTCCACGCGCACCATGCGGCGGACCTGGATGTTCTCGCCGATCGTCGCGACCAGCGCCTGGCGGGCCAGGTCGACGCTGCCACCGCCCGGCCACGCCATGTCGAGCAGCTCCTGCACGTCCGGCGCGCCACTGGCGAGTGCCACCTTGGCGACGTCGTTGGCGAATGCGAGGAAGCTTTCGTCCTTGCCGACGAAGTCGGTTTCGCAGTTGATCTCGACCAGCACGGCCTTGCCGCCGTCCCGATTCTCATCAGATTGGGCGAGCACGATGCGGCCCTCGGCGGCGACGCGGTCGGCCTTCTTGTCGGCCTTGGCCAGACCCTGCTTGCGCAACCACTCGATCGCGACTTCGATGTCACCATTGTTCTGGGTCAGCGCCTTCTTGCATTCCATCATGCCGACGCCGGAACGCGCGCGCAGTTGCTTGACCAGTTGTGCAGTGATTTCCATGGTGTCCTCGGATGACGGGAGCAACGCGCTTGGCGCGCCGCTCGTTTTGCAGATGCGTGGGTACGGATTCGCGATCGGCCGCAGCGTTCCTGAGCAAAGCCGGGAGAACGCTGCCGCCGTCGTCGCGGGCCGCGATCATGCGGCGCGATCGTGAACTTACTCGGCAGCCGGCGTCTCGCTGGGCGCATCGGGCTTGGCCGCGCGCTGCGGCGCCGGGCCACGACGACCGGCCGGCGGGCGCTTGCCCGGAGCCGGCTTGCGCGGACCCGGCTTGCGACGGTCGTCGCGGTCGCGCGCGTCCTTGTTGGCGACCGGATTGCCTTCGGCATCGAGCTCGACGAAATCGTCCTTCTCGTTCGCGGCAACCATCGGCGCCGCGGCCTTGCCTTCGAGCACCGCATCGGCGGCGGCGCTGGTGTACAGCTGCACCGCACGGATTGCGTCGTCGTTGCCGGGGATTGCATAGTCGGCGAGGCCCGGATCGTAGTTGGTGTCGACCACGGCGATGACCGGAATGCCGAGCTTCTTGGCTTCCTTGACCGCGATGTCTTCGTGGCCAACGTCGATCACGAACAATGCGTCGGGCAGGCGATTCATGTCCTTGATGCCGCCGAGCGATTTTTCGAGCTTTTCGCGTTCGCGGCTCAGCGACAGCACTTCGTGCTTGACCAACTTGCCGAAGCTGCCGTCGGTGCTCATCGTCTCGAGTTCCTTGAGGCGCGCAACCGACTGCTTGACGGTGCGGAAGTTGGTCAGCAGGCCGCCGAGCCAACGCTGCGAGATGTACGGCATGCCGCAACGCGACGCCTCTTCCTTGATCGCGTCGCGCGCAGAGCGCTTGGTGCCGACGAACAGGATCGTGCCGCGCTTCTGCGCCAGCGCCGAGATGAAATTCATCGCGTCGGTGAACAGCGGCAGAGTCTTTTCGAGGTTGATGATGTGGATCCTGCCGCGCGCGCCGAAGATGTACGGCGCCATGCGGGGATTCCAGTAACGGGTCTGATGACCGAAATGCACGCCAGCTTCGAGCATCTGGCGCATGGTGACTTGAGGCATGATGAAACTCCACATGCGTGGGCGCACCGCGACTTGCGTCTGGTTATGCGGTGAAACCCGGGGTTGGACCTCCACATACCCGCCGCGTGCGACTCCTTGCGGAGCACCCCGAACGCGGTGACGATATGTGTGCGGATTCGGCTTTATCGCCGTTGCGGTCTTGCGGATTGCCCGTTTGGCCGCATTATTTGTTTCGAAGGCAACGACTTACGAAGTCGATTCGACGAAACCATACAATCATAGCCGGTGTGGTACGTCCACGCCACCAATTCGTCCTTCCAACGCAGCTCAGCCCAATAACCGTTCGCCCTGAGCCCTTCGATTCCACTCAGGACAGGCTGCGGCCCGGAGGGCCGAAGTGGAAGGGTGATGTGCTTCGACTTCGCTCGCTGTGCGAGCTACGCTCAGCACGAACGGCAACTGACGCATTGCCTTTACATCGAGATCCCATGCCAGTCACTGTCAAAACACCGGACCAGATCGAGAAGATGCGCGTCGCTGGCCGCCTCGCCGCCGAGGTGTTGGAAATACTGGTTCCGCACGTCAAACCCGGCGTCAGCACCGAGGAACTCGACCGCCTCGCCTACGAGCACATCGTCAATGTGCAGAAAGCGATCCCGGCCAATGTCGGTTACAAGGGTTTCCAGAAGACGTTGTGCACGTCGGTCAATCATGTGATCTGCCACGGCATTCCGAACCCGGGCAAGATCCTCAAGGACGGCGACATCGTCAACATCGACGTGACCGTTATCAAGGACGGCTGGCACGGCGACACCAGCCGCATGTATTTCGCAGGAACGCCCTCGGTGCTCGCCAAGCGTCTCGTCGACACCACGCTCGAAGCGATGCTGCTCGGCATCGGCCAGGTCCGCCCCGGCGCGACGCTCGGCGACATCGGTCACGCGATCCAGCGCCATGTCGAGGCGCAGGGCTATTCGGTCGTGCGCGAATACTGCGGGCATGGCATCGGCCAGATTTACCACGAAGATCCGCAGGTGCTGCATTACGGCCATCCCGGCGCCGGCATGACACTGCAGAAGGGCATGACCTTCACGGTCGAACCGATGGTCAACGCCGGCAAGCAGTACACGCGGGTACTGCCGGACGGCTGGACCGTGGTGACCAAGGACCATTCGCTGTCTGCGCAATGGGAACACACGCTTGTGGTCACTGATGACGGTTACGAAATCCTGACCGCGTGGCCGAGCGCTGCGTGATGGATGCACAGGCGCGGATCGTCACGCGCCTGCCCGATCTGCCGCGCCTGCCCGAGGCGCTGCCGCGCAGCGGTGTGTCGGCACCAGCGCGGCTCGCGTTGCGCCAGGTGTTGGGTGATGCCGATCGCGGTCTCGCCGTAGCGTTCCGTGAAGGCGCCGACACGGCGGCGCTGGTTCGCCAGCGAGCGCTGGCGGTCGAGCGCGTCGTCCTGCACGTCTGGCAAGCCTGCGTCGGCGACGCAGTCGATTGCGCGTTGTTCGCGGTAGGCGGCTTCGGTCGCGGCTTACTGTTTCCGCAATCGGATGTCGATCTGCTCGTACTCGTGCAGCCCGAGTCCGTGAAACGCCAGGCGCGCGCGCTCGAGGCGTTCTTCGGTTGTCTTTGGGATCTCGGCCTGAGGCCCGGCCACGCCGTGCGCACGCTGGCCGAGTGCCGCGAACTCGCGGCGGCGGATGTCAGCGTATTCACCACGTTGCTCGATGCACGTACTCTCGCTGGCGATGCGTCGCTCGCGGCAGGACTCGCGCAGATGCTTGTCGATCCAGCGATCTGGTCGCCGACCACATTCGGCGCCGCCAAGCGTGCCGAGCAGGCGGCGCGACATGCGCGCTTCAACGACACCGCCTACAACCTCGAACCGAACGTGAAAGAGAGCCCAGGCGGCTTGCGCGCGCTCGACCTGATGCGCTGGCTTGGCCGGCGCGTCGCCGACGCCGGCGATTTCGACACGATGGTCGAACACGGTCTGCTCGATCCGACCGAACGCGCCGCACTGGAGCAGTCCGAAGCGACACTGTGGCGCTATCGCTATGCATTGCATCTTGCGGCGGGGCGCCCCGAAGAACGCCTGCTGTTCGACTATCAGCGCCAGCTCGCGACCGAATTCGGCTACGAGGACGAGCACGAGACCAATCTCGCGGTCGAGCAATTCATGCAGGCTTACTATCGCGCCGCGACGATAACCGAGCGGCTCGGCGCGCAGCTGCAGGAACGCTACACCGAACTGCTGGAACCGGCGAACGCCGCGCCGCGCGAACTCGATCGAGATTTCCTTGGCGTCGGCCCGCGCATCGAACTGCGCGCAGCCGACCTGTTCCTGCGCCGGCCGCGCGCGATCGTCGACGTGTTCGCGATCCAGCTCGACTATCCGGAGTTGCGTGGGCTTTCGTCCGAGACGATGCGTCGGCTGCAACAGGCGCTCGCCGAGCATGGGGACGATTTCGCCGATGACGCGCACGTGCTGGCCGCGTTCCTCGCGCTGCTGCGCCGTGGCGCACCCGCGGTCGAGGTGCTCGCGCGGATGAACCGGCACGGCGTGCTCGGCGCGATCCTGCCGCTGTTCCGCCGCGTCGTCGGGCGCATGCAGTACGACCTTTTTCATGTGTACACGGTCGACGAACATACGCTGCGCGTGCTGCGCAACGTCGCGCGCTTCGCCGATGCGGATGCCGCCGTGGAATTTCCGATTGCCAGCGACACCTTCCAGGCGCTGGAGAAGCCGGAGCTGCTACTGCTCGCGGCGCTGTTCCATGACATCGCCAAGGGCCGCGGCAGCGATCATTCGGTGCTCGGCGAGGAAGACGCGCGCGCATTCGGCGCGAAACTCGCGCTCGCGCAGGCCGACCTCGACCTTGTCGCATGGCTGGTGCGCTGGCATCTGTTGATGAGCGTGACTGCGCAGCGCCAGGACATTACCGATCCGGAGGTCGTGCATCGCTTCGCGACACAGGTCGCGGACCGCGAACGGCTCGATCATCTCTATCTATTGACGATCGCGGACATCGCCGGCACCAATCCGAAGCTCTGGAACGAGTGGAAGGCGCGCCTGCTGGGCGATCTCTACGTCGCTGCGCGCTATGCGCTGCGCGCCGGTCTCAGCCGTCCGCCGCACGCGGACGCGCGCGCAGCCGCCTGCCACATGCGCGCGCTGGAGTTGCTGGTCGGCGCCGGGCTCGATGGCGCGCGCGCGCAGCGGTTGCTGGACGATTTTCCACCGTCGAGTTTCCTGCGCCATCGTCCCGAGCAGGTTGTCCGGCATGCACGCGCGATCGAGCGGCATGGGGACGCCGCCGGCATTGTCGTCTCGATCCAACCGCGATCGACCCGCGCCAGCAGCGAATTGTTCGTCTGCGCCCCGGACCGTGACGGCCTGTTTGCCGCGATCACCGCGACCTTGGATCGACTCGGCCTCAATGTCGTCGGCGCGCGCCTGCTCGTGTCCGGCAAAGGGCAGGTGTTCGACACATTCGAGTTGCTCGACACGGCCACGTTGGCGTCGCTCGGCGCCGAGCGTGCGGCGGAGCTCGAAACTGCGCTGCTGCGCGTGCTCGGCGCGCGCGTGCTGGCCACCCGCGTCGCGCGTCGCGGCATGCCGCGACGCCTGCGCCATTTCCAGCGCGCGCCGCAGATCGAGTTCACCGATGCCGGCCGCGCGACCCAGCTCGCGCTGGTCAGCAGCGACCGCCCCGGCCTGCTTGCGCAGGTGGCACAGGCGTTTCGCGAAGCGCACGTGCGTGTGCATGACGCGCGCATCGCGACCTTCGGCGAACGCGCGGAAGACTTCTTTATCCTTACCGACGAAAACAATGCTGTGCTCACCGAGTCCGCACAGGCCGCCCTGCGCGCGATCCTGCTGCGCAGCCTCGGCGCATTGCAAACCATCACCAGCGAGATCCCGCATGCAGCCCAATGAGTCCCTGATCAACGACGCCTGGGAGCGTCGCGCCGCCCTTTCCGATGAGGAGATTGCGACAACACTGCGCCCCGCGATCGAGCGCATCCTCGATGCGCTTGAATCGGGTGCTTTGCGCGTCGCCGAACCCGATGGCCATGGCGGTTGGCACACGCACCAGTGGCTGAAGAAAGCGGTGTTGCTGTATTTCCGCATCAGCGCGAACAGCGTCGTCGACGGTGGTGCAATGCAGGCATTCGACAAGGTGCCATTGCGCTTCGTCGATGCCGGCGAGGCGGCGTTCCGCGCTGCTGGCGCGCGTGTCGTGCCCGGTGCGTTGGTGCGTCGAGGCGCGCATGTCGCGAAGGATGTGGTGCTGATGCCGAGCTACCTCAACATTGGCGCGCACGTCGGCGCGGGTACGATGGTCGACACCTGGGCGACGGTCGGTTCCTGCGCGCAGATCGGCGCGAACGTGCATCTGTCCGGCGGTGTCGGCATCGGCGGCGTGCTCGAACCGCTGCAGGCGAATCCGACCATCATCGAAGACGACTGCTTCATCGGCGCACGCTCCGAAGTCGTCGAAGGGGTCATTGTGGAAAAAGGAAGCGTGATCGGCATGGGGGTTTTTCTCGGCCAGTCGACACGCATTTATGATCGCGCCAGCGGCACCGTCAGCTACGGCCGCGTGCCGGCCGGCAGCGTGGTCGTTGCGGGTTCGTTGCCGGCGGCCGACGGCAGCCACAGCCTGTACGCCGTGGTGATCGTCAAGCGCGTCGACGCGAAGACGCGCGCGAAAACCGGCATCAACGAGTTGCTGCGTGCTTAGGAATCCCTGTATGTAGGAGCGGCGCAGCCGCGACCGGCACGGTGGGTCGCCACGCAGTCGCGTTTGCAGCGCTCCACATCAGCGATGAAGATTGCGATGACCACCAGGATCTACGGACTCGACAAGTGCGACACCTGCCGCAAGGCGCGCAACTGGCTCGACCGCCACAAGGTCACCTACGAGTTCATCGACTACCGTGAGCATCCGATTCCGGCGGCGACACTGAAGGAATGGGCGTCTGTGCTCGGCGGCTGGGAAAAGCTCGTCAACCGCAGCGGGACAACCTGGCGCACGCTGCCCGACGCGCGCAAATCGCCCGGCAGCGCGGCCGAATGGACCCTGCTGATCAAGGAGTACCCTGCGCTCATCCGCCGGCCGTTGATCGTTCTCGCGGACGCCAGCGTGCACCAGGGGTTCACCGGCAAGCTGTTCGCGAAGATGTTCGTCTAGAGTGGCCAGCCAATGATTGTCGCCCGGCGCAGAATGTTGTCCAGCACTCCTCGACTCCTGGGTTCTCCACGCCGATGTCCGCCGTTTTCGACCTGACCCGTGAACTGATCCACCGCGTTTCGGTAACGCCGGACGATGCGGGTTGCCAGGCAGTGATTGCCGAGCGTCTGGCGCGCGCCGGCTTCGCGAT
Organism: Rhodanobacteraceae bacterium; assembly: GCA_003142815.1. GTDB lineage: Bacteria > Pseudomonadota > Gammaproteobacteria > Xanthomonadales > Rhodanobacteraceae > Dokdonella_A. The sequence goes on from PLNP01000006.1 coordinate 164,848, forward strand.
CGAACACCTGCGTCATGGAGAGGTGGATAACCTGTGGGCGATGCACGGTACGGATGGGCCGGTGTTCCTCTTGCTCGGCCATACCGACGTCGTGCCAAGCGGCCCGGTCGAGGCATGGACGAATCCGCCGTTCGAGCCAACGCTTCGCAACGGACATCTATACGGCCGTGGTGCGGCGGACATGAAATCCGGCGTCGCCGCGATGGTCGTCGCGCTGGAGACATTCGTGCGCGCACGTCCCGATCACTCCGGCGTGATCGCGCTGCTGCTGACCTCGGACGAGGAGGGCGCGTCGATCGACGGCGTGCGCCGCGTCGCCGAGGAATTGCGGCAGCGCGACCAGCGCATTGACTGGTGCATGGTCGGCGAACCGTCTTCGCGCGAGCGCCTCGGCGACCGCGTCCGGATCGGCCGGCGCGGGTCCCTGACCGGCCGCTTGCGCGTGCAGGGCGAACAGGGCCATGTTGCGTATCCGGAAAAGGCGCGCAATCCGATCCATGCGTTCGCCCACGCGCTGCTGGAACTCACGGCGATGCGCTGGGACGAAGGCAACGATGCGTTTCCGCCGACCTCGTTCCAGATATCCAATCTCAATGCCGGCACCGGTGCCGACAACGTGATCCCCGGCGAGTTGCGCGCGGTATTCAATTTTCGCTTCGGCACCGCGAGCACGGCCGCGTCATTGCGTGAGCGCGTCGAAAAGATCCTGCACGACCAAGGCATCGATGTCGCCGACGGTGCTAGCCGACTCGACTGGTGGCTCTCCGGCGAACCGTTCCTGACCCGCGCCGGCGCACTGCGTGATGCGACAGTCGCGGCCATTGGCGAGCATTGCGGCATCGAACACCCGGAAGTGAGCACCGGCGGCGGCACCTCGGATGGCCGCTTCATCGCACCGTTCGGCGCGGAAGTCGTCGAACTCGGGCCGGTCAACGCAAGCATCCACAAGGTCGACGAGCATATTGCGCTCGATGAACTCGAACGCCTGCCGGGGTTGTATCTCGCGATCATCGAGCGCTTGTTGACCGATCGACCATAGTCGGCCTGGAGGCGGAGCAGGTTCGCGATTCGTGCGCTACACTCGACCAATGCTGCGGATTGCGGAACAGGTTGAATCGAGGAGATCGTCGTGAGGACAGGCATCAGATTGGTGGTCGCATTCCTGCTGTTCGTCTCGACGGCGATCGAAGCGAAAGAGCCGACATCGGCGGTCGTTGGCGTGAGCGGGAATTCAGGCTAAGTTGATGCGGTGATCGGGAATCTGGCCGCGCGGCAAGCCGCAGATACCGATGCGCGATTCGGGTTTGTCTACTGCTCACTCCATATAAAAAAGGAGCTTGCGATGATCCGTGCCCTTGATGCTGCCACAATCTGCCTGGGTCTTATCGCTTCCGCTTCCGCGGCGCCGGCTCACCCGTTGCACCTGACCAACGAATGGAAGGTGTCGATCGACGCGAAAGGCGAGGTCGCGACGCTGCAGGACCGCGGCCATCTGGATGCCGCGGTGCGCGATCCCCTAGAGCATGCGATCCATGCCTGGACGTTCGAGCCAGGTCGTGTGGACGGTCAGCCGGCGCCGACCGAAACGATGGTGACGCTCGATGTGACCTTCGTTCCGTCCGCGGACGGCAAGTACGCAGTCCGTATCGACGACGCGAGAACGGGCGGCGCTGTCAACGTAGCCACGGCCAAGAAAAGCCCACCGCGCATGCCGCGCGACGCGATACATCTGGGGCTGATGGCGCTTGTGGTTGTGAAGGCGGACTACGACACGGACGGCAAGATCGTCGCCGTCGAACCGCAGCCGGACCAAGGCATCAACGCATCGAAGTCGCTGCAGGCCGCCACCGTCGCCGCGGTGCGGAAATGGACGGTCGATCCCGAACAGGTCGGCGGCCACGGTGTCGCGGCCAGCCTGATGGTGCCGATCTGCTACACGGTCACGGACGGCCGCGCGCCACCTGAATTCGCGCGCGAGTGGACGCCGCCCGGCAGCCGCTCGAAGATCGACAATGGAGGCGCCTACGCGCTGGAACCGGCCGCCAGGCTCAAGAGCGACGTGATCGGCCGCACGCTGTAGGCCGCCGCTGACCCGACAGCGTCAGGAAGCTGTGGTCAACTGCTGCAACTGATCCGCCTGATCCTCATGGGTCAGCGCGTCGACGAGTTCGTCGAGGTCGCCGGCGATGATCTCGGGCAGGCGGTACAGGGTCAGGTTGATGCGGTGGTCGGTGATGCGGCCCTGCGGAAAATTGTAGGTGCGGATGCGCTGGCTGCGGTCGCCGGAGCCGACCTGAAGTTTCCGTGATTCGGCCTGCGCCGCGTGTTGCTTGCTGCGTTCGGCGTCGAGCAGGCGCGCTTTCAGCAGCGACAGCGCGCGGGCGCGGTTCTTGTGCTGGCTGCGCTCGTCCTGGCATTCGACGACGATGCCGCTCGGCAGATGCGTGATGCGGATCGCCGAGTCGGTCTTGTTGACGTGCTGGCCGCCGGCACCGGACGCGCGGAAGGTATCGACCTTGAGGTCGGCGTCCTTCAATTCGATCTCGTCGATCTCATCCATTTCGGGCAGGATCGCGACGGTGGCGGCGGAGGTATGGATACGGCCCTGCGCCTCGGTGGCCGGCACGCGCTGCACGCGATGGGTGCCCGATTCGTACTTGAGTCGCGAGAATGCGCTGGCGCCTTCCACGCGCGCGATGACTTCCTTGTAGCCGCCGTGTTCGCCCTCGCTTGCCGAGAGCATCTCGACGTTCCAGCGCCGCCGTTCGGCATAGCGCAAATACATGCGCAGCAGATCGCCGGCGAAGATCGCGGCTTCGTCGCCGCCGGTACCGGCGCGGATTTCCAGGAACAGGTTGCCCTCGTCGCGCGAATCTTTCGGGACAAGCAGGCGGTTGAGATCGCTTTCGAGCGTTTCGCGTGCCGTCTCGAGCGTCGCGATTTCCGCTTGCGCGAGATCCCTCATTTCCGGATCGCGCAGCATCGCCTGTGCGGATTGGAGCGCGCTGCCGGCTGCGTCGTACGCGCGCAGTGATTCGGTCAATGGGGTCAAGTGGGAGTGTTCGCGCGACACGTCGCGCAGGCGTTTCGCGTCGGCGAGCACTTCCTGGCTCGCGAGCATGTGTTCGAGTTCTTCGTGGCGCTCGGCAAGTTGTTCGAGCTTGCGGCGGATGCTGGGTTGCATAATTTGGCGCGCTGTCTGTGTAAGTGGGCGGAGTGGGCGAGGGCCTTCGTTCCGTCATCCCGGCGAAGACCGGTATCCATTGGCTTCTGCAGCCGTTCGGTAGTGGATTCCGGCCTTCGCTGGAATGACGAAACAAAACGTTGAGTACCGGGCTGTTCCGGGAGGACGCAGTACGAGCGCAGCTAAGCGTCGCGCCCGCTGTGTGCGGAGTGCTCGGTATCGAACAAGCGTTCGGCCGCGCGCAGCAGTTCCTCGTCGCCGCGCAGTGCGGCCGCGCGCAGATTCGCGCTCGGCGCGTGCAGCAGTTTGTTGGTCAGCGTGTTGGCGAGGAACGCGAGTGCTTCCTCCGGTGACTTGCCGCGTGCGAGCAGCGCGTGCGCCTTGGCCAGTGTCTCGTCGCGATTGGCCTCGGCGACGCGGCGCAGGTCGACGACCGGATTGTGGGAATCCAGCGCCCGCCACCAACCCATGAAATGCTCGACCGAGAGTTCGATCATTGCCTCCGCTTCGCGCGCGGCTTGCTGGCGCGAGCGCAGGTTGTCATCGATGATCTGGCGCAGATCGTCGATCGTGTAGAGATAAACGTCTTCGATGTCGGCCACGGCCGGTTCGATGTCGCGCGGCACCGCAATGTCGACCAGGAACATCGGGCGGCGCCGGCGTGCGGCAATCGCGGCGGCGACCTGGTCGCGGCTGAGCACCGCTTCGTGGCTCGCGGTCGAGGCGATCACGATATCGGCCTCGGCCAGATGCTTGCCGAGATCGGCCAGCGAAATCGCGTAACCGCCGAAGCGCGTGGCCAGTATCTGCGCGTTGCCCTGCGTGCGGTTGGCGACGATCAGGCGCCGCACTTTCGCCTCGGTCAGATGGCGTGCGGCGAGTTCGATCGTCTCGCCGGCGCCGATCAGGAGCACGCAGGCTTCACTCAGGTCCGCGAACACGCGTTCGGCGAGCCGCACCGCGGTGAACGCGACCGACACCGTGTTCGCGCCGATGCGCGTATCCGAGCGCACGCGCTTGGCAACCGCGAACGTGTTCTGGAACAGGCGTTCGAGCGGCGCTTTCAACGTCTGCGCGCCATGCGCCAGCGCATACGCATCCTTGACCTGACCGAGGATCTGCGGCTCGCCGAGCACCATCGATTCGAGGCCGGTCGCGACGCGGAACAGATGGCGCACCGCATCGGCGTCGTGGTGGCGATAAAGGAACTCATCGACACGCGCGCGGGTCAAGCCATGGTACCGGTGCAACCAGGTGGCTGGAACCGCTTCCGCGCCGGGTTCGACCGTGCAGTAAAGCTCGGTTCGATTGCAGGTCGACAGGATGACCGCTTCGCGCACGCCGGGCTCGGCCGACAGCTCGGCGAGCGCGGGCGAGGTCGCTTCCGGCGGGAAGGCGACGCGCTCGCGCAACGCGACCGGGGCAGTCAGGTGATTGAGTCCGAGGGCGATCAGCGCCATGTGTGAGTGACCGAATGGGTCGCGGCAAACCCGGCGGCAAGGTGGGTTGAAGCCCGATTGCAGCGGACGAATCGGCTAAGCTAGTCCGCGTTTCGTCCGCTGCGGGCGTGTCGCCGGCGGCGACTCGGTAAATTGTGCGGGCGCCGCCCCGCGATATCAAGCAAGACAAGGCTTTGCATGCACTCTGCCCGCGCCCTTCATGACCTGAAATTTCGCTGGATCGGTGCCCTGCCAGCGGCGTTTGCCGTCGCCCTGTGCGCGCTGCTCGGTGCGTGCGCCAGCATGCGCATGAGTGCTCCGGCACGCATCGCGACGACGCCGGCGGCGGTGCCGGTCGCGGCGTCCGACGACATTCTGCTGAAGCTGTTGACCGCGCAGTTCGCGTTGCAGAACAGCGATCTCGCCGCCAGCGCGAAAGGGTTCACCGAAGCGGCGGAGCTCTCGCCCGATCCGGCGCTAGCCGAAGAGGCGACCCGGCTCTCGTTATCAGTTAGGGATTGGCCGCTCGCGCGACGTGGGCTCGCACGCTGGCAGCAGCTCGCGCCGAAGGATCTTGGCATCGTGCAGTCGCGGGCCTGGATAGCGCTCGGCGAAAAGCGCAGCGACGACGCCTACACCGATCTGGATGCACTGGCCGCGCGTGGCGGCGACCAGGCCTGGCGTCTGATCGCGCAGACGCTGCTCGGCACCGACGACAAGAGCGCTGCGGCCCATCTGCTCGGGCGCCTGGCGACCCCGGCTCACCTCACCGCGCAGGAGGCGAATTGGGTCGCGGTCAGCCAGCTTGCATTCAAGCTCGGCGACAAGGCGCTGTCGCAGCGCCTCGCCGATGCGGCGGTCACGCAGTTTCATGGCGACGACAGTTACGTGTGGAGCGCGCGGCTGGCTCTCGATCGCGGCGACAAGAGCGCGGCGCGCGCGATCTATGCCGAGGCACTCACGCGCGATCCGAAAAATCTGCGCCTGCGCGGCGGCTATGCAGCCCTGCTCGCTGACAGCGGCGACAATGCCGGCGCCGCGCGCGCGCTCGCGAGCGGACTACAGGACGACACCACGTATGCGGCGCGCGCCGCGTATGCCGCGCGTGCCGATGACAAGCCGGCGCTGAATTCGCTTTACCGCGAACTGGATTCGGAAAAGGTCGCGCGCAGCGGCAAGCGCCTGTACTTGCTCGGTCAGGTTGCGGAAATGATCGACAAACGCGATGCCGCGCTGGCGTGGTATCGCGAGATTTCCGCCGACGACGAACGTTGGTTCGACGCGCAGATGCGCGAGGCGGTCGTGCTCGATCGGCTCGGTCGCACCGACAAGGCGCTCGATTTCCTGCATCAGCTGCAAACGCAGGCCGCTGACGACAACGAGCAGCTCGGCAGCGCGTATCTGCTGGAAGCCGATCTGCTCGCGCGCAAGCAACGTCCGCGCGATGCACTTGCAGTCTACACGCGCGCGCTGGACACGATGCCGGACGATACCCGCGTGCTCTATGCACGCGCCCTGCTCGCAGTCGATCAAGGCGATGTTGCCGCTGGCGAGCATGATCTGCGCCAAGTGATCGAACTCAAGCCCGACGATGCCGAGGCGTTGAACGCGCTCGGCTACACGTTGGCCGACCGCAGCGCTCGCGGCGACCCGCAGCAACCCGAGGCGCTCGCGTTGATCGAGCGCGCGCTGAAATTGAAGCCCGACGAACCCGCGATCATCGACAGCATGGGTTGGCTGCGCTATCGCATGGGCGATCTGGATGCGTCCTTGAAGGCGCTGCGCCAGGCCTATGCAAAACAGCCGGATGCCGATATCGCCGCGCATCTGGGCGAGGTGCTCTGGGTCAAGGGTGCGCATGATGAGGCGCTGCGCATCTGGGATGCCGGCCGCAAGAAGGACGCGAAGAACAAGACCCTGCTCGAAGCGATTAAGCGGCTGACCACATGAGGCAGCGAGTTCTGCGCAGCCTCGCGTGCGGCGCGATCGTGCTCGTGTTGAGCGCGTGTGCCGGCCAGCGCGTCAAGCCGATCCAGGCGGATGCCGGGCGACTCGCTCACCAAGCCGTGCGCGAGAGCGCGTTGGCGACACATGCATCGTGGACCCTGCGCGGTCGACTCGGCGTGTCCGATGGGCACGACAGCGGCAGCGGATCGCTGGAGTGGACGCAAAACGATGGTGCGTTCCGTTTCAGTGTGCAGGCACCGGTGACCGGCAAGACCTGGGTTCTTTCCGGCGACGCCCACCACGCCGTGCTCGAAGGACTGCGCGAACAGCCGGTCGCGGGCAGCGACGCGGCACAACTCCTCGAACGCGAGCTTGGCTGGCGCGTGCCGGTCGCGCAGCTCGTCGAGTGGGCGCGCGGAATGCGGGCGCCCGGCGCGGCGCGCATCACGTTCCGCGACGACGGCCTGCCCGCGTCGATCGAGCAATCGGGCTGGAAGGTGGAATATCTCGACTACGATGAAAGCCGTGATCCGCCGCTGCCAGGCAAGGTGTTCGCGAGCCAGGGCAGCTACAAGGTGCGCCTGGCGATTCGCGAGTGGGCATTGCAATGACACCGACCTATCCGACGTCGCCGGGCGATGACCGGCGCGGTTGGCGTGATTGGCCGGCGCCCGCAAAACTCAACCTGTTCCTGCATGTTGTCGGCCGTCGTGGCGATGGTTATCACCTCCTGCAGACCGTATTCCAACTGCTCGACTGGGGCGACACCGTGCGCCTTCGCGTGCGCGATGACGGGTTGATCCGGCGCGTCGATCCGCTGCCCGGCGTCGGCGCGGACACTGATCTTGCGGTGCGCGCAGCCAACGCGTTGCAGGGCGCATGCGGCAGCCGTTTTGGTGCGGACATAACGATCGAGAAGCGCATCCCGATTGGCGGCGGGCTCGGCGGCGGCAGTTCCGACGCGGCGACGACGCTGGTCGCGCTGAATGCGCTCTGGAACGCAGGCCTGGGCGAAGACCAGCTCGCTGCGATCGGCTTGACGCTCGGCGCCGACGTGCCGGTCTTCGTGCGCGGCCGCAGCGCCTGGGCCGAGGGCGTTGGCGAGCACCTGCGCGCGCTTGATCTACCGGAGCGCTGGTACGTCGTGGTCGACCCCGGCGTAATGGTGCCAACGACCGATCTGTTCCGTGCGCCTGATTTGACACGCGACGCGCCACATCTGACAATTCCGCTCTTTGTTTCGGGCGCTGCGACAGTCAACGTGTTCGAGCCGATCGTGCGCGAGCGCTTTGCCGCGGTTGCGCAAGCGCTGGACTGGCTGAACGATCATGCAGATGCGCGCCTCAGCGGTTCGGGCGGCTGCATTTTCGCGGCGGTCGGTTCGCGCGAGGCGGGCGTTGCGGTCGTTCAGGAATGTCCGCCTCGAATGCGTGGATTCGTGGTGCGGGGTGTCGCGCAGTCGCCATTGATCGCGCGGCTTCGTGAATGGCATGAAGCGGTCATTTGAGGAAATATTTTGGGCCTCGGATGTGCGGCAGACCGGCGCTTGACGTCGGTGCGGAAAACGTGGCGCCGCGTTGCTGCGACTGTTTTCGGCAAGGTGTCCGCAGGACCGGGGTGCGAACAGCGGAGCCGTCCCGCAGGGAAGCGGCGAATCAAGCTTGGCAGGATGCCGGTTTTTTTCCGGATTGGGGCGTCGCCAAGCGGTAAGGCACGGGGTTTTGATCCCCGCATGCGCAGGTTCGAATCCTGCCGCCCCAGCCATTCACTGCTCGCGATGCGAGCGCGTGGGTGGGATCCATTGCCAGGATCCGCCGTCCGGTACGGATGAATGCCGGTCGCGTGGCGGGTTGAAAGCAAGAATTCACGAACGATTTTTTCGGCGCATGTGCCGCAACGTTGGCGAAACGGAGTAGAGCGTGGACACCAGCATGGGTGCACCCGGGATTCTGGTCTTTACCGGCAATGCCAATCGCCGCCTCGCGTCGTCGATTTGCGAGCAATTGAACGTTCCGCTCGGCAAGGCACTCGTCAGCCGCTTCAGCGATGGCGAGGTGCAGGTCGAGATCGAGGAAAACGTCCGCCGCCAGGAAGTCTTCGTTCTGCAGCCGACGTGCGCGCCGACCGCGGACAATTTCATGGAACTACTTGCCTTGGTCGACGCGTTGAAGCGCGCTTCGGCGGCGAGCGTGACCGCAGTGATCCCGTATCTGGGTTACGCGCGCCAGGATCGTCGGCCGCGCTCGGCGCGCGTGCCGATCACGGCCAAGGTCGCGGCGGAGATGATCGGCGTGGTCGGCACCGACCGCGTGCTGACCGTCGACCTGCACGCGGACCAGATCCAGGGGTTTTTCGATATTCCGCTCGACAATGTGTACGCCTCGCCGGTGCTGCTCGCGGATATCTGGCGCTACTACGCAAAAGAAAACCTGATCGTGGTCTCGCCCGATGTCGGCGGCGTCGTGCGCGCTCGCGCGCTCGCCAAACGACTCGACGACGCGGACCTTGCGATCATCGACAAGCGCCGCCCGCGCCCGAATGAATCGACCGTGATGAACATCATTGGCGAGGTCAAGGACAAGGTCTGCGTGCTCGTGGACGATATCGTCGACACGGGCGGTACCCTGTGCGCGGCCGCCGCCGCGTTGAAGAGAAACGGAGCACGCAAGGTCGTCGCCTATTGCACACACGCGGTGCTGTCCGGGCCGGCGATCCAGAACATCGATCAGTCGGCGCTCGACGAATTGGTGGTCACCGACACGATTCCGCTGACGGAGCCGGCGAAATCCTGCAGCAAGATCCGCCAGCTTTCCGTCGCGGAATTGCTCGCGGAAACGATCCGCCGCATCGCGTTTGGCGAGTCGGTGAGTTCGTTGTATGTGGACTGAAGACGGGATTCGGGATTGGGGATTCGTTGACGCAGAAGCCGCGTCACTGTTCCCCAATCCCCAATCCCGGCAACACACACCTCTCCTGGTCGCGGGGGAGTTCCAAGCCGCCGCGAGGCGGATCAATCGCAAAAAGGCATCACGAAAATGGCAAAGACACACGAAATCAAAGTCGAAAAGCGCAACGTTGAAGGCAAGGGTGCGAGCCGCCGCCTGCGTCGCGCTGGCTCCGTCCCGGCGATCGTTTACGGCGGCGAACTCGCACCGGTCAGCATCCAGCTCGCGCACAACGATGTCTGGCACGCCAGCCAGAACGAGTGGTTCTATTCCTCGATCCTCGACCTCAGCCTCGGCGGCGACGCGCAGAAGGTGCTTCTGCGCGACATGCAGCGCCATCCGTTCAAGCAGCTCGTGCTGCATCTGGATTTCCAGCGCGTCAACGAGAACGAGGCGATCCGCGTACGCGTGCCACTGCACTTCATGAATCAGGAGTTGTCGCCGGCTGGCAAGACCTCGGGCGTCGTCATCATGCACGAGCTGAGCGAAGTCGAGATCTCCTGTTTGCCGAAGAACCTGCCGGAATACATCGAGGTCGATCTGTCCGAACTGCAGATTGCCGAGATCATTCATCTGTCCGGCCTCCAGCTGCCAACCGGTGTCGAGATTCCTGAGCTGCGTTTCGGCAAGGAACACGATCACGCGGTCGTGGTGGCGAAGGAAGTCCGCGAGGAAGCAGCCCCGGTCGTCGCCGAAGGCGATGCTGCCGCTGCCGCTGCCGGTGCCGCTACGGCTCCTGCTGCTGCTGCTGCTGCTGCTGCCGCTGCCGCTGCCGCTGCCGCTGCTGCCGCGGCGCCGGCAAAGGGCGCACCTCCCGCGAAGGGTGCGGCTCCTGCCAAGAAAGACGAGAAGAAATAATCGTCTGCTTCACGCGTCGCCTGCGCGATTATGTGGGCGGCGCGCGAAGCGCACACAAACATGGCTGGCTTGCGCCTGATCGTCGGCCTCGGCAATCCCGGGGTCGAACATCTCAGAACCCGGCACAACGCCGGGTTCTGGCTGGTCGACGCGCTCGCCCAGCGCGAAGGTGCGCGCTTCGGCGTCGAATCGAAGGTGCGCGGCGAGACCGCCAAGATCGTTATCGGCGGTCAGCCGCTGTGGTTGTTGAAACCGGCAACGTTCATGAATGCGAGTGGCGCGTCGGTCGGCGCGGCCCTGCGCTATTGGAAGATCGAGGCGGAGGAGATGCTGGTCGTCCACGACGATCTGGACCTGCCGCCGGGTGCGGCGCGGCTCAAGTTCGATGGCGGGCACGGCGGCCAGAACGGATTGCGCGACCTGTTCGCGCACCTCGGCCACGGGCGATTCCATCGTTTGCGCATCGGCATTGGTCATCCGGGCCACAAGGATCACGCCACCAGTTGGGTGCTCGGGCGACCATCCGCGGTGGACGAATTGGCAATCCTCGAAGCAATCGCGCGTTCGCTCGATGTGCTGCCGCTTGCGGTTGCAGGCGAGTTCAACGAGGCGATGAAGAGGTTGCATACACCCGGGAATCGGGAATAGGGATTCGGGATAGGTCGAAAGTGAGCGCGCCTGCGCCTTCCGGTTCCGATGCCCGTGTTTCCGCTTTCCCGATCACGAATCCCGAATCCCGATTCTCCAATCCCGGACCAAACCATGGGTATCAAATGCGGCATCGTCGGCCTGCCGAACGTCGGCAAGTCCACGCTGTTCAATGCACTGACCAATGCGGGCATCGCGGCGGCGAATTTTCCTTTCTGCACGATCGACCCGAATGTCGGCATCGTGCCGGTGCCGGACCCGCGCCTCGCGGCGCTGTCCGCGATCGCCAAGCCGCTGAAGATCACTCCGACCTCGATAGAGTTCGTCGACATCGCCGGCCTCGTCGCCGGCGCTTCGAAGGGCGAGGGGCTGGGCAACAAGTTCCTCGCGTATATCCGCGAGGTCGATGCGATCGCGCACGTCGTGCGCTGCTTCGATCATCCGGACATCGTGCACGTCGCCGGCAAGATCGATCCGATCTCCGACATCGAGACGATCGACACCGAACTCGCATTGGCCGATCTCGAATCGGTCGACAAGGCGCTGAACCGCGTCGAGCGCGCGGCCAAGGCGAACGACAAGGACGCACTCGCGCGTCGCCCGGTATTGCAGAAAGTACAGACCGTGCTCAATGAAGGCAGGGCCGCGCGTTCGGCCGGGCTCGACGCGGACGAGCAAACGTTGCTGCGCGACCTGTTCCTGCTCACGCTGAAGCCGCTGATGTATATCGCCAACGTCAAGGAAGATGGCTTCGAGAACAACCCCTATCTGGACAAGGTGCGCGAGCACGCCGCGACTGAAGGTGCCGAAGTCGTGCCCGTTTGCGCGGCGATCGAAGAAGAACTTGTTCAGCTCGAGGAGGCCGATCGCGGCGCGTTCCTGGCCGACATGGGCCTTGACGAACCGGGTCTCAATCGCGTGATCCGCGCCGCCTACAAGCTGCTCGGCATGCAGACGTATTTCACCGCCGGCGCAAAGGAAGTGCGCGCCTGGCAGATCAAGGTCGGTGCAACCGCGCCGCAGGCGGCCGGCGTGATCCATACCGATTTCGAGCGTGGCTTCATCCGTGCGGAAACGATCGCCTACGGCGATTTCATCCAGTACAAGGGCGAGGCCGGCGCACGCGACGCCGGCCGGCTGCGCAAGGAAGGCAAGGAGTACATCGTCAAGGAAGGCGACGTGTTGCACTTCCTGTTCAACATCTGAATCGGCGGCGCCAGCACGGTGATGCATGAGGCCCCGGCTGGAGCGGTCAGTACTGCGTGACGGTCGCGCTCGGGGGCATCCAGTTCGGCGCGCCGATCCTGATCGGCGATCTGGTCAGCGTGCGCTGCAAGCTGATCCGCACCGGGAATTCCAGCATGCATTTCGCGGTCGATGTCTCGGCGCGCGACCTGAAAACCGCGGCGGAGCGCCAGTCGACCAGTTGCATCATCATTTCGTCGCATTGGACGGTGCCGACGGCAAGCCGGTCGCAGTGCCCCTTGGCAGCCGGCCAGCGGCGACGACCGCCGCCTGGCCGACTATGCCGAGCGGTTGCTCGACCTGTCGAAGGCGATGGAAGCTGAAGTCGCCGAGTTTCGGCCCAGCCTGCAGGCGTGAGAGCCGGTCGCGCCAGATGCTCGGCGTGGTGGCGTCACCGCAGGCGTCGCAAGTATGGAAATTCGTCGCACATGGTCCTTGACAGCAGGTGGCACGGGAACGGAAAATGCGCGGCTCTGTTTCGGAGGGATACCCAAGCGGCCAACGGGGGCAGACTGTAAATCTGCTGGTTTACGCCTTCGGTGGTTCGAATCCACCTCCCTCCACCAAAAAATAGCGTAGACGGTCAAGATTGAACCAGATTTCCCGGAGCTGTGGAGGTGGATGAGAACCACCGACGTGGTTCGACAAAATCGCCAGGAGCGATTTTGAACGTACCGCGTAGCGGTACGGCCCCGGAATAATCCGCCTCCCTCCACCAGCAAGATCAGTTCCACCCGATCGTCCAACAAGGCGGTCGGGGGCAGTACCCAAGCAGGTTTGCCGGCGCGGGAGTAGTTCAATGGTAGAACATCAGTTTTCCAAACTGATTACGCGGGTTCGATTCCCGCCTTCCGCTCCATTGACGCCGCGACGTTTTACCTGAAAGGACAAGGCTCAAGCAAGGCTCATGTAGCTCAGTCGGTAGAGCACCTCCTTGGTAAGGAGGAGGTCACTGGTTCGATTCCAGTCGTGAGCACCATTCAATAGTGGCACCAGGTTTTTCGTTTTGCCGGTTGGTCTTTTCGAGTTTGTCTCCACTCAAGTTCGTTTCCATCAGATCGGGGTTTTTCGTCATGTCCAAGGAAAAATTCGAGCGCAAGAAGCCGCATGTGAACGTAGGCACGATTGGCCACGTTGACCACGGCAAGACGACGCTGACGGCGGCGCTGACGAAGCTCGGCGCGGAGCGTTTCGGAGGCGAATTCAAGGCGTACGAGCAGATCGACGCGGCGCCGGAAGAGAAGGCACGCGGTATCACGATCTCGACGGCGCACGTGGAATACGAGAGCCCGAAGCGCCATTACGCGCACGTCGATTGCCCGGGCCATGCGGACTACGTGAAGAACATGATCACGGGTGCGGCGCAGATGGACGGTGCGATCCTGGTGTGCAGTGCGGCGGACGGTCCGATGCCGCAGACGCGCGAGCACATCCTGCTGGCGCGCCAGGTCGGCGTGCCGTATATCGTGGTGTACATGAACAAGGCGGACATGGTCGACGACGCGGAGCTGCTGGAGCTCGTCGAGATGGAGATCCGCGAACTGCTTTCGAAGTACAAGTTCCCGGGTGAGGAAACGCCGGTGATCACGGGTTCGGCGCTGAAGGCGCTGGAAGGCGACCAGTCGGAGATGGGCGTGCCGTCGATCATCAAGCTGGTGGATGCGCTGGACAGCTGGATTCCGGAGCCGAAGCGTGACATCGACAAGCCGTTCCTGATGCCGGTCGAGGACGTGTTCTCGATCTCGGGTCGTGGCACGGTGGTGACCGGACGTATCGAGCGTGGCATCGTCAAGGTGGGTGACGAAATCGAAATCGTCGGCATCCGTCCGACGGTGAAGACGACGGTGACCGGCGTGGAAATGTTCCGCAAGCTGCTGGATCAGGGCCAGGCGGGCGACAACGCAGGTCTGCTGCTGCGCGGCACCAAGCGTGACGACGTGGAGCGCGGCCAGGTGCTGTGCAAGCCGGGTTCGATCACGCCGCACACGACGTTCGAGGCGGAGGTGTATGTGCTCTCGAAGGAAGAAGGCGGTCGTCATACGCCGTTCTTCAAGGGCTACCGTCCGCAGTTCTACTTCCGCACGACGGACGTGACGGGTGCGTGCGAGGTGCCCGAAGGCGTCGAGATGGTGATGCCGGGCGACAACGTGAAGATGGTGGTGACGCTGATTCACCCGATCGCGATGGAAGAAGG
>PLNP01000025.1 GCA_003142815.1 Rhodanobacteraceae bacterium
TCAAACGATCGTTGGCAACGCTAGCACTGCGGCGAGCGAAATCGTCGTACAAACCAGGCAATGGTCCGATGCACCGCAACGAAAGCGCAAAATGCGCGATCAGCTCCAAAACGGAGCGCTTGAAACACTCGACCACGTTTGTTGTGAGTGAAACGCCGCGCCAGCCGGCTTGCTGCTCGCTTTGCTCTTTTGAATCGCCCCGGCTTTTCCGGAGGCTCCAACTCTTGAGAGGATGGAGCCGGAGATCATCCGAGGCAAAACGACGGTGGCCGAGTCCAGTCGGCAGTTCGATCTGCCGCCCTCGGATGTGTTTGTCCATGGACACACGACCCTGCGGTTGAGGTCCGGCAAGACGGCGTAAAAGGCCTACATTAGGTGTCCATGCCGTGTCCATTCCGCCGGTAAAGATGGAATCCTCAATAGAAATACGCAAAAACAAGCCGTTTAAAGAGCAATTTCAAACCTACGCTGTTACTGGCGCATCATCAGCGGGGTATGGTTTTCCGATGTGGTCGCGGCGGGACGGTTAGCGTTGTTCAATGCGATGGGCCTCGGCTGGCCGGTAAGTTTAACCGTCGCGTAGACGATTGCTCCACCTATCTACCGTGTCACCGCCTTTTGTCTTCAGCATCTCATGTGGAGGCGATTTCCAACGTGCTTCGACGCGCCAAGCGTCGATCGCTCACGAATCTTGCCGCTACGCGCTTTCAGCGCCCCACTCGACGGAAATGGGGAAACTGAAATTCAAGGTGACACAAAATAACGGAAAGAGGTTTCGCTTCCCGACTCATGCGACAGCGATCGAGATCTTAGTTGATCTTCGGTTGGCGAGCGCAGTGCCGGTCGAGCGCTCGATCGGCGACGTCGCGTCGGCCTGAGTGCGCGCGACGGTCGTTGGGGCGGCGGGTCAACCAGCACGGGCGCGTCGTTGCCGCCGGGTGGCCCGAGCGCTGGAGTATGCTGGCGAACCCGCGTCGCGGTGCATGATCGGTAGCGAAGTCTCCATGTCGAAAGCGGAACATTTCGATGATGCGCAGCTTGCCGCGCTTGGCGCGAGTGTTGGCGAGTTATTGCTGACACGCGGGCTCAGTATGGTCACCGCGGAATCGTGCACCGGCGGCTGGATCGCGAAGGTGCTGACCGACGTTCCGGGTAGTTCGAGCTGGTTCGAATGCGGCGTCGTCGCCTACAGCTACGAGGCGAAGGAAGCGCTGCTCGGCGTGCAACCGCAGACGCTGGAGCGTGCCGGCGCGGTCAGTCAGGAAGCCGTGGTCGAGATGGTCTCCGGTGCGATGGCGCGTTACGGCGCCAGCGTCGCGGTCGCGGTAACCGGTGTGGCAGGTCCGGGTGGCGGGACATCGGGCAAACCGGTCGGCACGGTCTGGATCGCCTGGAAGCGCCGCGGTGGCTACGCGCATGCCGAATTGTTCCATTTCGACGGCGATCGCGAAGCCGTTCGCCGGCGGACCGTCGCCGCAGCGCTCGACGGCGTGCGGCGTATTCTTACGAACTGACGCGGCATTCGCGGATCGCGCGATTCCACTCCTGTGGGATAATTGCTAACGATATAGGCCGCCTCTCACCTGCTGAGACGCCCCTGCGGCATAGTCGCCGCATGGACAACAGGCAGACGCGCTATGGGCGGGTTCGACTGGGCTGTTGATGCCACCGTCATCGCGCAAACCTCACGACCTCAGGACATCCACATGGCAGCCGCATCCGATACCAAGAAGGAATCAGCAATGGACGACAACAAGCGCCGTGCGCTCGCTTCCGCACTCAGCCAGATCGAAAAGCAATTCGGCAAGGGCGCGGTGATGCGCATGGGCGACCGCGTCGACGAAGCGATCGAAGTGGTTTCGACCGGCTCACTCGGCCTCGATGTCGCGCTCGGCGTCGGTGGCCTGCCGCGCGGTCGCGTCGTCGAGATCTATGGGCCGGAGTCGTCCGGCAAGACCACGCTGATGCTGCAGGTCATCGCCAGTTGCCAGCGCAACGGCGGCACCGCGGCGTTCATCGACGCCGAACATGCGCTCGATCCGACCTACGCAGAGAAACTCGGCGTCAACGTCGACGACATGCTGGTTTCGCAGCCGGACACCGGCGAGCAGGCGCTGGAGATCACCGACATGCTGGTGCGTTCGAATGCCGTCGATGTCGTCGTCATCGACTCGGTCGCGGCGCTGACGCCGAAGGCCGAGATCGAGGGCGAGATGGGCGANNCGCCTGATGAGCCAGGCGCTGCGCAAGCTGACCGCGAACATCAAGAGGTCCGGCACCCTGGTGGTCTTCATCAACCAGATCCGCATGAAGATCGGGGTGATGTTCGGCAGCCCGGAAACGACGACTGGCGGCAACGCGTTGAAGTTCTACGCGTCGGTGCGCCTGGATATCCGCCGCATTGGCGCGATCAAGCGTGGCGAGGAGGTCATCGGCTCGGAAACGCGGGTCAAGGTCGTCAAGAACAAGGTTGCGCCGCCGTTCCGCCAGGCCGAGTTCGAGATCCTCTACGGTGAGGGCACCTCGCGCGAGGGCGAGCTGATCGAGCTCGGCGTCGCCCACAACTTCGTCGAGAAATCCGGCGCCTGGTACAGCTACAACGGCGACCGCATCGGCCAGGGCAAGGACAACGCGCGCCTGTATTTGAAGGAGCACCCCGAAATCGCCGCAGCGATCGATGCGCAACTGCGCGCGAAGCTGCTCTCCAAGCCTGGACGCGCGCCAGTCGTCGTCGCCGCCGTGGTCGAGGAGGAGGCATAGTGAGCTGCCGCGGTTGCGCGGTTCGCGCGTGCTCCCGGCGCGCGCAGTCGTTTGGCCCATGGCGATGACTGTGGGCCTCGCTCCTGGCCGGTGCCCATCACTATCGTCCCATCGCGATCCATCTCCCGAAATGGACATTGCAGGCCACTAGTTTGCTGCGCCCGCGCAAGCAGAAGGAAGACACCCGCAGCGTCTACGAAAAGGCGCTTGGCCTGCTTGCGCGACGCGAACATTCCGCGCGCGAACTGAAGACTAAACTGGCTGTGCGTGGACATCCTCCCGGTGAGGCGAGCGAGGCAATCGATCGCCTCAAGGATTGCAATTACCAGAGCGACGAGCGCTTCGCCGTGAGTCTTGCGCGCCGGCGCGCTGGGCAAGGTTATGGCCCGCGTCGGATCGAAGCGGAGCTGAAGTCACACGGACTTGGCGACCCGGCGATTCGCGACGCGATTACCGCAGTCGATATCGATTGGCCGACGGCGGCCTCCGCGCAGCTCCGCCGCCGCTATGGCGCGAATGCCCCGGCGGAACGAAATGAGCGCGCTAAACGCGCGGATTTTCTCTTGCGCCGCGGCTTCGATGCGGCGACAGTACGCGCCGTCACGCGCGCCGACATAGGCGATCCGGGCCAGGATTCCGATTGAGAAAGCCGGCTGCGGACCGTCATGGCGTGTCCGAATTCCGCCTTTCCCGCGATGTACCGTCCATGAAAACGTCCGAAATCCGCTCCGCGTTCCTGGAGTTCTTCCGCTCCAAGAACCACACGATCGTGCCGTCGAGCTCGCTGGTTCCGTCCAACGATCCGACCCTGCTGTTCACGAACTCCGGCATGGTGCAGTTCAAGAACGTGTTTCTCGGCAGCGAGAAGCTGAAGTTCGTGCGCGCCGCGGACGTGCAGCGCTGCCTGCGCGCCGGCGGCAAGCACAACGATCTCGATGCGGTCGGCTACACCGCCCGCCATCACACATTCTTCGAGATGCTGGGCAATTGGTCGTTCGGCGACTACTTCAAGCGCGAAGCGATCACGTGGGCCTGGGAATTCCTGACCGGCGTGCTGAAGCTCGACAAGGATCGCCTCTGGGTTACCGTCTACCACACCGACGATGAAGCGTTCAGCATCTGGAACAAGGAAGTCGGCGTACCGGCTGAACGCATCGTGCGCATCGGTGACAACAAGGGCGCGCCGTTTGCGTCGGACAATTTCTGGCAGATGGCCGATACCGGTCCATGCGGGCCGTGCACCGAAATTTTCTACGACCACGGCCCCGGCATCGCCGGCGGGCCGCCCGGTTCGCCGGACGAGGACGGCGACCGCTACATTGAGATCTGGAATCTCGTTTTCATGCAATTCGACCGCGCGACCGACGGCGCACTGTCACCGTTGCCGGCGCCGTGCGTCGATACGGGCATGGGCCTCGAACGCCTCGCTGCGGTGCTGCAGAATGTTCACTCGAACTACGAGATCGATCTTTTCCAGCACCTGATCAAGGTTGCCGCGAAGCTGACCAGCACGGCTGATCTCGAGAACAAGTCGTTGCGCGTGATCGCCGATCATATCCGCGCGTGCTCGTTCCTGATCGTCGACGGCGTGCTGCCCTCGAACGAAGGCCGCGGCTACGTGCTGCGCCGGATCATCCGTCGCGCGCTGCGCCACGGCTACATGCTCGGCCAGAAGCAGCCGTTCTTTTACGAGATGGTCGCGGCGCTGGTCGAGGTGATGGGCGATGCGTATCCGGAATTGCCGGCCAAGCGCGGACTCGTCGAGCGCGCGCTGAAGGCCGAAGAGGAGCGCTTCGGCGAGACCCTCGAACAGGGTATGAAGGTGTTCGAGGAGGCGACTCGAAATCTGGTCCCAAGTCCGGAGTTTCAGAAATCGTTGCCCCGCGAAGGTGGTTTCACTGACACGGAATCTCCGTCGGACTCTACTATCAGCGCTGATGTCGTCTTCAAACTGTACGACACTTACGGTTTTCCGTACGACTTGACGGCTGATTTGGCGCGCGAGCGGGGGCTTCGGGTTGATCACCCAGGTTTTGTCGTTCTTATGCAAGAACAGCGCGAACGCGCGCGCTCGGCGAGCCAGTTCGAAGGCAGCGCGACGTTGCCGGCAGAACTCGCGAGCGCACTGGCCCCGACGAAGTTTCTTGGCTATGACGCGCTGGCCATAGGCGGCTGCAAGGTGCTCGCGATCGTGCGCGACGGTCGCGCGGTCGACGCGTTGAACGATGGCGAGGACGCGATTGTGCTGCTCGACCGCACGCCGTTCTACGCCGAGTCCGGCGGCCAGGTCGGTGACCGCGGCGTATTGACGAACGCGGACGGCCGCTTCGAGGTCAGCGACACCGTCAAACTCGGTGGCGTGTTTCATGCGCACGTCGGGCGTTGGAGCGGCTCTGCGCTGCGCGCGGGTGCGTGCGTCGATGCGCGCGTCGATGGTGCACGCCGTTGCTCGATCGTTCTCAATCACTCGGCGACGCATCTGCTGCACGCGGCGTTGCGCAAGGAACTTGGGCTCCACGTGCAACAGAAAGGTTCACTGGTCGCGCCGGATCGCCTGCGTTTCGACTTCTCGCATTTCCGGCCGATTGGCGCGCAGGAACTGCGCCACATCGAGGATCTCGTCAACGCGGAAATCCGGCGCAACTCGGAGGCGCAGACACGCGAGATGGCGTATCCGGATGCGATCGAGTTCGGCGCGCTCGCGTTGTTCGGTGAAAAGTACGGCGACGAAGTCCGCGTGCTGAAGATGGGCGATTTTTCCACCGAGCTGTGCGGCGGCACCCACGTCGGCCGCACCGGCGATATCGGCCTGTTCAAGATCGTCAGCGAAAGCGGCGTCGCGTCCGGCGTGCGCCGCATCGAGGCGGTTACCGGCGCGGCCGCGATCGCGTTCGTCGCCGACGAGGAGGCGCGCCTCGACGAGATCGGCGTGTTGTTATCGGCGCATGGATCGGAGCTTGTCGACAAGCTGCGCCAGGTGTTTGGCCGGCAGAAAAAACTCGAACGCGAACTGGCATCGCTGAAGGCGAAGGCCGCGAGTTCGGCAACCCAGGATCTCGCTGCGACCGCGCACAAGGTTGGCAACATCAGCATCGTCGCCGCACGCGTCGACGGCCTCGACGCGAAGGCGTTGCGCGACGGCGTCGATACGCTCAAGCGAAAGCTCGTCGACTGCGTGGTGCTGCTTGCGGCCGGCAGCGAAGGCAAGGCCGCGCTGGTCGGCGGCGTGCACGGTGCGGCGCTCGGCAGGGTAAAGGCCGGCGATGTCGTCGCACATGTTGCCGCTCTGATCAGCGGCAAGGGCGGCGGCCGTCCGGACATGGCGCAGGGCGGAGGCGTCGATTCGCCGGCGCTGGACAGCGCACTCGCCGCGTTGCCGGAATGGATCGCCGGCAAACTCATGCAAATGTGAAGAAAATGTGGGCATTCCAGTACTTCTGATTCATTGCGTGCACTGGATGCGTTGGTTAGTATCGACCGCCCCTGATATCGCCGCTGCCACCGCTCGCAGCACGTGGCAGAACAACAAGAGAGAACGACGAGCCGGGCAGAGGGGAAACGGCAGCGAGGGAGGCTGCTGCTTGGTCCCTGGGAGTTCATCTGCGCAAGGGTGAGCGACAACCGACGCAGGTGGATTCCATCGGACCGACAAATCGTGTTAAGGAGAGCACCACATGCTTATTTTGACTCGCCGGGTCGGCGAGACATTGATGATCGGCGACGAAGTGACGGTTACTGTTCTCGGTGTCAAAGGCAACCAGGTACGGATCGGGATCAACGCTCCCAAGGCCGTGGCTGTACACCGTGAGGAAATCTATCAGCGGATCAAGCGCGAACTCGCACCGGGCGAGGAGCCACCGGAAGATTCCGGAGGCGCTGCCGCAAGTTGACCTTTACCGATGGGCCTGCGCCCGCTATCCTCCGCGCCCCGAAGTGTTGTGCGCGCCGCGCCCGCAGCGCTTGGGTAAACGGACTCGCAGGAAACAGCCTAAATTCGGAGAGATGGCCGAGTGGTCGAAGGCGCTCCCCTGCTAAGGGAGTATAGGGTCAAAGCTCTATCGAGGGTTCGAATCCCTCTCTCTCCGCCAGACCCAAANNTTTGGGTCTGGCGGAGAGAGAGAGGGTAAGCAGCACCCTCTTGGGTTGACTCCGGGCGTTCCGCCCTTCGCCCTTCGGGCCATCGGCTGCGCCGATGTTCGCTCCGGCATCCTGCCTCCGCAGTGACAAATTCGTCTGGAACGAATTTGGACGGCCGCAGGGCCGGCCCTGGAGTGCGCAGCGCGGTAGGTGAGCCCCCGGATGGGGCGAACAATCCCTCTCCGGCACGCATCGGAATAATCGGAGTCAGCAACGATTTCGGACGGCCGCAGGGCCGGCCCTGGAGCGCGCAGCGCGCAGGGGTGAGCCCCAGGATGGGGCGAAGAATCCCGGCGCGAGTGGCGTAGCGCGGATCGAAATCGCGGCCGGTCCATATCACGGACGGTTGCTTGCGCAGACCCATGTTGCAAGGGGGCGATGCGCGCGCAAAAGATCAAACCCGGTGCTCGTGAAAGGCGCTGGGTCCCGGCGTTTGCCGGGACGACGATGGTTGTGGGTAGAGGAGGTTGCCGACTTTTGGTGAGTTTTTCTGCTCTGCGCAGCAAAAAAAAGTTGACGTACACGGCCTCGATAAGAATAATCCCGCGCCTTCGCCGGTGGTATGAACGGCGCGTGTGGTGATAAGCTGCGCGGCCGCGTCGGCGGCTGGGAAGAAACAGGTTTCAACGCGCCCGTAGCTCAGTTGGATAGAGTACCAGGCTACGAACTTGGTGGTCGGGAGTTCGAATCTCTCCGGGCGCGCCATTTGGACATGAAGGGTGCTGCGGCACCCTTTTTGTTTTGCTTGGGTCAGATGCGCTCGCGCCGTTTGTTTGCAGGTGCCCGATTGACGGGGCGCGCTGCGGTTCGTAGTATCGTCGGCCCTTTCCGATGACTGTGAGGTTATCGGAAACAGTGTTCGACGGGGTATAGCGCAGTCTGGTAGCGCGCCTGCTTTGGGAGCAGGATGTCGGGGGTTCGAATCCCTCTACCCCGACCATCCCGACTCGCGCGCAGGTGCGAGGTGGTTCGCGGACCGCGCGCCATACCCGCGACAATGCGGCTGACGATGCGCCCGTAGCTCAACCGGATAGAGCATCGGCCTTCTAAGCCGACGGTTGCAGGTTCGAGTCCTGTCGGGCGTGCCAGCTTCGCGTCGCTTCGTTCGCGGCGGTCGCGAAGGGATGGTGTGATGCGCCAGGAAGGCGGTTCACGCAGGCGGGTGAGACGATTGCAAGCCTTCAATGGTGGACGTAGCTCAGCTGGTTAGAGTCCCGGATTGTGATTCCGGATGTCGTGGGTTCGAGTCCCATCGTCCACCCCAATTTCGTTACAATTAACATGTGGGCCGTTAGCTCAGTTGGTAGAGCAGGAGACTCTTAATCTCTTGGTCGTAGGTTCGACTCCTACACGGCCCACCATTTTTCCTTGCGCGCAGGCGCGGCGATTCCACGCGCCGGTCGCGCGGGCAAAGATGCCGATGTGGGCGAAAGTGGCGGAATTGGTAGACGCGCTGGATTTAGGTTCCAGTGGTGACAACCGTGCGGGTTCGAGTCCCGCCTTTCGCACCATCGCGCGGAATGCCACACCGCCCGTTGCCTGCAGCCCGTCGTCGTCGACACGCTGCGTGGTCCTGCAAACGATTTAGAGGAACACCATGCAAGTTTCAGTCGAAAACGTCAGCACGCTCGGCCGCAAGCTCACCGTCCGCCTTCCCGCGCAAGGTCTCGAAGACACGATTCGTACGCGTATCCAGGAAATGGGTCGCAGTGCACGCATCAAGGGTTTTCGTCAGGGCAAGGTACCGACCAAGCTCATTGAGCAGCGCTACGGTAGCCAGATCCGCAACGAGGCGTTGTCAGCGTTGATCGGTTCGAGCTTCCAGGAAGCGGTCACCCAGGAGAAGTTGCGTCCGGCCGTGCAGCCGCAGATCGCGACCACCGGGCGTCCCGAGAACGGCGAAATCGAATACACCGCGACCTTCGAAGTCCTGCCGGAGATCGGCAAGATCGACGTCAGCGGCCTCGAGATCGTCAAGCCGGTCGCCAGCGTCGCCGATGCCGACATCGACCAGATGATCCAGACCCTGCGTCTGCAGCGTCGCAACTGGACGCAGACCGATCGTGCCGCAACAGCCGGCGATATGGTGTTGTTCGAATATATCGCGCAGGCCGAGGGCCTGCGCCATCCGCAGACCGGCATGGATCGCGTGGGCGCGGTGCTGGGTTCCGGCGCGTATTTGACTGCGCTGGAGGAACACCTGGCCGGGCACAAGGTAGGTGATGAATTCACCGCGACCATCGCGTTCCCGGACGGTTTCCGCGTTGCGGCGCTGGCTGGCAAGTCGGCCGTCGTCAACGTCAAGCTGGTGCGCGTGCAGGAAGCGCAGTTGCCCGCAGTGGATGACGCGTTCGCGGCGAGCTTTGGCATTGCCGAAGGTGGTCTCGCGAAATTCCGCGAAGACGTGCGCGCGAACCTCGAACGCGAACTCAAGGGCGTCCTGTTGGCGCGGCTCAAGGCCGGCGTGATCGAAAAGCTCGTCGAAGCCCATCCCGACCTCGAACTGCCGCAGGGCATGGTCGAGAACGAGGCGCGCGGGTTGGCGCAGCAGGCCGGTGCGCAAGGCCAGGAGGCATTCGTGGCCTATCTGCCAACGGCGCGTCGCCGCGTCAGCGCGGGGTTGTTGATCGCCGAGCTCGCACGTCAGAACGAGATCCGCCTCGAACCGCGCCGCGTCAGCGAGGCACTTTCGACGATTGCCTCGACGTACGAAGAACCCCAGAAGGTTGTTGAACTCTATACGCGCGACCCCCAGTTGATGAGTGCGTTGCAGAATCGTGCGCTTGAGGATCAGGTCGTCGAGTGGATGGCCGAACATGCCAAGCACAGCGAACAGTCATTGAGTTTCAACGAAGTCATGCGGCCTGGCGCCTGAACGCCGGGCGCTCAGGAGAATCGAATGTCCCGCAGCAATTCGCCGATTCAGGGTTTGAATCTCGTCCCGATGGTCGTCGAGCAGACGCCGCGCGGCGAGCGTGCGTATGACATCTATTCGCGGCTGCTGAAGGAGCGCGTGGTGTTCGTGGTCGGTCCGATCGACGACTACATGGCGAACGTCATCGTGGCGCAGTTGCTGTTCCTTGAGTCGGATAACCCGGATAAGGACATCAACCTGTACATCAACAGTCCCGGCGGCGTCGTCACCGCGGGTCTGGCGATCTACGATACGATGCAGTACATCCGCTCGGATGTCAGCACGATGTGCATTGGCCAAGCCAGCAGTGCAGCGTCGCTGCTGTTGATGGCCGGCGCGAAGGGCAAGCGTTATGCGTTGCCCAATTCGCGCGTCATGATCCACCAGCCTTCCGGCGGCGCGCAGGGTCAGGCCACCGACATCGAGATCCAGGCCAAGGAAATCCTGTATCTGCGTGGCCGCCTGAACCAGCTGTATGTCAACCATACGGGCCAGACGCTCGCGACGATCGAGCGCGACATGGAGCGCGATCGCTTCATGAGCAGTGAGGACGCCAAGAGTTACGGGATGATCGACGCGGTCCTCGAGAAGCGCCCTGGCGACGTGACCATCGGCGCGTAACCACCTACTGTTTGACGTTTTTCAATTTTCCTGAAACCCTGCCGACTGAGCTGGGCGTCCGGTCGCGCTGTGTTATTCTGGACTGGTATGGTGGCGATTCTTCGAGGCGAGGCATGACAGACGAGCGGCAAAGCCGATCGGGCGACAACAGCAAGATTCTTTACTGCTCGTTTTGCGGCAAGAGCCAGCACGAGGTGCGCAAGCTGATTGCGGGCCCGTCTGTGTTCATCTGCGACGAGTGCGTCGAGCTCTGCAACGACATCATCCGCGAGGAACTCGAGGAGAAGGCGGCCAGCGCGCGCAGCGATCTGCCAAAACCGGCCGAGATTCTCGATATCCTGAACCAATACGTGATTGGCCAGACGCGCGCGAAGAAGGTCCTCGCGGTTGCGGTCTACAACCATTACAAGCGCCTCGAAACGCGCGGTCGCAGCGAAGAAGTCGAGCTTGCCAAGTCGAACATTCTGTTGGTGGGGCCGACCGGTTCCGGCAAGACGTTGCTGGCTGAAACGCTGGCGCGGCTGCTCAACGTCCCGTTCACGATCGCCGATGCGACGACACTGACCGAAGCCGGCTATGTCGGTGAGGACGTCGAGAACATCATCCAGAAGCTGCTGCAGAAGTGCGACTACGACGTCGAGAAGGCGCAGAGCGGCATCGTCTATATCGACGAGATCGACAAGATCTCGCGCAAGAGCGAAAACCCGTCGATCACCCGCGACGTGTCCGGCGAAGGCGTACAGCAGGCACTGCTCAAGCTGATCGAAGGCACGGTCGCCTCGGTACCGCCGCAGGGCGGCCGCAAGCATCCGCAGCAGGAGTTCCTGCAGGTCGACACCAAGAACATCCTGTTCATTGTCGGCGGTGCGTTCTCGGGCCTCGAGAAGATCATCCTGCAACGCTCCGAAGCGACCGGCATCGGCTTCAACGCCGAGGTGCGCAGCAAGAAGCGTCAGGACACGAGCAAGCTGCTCGCGGACACGCAGCCCGAGGACTTGATCAAGTTCGGCCTGATTCCGGAATTCGTCGGTCGCTTGCCGGTGGTTGCAACCCTCGAGGAGCTCGACGAACCCGCGCTGGTCAAGATCCTGACCGAACCAAAGAACGCGATCACCAAGCAGTTCAAGCGCTTGTTCGACATGGAGGGCGTTGAGCTGGAGTTTCGCCCGGACGCATTGACCGCGGTCGCGCACAAGGCTTTGCAACGCAAGACCGGCGCGCGCGGCCTGCGCACGATCCTCGAACAGGTGCTCCTCGACACCATGTTCGACTTGCCCTCGCTCGAACACGTCAGCAAGGTAGTGGTCGACGAAGCGGTCATCAATGGCCACGCCGAACCCTATCTGATCTATCGCGGCAACATGCAGGCACGCGCCGTCTCGGAGTAGTTCCGGGCTGCGTGACGCCCTTGTAATCGCGACAAAAAAGCCTTACTTGACCATACGGCAGCGTGGGTACACGCTGCCGTATGCGTTTACACGACGCACTCAAACCCAGCACATCTTTCGAGCCCGATGACCGACAAGCCGATCAAATCCCAGAAGACTGCCTCCGACCTCATCGAGCTGCCGGTCCTGCCGCTGCGTGATGTCGTGGTGTTTCCACACATGGTCATTCCGCTGTTCGTCGGTCGCGAGAAGTCGGTGCGCGCGCTCGAGATGGCGATGGCCGGCAGCAAGAAGATTCTCCTGGTCGCGCAGCGCAGTCCCGATGTCGATGAGCCGAACGCCGGGGATCTGTACACGATCGGCACGATCGCAAGCGTCCTGCAACTGCTAAAGCTTCCGGATGGCACGATCAAGGTGCTTGTCGAAGGCGCGGACCGCGCCGAGATCGCCACGTTCGGCGAGCGCGACGGGTTAATGATCGCGCATGCGCGCGCGCTCGAAACCACCTACACGCGCAGCAGTCGCGAAATCGAAGTGATCAGTCGTCAGCTGACCAGCTTGTTCGAACAATTGGTCAAGCTCTCGCGCAAGATTCCGCCGGAACTGATGTCGACCCTGGCTGGCATCGAGGATCCGTCGCGTCTGGCCGACACGATCGCAGCGCACATCGCGGTACGCGTTGCCGAAAAGCAGCGCGTTCTGGAAACCGTCGACGTCGCCGATCGCCAGGAACTCCTGGTCGGCATGATCGATGGCGAGATCGATGTGCAGCAGATCGAGAAGCGCATCCGCGGCCGCGTCAAGACGCAAATGGAGAAAAGCCAGCGCGAGTACTACCTCAACGAGCAGATGAAGGCGATCCAGAAGGAGCTCGGCGACAGCGAGGAAGCGCCGAACGAACTGGAGGAACTCGGTCGCAAGATCACCGCTGCCGGCATGCCGAAGTCGATCGAGACGAAGGCGCGCGCGGAACTCAACAAGCTCAAGCAGATGTCGCCGATGTCGGCCGAGGCCACCGTCGTGCGCAATTACATCGATTGCCTGCTTGGCGTGCCGTGGAAGAAGAAGACCAAGGTGCGTCGCGATCTGCAGCGCGCCCAGGAAGTGCTCGATGCGGACCATTTCGGTCTCGAAAAGGTCAAGGAACGCATCCTCGAATACCTCGCCGTGCAGCAGCGCGTGAACAAGATGAAGGGCCCGATCCTGTGTCTGGTCGGGCCGCCCGGCGTCGGCAAGACCTCGCTCGGCCAGTCGATCGCGAAGGCGACGAACCGCAAGTTCATCCGCATGTCGCTCGGCGGCGTGCGCGACGAGGCGGAGATCCGCGGCCATCGCCGCACCTACATCGGCTCGATGCCCGGGCGGATCATCCAGAAGCTGACCAAGGCCGGCACGAAGAACCCGCTGTTCGTGCTCGACGAGATCGACAAGATGTCGATGGATTTCCGCGGCGATCCGTCCGCAGCCCTGCTGGAAGTGCTCGATCCGGAGCAGAACCACACATTCAACGACCACTATCTTGAGGTCGACGTCGATCTGTCCGAAGTCATGTGGATCGCGACCGCGAACACGCTGAACATTCCGCCGGCGTTGGCCGACCGTATGGAAGTCATTCGCATTCCGGGGTATACGGAAGAGGAAAAGCTCAATATCGCGCAGCGCTATCTGGTGCCCAAGCAGCTGCGGGCGAACGGGTTGAAGGCAGCCGAGCTCAACATCGCCGAAGGCGCGATCCGTGACATCGTCCGCTACTACACACGCGAAGCGGGTGTGCGCAGCCTCGAACGCGAAATCTCGAAGATCTGTCGCAAGGTGGTCAAGGAGCTCAGTCTCGCCGCGGCCAAGGCGGCGAAGAAGGGCAAGACGGCCGGGGAGCGCAAGCGCAAGGCCAGCGTGGCCGAGAAAAACCTCGACGATTATCTGGGCGTGCGCAAGTTCACCTACGGGCGCGCCGAGCAGCAGAACGAAGTCGGGTTGGTCACCGGCCTTGCCTGGACGCAGGCCGGCGGTGATCTGCTCAGCATCGAGGCCACCGTGGTGCCCGGCAAGGGCAAGTTGATCCATACCGGTCAGCTCGGCGATGTGATGCAGGAGTCGATCCAGGCCGCGCTCAGTGTCGTGCGCGCGCGCGCCGATCGTCTGGGCATCGACCCGGAGTTCCACCAGAAGCTCGACGTGCACGTGCACGTGCCGGAAGGGGCGACGCCAAAAGATGGGCCGAGTGCGGGTATCGCCATGTGTACGGCGCTCGTTTCCGTGATGACCCGAATTCCGGTGCGTTCCGACGTTGCGATGACCGGCGAAATCACCTTGCGCGGACGCGTGCTGCCGATCGGTGGTCTCAAAGAGAAACTGCTTGCGGCGCATCGTGGCGGGATCACG
This sequence comes from Rhodanobacteraceae bacterium, assembly GCA_003142815.1. GTDB lineage: Bacteria > Pseudomonadota > Gammaproteobacteria > Xanthomonadales > Rhodanobacteraceae > Dokdonella_A. The sequence goes on from PLNP01000025.1 coordinate 14,203, forward strand.
ACCGTGATCATTCCGGAAGAAAACCGGAAAGACCTTGTCGAGATCCCGAAGAACGTCACCGAGTCGCTGTATATCCATCCGGTACGCTGGATCGACGAAGTGCTCGATATCGCGCTCGAACGGCCGCTGACGCCGCTGACGCCGCTGACCCGCGGTGAAAGCGAAACCCCGCGCAAACGCGACGAGCACGCGGCCGAGGCGCCGCTGCGTCCGCATTAGCCGCTGCATTTGCCCGCGAGGTCGGGATTTCGTGTCGTAGCGCGCCGGCCGTATCGAGCATGGCGATGACGCGCGCGTGGTGACGCCGCAATCAGTCGTTCGTGCTGTCAAGGGCGGGTGCGGAATTTTTGCATGTCGCGCCCGCTCGGAAATGCAAGGCGCGCTCCGTCTTTTATTGCGCGGCCCCGGAGCCACTGGTATAAAGAGCGCGCCGCGATCCAGGGTGACACCGATGTCCAAGCGATTGCGGGGTAGCGAAGCAGACGCATTCGAGGTGAACAATCCCCCGGGCGCGCGTGCTTCGACTCATTCAAATTCACTGCGGGGCGTCTGCTCCGTGCGGGAGTCTCAAATGAATAAAGGCGATTTTGTTGGAGCCATTGCAGATGCTTCCGGTCTGACCAAGGCCGATACAGAGCGTGCAGTCGAGGGAATGTTCAAGGTCGTCAAGAAGACGCTGAAGTCGGGAGATTCGATTTCACTGGTCGGCTTCGGCACCTTTGTCGTTCGCAAGCGTGCCGCACGCATCGGTCGTAATCCGCGCACCGGCGAGCCGATCAAGATCAAGGCGTCGAAAGTGCCAGCATTCAAGGCCGGCAAGGCGCTCAAGGATGCAATGGCTTGAGGTCTGACGCGGGTCCGTCCGCGGGGAAACCCGGCCGTCCATGGCCGGACTTCTCAGAAAGACTTGGGTGCTTAGCTCAGCGGTAGAGCGTCGCCTTTACACGGCGAGGGTCGGGGGTTCGAAACCCTCAGCACCCACCAAGATGTCCGGGCTACTCCATAGATCGTTGCGCGACTGCGCGATCCGGGCGACTGCCGACACTGAACTGCCGACACGGATGTATTCGGGTGTATCGCTGCCACGCCCGATCAGGTCGTCCGCCATTTCATGATCCAGCGAGGGCGCCCGCGCGGCGCCCTCTTTTTTCGGCCGCCACGCAGCGGATCGGATAGACGCATCAGGTTTGCGGCGCTGCCGCCGGTGACCGCGTAAAATCGCTGCGCCGAAGAATCGCGCCACGCCATAAGGCGCCGCTCAACCAGAACAGGTTTTGAACTCATGCTGCAACTCCTCCGCGGAAAAAAATCCGGTCTGTTCGTGAAGATCGCGCTCGTGCTGATCACGATCGGCTTCTCGTTCTTCGGCATCGAGTCGTACTTCGTCTCCAATACGAATACGAGCGTGGCCAAGGTCGGTAGTACCGAAATCACCCAGGATCAATTCCGCGATCGCTTCAATCAGTATCGCCAGCGCATGCTGCAGACGATGGGGCCGGCGGCCGACGCCACGTTCTTCGCCAAGCCCGAGGTCAAGCGCCAGATGCTCGATCAGATCATCGACGAGCAGGTGTTGCTCGACGTGAACAACAAGCTTGGCGTCACGATTCCCGCCGCGCGTATCCGCAAGGAAATCCTCGAAGTGCCCTCGTTCCAGAACGACGGCAAGTTCGACTCCGAACAATACAAGATGGTGCTCTCCTCGCAGGGCATGTCGCCGGCGGGTTTCGAGCAGCGTGTGCGCCAGGATCTGGGGATGCGCGAACTGCCCGTGCAGATCGCCTCGACCGCGCTCGTCACCGATGCCGAGGTCGACACGTATTTGCGTCTGCAGGATCAACGCCGCGATTTTCGCTATGTGAAGCTCGACAAGCCGGCGGCACCGCAGAACGCCGATATCAGCACTGCGGATATCGAGGCGTATTACAAGGCGCACGCGGCCGACTTCATGGTCCCCGAGCGTGTCGCGCTCGACTACATCGAACTGGACGGCTCCAAGCTCGACGTCAACCTGGCGCCCGACGACAGCGCGCTCAAGGATCGTTACGAAAAAGAGAAGGCGCGTTTCGTTTCCAATGAGCAGCGTCTCGCCTCGCATATCCTGATCAAGGTGGACGGCAAGGGCAATCCCGCGGACCAGAAGCAGGCGCTCGCGAAGGCCCAGGACATTGAGAAGCAGCTCAAGGAGGGCAAGGATTTCGCGACGCTCGCGAAGGAGAACTCCACGGATCTCGGCTCGAAGAACACCGGCGGCGATCTCGGTTGGCTCGACAAGGGAACCACCGACGAAGCGTTCGAGAATGCATTGTTCGCGCTCAAGAAAGGCGAACTTTCGGCGCCGGTGCTGAGCAGTGAGGGCTATCACATCATCGAGCTGCGCGATGTCCGTCCCGGCAAGACGCGCAGTTTCGACGAGGTCAAGCCGGAACTCACCAAGGCATATGCGGACTCCGAGCGCGAACGCGTCTACGCCGAGAAGGCCGGCAAGTTGACCGACCTGGCCTATCAGGATCCGTCCACGCTGGAACCGGCCGCGAAGGACCTCGGGTTGACCGTGCAGAAGACCGCGTTGTTTGCGCGTCAGGGTGCGAGCGAGGGTGTTGCGGCGAATCCCGCCATTGCCAAGGCGGCGTTTTCCGACAGCGTGCTGGTGCAGAACAACAACTCCGATCCGATCGACCTTGGACCGAACCATATCGCCGTCGTGCGTATCGCCGAACACAAGCCGGCGACACCGATTCCGCTCGCCGACGTGACCGACCCCGTACGTGGCAAGATCATCGCCGAGCGGATCGCCAAGGACGCGAAGGCACACGCCGGTGCGTTGCTCGCGCAGCTTGGCAATGGCCAGACGCTGGACCAGCTCGCGGCGGCACAGAAGCTCAAAGTCGAGGATCAGAAGGGCATCGGTCGCGATGCGGCGACGATCGACAGCGCGTTGATCAAGGCGGCCTTCTCGATGCCGCGTCCGCAGCACGGCAACACCAGCAACCAACTCGTCGATCTCGGCGGCGACAGCTATGCGCTGATCCAGCTCGACAACGTCGTCGATGGTGACCCGTCCAAACTGGATGCGAAAACCCGGCAGGCGACGCGCAACACGCTCATGCAGGGCGCGGGCGCGGCGGTGGCGCGCGAATTCATCGCGGCGCTGCGCAAGGAAACCAAGATCACGGTTTCCGAAGACAAGCTGCAGGATCTCTGACGACCCATCCTGCCGGTCGTCGGAGTTGGCGCGGGCTCCCGTTGCCTCGACGCAGAAGTCGTGTGCGCCATACTCGGTACGGCGCAAAGCTTCTATAGGAGTGCTGCAACGCGACAGACGCGTCCGCTGGATTCCTGGGCCCTTACAGCCCGGTCATGCCGAGCGTGTTGTAGCCGGCATCGACGTAGGTCACCTCGCCGGTGATGCCTGAGGCGAGGTCCGAACACAGGAATGCGGCGACGTTGCCGACTTCGTCGATCGTCACGCTGCGACGCAGCGGCGCGTTCTGTTCGACGTGCTCGAGCATCTTGCGGAAATTCGCGATGCCCGACGCTGCCAGTGTCTTGATCGGGCCGGCCGAGATCGCATTCACGCGCGTGCCTTCCGGGCCGAGGTTGTAGGCGAGGTAGCGCACATTCGCTTCAAGACTCGCCTTGGCCAGACCCATCACGTTGTAGTTCGCGAGCGCACGCTCGGCGCCGAGATAGGTCAGGGTCAGGATCGCGCCGGCGCGGTCTTTCATCAGCGGACGCGCGGCTTTCGCCAGTGCGGCGAGGCTGTAGCTGGAAATATCGTGCGCCATCGCGAAATTCTCGCGGGTGAGACCATCGAGGAAATCGCCCTGCAGTGCCTCGCGCGGTGCGAAACCGATCGAATGCACGAGGATGTCGAAACCGTCCCAGTGTTTGCCGAGGTTCTCGAACAGCGCCGCGATGTCGTCGTCGCGGGTTACGTCGCACGGCAACACGATGTTCGAGCCGAATGTCGTCGCCGCTTCGTCGACGCGTGCCTTCAGTTTTTCGTCGACATAGGTGAACGCCAGTTGCGCCCCTTCGCGATGCATCGCGTTGGCGATGCCCCAGGCGATCGAGCGCTGGCTGAGAATGCCGGTGATCAAGGCGCGCTTGCCGTGCAGGAAACCCATAAGTTCTCCGGTATTTTGAGCGGGACGTAGGAATTGTAACCGAGGGTCTGCGCTCAGTTCTTGCTGTTGCTGCCGACGCGCAGCCGTTGGCCCGGATGCAGGGTGCCGTTCGCGCCCGGATTGAGGCGTTTCAGCTGGCTGAGCGGAATCGCGCAGCGATGCGCGATGCGCGAGAGCGTGTCGCCGGCGCCGACGACGACGCTGCGCTCGCGCTCGGCAGCGTGCGCGACGTCATCCACCGGGTCGGACTCGCGTCCTGGCAGCAGCAGGGCCGTCATCCGCGTGACGGTCGCGTGTTCGTCGAGTGCATTCGCAGCAGCGAGTACCGCGGCTGGAACGCCAATTTGCGTGGCCCAGGTGCCAATGCCGCTGGTACTCACGACGCGTTGTTCGCGCCAGTCGCCCCATAGCGCGATCGGTACCGCATCGGCTGCCGCTTGGAACCGCGCGACGCTGTCTTTCGGCAGCAACAGTCTGTGCGCGGCGGCGGGCGCCATTCGATGCTGCCTGAAGCCTGCGTTCCAACGCTGTACGTCATTGACATCGAGGCCGGCCAGCCGCGCGGCGAGACGCAGGTCCATGCCTGCCTTGAGCGAGACGGATCGCAATGTATCGTCAGCGCCCGGTTCCGGCAAGGTCACGCCGAAACGCGCTGGATCGTCGATGATGCAAGCGAGCGCCAGCAGGCGATTGAGATGGTCATGGGTGGTCGGCTTGAACGCGAGTTGCGCGAGTTCGCTGGCCGATAGCGTGTGCGCATCGCGTCCGCCGAGTAGTTTGCGGACCCGGAATTCGCCGCTGTTGTACGCCATGTCGGCGAGGCGCCAGTCCGCGAACTCCTCGCGATAGTGCTCGATAAGATCGAGCGCGGCGACCGTCGATGCGAGTGCATCGAGGCGACCATCGTAGTCGGCGCCCACCGCGAGCCCGGCCGCACGCGCGGTGTCGGGTACCAGCTGCCACATCCCGGCGGCCCGGTCGCCGCGCGACGCCACGGGCTGATAGTTGCTTTCAACGTAGGGCAGCATCGCGAACTCGCCCGGCAGATCGCGGCGCTTGAGTTCGTCGACGACGAGCAGCAGGAACGGCATCGCCTGTCCCCAGCTGGCAGCGAATTGGCGTGGACGCTTGGCGTAGATATTCGCCCAGCGCTGCACGTCCGCGTGATAGTCGCAGCCCTGCATCGCGAAGCTCCCGCGCAAGCGATTCCATGGCGAGGTAGCGGCCGCTGCCGCGGCAGAATCGGACGCTGCCGCGGCAGAATCGACTGGGGCGGCGGCCGCGGCGGCCGGCGGCGCAGCGAGGGGCACCTGCGGCGCTCGCGTGGGCGGCGTCGCGCACGCGGCGAGCAGCAGCGCAACGACGGCCGGCAGCGCGGCCCGCGCTGGTGCCAGGCGCACGCGCCTCACTGCGCCGGCATCCGAAACGAATCCTTGCGCCGGCGCAATTGGGCGAACCGCTCGACGCGATCCGTGTGCCGAGTGGTGTCGAGCGCCGCGATCAGCTCCGCGCTGTCGATGCGCAGAAACGGGTTGCACGCGCGTTCGTTGCCGAGCGTGGTCGGCAACGTGGAGGCGCCTTGCGCGCGCAGTGCGTTCGCCTGTGCCGAGCGCGCCGCCAGCGCGGTGTTGTCTGGGTCGAGCGTGCGCGCGAATGCGCAATTGGCGACCGTGTATTCGTGACCGCAGCAGACCAGCGTGTCTGCGGGCAGGGCGGCCAGGCGGTCCAGTGATGCCAGCATCTGCGCGGGGCTGCCCTCGAACAGACGGCCGCAGCCGACGCTGAACAAGGTATCGCCGCAGAACAACACACCATGGCCGTAATACGCGATGTGGCTGAGCGTGTGACCGGGTATCGCGATCACCTCGAAGCGCAGCTTCGGCGCGTCGAGTACGACGTGATCGCCGTCGCCGACACGCACCGCAGTGACGCCAATGCGTGCGTCGACGGGCGCATGAATTATCGCGCCCGTTGACGCTGCGAGTTCCGCGGCGCCACCGATATGGTCGTCATGGTGATGCGTGATCAGGATGGCGCCGAGGCGCACACGCTCGCGCGCGAGCGCCGCAAATACGGGCGCGGCTTCGCCTGGGTCCACGACGACGGTCGCGCCGGCCGCATCCGCGAGCAACCAGATGGTGTTGTCAGTGAGCGCGGGCACGGCAATGAGGCGCAGGTCGGTCATGGCGGGCGGAATATAGCCAGCGCACCGGCGGCAGACGTTAAGCAATCATTAGGTGGCCGGCGAACGGGTTACACTTCTGCTCTTGAGACTGTGGCGGTTCCCAGCGTGATGATTGGCTCCGACAACCTGTTTGCGTTGCCCGAAACCGGCGCATTGCTGCGCGAGGAACTCGGCTGCATGGCCACGCACGCGGCGCGCCGGCCTGCTGGTCGCGCGCTGGTCCTGCAGGCCTGCGCGGCGAACCGCAGCTTCGTGGTCGACACGCGCCATCTCGCTGCCGTGCGCGTCCACGCGGAGCAGGGGCGCCTGTGCGGCGATGTCGTATGCGCGGCCGATACGCTGCCGTGGGAAGACGATTCATTCCAGCTCGTGCTTGCGCAGCATGTCGGCGATGTGCTGCCATCGACGGTCGCGATCATCGATGAGCTCGCGCGTGTGCTCGCGCCGGGCGGCATGTTGCTGTGGTGCGGGCTCAACCCGTGGAGTCCGTGGCTGGCGTGGATTCATTGGCGCGCGCGAGGGGGCATGCCGCTGCCGCGAGCCACGCACGCGGATTTTGTGCGCAGACACATGTCGAGCCGGCAGCTGGCGCCCGGTTCCGCGGAGTATCTCGGTGGGTACTGGCCGCAGCGCGGCGCACCCTCAGACACGCAGCCGGCGCGACTGCTGGCGCCGCTACGCCGGGCCTACCTGCTTGCCGCATCGAAACAACGCGCGATGCTCACGCCGTTGCGACCACGCGCCGCGCGCGAACGGGCAGTGATCCAACCGCAGCTGGCCGGTACGCCAAGTCGGCGCGCCCGCGCATGAGCGCCGCAAAAGATGACGCGAATCGCGTCGAGCTGTTTACCGATGGCGCCTGCCTCGGCAACCCCGGCCCCGGCGGCTGGGGCGCGCTGCTGCGCTCGGGCGCGCGCGAGAAGGAACTCAGCGGTGGCGAAGCGCTGACCACGAACAACCGCATGGAGCTGATGGCCGCGATCGCCGGCCTCGAAATCCTGAAGCGGCCATGCGAGGTCGTGCTGACCACTGATTCGCAGTACGTCAAGCGCGGCGTCGAAGAATGGATGGCGCGCTGGTGCGCGAACGGCTGGCGCACCAGCGATCGCCAGCCGGTCAAGAATCGCGACCTTTGGGAGCGCCTTTCAGTGGCGCTCGCCGATCATCTTGTGCAGTGGCACTGGGTCAAGGGACACGCCGGTCACGCAGAAAACGAACGCGTCGATGTGCTGGCGCGTGATGCCGCACTCGCGTTCCAGAATCGGCAGGAAAGTGCATGAGACAAATCATTCTCGACACCGAAACAACCGGCCTTGAAGTCCAGCGCGGCCATCGCGTCATCGAAATTGGTTGCGTCGAACTGGTGCAGCGACGACCCACCGGACGCACGTTCCACCATTACCTGAATCCGGATCGCGCGATCGACGAAGGCGCGCGCGCGGTGACCGGTATCAGCGACGAATTCCTGCTCGACAAACCGCGCTTCGGCGAGGTTGCCGCGGAATTTCTCGAATTCGTCGACGGTGCCGAAGTCATTGCGCACAACGCTTCGTTTGATATCGGTTTCCTCGATGCGGAACTCGGGCGTGCAGGTATCGAGAATGCGCGGCTTCGCGAGCGCGTGAGCGTGCTCGACACGCTCGCGCTCGCGCGCGAGAAATTTCCTGGCCAGCGCAATGGTCTCGATGCGCTATGCAAGCGGCTCGGTGTCGATAGCAGCCACCGCGAAATGCACGGCGCATTGCTCGATGCGAACCTGCTCGCCGATGTCTATCTTGCGCTGACCGCAGGGCAGGGCCATCTCGGTTTCGCGAACGAAAGCGCGTCAGCACAAACGCACGTGGCCGCCGTCGATATGCTGATTCTCGTGCGCCCGCGCGTGCTGCGCGCGCTCGATGCGGAACTCGTGCTGCATGCGGCGCGACTGGACGCGATCGACAAGGCGAGCCGTGGCGCGTGTGTGTGGAAGCGGCTGGCGGCGGATTAGCTGCGTCGCCGGCAGGCCGGAAAGGGGGCGCCTTTCCGCTTGCCGCCCCGCTCAGTGCGCGCGCACCAGGATTACGGTCACGTTGTCAGACCCACCGCCGTCAAGCGCAGCGAGGATCAAATGGTCGACGCATTCCTGTGGAGTCAAATCCTGGCGACCGACGATCGCGGCGATCGCACTGTCCTTGACCTCCTCGGTCAGGCCGTCGCTGCATAGCAGAAGCTGCATGCCCGGCGTCAACTGTCCGTGCACGCTCGCAACGCGCAGCGACTGCGGATCGGTCACGCCGAGCGCCTGGGTGACGACGTTGCGATGCGGATGGCTGCGCGCCTGCTCGCTGGTGATCGCACCTTGATCGATCAGTTCCTGGACGTAGGAATGATCTTGTGACAGCTGCTTCAGGCCATCGTGCCACGCGTACACGCGGCTGTCGCCGACCCAGGCGATTTCGAATTCGCCGCTTTCCTGGAGGCGTAGCGCGGCGATCGTCGTGCCCATCGGCAGCGCCTCGGAACTGCGTGTCGAATGGCGGATGATTTCCTCGTCGGCGAGCTGGATTGCGCGCACCAGTTCGACGCCGTTGCCGACCTCGCGCACCAGCGTGTCGCGCGCCAGCGCGCTGGCGACTTCGCCGTACTCGTGCCCCCCCATACCATCCGCGACCAGCCACAGGCCGAGGTCGGCATCGGCATAGTAAGTGTCTTCGTTGTGTTCGCGGCGCAAGCCGACGTGGGTGCTGTGTCCGAACTCGATCATGCGCAGTGCTGATTTCCTGAAGGGACCAACGCCTTCTAACGGGCGAATGCGGCCGCCTTCTCGGCGCCGTGGCGGCATAGGATGCCGCCGAGCTTGCACTGCGCGCAAGTTCGCGCGTCTGAGGTGGGCTGCGAGGTGGGGATGACGGCCGCGTCTGCCGCGCCGCCCGCGTTGTGTGCCGGCCCGATCCGTGGTGCTGTCAGGCACAAGAAAGCGGCGCAACAGTCACCGTGTTTGCGAAAGGACGCGTTTCACCGCCGCGACGAATTCCGGGTCGACGTCGCCGAGACGATCAATGCGCGCGACGATACGTCCCTGCGCGTCCAGCAGCACCAGCACGCTGGAATGGCTGAACTCGTGGTTCTGCAATTGCCGGTACTGGATGCCGAGCTTCTCGGCGGCGACGGCCGCTACGGATTCAGCACGCCGTATGCGACGCTGCATGCATTCAACGGCTGGGCCCAACGGCTGGGCCGACCGCTTTACGACCACGCCCAAGGATGGCCTCGATGATCGCTATGTCGGCACCAGTGGCAAGCTCGGCAAGGCCGCATGGACGACCAGCTGGCACGATTTCCGCGCCGACCACGGCGGCCACCACTACGGCAGCGAATTCGATGCGTCGATCAGCTATCCGCTGCCCACTCAGCTGACCGGTCTGCTCAAGGTCGCGGACTATTGCAGCGATGGCTTCGCCACCGGCGAACGCAAGGTCTGGGTCAGCCTCGAGTACCGCTATTGAAAACGCAGAGGCCGCTCCCGACTGCAGCCGCGTGGCGCAGGCTCAGCCCGGCGCCAGTGCGGCGATCAGCGCGAGAGATCGATGACCGCGATGCCGACCCGCAGTGCGCGGGCCAGCCTGCTCAGGAGAGCAACTTCGAGAATATGCCCCAGGGATGGTACGCGATGGCTACGCTGACGATGAAAAGGTATACGCCCATGGCAGCGAAATAGCAGGTCGCCCGCAGGGTGCGCGTGCGCCCGCGTTTGAGCGCCAGCGTGCCGAGCACGATGTAGACGACCAGCAAAAGTACCTTGACCGTGAGCCAGGTCTGCACGAATGGATACTGGTGCAGGATCATCACCAGCATCAGTGCTGAGGCCAGCAGGGTCGTGTCGATCGCATACGAGAGATAACGCAGCGCCGGATGGTTCGTGTAGCGCGAGCACGCCAGCATCATCAGCCCGCGCACGCCGAACAGACTGCCGGACACGATCACGGCAGCGATGTGGACCCATTTGATTTGCGGATAGAACTCGATCATTGGCGGGGTGGTTCCTTTGCATCGGGAGCGTGTCGGCGCTTGGCAACGGCGGGTGGAAGCAATTGTCTGTCTTCAGTAGGAAGCGGCTTCAGCCGCGATGCTCTGGCCATCGCTCAAGCGCTCCCCTTCAAGGGGCGAGTCGGGGTTTCGCGCGACATGTCGCGCGCCGACGAGCGGCTGCACACGGATGTGCGGACCGAACTTGCGAGCACAGGGATGTGCGAGGAGTTGGGGTGGGGATGGTGTTCACTGATAGACGAGGATTCGGCAAGGGAGCGCGGAAGAGATCACACCCGCTCAATCGGTCGATTTGTCATGCCGCCTTGCCATCGATGCGTGGCGTCGCATAGATCCACAGCGAGCGCAGCACCCACGGCAGGAACGCGAGCAGCCAGCCGAATGCGGCGATCACCATCCACAGGGGCGCATCGGGGGCGACCTCGGCGTAGATGCGGATCAGCGCGACGACCTGCAGCAACGCGAAGGTCAGCCACGCGATCGTGCCCATTTCGAGCGGCCGCCCGGAATGGCCCTGGGTCACGCGCGTGACCATCGCAACCAGGGTCGAGCCGAAGAAGCCGATCGTCAGCGCATGCACCGGCGCGCGGCCGAGCAGGAACCCGCCGTCGGCGAACGCGATCAGGCTCTGCGCCGTGTACAGCATGAACGCGACCGGCAACCATGCGAATGCGAGGTACAGCACCGCGAGCAGGCCAGGCTTCATGCATTTCCACGGCTGCCACGCGAGCCAGTGGCCGAGGAAGAACAGCGCGAGTGGCGCGTCGGCCAGCCACAGCCAATCCTGATGATGGGTGAGGTCGATGCCGAGATGCGCGAGCAGCAGCGCCCACAGCAGCGGCAGGCTCCATGCCGGCCTGAACACGCGGTAGCCGGCGCCGACCACACTGCCGCTGAAGAACGGCACCATGCGATGGCAGACCGTAAAATAGATCGGCAACAGCAAACCGAACGTACCGAGCTTGATCGCGACGAACGCGAACTGCCACGGCGCGCCGAGAACGAATGCGCCGAATGCGGCAAGCCCGCAGGCGCCGAGTACGAGTGCGGCAAAACACGACAGCGCATGCCGGTCGCGCGCGCCATTGCGAACGAGCACGCCGCCGAGCGCGGCGAGGCCCGCGATCCAGCCGGCCAGCATCAGCGCGATTCCGGCGACCAGCAGCGGTTTCATGTCGAGCAGGCCGAGATGCGAAAGCAGGTAACCGCCGAACACGCCGCCGAACACCGGCACGTACGCGCGTCGCGTCAGCGCCGGTTGGCCCATCCAGCGTGGGAACACGGTCAACAGGAAGCCGAACATGAAAAGCGGCAGCATGCCGTACTGCGTGAACACCGCATGCGCCCAGCCGGCCGGTACCGGCGGCGTGGGGAACCTGTGTCCGAAATAGCTGGCACCGAGAAAACACGCCCACCACAGCATCGACACGATCACCGCCGAGGCACCAGCGAAGAACATCATGCGATGCGGCGCGCTCGCGAGCAGCACCGGCAGGTCGGCGAACGCCGCCAGCGCGGATCTCCCAGTGGCGGGAGCCGCGCGCGGGCCGCTGGATGCGCTCGCGGATTCTGCGTGCACGTTCATCGGAATCCCGCGCAGTCCGGGCTTCGATTCGATGCGCTTAGCCATGAGGTTGCGTCCTCGTGCGCACCCGTGTGCTGCGCAGTGCACGGCGTCTTTTGACTCTGATTCGCATTTCCATGTCGCCAGCGTGAATCTTTGAGACCGGCACTTCCTTGACCCAGATCAGCGCGCTACGGACGCGGCCGAGTTGAGATAGTGGCATGTCCGACCTGTCCCCGCGTGATTCCGTTTGCGCCGCCGCGCCTGGCGCGGAGCTGCATGAGCTCGATCTGCGCTGGCTGCCCTGTCCCGAGCCCATGCAGCGCGCGCTGGCCGCTGCCGATGCGCTGGTAGCGGGGCAGGTGGTGCAGGTGCTCACACCGCTGCTGCCGACGCCGTTGCTTGAAGTGCTGGCGGCGCGCAGCCTGCAGACGCGAGTGTTCATGCTGCCCAGCGGTGGCGCACGCCTGCTGATCCGTCGGCCCGGTCACGATGACACGGCTGGCGCTTGAGCAGGCGCCGGCGGCTTCGCTGCCGCGACGCTTCCTGCTCAGCGCGCCGCTGTGGGGGATGCTCGCCGGCGTACTGCTGATCGTCGATGGCGATGCGCTGCTGCGCACGCGCTGGAATCCGGCCACGTTGCAACTGCAGATCGTTGGGTTCCTCCGCTGGATCCAATTGCATCGTCGCTGTGGTCGCGGCGTGCATCTGCCTGGCGTGCAGCGTTTGCTGCCGGAAGCAAATCAGGTCCACGTGCTACGGGTGTTCCTCGTATCGGCACTGTTGCTGCCGGCGGCGGTGCTGTGGCCGCGCGCATGGCTGGTGCGCGGCGCCGAGCTGGCGGTATTGTTGGCCTATGGCGTGCTCTGGTGGGCTCTGCTCGGAGTCCGTCGGCGTGCCGATCGATTTGTCATGACTACCGAGGATCGCGCATGAGGCCCCGTTATTCGTTCGCGTCCACTGCAGGCAAGACGAGGTTGTCGCGCTGGCGTCAACGTCTAGCGCTGGCCGGTGTGCGCGATGTGATCGATCGCGTCGACGACGGCCTGTTGCTGCTGGTCGCCGCGCGACGCCGGCTGGTGCGCGTGGTCGTCCCACTCAAGCGCGGCGCCGGCGTGCCACCGCGCGATCCACCGCGCGAGCGCGAGATGCGCTTGCGCGCGCAGCGGCTGGCGCAGCGGCTGGACGTGCCCGACGCCACCGCTGAGCAGTTACTCGACGTGCTGATCGGCGATGCCTGCCGCCAGCAGGGCCTGCCGACTGATCTGGATCAAGGCGCCGCCGGCACTGGCACCGGCATGATGGCGCCCATCATGACGATCTTGACGCCATCCGTTTCCGCCGCGCCGCACCGGTGGCTGCGCCTGTTGCCGCCGCCACGTCGGCTGGCGCCGTTGCTGCGCGTGTTTCCGTCGCGCTGGCAGACGCAACTGCTGGAGGCCGCGATGGCGCGTGTGCTGGCCGCACCGTTGCAAAGCGGTGCGCTAGACTTCATGCGCCAGCGCCGGCTCGGCATCGAGGTCGCCGATCTCGGTCTGCGCTGGGTGTTCGAGCTGCGCGACGAACGCCTGTGTACCAGCGACGAACCCGCAGAGGCGACCGTGCGCGGCAGCGCCACCGACCTGCTACTGCTGGCCAGCCGGCTGGAGGATGCCGACACGTTGTTCTTCCAGCGTCGGCTGGTGCTGACCGGCGACACCGAGCTCGGCCTCACTGCGCGCAACCTGCTCGACCGCCTGCCTTGGGAATCGATACCGCTGGGCCTGCGCATCGCGCTGAATCGTGGCGCACGCTTCGCGCGAGCCGCGCGTGCCGCGCATTGCGGCGAAAGCTGATTCCCGGCGCGGCCCGGCCGCGTGTTGTCATTCCACCTGTGAATCATCATGACTGATATCGACCTCTTGCCCGTGCCCACTTGGCGCGACGAACTCGAACACGAATACGCCGCGCTCGGCGCGCGCCTCGAACGCCTCGTGCCGTGCCTGGAATGGCCGCTGCACCTGCCGTGGATCGATGCGATCAACAAGCTCAAGAAGCAACGCGGCGCGCTGATCATGGCGCACAGTTATCAGTCGCCGGAGATCTTCCACGGCGTCGCCGACGTGACCGGCGATTCGCTCGCGCTGGCGCAGGCCGCAGCCGACTGCGACGCGGAGCTGATCGTGCTGTGCGGCGTCCACTTCATGGCCGAGACCGCGAAGATCCTCGCGCCGCACCGCACCGTGTTGATCCCCGACCTCGAAGCCGGCTGCTCGCTGGCCTCCTCGATCACCGCCGACGACGTGCGCGCCCTGCGCGCACAGCATCCGGGCGTGCCGGTGGTCAGCTACGTCAACACGTCGGCTGCGGTGAAAGCCGAGTCCGATGCCTGCTGCACGTCGGCCAACGCGGTGCAGGTGGTCGAGGCGATGGGTGCGGACAAGGTGATCTTCCTGCCCGATCGCTTCCTCGGCAGCTACGTCGCCACCCAGACCGAGGTCGAACTGGTGCTGTGGGACGGCCATTGCGAGGTGCATGAGAAGTTCACCGTCGAGCAGGCGCGCCACGCGCGCGAACGCTTTGACGCCAAGCTGGTGGCGCATCCCGAATGCTCGCCGGAGGTGCTGGCTGAGGTCGACTTCGTCGGTTCGACCAGCGCGATGGGCCGCTGGCTCGCGAAGGAGAAGCCCGCGCGCGTGGCGCTGATTACCGAATGCTCGCTGGCCGACAACCTGCGCGTGCAATTTCCGGCCATCGAATTCATCAAGCCGTGCAATCTGTGCCCGCACATGCAGCGGATCACCTTACAGAACATCTACGCCTGCCTGCGCGATCTGAAGCATGAAGTGGATGTGCCTGCCGACATCGCCGCGCGTGCACGCGCCGCGCTGGCGCGGATGCTCGCGGTGGGTCGGCGCGAAACGGTGTGATGCGCAATCGCCGGCCGGTCGTGGTGGTCGGCGGCGGCGTGGCCGGGTTGGTCACGGCGCTTGCCGCCGCGCCGACGCCGGTGCGTCTGCTGTGCCGCACGCATGACGGCAGCGGCACGGCCAGCACGCTGGCGCAGGGCGGCATCGCCGCCGCGCTCGATCCCGCCGACAGTCCCGCCGAACATGTGCGCGACACGCTGACCGCCGGTGCGCAGCACAACGATGCCGCAATGGTGCGGTGGCTCTGCGCGGAGGCGCCGGCGGCGATCCGCTGGCTGGCGGCGCAGGGCGTCGTGTTCGACCGCGATGCAACCCGAGGCCGGCGTGCACGCCGCCAGTGCACGCTGGACCGAGCGTGGCGTATCGCTGGCCACGGCGGAGCTGTCCGTATTGCGCGAGCTGCTGTGGCAGGGCGGCCGGCCCGGTACGACAGGGCGCGGCAATGCGCCGCACGCTGGACGCCGTGGAGGCGTTGGCTGCCGCCGGTTGGCAGGCGCGACTGGCGCGGCAACTGCTGCTGGCCGCCTTGCGGCGCCCGCTCAGCCTCGGTGCTCATCACCGATGTGATACCGTCGTGCCCGCTTGAGATGCGGCCGCCATTGCGCAACGGGTGCGCGCGTATGACGATGCTGATTGATGCGCATCAAGGCGAGCGCACAGGTGACCACGCAGACTCCATTATCCCAATTGCGGAAACCCCATGCCCCGACCCTCGTCGCCTATTGCAGAAACCCCCATGCCGCGACCCTCGTCGCTCAATCATGAGCAGCTGCTCGCCTGCGCCCGTGGCGAACTGTTCGGCCCCGGCAATGCGCGCCTGCCATCGCCACCGATGCTGATGTTCAACCGCATCACCCGCATCGATGAGCACGGCGGTGCGTTCGGCAAAGGCACGTTGCATGCCGAGTTGGATATCCGCCCGGACCTGTGGTTCTTCGAGTGCCATTTTGAGGGCGACCCGGTGATGCCCGGCTGCCTCGGGCTGGATGCGATGTGGCAGCTGGCTGGTTTCTTCCTGCCGTGGCTGGGCGAGCCGGGTCGCGGGCGTGCGCTCGGCGTCGGCCAGGTGAAGTTCAGTGGCCAGGTAACGCCGAGTGCCAAGCTTCTGCGCTACGAAATAGACATCCGTCGCGTGATGCGCGGCAAGCTCGCGCTGGTGATCGCGGACGGCCGCACCTATGTCGACGACCGCCCGATCTATGTGGCCACCGACCTGCGCGTGGGCCTGTTCCAGTCCACCGAGGGCTTTTGAGATGCGTCGTGTAGTGGTAACCGGGATGGGCATCGTGTCGTGTCTCGGCAATCTGGCGGCGGACGTGTCACGTGCGCTGCGCGAAGGGTGCAGCGGTATTCGCGCGGTGCCCGACTACGCCGAACGCGGCCTGCGCAGCCAGATTGCCGGCGTGCCGCAGATCGATCTCGAGGCGGCGATTGACCGCAAATTGAAACGCTTTATGGGCGACGCCGCCGCCTACGCCTACGTGGCGATGCGCGACGCGATCGCCGACGCCGGCCTGGCCATCGAGCACGTGCGCCATCCGCGCAGCGGCGTGATCGCCGGCTCCGGCGGCGGCTCGGCGCAGTGGCAGATCGAGACCGGCGATCTGCTGCGCGAGAAGGGCATACGCCGGATCGGCCCGTACATGGTACCGCGCACGATGTGCTCCACGGTGTCGGCCACGCTGGCCACCGCGTTCGGCATCCTTGGCCTGAGCTATTCGATCGCTGCCGCCTGCGCCACCTCAGGGCATTGCATCGGCGCGGCCGCGGACCTGATCCGCCACGGTGCGCAGGATGTGATGTTTGCCGGCGGCGGCGAGGAACTGCACTGGGGCATGACGGCGCAGTTCGACGCGATGGGCGCGCTGTCCAGCGGCTACAACGAGACGCCGCATACCGCCTCGCGCCCCTATGACACCGGTCGCGACGGCTTCGTCATCGCCGGTGGCAGCGGCATGCTGGTGCTGGAGGAATACGAACACGCCAAGGCGCGCGGTGCGCATATCCACGCCGAGCTGGTCGGCTACGGCGTGGCCTCCGACGGCGCCCACATGGTGGCACCCTCGGGCGACGGCGCGGTGCGCTGCATGCAGATGGCACTGCGCGACGTGGTCGGGCCGGTCGACTACATCAACGCGCACGGCACCGCCACGCCGCTGGGTGACATCGTGGAATTGCAGGCGGTGCGCGAGGTGTTCGGCGCAGCGGTGCCGCCGCTATCCTCGACCAAGGCGCTGACCGGTCACTCGCTCGGCGCGGCCAGTGTGCAAGAGGCGATCTACAGCCTGCTGATGCTCAACGGTGGCTTCATGGCTGGCTCGGCCAACATCGCCGAACTCGATCCCCGCGCCGAGGGTTTCCCGATCCTGCGCGAAAGCCGCACAGCGCGCCTCAACACGGTGATGTCCAACAGCTTCGGCTTCGGCGGCACCAACGCCAGCCTGGTGTTTGCAAAGGTCTGAGCCGTTGCGGCCACTCCCGCAGTAGTGGCCGCGACCGGTTGCGCCGCCGGCAGTGTCATGCCCGGCTCGCCGTGCCAGTAGCCGTTGCGTGCGCCGATGCGCGGTGGGCCGCAGGTGGCCCCACGTTTGGCTATGTGTCTATGTATCTATCGGTGCGTACTGTAAGTGACCCGCGCTGAGTGCGGTTTGATCCCGATCAAGCTTGGCAAGAGGTTTGCTTGGGGCGGACTACACCAGCAGTGCAACTGCCTTGATCTGGGCCCAGACCGCCAGGCCGGGACGCAGACTGAGTCGCTCGACGGACTGGTGCGACACGCGCGCCAGCAAGGGCGTGCCGGCCGCATCGAGGCGGACTTGCATCTGGCCGCCGGGCAGCGGCGACAGCGACGCGATTGTCACGGGCAGAATGTTGAGCAGAGTGGTGTCGGCGTGCGCGTTGAGCGCCAGGCTGACGTCGCGGGCCTGCACGCGCACGCGCACCGCAGCGCCGTCCGGACGACGTGGACCGTAGGCGTAGAGGGTGCCTGCTGCGGTGGCTAGCGACAGCAAGCCATTGGCGTCGTGTCCGCTGACCGTGGCGGACAGGACGGTACCCGCGTCGTCGCGTAGCGCCAGCGGCAGGTCGGGGCGGTTGAGCACGTCCAACGCGGGCCCGGCCGCGATGACGCGGCCGACGTCCAGCAGCACGAGGTAATCCGCCAGCCGCACCACTTCCTCTACCGAATGGGATACGTACAGCAGCGGGATCCCGGCTTCGCGCTTGATCGCCTCCAGGTAAGGCAGGATTTCCGCGCGACGTGCACCATCGAGCGCACTCAGCGGCTCGTCTAGCAGCAGCCATTGCGGTTGCGATACCAGCGCACGCGCCAGCGCGACGCGTTGCTGCTCGCCGCCGGACAGGGTGGCGGGGTGGCGAGACAGCATCGGCGCGAGGTCGAGCTTGTCGATCCACTCCTGTAGCAGTGCTACCTGTCCGCGGGCGCGGCGCCAACCGTAGCGCAGGTTGTCCTGTACCGAGAGATGCGGCAGCAGCGCGGCATGCTGGAACACCATGCCAACGCGGCGCCGGTGGGCGGGCAGATTGATGCGCTCATCCAGCCACGTCTGGTCGCTGAGGCGTACAACGCCGCGCGCTGCTGGTTCCAGTCCGGCGATGGCACGCAGCAGCGTGCTCTTGCCGCAACCCGATGGGCCGAACACCACGGTCACTCCATTGGCCGGCAGCCGTAGTGCCAGCTCCAGCGAGAACGTGCCGTGCCGCAGCCGCAGTTGCAACTCGATGTCGTTGCTAGGAGCCTGTCGGACTTGGGTTGGCCGGGCTGCAAATCTGTCTACGCGCGCCATATTTCCGCCACTTCTTGGCCCATAGAACCACTATGGGCCGGCGAATCGTCGAAAACCTGTCGTCGCGCAGCCAGCTTTTCGCCTCGACCACCCAAGTCCGACAGGCTCCCAGGCTCAGTCATGCGCCAGCGCCGTGCGCCTGCCCAGCCACTGCATCATCAGCAGCAGGGCGAACGAGAAAAGCAGCAGCCCCGCCGCGAGGCGATGAGCTTCGTCATAGGCCAGCGCCTCGACCTGATCGTATAGCAGCACCGACAGCACTCGCGTTTCGCCCTCGATGTTGCCACCCACCATCAGTACTACGCCGAACTCGCCAACGGTGTGGGCGAAACCGAGCAGGGCCGCAGTCACCAGTGCCGGTCGCGACAATGGAAGCACCACGCTGATGAAACGGTCGAGTGGCGGGGCGCGCAGGGTCGCGGCAGCATCCAGCACACTGGAGTCGATGCCGGCGAACCCGGCTTGCAGCGGATGCACCACAAACGGCAGTGAATACAGCACCGACGCCACCAACAGGCCTTCGAAGGTGAACGCCAGAGTGCCCATGCCGAGCCAGTTGGTGATCCACCCCAGTGGACCCTGCGGCCCCATCCCGACCAACAGGTAGAAGCCGAGCACGGTCGGCGGCAGCACCATCGGCAGCGCCACCACTGCGCCCACCGGGATCCGCCACGCCGAGCGCGTGCGTGCCAGCCACCACGCCAGCGGCATGCCCAGCACCAGCAGGATAAGCGTCGTCAGCCCGGCGAGTTTGACGGTGATGAGGATGGCAGCCCAGAGCGGATTCATGTTTGGGATGGTCTACCAGGAGCCTGTCGGACTTGGGTTGGCCGGGCTGCAAATCTGTCTACGCGCGCCATGTTTCCACCACTTCTTGGCCCATAGAACCACTATCGGCCGGCGAATCGTCGAAAACCTGTCGTCGCGCAGCCAGCTTTTCGCCTCGACCACCCAAGTTCGACAGGCTCCTAGTCATAGCCATGCCCACGAATGAGACGGCGGGCCTCATCGCCGCGCAGGTATTGCAGGAAGCCCTTGGCGGCGGCATTGTCCCTTGCGCGCACCAGCAGCACGGCGCTCTGCACGATGGGCTGGTGCCATGCTTGCGGGACCAGCCAGGATGATCCCTTCACCTGCTTCTGCGCCTCCAGCACCAGCGAGCGCGGCAGCAGTCCGACATCGGCATTGCCGGTGAACACGAACTGGGTGGCCTGGCCGACGTTCTCGCCGAGGACCAGACGGGACTGCAGTGCATCCCAACGACCGAGGTGGTGCAGCGCCTCGCGAGCTGCGGCTCCGTACGGCGCCAGTTCCGGATTGGCGATGGACAGCTTGTTGAACTGGCCGTTACGCAGCAGCGCTGCGCCATCGCCAATCAGACCAGGCTGGCGGCTCCACAACACCAGCCGCCCAGTGGCGTAGTCGCTCCGGGACGCGGGTACCGCCAGTCCTTCCTTCACCAGCCGGCGTGGAGTGGCGTCGTCTGCGGAAAGAAATACGTCGAAGGGGGCGCCATGGCTGATCTGGGCATACAGCGTGCCGGTGGAGGCGGCGCTGATCTGGATGGTGTGGCCGGACTGCTGGTGGTACTGCTGGGCCAGCAAACGCGCCACTTCACCGAAGTTCGATGCCACCGCCGCGCGTGCCTCACCCGCGTGACTGGGCAGGTTGCCCAGCAGCGAGGCCATGGCAAAGACAGTGGAAAGCAGGGAGCGGAATGTCACGTGCGATTCCATGGGAATGGGATGGCGCATAGCTTATCGCCATATTGTCTATAGCTTTGCACGCCAGCTCCCGCTCTAGTCGGTATTGATGCCAGCAGGACCAAGCAGCACGGCATCGCGATCAGCATGGACGGCAAAGGCTGCTGGCGCGACAACGTGTTTGTCGAACGCCTGTGAAAATCGATCAAATACGAGTATGAGGAGGTCTATCTGCACGCCTACGACTCGGTCCCGCAGGCCAAACAATCATCGGAACGGGCGAGGCTGTACAGACAAGTAGGGCCAGCTCTCTTGTTCATGTCCTCTGCTCAGGCTGGCGATCTCTCATACCAGGCTTTCGACGCATTCACGACCCGTACAACCAGCAGCATCACCGGCACCTCGATCAGTACCCCCACCACGGTGGCCAGCGCTGCCCCAGAGTGAAAACCGAACAGATTAATTGCGGCTGCTACTGCCAACTCGAAGAAGTTGGATGCCCCAATCAAGGCGGACGGGCAGGCGATGTTGTGTTTTTCACCGACGGCGCGGTTCAGCCAGTAGGCCAACGCCGAGTTGAAGAATACTTGAATCAAGATCGGTACGGCCAACAGGGCGATCACCAGCGGTTGCTTCAAGATGGCTTCGCCCTGAAAGGCGAACAGCAGCACGAGGGTTGCCAGCAAGGCGGTGATCGACCACGGGCCGATCTTCGCCATCGCCGCGTCGAATGCCGCATCTCCTTTCGCCAGCAGCAACTTGCGCCAGAGTTGGGCAAGGATCACCGGAATTACGATGTAAAGCACCACCGACGTGATGAGTGTTGCCCACGGCACGGTAATAGCCGAGATGCCGAGTAGGAACGCCACCAGCGGCGCGAAGGCCACGACCATGATGCTGTCGTTCAACGCCACCTGCGACAGGGTAAACAGCGGATCGCCGCCGGTCAGTCGGCTCCACACGAACACCATGGCCGTACAAGGAGCGGCGGCCAGCAGGATCAATCCGGCTATGTAGCTGTCGAGCTGGTCGGCGGGCAGCATCGGTGCAAACAGATGGCGGATGAACAGCCAGCCGAGGAAGGCCATCGAGAATGGTTTCACCAGCCAGTTCACGAACAGCGTCACACCGATCCCGCGCACATGCTGGCGTAATTCACGCAAAGCGGAGAAATCCACTTTCATCAGCATCGGGATGATCATTACCCAGATCAGCAGTCCGACCGGCAGGTTGACCTGGGCGACTTCCATGCGGCCGATAGCCTGAAAGACACTTGGCAAGAACTGGCCCAAGGCGATGCCGGTGACGATGCAGAGGAACACCCACACGGTCAGGTAGCGCTCGAACACGCTCATCGGCACGCCCACCGATTTTTTCATGGTGACTTCACATTGAGCAGACAAAGCAGTGGTCTCCGGGTTATTCGTCGCGTTGCCGGCCCAGTTCGCCGAGCTTAGTTTGCAGGGACAGGCGGTCGATCTTGTTTATGGGCAGACTGAGAAACAGGCGGATGCGGTTGGCAATTTGCGCTTGAGTAATACGAAACGCTTTGAACTGCTGATCGTGATCACCTTCAACCGCTGTCGGGTCTGCGAAGCCCCAATGCGCAGTGATGGGCTGGCCGGGCCATGCCGGGCAAGTCTCGCCGGCGGCCTGGTCAACACCGTAAAGATGAAATCCATCGGCGGCGCGTCGGGCGCAGCGAACTCTGTCCAACTCTTGCTTCGCAAGCCGCCTATGTCGAAGCGCCGCCCGGCGAGCACTTCCAGCGTCATCGGATGCACTTCGTCGCGCGGATGGCTGCCCGCGCTGTAAGCCTTGAAGCGGTCGCGGCCAAGATGATTCATCACGACCTCGGCCATGATGCTGCGGGCCGAGTTACTCGTGCAGATGAAAAGTACGTTGTAGATTTTGTCGGCCATGTCAGGCTTCTTCTGTGATGTGGCCCGTCAGTTCCAGCAGACGATCAACGCCGACCGGTTCTTCTCTCAGGAGTGGAACGACCGCATAGCGCTGGGCGTGGTGGGTGGCTACGGCGTCGATTTCGCGCAGCTCGTTGCGCGCACGCTGACGCAGCAAAGGTGAGTGCGGCTGAGCGGCTGCCACGCTGTTATTGATGATCCAAGTCCACGGCTCGATGGCAGCGCGGCGCAAGTCCGCTTGCAGGTTGGCCGCCTCCAGCACGGGCGTGGTTTCCGCCAACGTCACCAGCAGCACCTTGGTTTGCTTCGGGTCTTGCAACTGCATCATCGGCGTGACGTAGTGCAAGCCCGTGTTGCCCATCTGGCGCGTGACTTCCCGGTGGTAAGCGCCGGTCGCGTCGAGCAGCAGCAGGGTATGTCCGGTGGGTGCGGTGTCCATCACCACGAATTTCTTGTCCGCCTCGCGGATGATGCGCGAGAAGGCTTGGAATACGGCGATTTCCTCGGTGCAAGGTGAGCGCAAATCCTCTTCCAGCAGTGCACGGCCTGCTGCGTCGAGCTGCGCGCCTTTGGTGTCCAGCACATGCTGCCGGTAACGCTCGGTTTCGGCGTGCGGGTCGATCCGGCTCACGGTGAGGTTGTCCAGCGAGTCATTCAACGTTTCGGTGAGATGGGCAGCCGGGTCGGAGGTGGTGAGGTGTACCGGTAGGCCACGATGGGCCAGCTCTATGGCCACTGCGGCAGCCAGGGTGGTCTTGCCGACCCCGCCTTTGCCCATCAACATCACGAGGCCATGTCCGTCGGCGGCGATGCCATCGACCAGCGCCGAGAGGCTGGGTGCAACGAGGCTGATCGGCTGTTCTTCTCGGGAGACCAACTGCGGGACCGTTTTAGCGAGCAACTGGTGCAGGGCATCAAGCCCCACCAGATCGAAGGGCTTGAGGGCCACCTGATCGCACGGCAAGGCCTTGAGCACATCGGGAATCGCGGATAAAGCTGCTCGCTCGCGGTCGCCGATCGCCGCAGCCAGCGCATCCTGTGCCGCTTCGCTGCGGGGCAGCACGCCGTTGATGACGAGATATTGCTGCGACAGGCCAATGGCCGCGAGTTCTTCATGCGTGCGGGCGGCTTCGCGCAAGGTGGCCTGTTGCGCACGAGCGACCAGAACCAGGCGCGTGCGCCGGGCATCGGCCAAGGCTTCGACGGCGGCCTTGTACTGGCTGCGCTGCTTTTCCAGACCGGCCAATGGGCTGAGGCAGGACGCGTCGCCCTTGCCTTCTTCCAGAAAACCGCTCCAGGCGCCGGGCAGTTGCAGCAGTCGGATGGTGTGCCCAGTCGGAGCCGTGTCGAAAATGATGTGATCGTAGTCGGTAGTCAGTGCCGGGTCGGTGAGCAGCGCGGTGAACTCGTCGAAGGCTGCAATCTCGGTCGTGCAGGCGCCGGAAAGTTGTTCCTCGATGCCTTTGACCACGGTTTCCGGCAGCACGCCACGCACCGGGCCGACGATGCGGTCGCGGTAGGCCTGTGCCGCAGCCTGCGGATCGATTTCCAACGCAAACAAACGCGGAACGGCAGGAATGGCGCTGATCTGATTGCCGATGCTGACACCAAACACCTGCCCCACGTTCGAGGCCGGGTCGGTGCTGACCAGCAGCACGCGCTGACCGGCTTCGGCGAGCTGGATGGCCGTTGCGCAGGCAATCGAAGTTTTGCCTACACCGCCTTTCCCGGTGAAGAAGAGGAAGCGCGGAGGATGTTCGAGGAATCTCACGATGGCATCTCCAAGGCTCAGCAGCAGCGGCTGCCAGAGCAGCAGCTATTGGCGGGTTTCGAATCGGCGGCGGCCTGCGCGATATTTGCCCAGCGGGCCAGTTCAGCACGGTTGGGGTAGCGGCCCGTCAAGGCGACTTTCCCGTCAACGAGAATCAGCGGCAACGCTTCTTGGCCGGAGCGTTCCAAGAATCCCTTCACCGCCGGATTTTCAGCGAAGGCCATCGGTTGCTGGGCCAGATTGAAACGCTCAATCTGCGCACCCTTCTGTTTGGCCCAATTCACGTCAGCCGAGAAGCTGACCAAAGCTTGATCGATATCGACACCGCACACACCGGTGCTGCAACACAGCGCCGGGTCAAACACTTGGATAGTTTTCATTTGAAATCTCCATCAAATATTGAAATAAGAATCAAGAAAAAAGCGCGCCGATCCGGTCCAACTCCGCTTTCAGGCGGGCAGGGTCGTTTTTCAGTTCGGCCGACGGGAGAGCGAAGAAGGCTTCCATCCGAGCGCGCAGAATGCGGTAAGCCGTCATGAAGGCCGCGTCGATTTCCGCGTCCGTGCCGGTGGCGTGGGCCGGGTCTTCCAGACCCCAGTGGGTGCGCAGCACCGGACCAAGGTAAGCCGGGCAGGTTTCACCCGCTGCGCTGGAGCAGACGGTAATGACCACATCGGGGGTCAACGGCAGGTTGTCCCATGGCTTGCTGTGCAAGCCGTCGGTGGAGATGCCTTCACGGGCCAGCAGTGCGAGTGAGCGCGGATTTACCTGTCCAGTGGACTTGCTGCCAGCACTCATGGCTTTCCAGCCAGCAGGTGCGAGTTGGTTGAAGATGGCTTCGGCCATGATCGATCGACAGGAGTTGCCAGTGCAGAGAAAGAGGACATTCATGTTTCAGGGCTTCACTTGGGTTGGAGAGATCGGAGGAAGTACAGCATCGGAGCACTTCGATGCGGCACGCATGTCCGCGCACTGCTCGGGGTGGCCGGAGCAACACTCTTCGGTTAGGTAGGCGATCAAGTCCAGCATCAACGAGATGTTGGCCCGATAGCGTTGAAAGCGGCCCTCCTGTTCGACCGTGAGCAGGCGGGCTTGTGTCAGAGCCTTCAGATGGAACGAAAGATTGGTTGGTGGCACGTCGAGGGTCGTGGCGATCGCGCCGGCGACCATGCCTTCCGGACCTTTCTTGACTAGCAGCCGGAACACATCGAGTCGTATGCCTGATGAGAGCGATTCAAAAGCGGAGATGACGGTATTTTTTTTCATAGTATGACTATACAACAAATCAACCAATGTTGAAATAAAACTCGCCATTTTCCTGTGCGGACACAAGGGCCAGGGTTGGCGATGTCTGAGGCTGGCAAGGGCGTGGACGTTCATTGCGTGCGCTGCACGCGGCGCTGATTGGCATCGAGCTGGAGTTGCTACCCGGTCAGCACGCTGAAATGGCCAATTGCAATACTCCCGAGCAATGGCAGGAGTTGTCCCGATGAAGCTGCAGATTCAGGCGCAGAACCTGCGCTTCCGCATCGATAAGGCCGAACTTGGGCGTCTGTTGAGTGGAGAGTCCGTAGAGAACGTCACGCACCTCGGCGAAGGAACTACCTTCGGCCAATCGGTCCGGCTGGCGGAGATGGATGTCCCGACGCTGGCCGCGCAGAACAATCACGTGGCATTGACTTTGCCGCGTGCATGGGTGGCCGACTATGCCCGACGCCTTCCGAGTCGTGCCGGTATCGAGTTCACCGTTCCGATCGGCAGCGATGCCCACATCCTGGAGCTCGCTTTCGAAGTCGACGTGCGCGACAGCGTGCGGGTTCGCCGTGCGGAACGCGAACAAGGGCCGCCATCGGCAGGTAATTGATGCGAGCCAGTTGATCTGAGTCAAGCGGAGATCGGCCGCTGAGGCAAATTGACGCCGGACAAGATACGGGATCTGGCCGTATGGGATGCTAACGCAACGGTAGCGACGTCGGCCGGAAATGAGTCCGGTCGGTCGCTATAGCGACAGGTTTTCCCTCGAGGAGCGCGTCATGAACGCCCCAATTGCCAGCTCAATGCGACGTGAAGGTTCCTTCATCCATGAGTGGCACCCGGAGGACCAGGAACGCATAGGTCATCGGATTGACGTCGCGGGGAACTGGGTCTTGATCAGCATCGTCCCGGTGATCTTCCGCACGTTGCATGAGCGTCTGTCAGCCAGTGCTGACGAGCCTGGCAAGGTGGCAGTGATGCGCCAGGCCGGCATCGACTCGGCAGCGCTGATCGGCTTTAGTTCGGCTATCGGCGCCTATGGCGGCTTCTTCATTCCCAAGAGCTACGGTTCCTCCATCACCATGACTGGTGGTCCGGAAATGGCGCTGTGCGGCTTCATTGCGTTCTACCTCAGCTGTCTTGTGACCACGTGGTGGTGGTACTTCCAGCGCGGTGCGCAGGCACCGTGCTGATCGCAACGACGAAACAGGATGCGTGACATGACGATGCAACCGATTGCCAAGAAGGTTTTCCCATGAGTTATTTCCTTGACCGGCTCCAGTTCTTCAAACGCAGTGCGGACACGTTCTCCGACGGTCACGGCGTCACCAAGACCGAAAACCGCGATTGGGAAAACGGCTACCGTGCCCGCTGGCAGTACGACAAGATCGTGCGCTCCACGCACGGCGTGAACTGCACCGGTTCGTGCAGTTGGAAGATCTACGTCAAGAACGGCCTGGTGACGTGGGAAACCCAGCAGACCGACTACCCGCGCACGCGCCCGGACCTCCCCAACCATGAGCCGCGCGGTTGCCCCCGCGGCGCCAGCTATTCCTGGTATCTGTACAGCGCCAATCGCCTGAAGTACCCGCTGGTGCGCGGTGCGTTGCTGCGCATGTGGCGCGAGGCGCGCAAGACCCTCTCGCCGGTGGATGCGTGGGCGAGCATCGTCAACGATCCGGTCAAGGCCAAAAGCTACAAGTCCAGGCGCGGCATGGGCGGCTTCGCCCGCGTGCGCTGGGACGAAGCCAACGAAATTATCGCTGCGTCCAACCTGTACACAGTCAAGCAGTACGGTCCGGATCGCGTGGTCGGTTTCTCGCCGATCCCGGCGATGTCGATGGTGTCCTACGCCGCCGGCGCGCGTTACCTGTCGCTGCTGGGCGGCGCCTGCTTGTCGTTCTACGACTGGTATTGCGACCTGCCGCCGGCCTCGCCGCAGGTGTGGGGCGAGCAGACCGACGTGCCCGAATCCGCCGACTGGTACAACAGCCGCTACATCATTGCCTGGGGTTCCAACGTCCCGCAGACGCGCACGCCCGATGCGCACTTCTTCACCGAGGCGCGCTACAACGGCACCAAGACCGTGGCGATCACCCCGGACTATTCCGAGGTCGCCAAGCTCACCGACCACTGGCTGCACCCCAAGCAGGGCACCGACGCGGCGTTGGCGTTCGCGTTCGGCCACGTGATCCTGAAAGAGTTCCACGTCGACAACCCGTCGCAGTACTTCACCGACTACTGCCGCCAGTACTCCGACATGCCGCTGCTGGTGCGGCTTGAGAAGCGCGCCGACGGCCGCCTGGTGCCGGAGCGCTTCCTGCGCGCCAGCGATCTTGGCGGACTGGGCGAGACCAACAACCCCGAGTGGAAGACGCTGGCCTTTGATGAGAACACCGGCGAGCTGGCCATCCCCAATGGCTCGGTTGGATTCCGCTGGGGCGAGAAGGGCAAGTGGAATATCGAGGAGCAGGACAGCGCCGGTCGCGCGATCCGCCAGCGGCTGAGTCTCAAAGACTTCAACGACGCTATCGAACCGGTCAGCTTCCCGTACTTCGGCGGCATCGAGCACGACCGCTGGACCGCCTCCAAGCACGACGAGATCCTCGAACGGAACCTGCCGGTGCGCAAGCTGACCCTGGTCGATGGCAAGCAGTGGGCGGTAGCGACCGTGTACGACCTGCTGATGGCGCAGTACGGTGTCGATCGCGGCTTCGGTGGCGGCAACGTTGCTGTCAGCTATGACGAGGACGTGCCCGGCACGCCGGCATGGCAGGAGAAGATCACCGGCGTGTCGCGCGCCGAGGTCATCGAGATCGCGCGCGAGTTCGCCCGCACCGCCGACAAGACCCGTGGCCGCAGCATGATCATTGTCGGTGCGGGCATGAACCATTGGTTCCACAACGACATGAATTACCGCGGCCTGATCAATATGCTGGTCATGTGCGGCTGTGTCGGCCAGACCGGCGGTGGCTGGGCGCATTACGTGGGCCAGGAGAAGTTGCGCCCGCTGACCGGCTGGATCCCGCTGGCGTTCGCGTTGGACTGGAGCCGCCCACCGCGGCAGATGAACGGCACCTCGTTCTTCTATTTTTGTTCCGACCAGTGGCGTTACGAAAAGCTGCAGGTCAAGGAATTGCTGTCGCCGCTGGCCGATCCGCAGAAATATTCCGGCAGCCTGGTCGACCTCAACCTGCGCGCGGTGCGGATGGGCTGGCTGCCGAGTGCGCCGCAGCTGGACCGCAACCCGCTGCAGGTGGTGCGCGAAGCCGAGCAGGCGGGGCAGGCACCGGCGGACTACGTGGTGGCGCAGATGAAATCCGGTGCGATGGATTTTGCCTACGCCGATCCGGATGCGCCGCAGAACTTCCCACGGGTGATGTTCATCTGGCGCTCCAACCTGCTGGGCTCGTCGGGCAAGGGGCACGAGTATTTCCTCAAGCACCTGCTGGGCGCCTCGCATG
>PLNP01000001.1 GCA_003142815.1 Rhodanobacteraceae bacterium
ACCCGATCGCGATGGAAGAAGGCCTGCGTTTTGCGATTCGCGAAGGTGGGCGCACCGTCGGCGCCGGCGTGGTGGCGAAGATCATCCAGTAAAAGCCGGTAACCGGAAACGGGTAGCCGGACGAGCGAACACCGCTCTCCGGCTATCGATTCCCGGCTTACGGCTCCCGATAACCCGGCAGGCGGATCCGAAGCGATCCGCCTTTGCCGTTTGAACAGGCAGACCAATACGCCAGTAGCTCAATTGGCAGAGCAGCGGTCTCCAAAACCGCAGGTTGGGGGTTCAAGTCCCTCCTGGCGTGCCATTCAAGTAGAGAGGAATCCGCAGCGGATCGAGCAGATCGAAGGCAGGCTTCGCGAATCCAGGCGAAGCCTTACGGCCACGCTCCGTTGCAAAAACGTATGAATGCCAAGGTCGAAAAAGCGGGTGCGACGAACGGGCTCGACATGGTCAAGCTCACGCTTGCTGCCGTGTTGTTCGTGGCGGGCGTCGTCGCCTATTACTATTTCAGCGCATGGTCTGGCTGGGCTCGCGCTGGCGTAGTGCTGGCCGGGTTGGTCGCCGCCTGCGCGGTCGCCGCAATCACGGCACAGGGACGCATGGTCCGCGAATATCTGGCCGAGTCGCAATTCGAGTTGCGCAAGGTCGTATGGCCAACCCGCGAAGAGACCCTGCGCACGACGCTGGTCATCATCGTCGTCGTCATCATCCTGAGTGCACTGCTCGGGGTGATCGACGTAATGTTGAAATGGGTGGTACTCGACCATCTGTTGAAGTTGGGAGGCTAAAGGACCGGCATGAGCAAGCGTTGGTATGTGGTTCACGCCTATTCCGGTTTCGAGCACGCGGTCAGTCGCTCGCTGAAAGAGCGCATTGCGCGCGCCGGCATGGAAGAAAAGTTCGGCGAAGTGCTGGTGCCGACCGAGGAAGTCATCGAAATGCGTGGCGGCCAGAAACGGCGCAGCGAGCGCAAGTTCTTCCCTGGTTACGTGCTGGTGCAGATCGAGACGCACGACGAAGGCAAGTCGATCAAGATCGACGACGAGTCCTGGCATCTGGTCAAGGAAACGCCGAAAATCATGGGTTTCATCGGTGGCACAGCCGATCGGCCGCTACCGATCAAGGACTCCGAAGCCGAAGCGATCCTGGAGCGAGTGCAGGAGGGTGTCGACAAGCCGCGCCCGAAAGTGTTGTTCGAGCCGGGCGAGATGGTGCGCGTCACCGAGGGGCCGTTCAATGATTTCAACGGTGTCGTCGAGGAAGTCAATTACGAGAAGAGCCGCCTGCGTGTGGCGGTGCTGATTTTCGGGCGTTCGACGCCGGTCGAGCTGGAGTTCGGCCAGGTCGAGAAGGCCTGAAGGGCCGGGATTCGGGAATCGGGATTCGGGATTGGGAAGAAGCGGGGGCGTCATGCGCTTGGCTTTTTTCAATCCCGAATCCCGGATTTCGAATCCCGAAATCCAGAACAGCGAGGAGCCTGACAACAGGCGTATGCACTCGCAGGAGTAAAAACATGGCAAAGAAAGTAGTCGGCTACATCAAGCTGCAGGTCAAGGCTGGTCAGGCCAATCCGTCGCCGCCGGTGGGTCCCGCCCTCGGTCAGCGCGGCCTCAACATCATGGAGTTCTGCAAGGCGTTCAACGCCGCGACGCAGAAGCTCGAACCGGGCCTTCCGATTCCGGTCGTGATCACCGCGTACTCGGACCGCACGTTTACGTTCATCACCAAGACGCCGCCGGCAACGATCCTTCTCAAGAAGGCGGTCGGTATCACGTCTGGTTCCAAGCGCCCGAACACCGAGAAGGTCGGCAAGGTCACGCGCAAGCAGCTCGAGGACATCGCCAAGGCGAAGATGCCCGACCTCACCGCGGCTGATCTCGAT
Source organism: Rhodanobacteraceae bacterium (assembly GCA_003142815.1). Taxonomy (GTDB): domain Bacteria; phylum Pseudomonadota; class Gammaproteobacteria; order Xanthomonadales; family Rhodanobacteraceae; genus Dokdonella_A. The sequence continues at coordinate 1,883 of PLNP01000001.1, forward strand.
GCCGCCGTTCGCACGATCGCAGGTAGCGCCCGCAGCATGGGCCTGGTGTCGGAGGCTTAATCGATGAACAAGATCAGCAAGCGTTACAAGGCCCTGAGCGAGAAAGTCACGCTGGGCAAGGCTTATGCAATCGACGACGCGCTGAAGATCGTCAAGGACGGCGCCAAGGCGAAGTTCCCGGAATCGGTGGACGTCGCGATCCGCCTCGGCATCGACGCGAAGAAGTCCGACCAGGGCGTGCGAGGCTCGGTGATGATGCCGCACGGCACCGGCAAGACCGTGCGTGTCGCGGTGTTCTGCCCGGCCGGTGAAAAGGCCGAAGCGGCCAAGGCTGCCGGCGCCGATGCGGTCGGTATGGAAGACCTCGCCGAGAAGATGCAGGCTGGCGATCTCGCTTTCGGCCGCGTCATCGCGACCCCGGACGCGATGCGCGTGGTCGGCAAGCTCGGCCAGCGGCTCGGTCCGCGCGGCCTGATGCCGAATCCGAAGGACGGCTCGGTCGCCGCCGACGTGGTCACCGCGGTCAAGAACGCGAAGGCGGGCCAGGTCAAGTTCCGCAACGACAAGGCCGGCATCATCCACTGCTCGATCGGCAAGGCGAATTTCGAAGTCGCCGCGCTGAAGGACAACCTCAATGCGCTGCTCACCGATCTGGTCAAGGCCAAGCCGGCATCCGCGAAGGGTGTGTTCCTGCAGAAGGTGTCGCTGTCGAGCACGATGGGCGTCGGCGTCATCGTCGACCAATCCACGGTCTCGGCCTGATCGGTTCAAGTTTCTCCGTCACAGGAATGTGACGACGCAGCGGGCCAAAGGCCCGATGCGGAAAGCGTGGCGCGGTTCTGCCGCGACCGTATTCCGCAGACCGCGGCAGGATGCCCGGTGCTGCACAAATTTTTGGGGCACCCGCCGCAAGGCGGGAGCCGTCAAAGACCGCAGGCGGTGGAGTCGGTGTGGGACGGGAAGCAGGGACGCATTGATGTGTGATGGATGCTTCCGACCCGCATTGCCGAAACCTTAAATATCAGCCTGCGTAGATGGTGTCGCCCGAACAGGATTTCCTGGAACGGCCACCAGTCATGGCATCCCACGGTGCCGAAGTTCATACGGATGTGGGCTTTTTTGACAAAGGAGGGCGTCGCGAGGAACGCGATGGTCCCCGTTCGGAGAAAGCAATGGCGCTCAATCTTGCGCAAAAGAAAGAGGTCGTTGCCGAACTGGCGAATGTGGCTGCCAAGGCGCATTCCCTGGTCGCCGCCGAGTACGCTGGTCTTACTGTCGGGCAGCTCACCGAGCTGCGCAAGAAGGCTCGTCAGGGTGGGGTATTTCTCAAGGTGGCGAAAAACACCTTGGTGTCCCGCGCTTTCGAAGGCACGGACTACGCATGCGTCCAGGACGCATTGACCGGTCCGTTGCTGTATGCCTTCTCGGAGGAAGATCCCGGCGCTGCCGGTCGGTTGATCAAGGATTTCGCCAAGGCCAATGAAAAGCTCAAGGCCAAACTGGTCGCAATCGGTGGCAAGGCCTATCCGGCGTCGCATGTCGACGTCCTGGCTTCGCTGCCGACCCGTGACCAGGCACTCAGCATGCTGCTCAGCGTGATGGTGCAGCCGGCAACCATGTTGGTCCGTGTCCTTGCCGAGCCCGCCAGCCAGCTGGCGCGCGCGACAAACGCGGTCGGCCAGCAGAAGCAGGCAGCCTGAAGTCATTCGCCAATCGGCATTCATTCATTTAGTCGTATCCAGGAGTTGAATCATGTCCCTCAGCAACGATCAGATCATCGAAGCGATCGCCGGCAAGTCCCTCATGGAGGTGATGGAGCTGGTCAAGGCGATGGAAGAAAAGTTCGGCGTGTCCGCGGCCGCTCCGGTCGCCATGGCTGCCGGTCCGGCAGCGGGCGCCGCCGCTCCGGTCGAAGAGCAGACCGAGTTCACGGTCAACCTCAAGGCCACCGGCGAGAAGAAGGTCGAAGTCATCAAGGTCGTGCGTGCAATCACGGGTCTTGGTCTCAAGGAAGCCAAGGATCTCGTCGAGTCCGCCCCGGCGACCGTCAAGGACGCTGTCAGCAAGGACGACGCGGCCAAGTTCAAGAAGGAACTTGAAGCTGCCGGCGCGACCGTCGAGGTCAAGTGAGGACAGGAGTCCTCATCCCGGACAGCACATGGATGTGCGTTGATCCGGGATCCAGTGCCTTGGATTCCGGACCGCACCAGTGTCGTTCGCGCAGAGCATGGCGACACTGGCAGCCAAGCCTGGGGGCGCAAGCTCCCGGGCTTTGCCCGTTGCGCTCTTCGAGGCGTGGCTATGGGAAATCGCGATGATCGTCCCCATTTGAGGGGGCCTGCGATTTCCGATGTCCGTTCCTCCTTGCGGTTTTCTTCCCTGCGACGCGCCGCCGCCGCACGCTGTACGAGGTGTGCCCCTCATGACCACGACGACCTACTCTTTTACCGAAAAAAAGCGAATCCGAAAGGATTTCGGCAAGCGCCCACCGGTGCTGGATGTGCCTTTCCTGCTGGCCATTCAGGTCGATTCGTACCGCGAGTTCCTGCAGGCCGACGCCGATCCGAACGGGCGCGAGGACAAGGGCTTGCATGCGGCACTGCGCTCGGTGTTTCCGATCTCGAGCTATTCCGGCAGCGCGGCCCTGGAGTATGTCAACTATCGCCTCGGCGAGCCCGCATTCGATGAGCGCGAGTGCCGTTCGCGTGGCATGAGCTATGGCGCGCCGCTGCGCGTGACTGTGCGTCTGGTCATCTATGACAAGGAATCGTCGAACAAGGCGATCAAGTATGTGAAGGAACAGGAGGTCTATATGGGCGAATTGCCGCTCATGACCGACACCGGCACCTTCATCGTCAACGGCACCGAGCGCGTCATCGTCTCGCAGCTGCACCGTTCGCCCGGTGTGTTCTTCGATCACGATCGCGGCAAGACTCATTCGTCCGGCAAGTTGCTCTACAGCGCGCGCGTGATTCCCTACCGCGGTTCGTGGCTGGACTTCGAATTCGACCCGAAGGACGCGCTGTTCACTCGCATCGACCGCCGCCGCAAGCTGCCAGTGACGGTGTTGCTGCGCGCGCTCGGCTACACCAACGAGGAGATGCTCGGCATCTTCTTCGAGAAGAATGTGTTTCATCTCGGCAAGAAGGATGGCGCCAAGGTCGATCTGGTCGCGGAACGCCTGCGCGGCGAAACCCTGAACTTCGACCTGCGCATCGGTGCCGACACGATTGTCGAGACCGGCAAGCGCATCACCGCGCGCCACGTACGCCAGCTCGAAAACGCCAAGATCAAGTCGCTCGATGTGCCGGACGAATATTTGATCGGGCGCATCCTCGCGCACAATGTCATCGACACCAAGACCGCTGAGTTGCTCGCGTCGGCCAACGACGAGATCAGCGACGCGCATCTGGAAGCCTTCCGCAAGGCCGGGGTCGACAAGATCGCGACGCTGTGGGTCAACGACCTCGATCGTGGCGATTACATCTCCAGGACCCTGCGCATCGATCCGTCCAAGACGCCGCTGGAGGCGCTGGTCGAGATCTACCGCATGATGCGTCCGGGCGAGCCGCCTACCAAGGACGCCGCGCAGAACCTGTTCCAGAACCTGTTCTTCTCGACCGAACGCTACGACCTCGATCGCGTCGGTCGCATGAAGTTCAACCGCCGCGTCGGCCGCAAGGACGACAAGGGTCCGGGCATCCTGTACGACGCCAAGTATTTCGGCGCGCGCAACGACGAACACTCGAAGTCGCTGGTCAAGGAATTCGGTGCCGGATCGGACATCCTCGACGTGATCAAGGTGCTGATCGAGATCCGCAACGGCCGTGGCATCGTCGATGACATCGACCATCTCGGCAACCGGCGCGTGCGTTCGGTCGGCGAAATGGCCGAGAACGTGTTCCGCATCGGTCTCGTGCGCGTCGAGCGTGCCGTCAAGGAGCGCCTGTCGCTTGCCGAAGCCGATGGCTTGACACCGCAGGACCTGATCAACGCCAAACCGGTGGCGGCGGCGGTCAAGGAGTTCTTCGGTTCCTCGCAGCTCTCGCAGTTCA
>PLNP01000044.1:0-110693 GCA_003142815.1 Rhodanobacteraceae bacterium
TGGGACGCAGCGCCGAAGGTGCGAGTCCCACCACGCCTGCCCTCAACGGTGGGACTCGCCGCTAGCGGCTGCGTCCCACCCTACACTCAAGCGCGTGGTGCGACGTCGCGCGGACGGTTCGGCTAGCATTGCAAGCTGCACGAAACTTCCGGATGCAAGCGCGTGGCGAGACCCAAACCGATCCTGCTGCTGATCCTCGATGGCTGGGGCCATCGCGACGAAACCGCACACAACGCGATCGCGCAGGCGAACGCGCCGAACTGGCGGCGCCTGCTCGCCGACTATCCGCACACGCTGGTGCAGACGCACGGTGCCTACGTCGGACTGCCCGATGGGCAGATGGGCAATTCCGAAGTCGGGCACATGAACATCGGCGCGGGGCGCATCGTCTATCAGGATCTGACCCGCATCGACGCGGCGATTGCCGATGGCAGTTTCTTCGAGAATTCGGCGCTGGTTGGAGCCTGCGATGCGGCAAAGCGCGCCGGTGGCACGCTGAACATCTTCGGCTTGGTGTCGCCGGGCGGTGTGCACAGCCATGAGACTCACATCTTGGCGATGCTGGATCTCGCCGCGAGACGTGGCGTCGAACGCATTGCCGTGCATGCCTTTCTCGACGGTCGCGACACACCGCCACGCAGCGCGCACCCATCGCTGGAAACGCTCGAAGCGAAATGCGCGGAGTTGCCGAATGCATTCATCGCTACGGTCAGCGGGCGTTATTACGCGATGGATCGCGACAAGCGTTGGGATCGCGTGCAGCTCGCCTATGAAGCGATTTCAAGCGGGCACGATGCGGAATTCATGGACGGTGCATTGGCCGCGCTCGACGCGGCTTACGCGCGTGGCGAGAACGACGAGTTCGTGAAGCCTACCGTTACCAAGGAAGCGTGGTTCATGGGCGACGGCGACGCGGTCGTCTTCATGAATTTCCGCTCCGACCGCGCGCGCGAACTGTCGCATGCATTCGTCGATGCGGACTTCAGCGGTTTTGTGCGTTCGCGCGAAATCGAACTGTCGGCGTTCGTCACCCTGACCGAGTACGAAAAAGGTTTGGCGGCGAGTGCGGTCGCGTTCGCGCCACAGTCGATGCATAACACCCTCGGCGAATATCTTGCCTCGCTCGGACTTGCCCAGCTGCGCATCGCCGAAACCGAGAAATACGCGCATGTGACGTTCTTCTTCTCCGGCGGCCGCGAGGCGCCGTTCGCGGGCGAGGAGCGCATCCTGATTCCGAGTCCGAAGGTCGCGACCTACGATCTGCAGCCCGAGATGAGTTGCCCTGAACTGACCGACCGCCTGGTTGCGGCGATCGCGTCGAAGCAGTTCGACTTCATCGTCTGCAACATCGCGAACCCGGACATGGTTGGTCACAGCGGCATCGAAGCGGCGGCGATCAAGGCCGCCGAAGCGGTCGATCTGGCGCTCGGCCACATAACCCGCGCGATTGCCGAAAGCGGCGGCGAGATGCTGATCAGCGCCGATCACGGCAACCTCGAACAGATGCTCGACGAGAACGGCGTGCCGCACACGCAGCACACAGTTGGGCCGGTTCCGCTGGTCTACGTCGGTCGCCGCGCCATCCTCCATCCCGGCGCTCTGCGCGATCTTGCACCGACCGTGCTCGCGCTGATGGACCTGCCGCAGCCGGCCGAGATGAGCGGGCGCAACCTGGTCGAACTCCGGTAAGTGCAAGCCACGTCGCCAGTCATTGCGGCGTGCGTTGTGCGCCGGCCATGCAGCCAAGGGAGTGCCGGCAGAACGTCCTTTCCCCTTGCTGCCGTCATGCGCGTTGGCACGGCGCTGTTTTTCGCATTCGGCATGGCCGGCGGCACGCGTGCGCAGGATGTCGAGCAGGCGCAGCGCGCGGCGCAGGAGCAGCAGGCCAAGAAGAAACTCGATGCGGTGCGCGTCGAGATCAAGGCGCTGGCCGCGCAGCGGAACGCGACCACAGGCGAACGCGGCGACGCCGCACACACGCTGCGCGAGAAGGAAGTCGCACTCGCTGCGGTCGCCAGGGATGTGCATGCGCTGGACGGCAAGCTTGCCGAGCAGCAAGCGCGATTCGACCAGCTCAACGCCGATCGCGCCCGACTCGAGATCGCATTGAAGTCGCAGCGCGAGGCGCTCGCTGCGTTGCTGCGTTCGGCTTACGCGCTCGGTCACAACGAGGAACTCAAGTTGTTGCTGCAGCAGGACGATGTCGCCGCGATCGCACGTGTGCTCGCGTATCACCGCTATTTCCAACGTGCGCAGGTCGGTCAGATCGACAAGCTGCGCGGCGATCTCAAGCAGCTTGCCGATGTCCAGGATTCCATCGTGGTGGCGACCCGGGAACTCACGTCCACGCGCGATGCGCGCAACGCCGAGAGCGGCAGGCTCGACACCGAACGCAGCGAGCGCGCGCAATTGGTCGCCGCGATCGACGCAAAACTCAAGGATCAGGGCGCGCGCATCGCCGCGCTCGGCAAGGACGAAACCGCGCTGACCCAGTTGCTCGAACAGCTGCGCGACGTGTTCGCCGATATTCCCAAGCAACTCGCCGGCGAGGCGCCGTTCGCGTCCGCGCGCGGCAAGCTCGCGTGGCCACTGAAAGGCAAGGTCGTCACCGCGTTCGGCGCTGCCGACGAATCCGGCCGACGCAGCAGCGGCGTGTTGCTCGCGGCCAAGGTCGGCGCCGCGGTGCATGCGATTGCACACGGTCGCGTCGTGTTTGCCGATTGGATGCGCGGCTACGGCCTGTTGATCATCGTCGACCACGGCGACGGCTACCTCAGCCTCTACGGCTGCAACGAAACCCTGCTCAAGGACGTGGGCGACTGGGTCGATGCCGGCGAAACGATCGCGACCAGCGGCGCCAGCGGCGGCCAGAAGACACCAGGTCTCTACTTCGAGCTGCGCGCGAAAGGCCAGCCGGTCGATCCGCGCGGCTGGCTGCGCTGAACGATTCCGGTTCAACATGGTCCATAGGGTTTCGCGAAAGCCCTCCAGGGCGAACGGAATTTTGGTATGAGCTTCGGCAACTTGTTCGCGCGATAACGGCGAGCGCACGCGGCACGCATTACACTCGCCTCATTCCAGTGAGGCCCGTTCGATGTCCAGGCGTTTTTTCTTTCCGATTCTTCTCGCGCTGAGCTGTGCGCTTGCACTCGCCGCCGATCCGCCGCCGGCCACCACCGCCGCCGCCCCCACGCCGACCGCGCCGCCGAACGCCGCGTCCGCCAAGGACGCGGTCGACCTCAACGACATCCGCACATTCACCGCGGTCTACAGCTTGGTCAAGCAGGCGTATGTCGACGATGTCGACGACCATCGCCTGATGCAGGGGGCGATCCGCGGGCTGCTTGCCGGCCTCGATCCGCACAGCGAGTATCTCGGCAAGGAGCAACTGCAAAATCTGACCGAGGACACCACCGGAAATTACGACGGACTCGGCATCGAAGTCGTGCAGGTCGAAGGCACGCTGCGCGTGGTTGCGCCGATCGACGATACACCCGCCGAGCGTGCCGGCATCAAGGCCGGCGACACGATCGTGCGGATCGATGGCAAGCCGGTGCAGTCCGACGACCTGGACGGCGCGGTCGTACTGCTGCGCGGCAAGCCCGGCACCAGCATCACGTTGACTGTCCTGCACGAAAAGCAGAGCGTGCCCGTCGACATCACGATGAAGCGTGAGGTGATCCGCATCGCCAGCGCGCGCGGGCGTCTGCTCGAATCCGGTTACGCATACCTGCGCGTCAGCCAGTTCCAGGCCGATACCGGCATGCAGTTGCGCAAGCGCATCGAACGCCTGCAGGCCGACAACAAGACGCCGTTGCGCGGCGCGGTGCTCGACCTGCGCAGCAATCCCGGCGGTCTTCTGACTTCAGCCGTCGAGGTCAGCGACGAGTTCCTCGACAGCGGTGTCATCGTCACCACACGCGGTCGCCTGAAGGAATCGGACTTGAGCTTCCGCGCGACGCCGGGCGATCTGCTCGACGGTGCGTCGCTGGTCGTGCTCGTCGACAACGGCACCGCTTCCGCGGCCGAGATCGTCGCCGGTGCGCTGAAGGACAATCATCGCGCCTTGCTGATGGGCCGGCGCACGTTCGGCAAGGGCTCGGTGCAGACCGTGCTGCCGCTCGATGCCGAGCACGCGGTGAAACTCACCACCGCGCTCTACTACACGCCGAGCGGCATCTCGATCCAGGCCGCCGGCATCCAACCCGACATCGCACTCGCCGACCTCGCCCTCAGCCAGCGCGAAGGCGCCCCGCCCCCGGCGTTCGGCGAACGCGACTTGCACAATCACCTCAAGGGCGCCGACGAAACCGACGGCCCGACGACACCACGGGCAGCGGACCGGGATCTGCAGCAGGACTACGCGCTCAACGAGGCGTTGAATGCATTGAAGGTGTTGGCGTCGCGGAGCAAGCCGACCGTGCTGCCACCTGCGGCGAACAAGAAAGGTTAGCCGCCCCGATTGTTTCGAACTGTGTCGCCGACGGCGCGGAGACTTGGCGCTGTCCCGCTCGAGCGGCGCCGTCTCAATCGATGAAGTTATCGGCGTCACGCCAGCTGGCGCGCTGGTGATCAACTGGAGATCTTATGAGCGATCAGCAGGACATTACCCAACAACAGTTTCTCGACATGGTCGATCGGTTCATCAACCTGGCCAATGACGTCGGCAAGAGCTTGCCTCGCTCGAAAGTCAGCGCCGCGCTACTGTTCGCCGCTGCGCGATACAACGCATTCAACTGAGCCAACCGTGATGTGCTGCTGGAGCAGACGCTTGACGAGGCAGTCATCGCGTTTCGTATCGAATACGAAAACATGTTTCGCGACAACGCGCACGAACTGACGGTGGCCCACGCGAAGGGCTGATGCGGAGGTGCGCGTCGCGTCGCGTGACGGCCGCAGTGTTATTTCCCCTTTGGCGGCGCGATCGGAAACGGCATGATCTTGTCGCCGCTGGTGGCGTCGCGGATCGCGAGCGGGCCGCGCTTGGCGACTTCCTCGATGCGCACGATCGCGTGCATCGGCACGTGCAGCATCGTGGTGTCCTTGAACTCCTCGCGCAGGCGTTCCTCGGTCGGGTCGACGACGATACTTTCGCCGGGCGGATCGAACACGAGCTCGCCGATCTCGGTAAATCCCCACAGAGCGCTCGACGCGACATGGCGTGCGTAGAGCTCGATGCTTTTGCCCTGGGAGAGAAACGTGACTTTGTAGAGGTTGTTCTTGCGCATCGGTACATTGTCGCGCTTGCAGCGCTCCTGCAGAAGATCTCATGTCGTTGTAGGAGCGGGTAGGGTGGGCCGCAGCCGCGTAGCGGCGAGTCCCACCATTAGGTGGCGCTAAGGTGGGACTCGCGCCTTCGGCGCTGCGGCCCACCCTACCGCCTTCGGCGCTGCGGCCCACCCTACCGCCTTCGGCGCTGCGGCCCACCCTACCGCCTTCGGCGCTGCGGCCCACCCTACCGCCTTCGGCGCTGGTGCCCATCCGGCATCCGTCGCGAAAACGCGGTAGGAGCCGCGATTCTTCATCCGCGCAATCGCCGCGCAACCGCCGACTTGGACGACAGCGCAAACGCAATGCCGATCAGGAACCCGGCGATATGCGTCCACCACGCGACCGCGCCGAACGCCGGGCCGACGTAGGTGAACAGCAATTGCAGCGCCGCCCAGAAGCCGATCAGCAGCGGCGCCGGGATGCGCACGAATTCGAGGAATACGCCGAGAGGCAATACGAGGCCGAGGCGCGCGCGCGGGAACAGCGTGAGATAGGCGCCGACGATCGCCGAGACCGCGCCGCTGGAACCGATGATCGGTGCGCTGGTGCCGGCCAGCGTGAATGCACCGACCAGATTCGCGAGCGCGCCGCCGAACACGAACAGGGCGAGAAAACGTGCGGAGCCGAGCGTGCGTTCGGCCGGTACGCCGAACACGATCAGGAACAACAAGTTGCCGGTCACATGCAGCCAGTCGGCATGGATGAAGATCGCGCTGATCAGGCGCGCCGCGCGCAATTCGGTGAGCTGTTGCAGCCACGGTGCGTTCGCGTCGAGCAGGGTCGAGGGCACCGTGCCCCAGCGCGTGAGCACGGCCAGACGCTCCGTCGCTGGCAGCGTGGCCAGCCAGAGAAACACGATCACGCAGGCCGCGACAATCAGCAGGGTCGCCCACGGCGGGGTGGGCTTGCGCCGGCTCGGGAGTTGGACGAACACGGTGGTTCGCGCGCCTGCGGTCAGCGGCCGTCGCGCGGATAAACGAAGCGAGTGCCTTTGAATTCGAGCACCATGCCGTCGGGGCGGATCTCGCGCAAGGTCACGCCATCGCCGAGGTCGTCGCCTTCGCCATGACGCTCGCCCTTGATGACGACGAACCGCTCGTGCGGATCGTCCGCATAGACATGCATCGTCAGCGCGAGATCGGGCAGGTCCTTGCGCGTGGCATAGGGCAGATCCCAGACCGACGGCAGCGCCGGTGCGGCCGACGCCGGAGCGGACGGGCGCGCCGCGGCGGACGGCTTCGTCGGCGCGACGGGTGCGCTCGTGACCGGCTTTGCGGGCGCTGGCGCGGCGGCGCGTTTTTCCGCTGCGGCGTTCGCAGGCGGCGGTAGCGGTGCGGGAAGCAGCACCGGTGCCAGTTGGGCGACGCTGCCGGGACGATCGGTGGTCGACGGCGCGATCGGCGTCGGCGCTGCGACGGCTTCCAGACCGCTGCTCGGCATCGGCTTGGCCGGGGCCGGTTCGCGTTTCGCCGCGGTGGCCTGCCTGGCTGGGGCGGCGTGATTCAGGTTTGGCTTGATGCGATTCATCGGCGGCGCGGGCGCCGACGCGTTGGCCGGTTGTGCCGTGGCGTCGGCCGTGGCGGTTCGTGCAGCCGACACCGGGGGCGCCGGCCGCGACAGCCACCAACCGGCCACGAGCGCGATCGCGATCAGTGCGCCGAACAGCGGCAGCAGGCTGCGCCGGCCGCGCACCGCGAGCACCGGCGTGCCCAGCGTTGGCGCCTCACCGAGGCGGCGTTGCTGTTCGGATTTCTTGAGAGCTTCGAGAATCAACGACATCGCATTTCCTGACTACGTGGGCTTTCCTGATTGCCGCAGCGCGCGCGGGTCATTCCACGGTCCGCGCGAGATGCGGACCGGCGTCGTCGAGTGCGGATAGTGCAAACAGGGTTTCCGGTCCGATGATGCCATCGGCGGTGATTCCGTAGGTCGTCTGCAATGTGCGCACGCGCGTTTCCATGTCCGCATCGAAGGTCGGCGCGCGCGATTTCGCGGTGCTGCCATTGTCGAACGTTGCCAATCTGTCCAGCACCCAGGCGACGCCGGGCCCAGCATCGCCGCGGGCAAGGCTGGCTGGCACGTCGGTCGGCAAACGCCACAACGCGATGAAATCGCCGTTCCAGAACTTGGACAGCGACGATCGCGCAAGTTCATAACGCGTGCCAGTGAGGTCGAGCCGCACGTGTTGTGGGCCGACGCCTTGCAGCAATGCGTACGCGGGATGATCGGCGTTGCCGAGAAAAAGCAGCAGCGGCCGGTCGAAACGCACGAGCTGGTCCAGCGCCGCATGGCCGTGCAGGCAGGCGACGCCGGCCGCGACCATCGGCGGGCAACGGCTGGCCGCGCGCACGGATACCTGGTCGCCATCGACCTGCCAGCGCGCCAGCAATTGGGTGAAGGCGGTCAGCTTGGTTTCCGGCGACTGGGCGAGACGCGCCTCAAGGCGCTCCGCTTCGTGATCGGCCGCCACCGACTGCGCCACTGCGACGGTGATGGGCGCGGCGGCTGGTGCGTTGCGAAGGTAGCCACGCAGCCAGACCACGCCGCCGGCGATCGCGAGCAGGGCCACGGCCGCCAGCGCCCAGCGTCCGTACCGGTGCAGCCAATAGCGCGCGTGGCCGGGTAGCGCCTCGTCGGCGGCGCGGTCGACCAGACGCTCACCGATACTGTCCTGCTCGAGCGCGTAGCCGGCCATCAACGCGCGATCGGCAATGATGTTGACCAGACGCGGCACGCCGCCGGAACGCTGATAGAGCGCCTTCAGGCCGAGCCGTGAAAACGGTAGCCGCGTGCACCCGGCGACCGCCATGCGGTGGCGCACATAACCTTCGGTCTCGGTCGCATCGAGCGGCGTCAGGTGATAGCGCGCGGTGATGCGCTGCGCGAGCTGGCGCAGCGCCGCGCGATCGAGCATCTCGCGCAGTTCCGGCTGGCCGAGTAGGATGATCTGCAGGAGCTTCTGCGTCGGTGTCTCGAGGTTGGTCAGCAGGCGCACCTGCTCCAGCGATTCGGTCGACAGGTTCTGCGCCTCGTCGATGATCAGGACGACGCGCAGGCCTTGCGCGTAGGCATCGAGCAGGAACGCGTTCAGGGTGTCGGTCAGCGCTTTCAGGCTGCCACGCTTGCCATCGATGTCGAGTTTCAGTTCCTCGCAGACCGTCTCGACCAGCTCGACCGGCGACAGTTTGGGATTGAGCACCAAGGCGACGCGGGTGTTCTCCGGCAATTGTTCCAGGAGCAGCCGGCACAGCGTGGTCTTGCCGGTGCCGACTTCGCCGGTCAATTGCACGAAGCCGCCGCTGCCGCCCTTGCCGATCCCGTAGAGCAAGTGCGCCAGCGCATCCCGGTGCCGTTCGGACAGGAAGACGTAGCGCGGATCCGGGGTGATCGAGAACGGCGGCTCGCGCAGCGCGTAATACTCAAGATACATGGGGCTACTTTACCTGACCCGGGTTGACCGGATGCTGGCGGAGCGTTTGGCCTGGGCGCGAGGCCACGCTGGCCCATGACCCGGCACGCCCGGCTTGGGCGAGTGACAGCGGGAAGTCGTCGGCGCTATTGATTCGGAACGAATTCAGATTTAAATCGAGCGAATCAATCCCCCACTCTTGTGCTCCCCCCGCTGGCGCAGGGGAGGGCAAGCGGAGGGCACTCAAGCTAGTTGAGTGCCGGATCAACAAGGCGTGAACCACATCACACTTTAAGCGGTATCGCAGCTTCGCGGAAGCGGACGTCATCCCACGTTGGCTCGTGTTGCGGGTCGCGCCGTTGTTGCTCGCGGCGAGCAGTGCGGCGTTCGCGCAGGATCTGCCGAGCGGATTCTTCCGCAGCGATCCGTTCTGTCCGGACTTCGTGCACAAGGATGCGACCTGCCGCGCGTGGCCGGCCGGCATCTATTTCGTGCATGATGGTCGCGCCTTCGGTCAGCGCAGGAGGGCAGTATTGCGGGGGAGTCATCGAAGGAGCCTTACGGAATCGGCGCATCGTGCCCGAGTGCATCGTGGCCGGAAAGAGACCAGAACGCGGGGCATGTCTTTCGCCACGGTCTTCCGCGCCAACGTCTCGCTATGATGAGGGCTTTGGGGCGCCTCGTCCCGGGTTTGGGCCGCATGCCGGCGCATGGGAGTTGGGATGTTCGCGCGAATTTTCCTCGGCAGTGTTCTTTTGCTGGCCAGCCTCAGTGCATTCGCACAGGTCGATCCCGCGCAGTTCAGTGATTTGGGTTGGCGCCTGATCGGTCCGTTTCGCGGCGGACGCGTGCTCGCGGTGGCCGGTGTGCCGGGACAGCCGCAGCATTTCTATTTCGGTTCGGTCAACGGCGGTGTGTGGGATACACATGACGCCGGGCGGACCTGGCAACCGCTATTCGACGGTCAGCCGGTCGGCTCGATCGGCGCACTTGGCGTAGCGCCGTCGGATCCGAACGTGCTCTACGTCGGCAGCGGCGAGGCCGACATGCGCTCGGATATCGCGCAGGGCGAGGGCATGTTCAAGTCGATCGACGCGGGCAGGACGTGGAGCCGGATCGGCCTCGACGACAGCCAGCAGATCGGCAAGGTGATCGTCGATCCGCACGACGCGAACGGCGTGCTCGTCGCCGCGCTCGGTCATCCGTACGGGCCGAATGCACAGCGCGGCGTATTCCGTTCGCGCGATGGCGGCAAGAGCTGGAAGAAAGTGCTCGGTCCCGATGACGCAACCGGCGCGATCGATCTCGCGTTCGAGCCGGGCAACAGCCAGGTGGTTTACGCGGCGTTGTGGCAGGCGCGACGCACGCCATGGAACGTGTATCCGCCGGCGAGCGGGCCGGGTTCTGGTTTATACAAATCCACCGATGGTGGTGATAACTGGCAGCCGATCCACGGCAACGGATTTGCGGACGCGCACGTCGGCCGCATCGGCATCGGTGTCGCGCCGAGTGATCCGAAGCGCGTCTATGCGATCGTCGATGGCGACGAAGGTGGCCTGTATCGCTCCGACGATGCCGGCGCGCACTGGCGCAAGACCAGCGGCGATCCGCGCATCTGGCAGCGCGGCTGGTACTTCGGCCGCATCACGGTCGATCCCAAGAATGCCGATCGCGTCTACGCGATGAACACGATCGTGCTGCGCTCGGACGACGGCGGCAAGACCTTCCTGCCGCTCAAGGGTGATTCGACCGGTGACGATTTCCACGAATTATGGATCGATCCAGGCGACTCGAACCGGCAGATCCTCGGCGTCGACCAAGGCGCGCTGATTACCCTGAATGGTGGCGCGACCTGGTCGAGCTGGCACAACCAGCCGACCGCGCAGATGTACCATGTGATCACCGATTCGCGGTTTCCGTACCGCGTCTACGGCGCCCAGCAGGATTCCGGTGCGGTCGCGCTGCCGAGCCGCATCAACAACGGCAACGGCATCACCATGGAGCAGTTCCACGAAGTCACCGCCGGCGGCGAGAGCGGCATGATAGCGCCCGATCCGGGCGACCCCGATATCGTCTACGGCGGCGCGGTGGAGAAGCTCGATCTGCGCAACGAGCAAACCCGTTCGGTCGATCCAACGCTCGCCGAGCCAGATCTGTATCGGCGCACCTGGACCCTGCCGCTGGTGTTCGGCCAACGCAATCCGAAGACACTCTATTTCGGCAACCATAAAATCTGGCGCACCGCTGACGGCGGCGCGCACTGGGATGCGATCAGTCCGGACCTGACCCGCGAAAACCCCGGCGTACCGGCGAACCTCGACGCGATCACCGCTGCCAATAATCTGGGCCCGCACCCGCGCCGCGGTGTGGTCTACGCGATCGCGCCATCGCCGCTGGTCGACGGGCTGATCTGGGCCGGCACGGACGACGGTGCGGTCTGGCGAACACGTGACGAAGGCAAGCATTGGGACAACGTGACACCGCCGGTGCTGACCGCGTGGTCGAAGGTCGGCCTTATCGAGGCCTCGCACTTCGACGCGGACACCGCGTATGTCGCGATCGACCGCCATCGTCTCGACGACCGCAAGCCATACCTCTATCGCACTCGCGACGGCGGCAAATCGTGGCAGCTCGTCGTGGCTGGTATCCGTGACGGTGATTTCGTCAACACGGTGCGCGAGGACCCGAAGAAACGCGGACTGCTCTACGCGGGCACCGAACTCGGCGTCTACGTGTCGTTCGACGACGGCGATCACTGGCAGCCGCTGCAGCAGAACCTGCCGCGCACATCGGTGCGCGACATCGACGTGCACGGCGATGATATCGTCATCGCAACGCACGGCCGCGGCTTCTGGATCATGGACGACGTCGCCGCGCTGCGACAATTGGACGCAAAGAAGTCCAAACCGGAAACACGCCTGTTCGTTCCATCGGTCGCGATCCGCTACCGCGAGGCCAGTTTCACCGGCACACCGCTGCCGAAGGACGAACCGATGGCGGCAAATCCGCGCGCAGGAGCCTACATCGACTACGTCCTCGTACGTACACCGGCCAAGCCGGTGCAAGTGGACATCTATGCGGCCAGCGGAAAGCTCGTCCGGCACTACAGCAGTGCCGACGCGCCGCGCAAGATCGATCTCGCGAAGATCAACAGCGCACCCGAATGGGTGCATCAGCCTTCCACCCTGACCGCGACGCCCGGCATGCACCGCTTGGTCTGTCCGCTGCGCTATCCGACGCCGGCCGCGCAGGGCAACGCCTACAGCGATGGCGTGTGGGCGCCGCCGGGGAACTACACGGTGGAGCTGACCGTGGACGGCAAGCGCTACCGCCAGCCGCTCATCATTGCGCCCGACCCGCGCATCGATCTGCCGCCATCGGCCTATGTCGGCCAGTTCGCGCTGGCCAAACGCGTCGAGGCCTTGCAAGTGCGTCTCGACGCGGCCAACGGCGAAGCCGGCGTGCTGCGCAAGTCTGTCGCGGAGCGCCGCAAGGGCGCCGACGGCGGTGCCGCCGCAGCCCTGGACCAATTCGGCGTGCGCCTGGCGGCGGTTTCCGGCGCGCAACCGGCACCCAATCCCTTCAACGCCTCGTCGTTCCCGCCGCAGCAGGTGCAGACGCTGGCGTTCCTCGGCAGCGCGCTCGGCAACTTGATGGCCGCGGTCGACGGCGCCGATGCGGCGCCATCGCCCGACGCGCAAACGGGCTACACAAAACTCGCGGCGCTCACGGATGCCACGCTGCACGCATGGGACGATTTCAAGCGCAGCGATCTCGCGACGTTGAATGCGGCCCTACACGCGGCACACGCCAAGCCGATCGATCTGAAGCCTGCCAAGTAGAAAAGCTGTAGCAGTCACTTTGTCTCGGCGCTGCCGGTGTCTGCGTCCCTCGCACCGAACAGCGCGATCGCGGTGCGCGCGACCTGGCCGGTGTCGTAGTACGCATACGCGCCGACGCCGAGCGCGCCGATGACCGGCAACCAGCGCGCGATGCCGCGCCCGGCGAGACGTTTCGACACGCTGACGCCGATCTTCGCGGCGGCGCGCTCGATCACGCGCAACGGCACGTCCTGGATCAGCAGGCGCGCGCCGATCTGCACGCCGATGTCGCGCATCGCCTGCGCGGCGGCGTGGCGGAACAGGCAATACAGCATGTGCGAGCGTGTCAGCTTGGCGCTGACCCCGTAGGCGCCGGCGATGTCGGCCACCATCTGGCTCTGGATGCGCCAGATCGCCATCAATTCCGGCACGATCGTCAGCCAGCCGAGTGGACCCGGCGGCAACGCGAGCGTGCCCGCCGCGAGCGCGGCCTTGTTCGCCGCGGCCGCGGCGATCGCGCGTGCGCGATGATCGGGACCGCGGCTCTTGTGCTCGTCGGTATCGGGCACGCGTCCGGCGATTTTGAGCACCGCGCGGGTCAGGCGTTCGCTCAGCGAGCCGCCGGATTCGTTGTCGACCTTGCGCGCTTGAATATGCCTGGTCACGTGCGACGCGTCCTTCGGTTCGGTGAGACGCGCCGGATGGATAGCGCCTTGGCGTACTCGGCAAGGCGGATCGCGTTGCATTTCGCGATCAACCGGCGCGCTTGAAGTACTGGACTTCACGTTCGTGTTTCTCGGCAGCCGCCCGATCCTGGAACGTGCCGAGGTTGCGGCGTTTGCCGGTTTTCGGATCCTTCTTGCGCGAGTACAGCCGATATTCGCCGGATTTGAGTTTGCGGATCATGTGATTTCTCCTCCAGCCGGCCCGTTGCGCGTTGGCGCCTTTGCGACAAATTAGTCGATTGGCTGCAGATGCGACTATACGAAGGCGAGGTGAACGAAACGCGACCGCACCTTGCGCATTCACGCCGGCGTCGGTGCTAGGATCGACGGCCGGAGCGGGACCGGATTCGGATCCCGGGTTGTTGCGCATTCAGCGAGGAGCCGCGTGTCCAGACATAACGGTGAAGTCCATCGCACGGACCGAGTCGGCTGGCTGCGTGCCGCCGTACTCGGCGCCAACGATGGCATTGTTTCGACCGCGAGCCTGATCGTCGGCTTCGCGTCGGCCGGGGCCGCGCGCCACAACATCCTGCTGGCCGGTGTTGCAGGCCTGGTCGGCGGTGCGTTGTCGATGGCGACCGGTGAGTTCGTCTCGGTGAGCTCCCAGGCCGATACCGAGAAAGCCGATCTCGCGAAGGAACGCCACGAACTCGCCCAGCATCCCGAGGGCGAACTGCACGAACTCGCGGCAATCTACGTGGAACGCGGCCTCGATCCGGCACTGGCGGGGCAGGTCGCCCAGCAGCTCACGGCACACGATGCGCTGGCGGCACACGCGCGCGACGAACTCGGCATTACCCACGAACTTCGCGCGCGGCCGCTGCAGGCCGCTGCCGCATCGGCCGCTGCGTTCGCCACCGGCGCGATCTTGCCGCTCGCGATCACGCTGCTGGTGCCACCGCGCGCATTGACCGGTGTGGTGATGGCGGTATCGCTGGTGTGTCTCGCCTTGCTCGGCGCCGCGGCGGCTCGAACGGGTGGCGCGTCGCCGCTGCATGGCGCCATTCGGGTAACGGGCTGGAGTGCGCTGGCGATGCTCGCGACCGCGCTGATCGGAAGACTGTTCGGCGTCTGATGCGACCGAACAGCCGCGTCTGCGGGCCATCCGCGTTCATGCAGACCATCTTCTCGAACCGCAGGCCGAGTTTTTCCAGCACGCGGATCGAATCGTGGTTGTGCGGCGACACACGATCGCCGCGATGCGCTTCAGTGCCAACGATTCCTGCGCGTCGCGCATGACGGCGACAGCCGACTCGAACGCGTAACCAGCGCCACGGAATTGCGGCAGGAATGCGAAGCCGATATCGGCATCCATCAGCGGGCCGCGCTTGATCAAGCCGCAGATGCCGATCGGCGTTGTGTCGACCTTGAGCTCGACCAGATCCAGGCCGAAGCCGTGGCGTAAATAACTCGCCATTGGTCCGTTCGCGATGTAGGCAAGCGCGTCGCCCGGCGTGCGCATGCCCTTGTCGCCGATATGGCGCAGCCATGCTGGATCGTCCACCAGTTCGAGGATGAACGCATCCGCGGCGCTGAGTTGCGCAGCGTCAGGCGTTCGGTCTCGATGATCGTCATGCGGCGTCCGTGCCCGCGTGATCTATTCCAGGTCTTCCTCGAAGCGCAGGTGCTTCACGCTGCGCCCGTTGCGGCGCACGAGTTTCAGCGCCTCGATGCCGACCTTGATATGCGCCTCGACGAAGTTCGCGGTGATCAGCTTGTCGCTGGCATCCGTCTTAACGCCCTCCGGAACCATCGGCTGATCGGATACCAGCAGCAGCGCACCCGTCGGAATATGGTTGGCGAAGCCCGCGGCGAAGATCGTCGCGGTTTCCATGTCGATCGCCATCGAGCGCGTCTTGCGCAGGTAGTCCTTGAACGCGACGTCATGTTCCCAGACGCGCCGATTCGTGGTGTAGACCGTGCCGGTCCAGTAGTCGTGGCCGAGATCGCGGATCATCGTCGAGACCGCGCGCTGTAGCTGGAATGCGGGCAACGCGGGCACTTCGGGCAAGAGATAATCGTTCGAGGTGCCCTCGCCGCGGATCGCCGCGATCGGCAGGACGAGATCGCCGAGCTGGTTCTTCTTCTTGAGTCCGCCGCATTTGCCGAGCAGCAGGCAGGCCTTCGGCGCGATCGCGCTCAGAAGGTCCATCATGGTCGCCGCGTTCGGACTGCCCATGCCGAAGTTGATCATCGTGATGCCGTCGGCAGTCGCGTTCGGCATCGGTCTGTCGCGGCCAAGCACGGGCACACCGTGCCATTGCGCGAAGAGATCCACGTAGTGGCTGAAGTTGGTCAGCAGGATGTGCTCGCCGAATCCTTCGAGCGGCGTGCCGGTGTAGCGTGGCAGCCAGTTGTTGACGATGTCGTTCTTGTTCTTCATGTCATCGATATCCACAGGCCGAATCCAGCACGCGTAGCGGAGCGTCCGCGCACGCTAAACCGATAGTTATACAGCGGCAAATCCATGTGCCGATTCTATCGGGCGCCCATATGCGCAAGCGCGTAAAGGAACAGGCCGAAGTACAACGCGGCGCCGATCGTGGCGATCACTCTGCTGCTGATCGTTCCAGCGCCGACTCGCGGAGACACATCCCGTCCGTTCCGAGTGCTCGGATTGCTTGCGGCAACGGCACTCGCGCCGCTGCGTTCGAGCGCGGCCGTCGCGGCGCAGGCGAGCAACCAGGTCGCCGCACGCGGGACAGGTAGCGGATACGCATCGCCGCTCCAGGCAAGCATCGCGCGCGCCAATGCGTTCCGTGTCGTAAACAGCGCGAGCACTCGATGGCGCCGCAGGCTGAATGCGGCCACGGGCGCACCAGCATCAATACCGCCCAAGTCAGCAGCGCCCACCTTGTCAGCATCGGCTTGAACGGCCAATGGATGCAGGTACCGACTTGGGCGCAATCGAACTGGCGGATATCGCTTTCGCCGTTCATGTACGCGTCACGCACGTCGCGCAGGAAAAAATAGCCGTTTCCGCAGCCTGAAACGCCGATTTCCAGTCGTCCAGTGTCCCGCCAATTTCTCCTCGTGCGCGGGCCAGAAAAGACCCGCAGCGAAATACAACGCCATCGCGAGGATAACGGCAGCAACCAAACGCATGATGTCCCCTGACCGAGTGGCTCGGTATTCTAAGTGCGCACACGTCCAGCTGCGCGACAGGATGCAGACCGCATAATCGGACGATCCGGAGTGAGGACGCGCCATGTGGATCGCCATTGTACTTGCCATCATCGTTTTTCTGGTGCTCGCGTTTCGCGGCCTCGGCTTTCTCGGTTGGGTGGCCGGTGCCGGCGTCTGGCTGGTGGGTTGGCGTATCGCCGGTGTCGCTTCGCCGCTGCTGTTCGAGTCGACGGTCGTCCTGCTGGCCGCACTCGCAGCATTGTTCGGCGTGCCCCAGCTGCGTCGTCATCTGGTCTCGCGTTTCGTGATGCCGGTATTCGCGAAGGCTTTGCCTCGGCTTGGCAACACCGAACGCATCGCGCTCGAGGCCGGCACGGTCTGGTGGGACGGCGACCTGTTCGGCGGCATGCCGGACTGGCAGAAGCTGCTCGATTTCCAGCCGCGACCGCTGAGCGCAGAGGAACAAGCGTTCCTCGACGGCCCGACCGAGGAGCTCTGCCGGCGCATCAGCGACTGGGAGATTTATCAGCAGCGTGATCTGCCCGCACCGATTTGGGATTACATCAAGCAGCAGCGCTTCTTCGGCATGATCCTGCCAAAGGAATATGGTGGCCTCGGCTTTTCCGCGCTCGCGCATTCGCGCGTGGTCACGCGCATCGCCAGCCGCTCGGTCACCGCCGCGGTCACGGTGATGGTGCCGAACTCGCTCGGCCCGGGCGAGCTGCTGCTGCACTACGGCACCGATGAGCAAAAGCAGCGCTGGCTTGGCCCACTCGCGCGCGGCGAGGAGATTCCGTGCTTCGCGCTGACCGGTCCCGAGGCGGGTTCCGACGCCGCCGCGACGCAGTCCGAAGGCATCGTCGAAAAGCGCACGATCGACGGCAAGGAAGTTCTCGGCCTGCGCCTGAACTGGAAGAAACGCTACATCACGCTGGCGCCGGTCGCGACGCTGATTGGTCTTGCGTTCCGCCTGAAGGATCCGAACAAGCTGATCGGTGACCAGGAGGACCGCGGCATCACCTGCGCCCTGATTCCGCGCGCGACCCAAGGCGTCGAGATCGGCCTGCGCCACGATCCGATGGGGGTGCCGTTCCAGAACGGCCCGACCGTCGGCCGTGACGTGTTCGTGCCGCTCGATGAAGCGATCATCGGCGGACGCGAACAGATTGGTCAGGGCTGGCGCATGCTGATGGAATCGCTCGCGGCCGGACGTTCGATTTCGCTACCGGCACTGTCGATCGGCGCGGCGCAGATGGCGACGCGCATCTGCGGCGCGTATGCGACGGTGCGCGAGCAGTTCGACACGCCGATCGGGCGTTTCGAAGGTATCGAGGAACCGCTCGCGCGCATCGCCGGGATGACCTATCTGATGACTGCGACGCGCACCCTCACCTGCGGCGCACTCGATGCCGGCGAAAAACCCGCGGTGATCGGCAATATCGCCAAGGCGTACCTGACTGATGCGATGCGCCAGGTCGTCAGCGATGCGATGGACATCCGCGCGGGCAGCGCGATCCAGCGCGGCCCGCGCAACGCGCTCGCCCCGGCGTGGGACGCCGTGCCGATCGGCATCACGGTGGAAGGCGCGAATATCCTCACGCGTACGATGATCGTGTATGGCCAAGGTGCGATCCGTTGCCATCCGTTTGTGCAGAAGGAAATCGATGCGGTCGCGAAAAGCGATCTCGCCGCGTTCGATCACGCGATCTTCGGCCACGTGAATTTGTTCGTGACGCGCGCGATCCGCGCCAAGCTGCTCGCGCTCTCCGGTTCGCGCCTCGCTGGCGTCCCGCGCAGCGAGGACACAGCGCGCTACTACCAGCATCTGTCGCGGTTTTCAGCCGCGTTCACGATCGTCTCGGACACAGCTATGGGCACGCTCGGCGGTTCGCTGAAACGCCGCGAGAAACTCTCCGGCCGCCTCGCCGACGCGCTCGCGTACCTGTATCTCGCCAGCGCCGCGCTCAAGCGTTATCACGATGAGCCGAAGACGCGACCCAATTACGCACTCGCGTGCTGGTCGGCGGAACTGTGTCTCTACCGCATCCAGGAAGCGCTGCGCGGCGTGCTCTACAACCTGCCGGTGCGCTGGCTCGCGGTGTTGTTGCGACTGGCCATCTTCCCGCTCGGCGCGCGTTTCCGCCTGCCATCGGATCGACTTGGGTCTGAAGTCGCGCGCGATATTCTCGAAGATCGCGAAGCGCGCCGCAGCTTGACCGCAGACGTGTTCGTGCCGCCCGCGGACGAACCCGGCCTCGGCGCGCTCGAAGCCGCGCTCGACAAGGCGGTGCGCGCGATCCCGATCGAAACCAAGCTGCGCGACGCGGTGCGCGCGGGCAAGCTCGACCATGCGCCGGGTTACCTGCTCGACGAACTCGGCGTCGCCGGCGGCGTGATTTCCGGCGAGGAATACGAGCGGCTCAACGAGGCGCGCGACGCGCGCGACGAAGCCATCGCTGTCGACGTGTTCGATCCGGATATTTACCGACACCTGCATTGAGGCGCCGGTGAGCATGTCGTGTTCGGCCAGGCGCTGCGCGACATTACGCTCATGCCGGATCGACAACGCATGGTCGGCAAGGCCGAACGCCAGCACGATGCTCGCGAATGCAAATGCGGCCGGCAACGCGAGCTCGAGCCAGCTCGGCAGCGGCCATTGCAGCGCAAGTTGCAACACGCGCACGATGATGAATAACAGTCCCGGAACCCACCCGCACAGATAGAAACCACCGCGATGACTGCCGTGGTACCAAGCGAGCACGGCGGTGGCCAGCAACAGCGGCGCCATCACCAGAAAAATCAGCAGCAGGGCATTTTCGACCCACCAGCCCGGGACAACGCCGGAATGGCCGCACACACGGCGAGTACCGCCAGTGGCCAGCCAAGCGCGACGAGTAGTCGATCGATGCGCGGCGCGCAATGCCTGAGGTCAAGGAAAGGGCGCGAGAACTGGTACAGCAGGATCGCCGCGACCGCGCCCGTCAGCCACGTCGGTCGGGCCTGCAACGGCATGAGCAGATTGAAAGGCGCCAACTCGTAACCGAGGCCGAATTCATAAAGCTCATACAACACGAGGAAGAAAACATGGCCGATGAAATAGCCATACATGCCCTCGCGCAACGCAATGAAGAACGCGAGCATCACCAGCACGGTTGCGAGCTGGATTGCAGGAAACAACACGTCCAGTCGCGCATGGGCGAGATCGCTGGCGCGTGCGGAGGCCACAGCCTGGATTTCGATGCAGCGCGGCACCGCGCGCTCGGGCTCCGCGCGTAGCTAGATCGGCACGCTCGCCTTGAGTGTGGCGGGCAGCAATATCGCCAGCGAATGGCGGGTAAACCGTTTTTTGGCTGATCGGCGTAGATGCTGTAGGTCGTGCCCGCGTAAGTCGGCGGAACATAGGCGCAGACTTGCAGGCCCTGCGGATCGAGGGTGCTGAGCAAGGGAGGGCGCTCGGCATTCCAGTCGCGGGTGAGGCGCAGGCGGATACCAGACACTGTGATCGCGCGAGGGCGTGATCGCGGCATACGGCGTCGCTACGAATTCGCCGTCATAGGTTTCCGCGACAACTTGCGCTGCGGTCGCCTCAGCACCGTTGCGATCGAGTCGATCGACGATGATCGGCACCGGACCCGCGGCGACCGCCGATCTCATCCACAGCAGCACCAGCGCGATCACGCGCAGCCAGACGGGTTGCATGGAAAGCCGATGCTTATGACTCACCGGCGATCCCGCTGGGTCCGGCGCGCTTGTTGATCCGGCACTCAAATGGTTTGAGTGCACCTCCGCTTTCCCTCCCCTGCGCCAGCGGGGACGGCAAGGGTTGGGGATTGGATTCGGTCGCTGAATCTGAATTTATTCCGAATCAATGGAGCGGCGCTAAAATGCGCGTATGCGCTGCACGACCATTCTTGTCGCTGGGTTGCTCGTTCTCGTCGCAGGTGGACGTGCCCATGCCGCCAGCGTTTATCGATGCATCGGCACGGATGGCTCGGTGAGTTTCCAGGATCAAACGTGCCGATCCGGACAAGCGCAGCACGTCGTCCATTTGCCGGATGCGGCGACCGGGTCGCCAGCGACTGCGTCAGTCGCAACGCCAGCGGATGACGCCGCGTCCCCCTCGGATGCCGTCGCCGTGCCGACAGCCGTTTCGCCGCGCATACCGCCGCCGGATTTCTTCTTGTGCACGCGTCACGATGGCAGTCTTTATGCCAGTGATGATGGCAGGGGTGGCCGCAGCGCGGTGCCGCTCGGCATGCTGGGTGTGCCCGAGCGCAGCCTCGCGCAAGCGTACGGTGGGCGCAACGGGATCGGCGTCGCCGCACCGGGCTTGCGCCCGATTCCCGAAATCCCGGCTGCGCAGGCGCCACTTGCCGGCGGTTATGTCTGGATCGACGACGCCTGCCACCACGCCACCGCGCAGGAGGCCTGCGCGTACCTGCGCGGCGAACTCGATGGGGTGGAAGACCAGTTGAAGCGCACGTTCAGCGATACCGAAGCGCAGCTCAAGCAGCAACAGGCGGCACTGCGCGAACGCATGCGCGGGTGCTGAGCGCGCGCTCCACCAGGGAAAAAGAGGATGCACCCACGCATCGTTGGTCGCGGCTGCGCCGCTTGCACCTTTTTCCGGTGCTCCTACAAAAGATGGGCTGCTTTTGTAGGAGCGCTGCAAGTGCGACCGGCGCTTGCCGAGCATTTCCGCTAAGGCACCAACGCAAGCGCCGGCCGCGGCGCGTGCCGTCGCTCGTGATCCAGCAGCCACTGCTTGATCGGCAGGCCACCGCCGAAGCCGGTCAGCTTGCCGCTGCCGCCGATCACGCGATGGCAGGGCACGATGATCGGCAGCGGATTCGCGCCGTTCGCGGCGCCGACCGCGCGGCTCGCGCCCGGATCGCCGATGCGCCGCGCGAGTTCACCGTAGCTGATCGTCTCGCCGTACGGAATGCGCACGAGTTCGTTCCAGACTGTCTTGCGGAACTCCGTGCCGGGTGCCGCGAGCGCGACATCGAATATGTGCAGTCGTCCGGCGAAATACGCTTCGAGTTGCTCGATGGCAGCGCCGAGATAGCGGCGGTCGCGATGCCAATGCTGCTCGATGCGCTCGCCCTGGTCCGCGCGCGGGAAATCGATATGGCGCAGACCGTGTTCGTCGGCGACCAGCAGCAGGCGGCCGATCGGGGTTTCCAGAAAGTCGTAGTCCATCATCATCACCTCGGCCTGCACGAAACGATCGTCATCGTCATGGCCCATCTTTTCATTGACTGCCACCCACGCTGTTCCTTCCCCTGCGAAGCGGGGGAAGGAACAGCCGGAAGGGGGCGCTCTTCGCTCCGTTGGGCGATGATTGCCTCAAGCGCTGCGCCATAACAACATCACCGCATACGCGCGCCACGGGCGCCATTCCTCGCTCAGCGTTCCGAGTTCGCGCGTGCTCAAGGTCCGGCCCTGCCCGGCGGAACGGCGCAGGATCAGGTCTGCGGCCGGAAACGCATCCGGCTGCGCAAGCGCGCGCATCGCGATGTAGTGCGCGGTCCACGGGCCGATGCCGGGCAGCGCGACGAGATCGTTCTCGAACGCCGCGAGCGGTTGCTCTGCACGGAACTGCACGCGGCCATCGAGTACCGCTTGAGCCAGACCGCGGATCGTCGCCGCGCGTGCGCGCGTGATGCCCTTCGTTTCGAGCGGTGCATCGACGAGTACATCCGGTGTCGGGAACAACGAGGTCAGGCCGCCCGCCGCACCTTCCGCGAACGGCGTGCCATAGGTCGCGGCCACGCGCGCCGCGAGCGTGCGCGCGGCGGCGACACTGATCTGCTGGCCGAGCACCGTGCGCACCGCGAGCTCGAAACCGTCCCAGGCGCCGGGCAGGCGCTGGCCCGGCCAGCGCCGGATCAGCGGCTTCATCTGTTCGCTGCGCCGGAACGCGGCGGCGAGCGCGCGCGGGTCCGCGTCGACATCGAACATGCGCTTGACCCGCGTGGCGATCGTGCCGAGCGCGCTGCTCTTCGGATGATGCACGCGCAACGCGAGTGCGGAATCGCCCTTGATCGGCGCGACCGCGAACCAACCCGGCACGCCGTCGATCACGAAGCTGCGCCGGTAGCCGTCCGCGTCGACGGCCTCGACACCGGGAATCGTGCGTCGCGCATAGAACTCCATCAGATGCACGAAGTCGTACGGCGCGCGATACGGCAGGCGCAGCACGAGTTCGTCCGCGATGGCTCCGTTCGCCGCGCGACCGCGACGGATCTCGCGCGGCGGTTTGCCGTAGGCCGCGCTGAACGTCGCGTTGAAACGGCGCAGGCTCGCGTAGCCGGCGGCTCGCGCGATCGCGGTCATCGGCAGCGCGGTCTCGCCGAGCAGCTGCTTCGCGAACAGCAGCCGGCGCGTCGCCGCGACATCGAGTGGGCTCGCGCCGAGTTCCTCCGCGAACACGCGGCGCAGATGGCGCTCGCCGACACCGACCCGGCGCGCGAGCTCCGCCAACGAACCGTCGTCGAGCGCGCCTTGCTCGATCAGGCGCAGCGCGCCGGCGACGAGTTCGCTCTTCGCGCGATGCAGCGGCGAGCCCGGGGCCGCCTCGGGCCGGCAGCGCAGGCATGGCCGGAAGCCCGCCGCGGACGCCGCCGCCGCGCTGTCGTAGTAGCGGATGTTCTGCGCCTTCGGCGACGGCGCAGGACACACCGGCCGGCAATAGATCCCAGTCGAGGTGACCGCGATAAAGAACAGCCCATCGAAGCGCGGATCGCGGGCCAGGCGCGCGCGCTCGCAGGCGCGGTGATCGAGGCGGGAGGTGAGGGCAAGTGGCTGCATGCGAAACATGCTAACGCCGATCGAGGATGCGGACTCGCCGTTTTCGGCTGTCGATGCTGGGCGGTCGGCCGGGAGCCCGTAGGGTGGGCCGGGAGCCCGTAGGGTGGGCCGCAGCCGCGAAGCGGCGAGTCCCACCGGTGCGAATCGTGGTGGGACTCGCGCCTTTGGCGCTGCGGCCCACCCTACCATTAGCTCGTGCAGCGTACAGTGCGGACCAACTTGACGCGCCGGCTCCCCGAACCAAAGATTCTCAGCAGCGACGTGTGCGGTGGATCAGCGAGCGAGATCATGCCGACGCAAATTTGCAGCTGGTTGAGCTAAAGCGGCCATACTCTTCCGCGAGCCCATTCGGCGGCAGCGAGTTTGTGGTATGGGTATTAACTGAGGACTCGTCGCTAAACGACGAAGAAATGAGTTGGCTCGCAGCCGAGCTAGTGTCGGCTGGTTGTCGCGATGCCGTTTGCTCAGGCTATGACTGCTCGAAATGGGACGCCGTCGTCGATTGGGCGTATCTGCGCACCTGTCCCGACTATGCAACGGAGGATCACAACTTCGTCATGACGACTTGGCATGAAGACGAGAATCTTGGCGATATCGCGTTCTTCTTCGCCAACAACACGGCGTTCGAAGCCTTCGTGCCACATCATTTCCTGGTGCTTTCGATAGATGCCGGCCCGCTCGCTGGGCAGGCATTCGCGGAAGCACGCGGTTGTCTAGCTGATCGGCTGTCGCTCAACAACTGACCCAAAGTCGTCCCCTCAAAACCCATACCGCAAAAACCCGCCATCCACCGCAATGCACTCGCCGGTGATGTAGCTTGCCGCCGGCAGGCACAGGAACGCGACCGCGGACGCGACTTCCTCGGGCTCGCCGATACGGCCGATCGGCGTGCGTTCCAGCACTTCCTCCAGATAGTCGGTGTCGGCGAGCGGGCCTTCGGTGCGCTGCGTGCGGATGTACCACGGCGCGACTGCGTTGACGCGGATGCCATCGTCGGCCCATTCGCAGGCGAGGTTGCGGGTGAGCTGGTGCAGCGCGGCCTTGGTCAGGCCGTACGGTGCGCCGGTGCGCACATGGGTGAGTCCCGACACCGAGCCGACATTCACGATCGCAGCGTTGCCGCGCTCGGCCAGATGCGGATGCGCGAGCCGGCACATCTCGAACGCGCTGAGCACGTTCGTCTCGACCAGCGCGCGCACCTCGTCGAGTGTGTAGTCGAGCACCGGTTTGGAGACATTGCCGCCGACGCTGTTGACCAGCAGTGAGAGTTCGACATCGAGATCGGCGATCCAGTCGAACACTTCGAGACGTTGTTCCTGCTCGGTGACGTCCGCCGCGCAGGCGAGGATCGAACGCTCGGGAAATTCCTCGGCGAGTTCCGCGCGCATCAGTTCCAGATGGATCTCGTCGCGCGCGACCAGCAGCAGATCCGCGCCGAGCACGGCCAGCTCGCGCGCGCAGGCGAGGCCAATGCCTTTGCTCGCGCCGGTGACCAGGGCGGCTTGGCCATCGAGCCGCCAGCGTGACGGGTTCGTCATTCGGGCATCCTCCAGCTTGTTCCGATCGAACGTGCAGCGCAGACTTTAGCGGATACCGTCACGCTTGGAGTACGCGATGTGTCGCTCGATCCTGATTGCCGTCAGTCTGGTCGCGCTCGCTGCGTGCGGGGGCCACCCGTCCGCCGATGCTGCGAAGACCGCAGCAGCCACACAGCCCGCTCCGGTGAGACAGAAAACCGTATTCGACGATCAGCTGAAGGCGCTCGACAAGGCCAAAGCGGTCGAGAAGCAGTTGCAGGAGAACAAGGCGAAGCAGGACAAGGCGATTGAGGATCAGGGCGGTTGACGAGTTCGCTTGCGGTCCCTCCCCCCGCTGTGCAGGGGAAGGAACGGCACAGCGTCTAGGTCGTCAGCGCAACTCGCAAAAGCACTGCGCAAATGCGCCATAACGCTTGCCGCGCAGCGCTTCGACGACACCGGCGACCTGGCTCACGTCCGCATGGCTGAACATCCCCGGCGGCAACGCAAAGCCCGCGTAGCGCGCGATACGCACCAGCGTCTCGCTGTTGCTGAAGCTCAGCGCGACCCGTTCCCAGGCGCTCATCTCGCGCTCGACGTAGCGCACCTGGTAATCCTTGCCAAGCTTCGCGCGCGCGGCTGCCGCGGCGATCGCGTCGTCGAGGCCGCCGAGCTTGTCGACGAGGCCGCGTTCCTGCGCCTGGCTGCCGCTCCACACGCGGCCTTGTGCGATCGCGTTGATCTGCTCAGGCGTCCGCTTGCGCGCGTTCGCGACCTTGCCGACGAATTCGCTGTAGCCGCGCTTGATCACGCTGTTGAGGATCGCTTCGAGCTGCGGCGACAGCGGCCGGCGGATGTCGAGCGTGCCGGCCAGCGGTGTGGTGCCGATGCCGTCGGTGTGGATGCCGAGTTTCGCGAGCGTGTCAGGCACGGTCACGAACAGGCCGAAGATGCCGATCGAGCCGGTGATCGTGGTCGGCTGCGCCCAGATCTCGTCGGCGTTCATCGAAATCCAGTAGCCGCCGCTGGCGGCGACGTCGCCCATCGAGGCGATGACCGGCTTGCCGGCTTCGCGCGCTTGCGCGACCTCGCGGCGAATCAGTTCCGATGCGTGGGTTTCGCCGCCGGGTGAATTCACGCGCAGCACGATCGCCTTGACGCGGTTATCCTCGCGCGCCGCACGCACGAGTTGCGCGGTCGATTGGCCGCCGATCCGACCGGGCGGTTGCTCGCCGGGCACGATCTCGCCCTGCGCGACCACGACCGCGATCTCTGCGCCCAAGTGCGGCAAGCGGTCGGCGCCGAGCGTCGCCAGATAGCGCGTGAAGTCGATCTGGCGGAAGCCATCGTTGCCCTCGGCGGCACCCTTCGCACGCAGCATCGCGCGCGCCTCGGCGCGTGTTGCGAGCTTGTCGACCAGCTTCTGATCGAGCGCGAGTTGGGCCAGATCGCCCTGGTGCGCGGCCACGCGTTCATCGTAATGCGCGATGTCGTCGCTGATTTTCGCGGCATCGAGCTTGCGCAACGCGGCGATCTCGCTCAGGTATTCCTGCCAGATCCCGCCCATCCAGTAACTGTCGGCCTCCTTCGCTGCAGCGGAGGCCTGATTGAGAATGTACGGCTCGGCCGCCGACTTGAACGCGCCGACCTTGATCAGGTGCACGTCGACACCGAGTTTGTCGAGCGCATCCTTGAAATAGCTGCGGTAGTTCGCGAAACCTTCGAGCAGCACCGAGCCATCGGGATCGAGCAGGATCTCGTTCGCATGCGCGGCGAGGAAATACTGGTTCTGGCCCATGTCGCCGGAGACCGCGATGACCTCCTTGCCGGCGGCGCGGAAGCGATCGAGCGCCATGCCGATGTCGCGCAAGGTCGCAAGTCCGGTGCCGTCGATCTCGTCGGGAATCAGCACGATGCGCTCGATGCGCGCATCTTTCGTCGCCGCATCGATGACGCTGAGCATATCGCGCAGCTGCACTTCCCTGCTGCCGTCGCCGGCAAGATGGGAGAGTGCGCGCTGCACCGGATCGGAGCTGTACTGCTCGACGATCGCGCCTTTCGGATCGAGCACCAGCGCCGTGCGCGGCGCGAGCGTCGGCCGCGACGCAAAGAACGCGCCGATGAATGCGACCAGCAGGATCAGGAAGATCAGGTTGAAAACCAGCCGGCGGGTGAAGTTCAGCGCATTCCAGAAGCCGTGCAGCAGGCGGCTGACCAGCCCGGGTTGTTTGGATGACATCGTTTGCTCCGATTGCTCCGGCGCTCAAATGATTTGAGCGCCCTCCGGTTTTCCAGCCCCTGCGCCAGCGGGGGCGGCCAAGGGTGAAGGATAGATTCGGTCGCTGAATCCGGTTGGTTCCGAATCAATAGGTGCGGCGTCCCGCGTCGCGGATCCGGCAATCAGCCTACCCGATAAATGGTCGACGGGGCATGGTCCGAAGATCATGCAGGCGCAGCGGCAGGCGGGATGCGCGCGAGTTTCCAGAAGCGCCGCGAGAGCAGAACCGCAGCCATGCTCAAACCCGCGATCAGCCCCATCCACATGCCACGTGCGCCGAGTCCGTGTGGAAACGCGAGCCACCAGCCGACCGGCATCCCGACGCCCCAGTACGCGAACATCGTAATGAACATCGGGATGCGCGTGTCCTTGAGGCCGCGCAACGCGCCGTTCGCGGCGACCTGGATGCCATCGGAGAACTGGAATAGGCCGGCCAGCACGAGCAATTGCGCGGCGAGCGCGATCACGCCAGGGTCATGGCTGTACAGCGATGCGATCTGGCGCGGCAGCAGCAGCATCAACCCGGCCGAAACGGTTTGCGTGAGCAGGGTCAGCGAAATGCCGACGAGGCCGGCGTCGCGCACGTTCTGCGCATCGCCGCGTCCGACCGCGTGGCCGACGCGCACGGTGGTCGCCATGGCGAGCCCGAGCGGCACCATGAACGTGACCGAGGCGACGTTGAGCGCGAGCTGATGGCCGGCGACGACGTCGGTGCCGAGCGTGCCGATCGCGAGCGCGACCGCGACGAACAGGCTTGCCTCCATGAACAGCGACACGCCCATCGGCACGCCGATCCTGAGCAAGCCGCCGAGCGCGTTCCAGTCCGGCATCTCGAAGCGTGCGAACAGATGCAGGTCGCGATAGTGATGGCGCAACGCGACATAGATCGCGAACGCGAACAGCTGCAGCCAGAGCACCAGCGCAGTCGCGATGCCGCTGCCGAGCGCGCCGAGGCGGGGCACGCCGAGCGCGCCGTACATCAGGACGTAGCCGATCGGGCCGAGCAGAACCAGACCGAGCACGCTGAAGTACATCGTCGGCCGGGTCAGACTGAAACCTTCGCCGAGGCCGCGCAGGGTAAAGAACAAGGTCAGCGCCGGCGCGCCGAACGCGACCGCATGCAGGAAGCGGATCACGTCCGGCACGAGCCTGGCGTCGAGGCCGATATTCGCGACCAGCAACGCGCCGCCGAAGCGCACCGCGAAGCCAAGTCCGATGCCGAGCGCGAGCGCAAGCCAGAGAGCCTGGCGGAACAACAGACCGATCGCGTCGCGCCGGCCCGCCCCGTTGAGCTGCGCGACCGATGGCGGCAAGGCCATCATCACACCGATCGCGGCGACGATCGCGAGCGACCACACGCTGGTGCCGATCGCGACCGCCGCCAGCGTGTGCGCGTCGAGATGGCCGGCGAGGATCGTATCGATCACGTTCATGCCGATCGCGGAAAGCTGGCCGAGCACGAGCGGCACCGCCAGATGCAGCGTTTCTCGCAGCTCGCGCGCAAGGCGCGGCCGTTGGCGATGTAAAATGGTGGGCATCGGGAGTCTGTGCGTGGCATCGTATCCGAGCAGGCGGGCTTCGCGCACTTTCGAGTTGGTATCGCCCCATGATCGACGAAACTGCGCCGAGCATCATTGCGGCGGAACCGGCCGCAATACCCGCGATTCCCGCCACCGCGAAGGTCTGCGCCGGATGGGAAATGAATACATCCAGACGGGCCGTGGACACATCCACGCCTGCGAAAACGTCTTGCGTCATCACGTTGCTCCTATTACCCAACCTTGCCGAAGCGGGCTTCGAGCCCAGGCAACTGTTCGGGTTTTGAGGAGAGAAAACTCGCGCCGACCCAAGCTTCCCCACGATCTCGTGATCCAAGGTGCGGTGGTCTGGCGCGAGGTTGAAACTAACTTACAAGGTGCCGGCTGCGAAGGCGGGATGCCGAAGCGAACGGCGAAGCCGGCCCGGAGGGCGTGCCGCTACAACGGCGACCATTCGCCTGCCGCGCGTTCGCCATAGTGGCGCACGAAGCCGAACAATCGCGTCCTGGACCACATCCAGCGCCTCCTCGCGGTTGCTGGTGGCGAACTCGGCCATGCGCAACGCGCGCCGCTCGATCGCGCGCAGGAAACGCTCGATCGCACGCGAATCGTCGGTGGATGTCGCGGTCACTGCGAGCATGCGCTCGGGCACGCTCATGTAACAGCAATCGGCAAGCATTCGGCATCCGCCTGTCGAGGGTCTTTCGCAGCTAAATAACGCGACACGGCACGTCCGGTTGACGCGACAGCCGCGCCGCGATTGGAGGAGCAAGTCGAAATGGCCCTGTCAAGCGGTTGTGCACAAGACGTTGCGCACCGCCTGGCGCCCGCTGCGGTTATCCGGTTGGCGTCAATTGATA
Source organism: Rhodanobacteraceae bacterium (assembly GCA_003142815.1). GTDB lineage: Bacteria > Pseudomonadota > Gammaproteobacteria > Xanthomonadales > Rhodanobacteraceae > Dokdonella_A. The sequence goes on from PLNP01000044.1 coordinate 29,359, forward strand.
CGGATTGATGACAGTCCAAGTCATTGAAAATAAATGTCTATTTCAGATTGATTAAAGTTTCGCCAAGGCAAGCGCGGCGGCTCTGCGACGCGCTCCACAGCCGCGCTCGATCCGGGTCATCCACAGAGTTATCCACAATTGTTGTGGATAAGAAAAAAAACCTTGTACAGCTAGTTAGTTAAGTGACCTTCATGATCATTCCATGAGAAACAGCGCGCAACTCGAACAGCAGCGCGACAATGCTCGGCTACACTCGCGAGCGCGCTGGGTTTGCGCGTCCTTTTCGCCATGAATCCGATCCTGCGCATCGCCCTCCCGGTTCCGCTGAACTCGCTGTTCGACTATCGCGCACGCGGCGGTCCGGTGGCGGCGGGATGTCGCGTGCTGGTGCCGTTCGGACGGCGTCGGATGGTCGGCGTTGTCGTTGCGCAGGCGGCGACCTCGGATCTTGGCGACGACAAGCTGAAAGATATCGAGCGCGTACTCGACGACGCGCCGTTGCTGACCGATGAGCTGATGGCGACGCTGCGCTGGGCCGCGCGCTATTACCAGCATCCGCTCGGCGAGGTGCTGCAGGCGGCGCTGCCGGTTGCCCTGCGTTCGGCACGCGCGTTGCCGCCGAGCGGGGTCGCCGCGCTGCAGCTGACACCGGTCGGCAGGGCCGCGCTCGGCGATCCGAAACGCCGCCGCGGCACACGTATCGATGCGCTGCTCGGCGCGCTCGCGGCGGGGCCGTTGCCAATCGCGCATGGCGACGTGCGCGGTGCCGGCTCGGCGAGCGTGCGCGCGGCACTCGCGCATGACTGGCTCGAACGTGTGCACGTCGCCGCGGCCGCGCTCCCGCGCAGCGGCATCGCCGGTCCGCCGCTCAACGACGAGCAGCGCAGCGCGGCCGACGCGGTGATCGCGGCGGCGGATCGCTTCGCGCCGTTCCTGCTCGACGGCGTCACCGGCAGCGGCAAGACCGAGGTCTACCTCGACATCATCAAGGCCTGCATCGCGCAAGGTCGCCAGGCGCTGGTGCTGGTGCCGGAAATCGCGCTGACTCCGCAGGCGTTGCGGCGGTTCCGCGAACGCCTCGGCATCGATATCGCGGCCGTGCATTCGGGGCTCGGTGAAAGCGAGCGCGCACGCGCGTGGCTTGGCGCCGCACGTGGCGAGGCGCCGGTGATCCTCGGCACGCGCTCGGCCTTGTTCGTGCCGCTGCCGAAAGCCGGCGTCATCATCGTCGACGAAGAACACGATGCCTCGTACAAACAACAGGAGGGTTTTCGCTATCACGCGCGCGATCTGGCGGTGATGCGCGCGAAGGCGCTCGGCGTGCCGGTTGTGCTCGGCTCGGCAACGCCATCGCTGGAGAGCCTCGCGAATGTCGCGGCGGAGCGCTACCAGTCGTTGCGCCTGACCCATCGCGCCGGGCTCTCGCAACCGCCCGCGCTGCGCGTCGTCGACTTGCGCAGACAACGGCTGCAGCATGGACTCGCCGCACCGACGCTGGACGTGATCGCGGCCTGCCTCGCGCGCGGCGAACAGGCATTGATCTTCAAGAATCGGCGCGGTTACGCACCGGTGCTGCTCTGCCACGACTGCGGTTGGAGTGCGCAGTGTCCCGACTGCGAGCGCGCCATGACCCTGCATCGCGGCGCCGCCCGACTGCGCTGCCATCATTGCGGCCGCGAGCAAAAGATTCCGCGCGCATGCCCTGCCTGTGGCGGCCTCGCGCTGCATCCGCTGGGCGAGGGCACCGAGCGCCTTGAAGAAGCGCTCACGGCACATTTTCCTGACATTCCAGTCGTGCGCGTCGATCGCGACACGACGCGCGGCCGACGCATGCGCGACGCGTTGTTCGACAACCTGCCGACGGTGGGTGCGCGCATCCTCGTCGGCACCCAGATGCTGGCCAAGGGTCACGACCTGCCGCACCTGACCCTAGTCGTCGTGGTCGGCGTCGACGAAGGCCTGCACAGCATCGATTTTCGCGCCAGCGAACGCCTCGGCCAGTTGATTGTGCAAGTGGCAGGCCGCGCCGGCCGCGCGGAACGTGCCGGCACGGTGATCCTGCAGACCCACGATCCGGCGCATCCACTGCTCACGGTGCTGCTCAATGGCGGCTATCACGCGCTCGCCGCGCAACTGCTCAAGGATCGTCGCGACGCCAGCCTGCCGCCGTTCGCGCAGTTCGCGCTGCTGCGCGGCGAGGCGAAGGACAAGGGTGCACTCGACCGCTTTCTCGCCAGCGCCGCGGCGAGCGCGAACGATGCGGCGATCATCGCCCATGGCCCGCTTGCCGCGCCGATGGCCCGTCGCGCCGGCGCATTCCGCGGCCAGGTGCTGATCGAAGCCGGCGAACGCGCCGCGCTGCAAGGATTTCTGCCGGCGTGGCTTGATCGGTTGCGCGCATTGCCCGGCGCGCGCCAGCTGCACTGGTCGATCGATGTCGATCCGGTCGACTTGTACTGAGCCGGGAATCGGGATCGGAAAATCTCGAGCGCGACGCGATATGCGATGCTTGCGATTCGTTATCTGGAGGGCCGCAGGTGCCGCGCCAATACAGCATGGGAGGACGCGCGGCGCCGGGCACTCCGCCGCCAAGCGGAGGTGGTGCGCGCGGCACGCCGCCAAGGCCTGCGCCGAAAAACCTGCGCGAGCGCTTCATCGCGCTGCGCAACCTGCCCCCGTTTCTGCGCGAGCTCTGGGCGGCCAGTCCGCCCCTGCTGGTGGCGGATCTCGCGTTACGCGTCGTGCGCGCGGTGCTGCCGGTCGTCACCCTGTTCGTCGGCAAACTGATCATCGACGAGGTCGTCGCGCTGCTGCGCGCCGGGGGCACGTTCGACTCGCTCGGCGCTGCGCTTGCCAGCGGCCATTTCAATCGCCTCGGCGTCTGGCTCGGCTGTGAATTTGGCCTTGCGGTATTGTCGGACCTGTTTGGCCGCACCGTCTCGCTGGTCGATTCGCTGCTCTCGGAAAAGTATACAAACGCGACCAGCATCCGCCTGATGCAGCACGCGGCGACGCTCGACCTCGAAGATTTCGAGGACAGCGAGATGCAGGATCGTCTCGACCGCGCGCGTCGGCAGACCACGGGCCGCAGCGCGCTGATGGGCCAGTTGTTCGGGCAGGCCCAGGACGCGGTCACGGTGATGACATTCGCGGCGGGATTGATCGTCTACGCACCGTGGCTGATCGTGTTGCTGATCTTCGCGCTGGTGCCGGCGTTCCTTGGCGAGGCGCACTTCAACGCGCAGAGCTATACGCTCAATTACGCGTGGACGTCCGAGCGGCGCGTGCTCGACTACCTGCGCCAAGTAGGCGCCAGCGTCGAGACCGCGAAGGAAGTGAAGATTTTCGGCCTGAACCCATTCCTGATCGAGCGCTATCAAGCGCTCGCGGAAAATTTCTACGCCGCGAACCGCGCGCTGGCGAAGCGGCGTGCATGGTGGGGCAGCGCATTCGCGACGCTCGGCACGATCGGCTACTACATCGCGTACGCGCTGATCGCATGGCGCACCGTGCGCGGCGAGTTCAGCATCGGCGATCTCACCTTTCTATCGGGCTCATTCCGGCGCTTGCGCAATCTTCTCGAAAACCTCTTGATCGGTTTTTCGCAGCTCGCCGGCCAGGCGTTGTATCTCGACGACCTGTATTCGTTCTTCGAGATCGAACCCGAGATCCGCTCGCCGGCAAATGCACGGCCGTTTCCGCGCCCGATCCACGAGGGTTTCGTGTTCGAGAATGTCGGCTTCCGCTATCCGGGTGCCGAACGCTGGGCGGTCCGCGAACTTTCGTTCACCCTGCATGTGGGCGAAGTGCTCGCGCTGGTCGGCGAGAACGGTGCCGGCAAGACGACCCTGGTGAAGTTGCTCGCGCGCCTGTACGACCCCGATGAAGGTCACATCCTGCTCGACGGACATGACCTGCGCGAGTACGACCTCGACGCGCTGCGCGCGCATGTCGGCGTGATCTTCCAGGATTTCGTGCGTTACGCGTTCACCGCCGCGGAGAACGTCGCGGTCGGCCGCATCGAAGCGCGCGACGATCGCCCGCGCATCGAACGCGCCGCTGCACAAAGTCTCGCCGACGCGGTGATCCGACGCTTGCCGAAAGGCTACGACCAGATCATGGGCAAGCGTTTCAGCAATGGCGTGGATCTGTCCGGCGGCGAGTGGCAGAAGGTCGCGATCGCACGTGCGTACATGCGCGACGCCGATCTATTGATCCTCGACGAACCGACCGCTGCGCTCGATGCGCGCTCCGAGTTCGAGGTGTTCGAGCGCTTCAAGGAACTTTCCGCCGGCAAGACCGCGGTGCTGATCTCGCATCGTTTCTCGACCGTGCGCATGGCCGATCGCATTCTCGTGCTCGACGGCGGACGCATCGAGGAGGTCGGCACACATGTGGACCTGCTCGCGGCAGGAAAGCGCTACGCGGAGCTGTTCGAGCTGCAGGCGGCGGGGTATCGCTGAGAGGCGCCCCCTTCCGGCTACCGCCTCCTTCCCCCGCTATCGCAGGGGAAGGATTCCCCATGCAGGGCCGCGAGCTGTTCGGGCACGAACGAGCCGTCTGAAGATCACGAACACATGCTGTCCCTTCCCCTGCGATAGCGGGGGAAGGTGCCCGAAGGGCGGAAGGGGGCGCTCCTTCTTGGCGTGCACAGCAAGACGGCCCCGCTTGGGGGCCGTCGTTCATTCAAAATACGCTTCGCCGAAGGGAATCAGGCGACGAATAACGCGCGCATCCTCTTCATTGCGTTCGCTTCGATCTGGCGAATGCGCTCGGCGGATACGCCGTATTCGTTGGCGAGTTCCTGCAGAGTCGCCTTGCTGTCGTCCTTCAACCAGCGCCGCTGGATGATATCGCGCGAACGCTTGTCGAGCTTGCCCAGGCCCTCGTGCAGCGTATCGAGGCTGGATTCCTCCTCGGATTCCGCTTCGACCATGCCGTAGGGATCGGCCGTGTGGTCGATCAGAAACGCAGCCGGTGACGGGCGCTCGTCCTCGTCGGCATCGACCGGCGTATCGAATGCGACGTCGCGACCGTTGAGGCGCGATTCCATTTCCAACACCGTCGCGGCCGGCACGCCGAGTTCGCGCGCGACGGTGTTGACCTCTTCGGCATTCATCCAGCCGAGGCGTTTCTTCGATTTGCGCAGGTTGAAGAACAGCTTGCGCTGCGCCTTGGTGGTCGCAACCTTGACGATGCGCCAATTGCGCAGGATGAACTCGTGCATTTCGGCGCGAATCCAATGTACCGCGAACGAGACCAGGCGCACGCCATGGTCGGGATCGAAGCGTTTGACCGCCTTCATCAGGCCGATATTGCCTTCCTGGATCAGGTCGCCGACCTGCAGCCCATAGCCCGAATAGCCGCGCGCGACATGGACGACGAAGCGCAGATGCGCTAATACCATCTGCTTGGCGGCATCCAGATCGCTCTCGCCCAGGAAGCGCCGCGCCAGAGCCTGCTCCTCGGCCTGGGTCAGCATCGGAATCTGGTGGACCGCGTTCACGTACGCATCGAGGCTTCCCAGCGCGTTCAGGACCGGGAAATTGCTGGCGACCAAGGTATTGCTCATTAGTCTAGACTCCTCGTCTGGCAAAAAATTTTAGCACTCGGTCCATTTGAGTGCCAAAACGCTTGAGAGTTCCGACCGATCAATCCGGCTGAACCCGTTGGATTAGTATAGTGTACTCCAAAGTATCGTAAATGACCGCAGTCGTGTCGTCGCGACCAAGGGTCTTTCCAAGTGATTGTTTACTATGCACTTTCTGCGCAGCTACGAGCTTCCGCATCGCGGCAGCATCCGTCCCCATGCTACGCATGCGAGCTTAATCGCGGCCCAATTCGTAGACAGCGGGCAGGCGCCAGTCGATCGGCGTCTGGCCGTGCTCGCGCAGGTACTCGTTCGCGCGCGAAAAGTGCCCGCAACCGTTGAAGCCGCGGTGCGCGGAAAGCGGCGACGGGTGCGGCGCCTTGAGGACACGATGACGCCGGGTGTCGATCAATTTGCCCTTCGCCTGCGCGTAACTGCCCCAGAGCAGGAACACGAGGTCTTCGCGCTCGCGGTTGAGCGCGTCGATGCAGGCGTCGGTGAAACCCTCCCACCCTTTGCCTTGATGCGAGCCAGCGAGGCCACGCTCGACGGTCAGGACGGAGTTGAGCAGCAGCACGCCCTGGCGCGCCCACGGAATCAGGCAGCCGTGGTCGGGTCGCGCGATGCCGAGATCGCGCTGGATTTCGGCGAACACATTGACCAGCGATGGCGGAGCAGGCACACCGGGCAGCACCGAGAAACACAATCCGTGCGCCTGGCCTGGGCCGTGGTACGGATCCTGGCCGAGGATCACGACCTTGACTGCATCGAACGGGGTCGTATCGAGTGCCGCGAAAATCTGCGGGCTGGGTGGATAGAGTACCTTGCCGGCGCGCTTCTCGGCGCGCAGGAACTCGGCCAATGCTTGCATCTCGGGCCGCTCAAACTGCGCACCGACACGCGACTTCCACGAGGCATCGAGTTTGACTCGACCCTCGCTCATGTGCGCGCGCGCGCCTGCTCGCGCAGATGGTGCGCGACGCGCAACTGGAATTGCAGCTTGGTGATCAGCAGGCGTTCCTCGATCGGTTTGTGGACCAGATCGTTCGCGCCTGCGCGCAGCAGCGCGGCCTGGTTGCTCGGATTGTCGTCGCCGGTCATGACCAACACTGGCAGTTGGCCCTTCGAATAGCCGAAGTGGTTGCGGATCCGATCGAGCAGGTCGCCGCCGCTGAGTTCGCCCTTGAGGCTGGCGTCGGTCAGCACCAGCTCGGGCCCCGGTGCGCGATTCTCGGCGACCGCCGCCTCCAGCAGCTCAAGCGCAGCTTCGACACTGACCACGTGCGCCACATTGCAACCGCATTTTTTCATGATGCGCGTCGTCGCCAGCGCGACGACGCGGCTGTCCTCTACATAGAGGACTTCGCCATCGACCTGCTGGGTCGGGTGCACATAGCCGCGAATGAAGGCGGCCAGCGCGTCGAAGCCGAGTGACTTGTCGAAGTAATCGGTGACGTCGCTCGACAGCGTGCGCGCAACGAGGCGTTCCTGCACGTCGCCGGAAACGACGACGATCGGAATATAGGCCTGGGTCGAATCCTCGCGCACGTGCCGGGCAAGTTCGAGGCCGTCCATGTCCGGCAAGCGCAACGCGGTCGTGACCAGATCGACCACGCCCTGGCCGAGCAAGCTGCGCGCCTCGGCGCCGCTGCCGCAGCCTATCACTAGTGAGTTCGGCAATTCCGCCTTCAGCACGCGCTCGATCAGTTGACGCACCACGCGCGAGCCGTCGACGACGAGTACGCGTGGTTCGTCGCTGGAGATATGCCGCATCAGGGAGACGTCGCTGCTCATTCCTGTGGTTGCCCGGCAGCAAGATGGCGCGCGGTCGCAAAAAACGCGCCGAGCCAGCCCAGCAACGCGCTGGCGATGATGAGGACCAGCGCGACCGCTGCGTCGACGCCACGCAGCGAGAAGCGATGTGCGTAGCTGCCCTGCAGCCGTCCGATCGGCTCGGCCAAGGCGAGTTCCACCGCGGCGACGATGAGCAACGCGAACAAACTGCCGAGCAGTCCGTAGCAGAGCCCTGAATAAAGAAACGGCCGCCGTACGAAGCCGTTGCTGGCGCCAATCATTTGCATGACCGAAATCTCCTCGGAACGGGACTGGATGTCCATGCGCACCGTGTTGCCGATCACCAGCAGCGTGGCCAGCGCCAGCAGCGCCGCGATCACGACGACGATGCGCTCGCCGAAGTGGAGAATGTCGGTGAGTTTGTGTCGCCATGCTGCGTCGTACTGCACGAAATCGACGCGCGTGTCCGCTTTGAGCGCAGCAACCAGCGCCGGATTGTCCGTATCGGCGATAGCGCGCGGAGTGACCATGAGCACGCTCGGCAGCGGATTGGTCTGCAGCGAATCGAGCGCTTCGCCGAAGCCGGAAAGCTGGCGGAACTCGGCCAGCCCTTGTTCCGGCGTACGGATCAGGACGCTCGCGACATCGGTGCGCTGGCGCAGCTCGTCGGCGAGCGTGGTCGCCGTCTTCGCGTCCTGCTCCGGTTTCAGGAACGCGGTGATCTCGCGCGCTTCGCGCAAGCCGCCTGACAGTTCGCGCGCGTTGTTGAACACGAGGAAGAAAAGCAGCGGCAATGCAAGCGCGAAACCGAGCACGAGCAGGGTCAACATGGTCGCCCACGGCTTCGCCGCGAGCCGGCCCAGGCTGGAAAAAAATGCATGGGAATGCTGGTCGCGCCAGGCCGCAAACCGTTGCCGCCACGGCAAGCGCACGCGACGCGGCGCGGCGCCCTTGCTCGGCGCGGGCGCGGGCTTGCGTGCGTTGCGGGCCGCCTGGCGAATCAAGATACTTTTCCCAGCGGCCTGAAATCGTCGACTAGGCGGCCGTGGTCGAGCACCAGCACGCGCTTGCGGAGGCGCTTTAGCAGCAGCAGGTCATGGGTCGCGATCAGCACGGTGGTGCCGACCGCGCCGAACTCGGCGAACAATCCCATGATCTCGAGAGACAACTGCGGATCGAGATTGCCGGTCGGCTCGTCCGCGATGATCAGCGGCGGCTTGGCGACGATTGCCCGGGCGATGCCGACGCGCTGCTGCTCACCGGTCGACAACGCCAGCGGATTGGACTTTTCCCGCGCCAGCAGGCCGACCTTGTCGAGCGCCGCGCGCACGCGCTTGCCGATTTCCTCGCGCGCGGTGCCGGTGATCAAGAGCGGCAACGCGACGTTGTCGAACACGCTGCGATCCATCAGCAGGCGGTGATCCTGGAACACCATGCCGACGCCGCGGCGCAGATGTGCGATACCGCCGCGTCGCACGCGCGCGAGATCGGCGTGATTGACCGTAATCTGGCCGCGCGTCGGTCGCTCGGCCAGGCTGATCAGCTTGAGCAGCGTGCTCTTGCCGGCGCCGGAATGCCCGGTCACGAACACGACCTCACCCGCGTCGATCTCGAAATTGAGTTCGGCGAGCGCGTCGTGGCCGGAGGCGTAGCGTTTGCTGACGTTGTCGAAGCGGATCATGCGGTGATCGGGATTTCGGGATTTCGGGATACGGGCGTGGGAAATTGTCGCATGACGCACGCGCCGCACGCGCTCGACGTACGTCGAATCCCGAATCCCGGCTATTTGACTATCTCATTCAAATTGAAGATCGGCAGCAGGATCGCGAGCACGATGAACAGTACCATCGCGCCGACCGCGAGAATCACTGCGGGCCCGAGCACCGCCGTGAGCGCGGTCAACCAGCGATCGAGTTCGCGCTGTTGCTGCGCGGCGGCCTCGCCGAGCATGCGCGGCAGCTTGCCCGAACGCTCGCCGCTCGCGATCAGGCGCAGCGCGACCGGTGGAAACTGACCGCTTTCGCCGAGCGCGCGCGAAAACGCGCTGCCCTCGCGCACCTTGAACGCGGCACGCTTCAACGCGTCGCGCATCGGCAGGTTCGGTACGACCTGTGCGGCAATCCCGAGTGCGTCGAGCAGCGGCACTGCGCTCTCCACCAGCAAGGCCAGCGTACGCGTTGCGCGCGCCGTGTTCGCGGCGCGCGCGAGACGCCCGACGAGCGGCAGGCGCAGCAGCAGCGCGTGCCAGCGAAAGCGCATCGATTCCTCACGCAACGCGATACGCGTGGCGACCACTGCGGCGATCAGCGCAATCAGGATCAGCCAGCCCCAGCTGCGCAGGAATGCCGATAGCGCCATCAACGCGCGCGTTGCCAGCGGCAGGGTCTGATGCAGGTTCTGGAACACGCCGACGATCTGCGGCACGACCCAGGTCAGGAGGCCGGCGACGACCGCGATCGCGACCAGGGTCAACAGCAGCGGATACGCGAGCGCGGCGAGGATCTTCTGCTTCAGGGCATCGCGTGCTTCGGCGTAATCGGCGAGCTTTTCGAGCACGGTTTCGAGCCGGCCGGACTGCTCCCCCGCGGTGACGGTTGCGCGAAAGATCTCCGGAAAACTTTCCGGGAACTCGCCAAGCGCCTGGGCGAGACTCGCGCCTTCCATGACGCGGGCGCGCAAGCTCATGGTCAATGCGCGCTGGCGCTCGTTCTCGGCCTGTTCGGACAATGCACCGAGTGCTTCGTCGATCGGCAAACCCGCACCGATCAGCGTCGCCAGTTGCCGGGTCAACAGCGCGAGCTGCGCCGCGCCGAGACCGCGCCGCTCGAACATGCCGGTCTTGCGTCCGGCGCCGCCTTCGCGGACTTCGTCGACGCTGAGCGGATTCAAGCCGCGCTCGCGCAGCGCCCCGCGCACCGCGCGCGCGGTGTCGCCTTGCAGCACGCCGCGCTGCGTCTTGCCGGTGGTGTCGAGAGCTTGGTACGCGAACGCGGGCATCTGGCAGTTCTGATTTTTCGTCGTCCCAGCCCTTCGACAGGTTCAGGACAGGCCGGGCTTCGCCCGAACCGGGAACTCAGCGACTTTCCGGTACGTCGAAGACGCTGGATTATGCGCCGCTCCTGCGGCGCACCCTGCGGGCCGCCTTCGGCGTTCGCTTCGGCATCCTGCCTACGCAGTCCGGCTTTCGCCGGAATGACGAGTGGGATTTGGTTTCTCCACGGCAAGCAACAGGTTGGTGAACGGCTGCGTATTCTTCCAGCGATAGCCCTGGAAGTCGCGCAGATCGGTCGACAGGATACGGCTTTGCCAAGATCTTCGGCGAGAATCAGCAGCGACGCGTCGGCGAGATTCATTGGCAGATCACGACACCAGTTCATCAGCGCGCGCGCAGCGGAGGTTTCGCCTATCGCTTACCATCCAATGCGAATCACCGAGGGCGGGCATGTGTCGAAGAAAGCCAAAGGACCAGCCGAATTCGTGCGCTGGATGGGCCCGCTGCTTGACTGTCTCCGGGCAGTTGGCGGCTCGGCGAAGCCGAAAGAGGTGTCGGCGTGGATTGCACGGGAGTTGAAACTCACGCCGGCGATCACCGAATCGGACCTGAAATCCGGAGCCAACCGCTTCCACAACCAGGTGCAATGGGCGCGGCAATACCTGGTCTGGCAGGGATTGATCGATGACAGCAGACGCGGCGTGTGGACGCTGACTCCACTCGGCTGGAAAGCGCAGCTCGACGAGGTAGCCGCCCGCGAGATCTTCCTGGATCGAGTGAAGATCAATCAGGCGCTGCGAAAACCTGATGCGCACAACGCTGCGGCGCCAGAGGACGAACCCGTCGAGGCGGAATCACTTCCCGCCGACGAATTGGAGGAGCAAAGTCTGCTCGACGTCCTCAAGACCTTGCCGCGCTACGGTTTCGAGCTGCTCTGTGGCCGCCTTCTGCGCGAGCACGGCTTCGAGGACGTCGAGGTCACGCAACGCTCGCGCGATGGCGGCATCGACGGCTACGGCCTGCTGCGCTTGAGTCCATTCGTCAGTATGCGCGTGGCGTTTCAGGCGAAGCGCTTCAGCAATGTCGTCGGACGCAGGGACGTCGGCGAGTTCCGCAATGCGCTGCTCGGCCGCGCCGAAAAAGGGGTCTTCATTACGACCGGTCGCTTCACGCCGGACGCGGAAACCGAGGCAGCGCGCGACGGCGTGATCCCGATCGAGCTGATCGATGGCGAACGACTGGTCGAATTGTTCCAACTCGCGCAACTCGGGGTGAAACCGAAACAGACGTTCGTGATCGACCACGCGTTCTTCGACGAATTCCGGCGCCAGTGAAGGTGTTTAGCGGTAAAGACACTGGATCCCGGCATGCGCCGGGATGACGAGAGGATTGCTGCGCGACGCGGTTCCCGCTGCGTGACGCCTTTGCCGCCGAGGCTATTCCTCGCGCGTAACCCGCAACACTTCCCCGGTCGAGGTGATGCCGGCAACGCATTTGCGCCAGCCGTCTTCGAGCATTGCATCCGAGCGCGTGCGCGCGTGGCGTTCGAGGTCGGCTTCGGAAGCGCCTTCGTGAATCAGGCGACGCATCGTCTCGTCGACCGCGATGAGTTCGTAGATGCCGGTGCGGCCCTTGTAACCGGCGTGACGGCCGCCGGCCTGCGCCACGTTGGTGTCGGCGTTCGGGCGGTACAGCGTCGCCTGCGTGTCGACCGGCTTGCCGAACGCGGCGAGTTCGGATGGCGTCGCCGCATAGGCTTCGCGTGTGGCGGGCTCGAGCACGCGCACGAGGCGCTGCGCGAACACGCCGATCAGGCTTGACGCGAGCAGGAACGGTTCAACGCCCATGTCGCGCAGACGCGCGACCGCGCCAGCCGCGGAATTGGTGTGCAACGTGGATAGCACCAGATGCCCGGTCAGCGAGGCCTGCACCGCGATCTCGGCGGTTTCCAGGTCGCGGATCTCGCCGACCATGACGACATCGGGGTCTTGCCTGAGAATCGCGCGCAGGCCGCGTGCGAAGGTCATGTCGACCCGCGTGTTGACCTGGGTCTGGCCGACGCCGTCGATGTAGTACTCGATCGGGTCTTCGACCGTCATGATGTTGCGCGAACTGTCGTTGAGCTTGAGCAGCGAACCGTACAGCGTCGTCGTCTTGCCCGAGCCGGTCGGGCCGGTCACCAGCAGGATGCCGTGCGGTCGCGAGATCAGATCCTCGAGACGCGTGCGCAGGTCGTCGTCCATACCGAGCTGGGCGAGATCGAGCTTGCCGGCCTGCTTGTCGAGCAGGCGCAGCACGACTCTTTCGCCACGCCCGGCCGGGATCGTCGATACGCGCACATCGACCGGGCGCCCCGCAATGCGCAGGCCGATGCGGCCATCCTGCGGCAGGCGGCGTTCGGCGATATCGAGTTTGGCCATGACCTTGATGCGGCTGACCACCGCGCTCGCGATCGCCTTCTGCGGCGCCAGCACTTCGCGCAGCACGCCGTCGATGCGGAAACGCACGACCAGGCGATTCTCGTACGGTTCGATATGGATGTCGGATGCGCCTTCCTTGACCGCTTCGGTGAGCAGCGCGTTGATCAGGCGAATGATCGGCGCGTCGTCCTCGCTTTCGAGCAGGTCTTCGGGTTCGGGCAATTCGTCGGCGACCGCCTTGAGGTCCATGCGCTCGTCGAGATCGGACACCATCGTGCGCGCGTCGTCGCCCTGCTCATAGAGGTCGCGCAGCAGGCGCTCGAATTCGGTCGCCGCAAGCGTGCTGAAATGCAGTGGCGCGCCGAGATAACGACGCAATTCCGCGAGCACGTCGGGGCGCACGCCGGCGCGGCAGGTGATTTCCGCGACGCCATCACGCCAGCCGGTCAAGGCGACGCCGTGGCGACGCGCGAAACCGAAACTCGGTCGCGTCGGACGCGATGCGGAACCCGCTGCTGCGCTCGGCGAAGCTGCCATCAATGCCGCGGCTCCGCGTGCGCTGGCCGGATTCCGGGCGCGGCCGGTTTGACCATGTCGGGCTGGCCGTCGAGCGTGGGACTCGCCAGGAAGTCATGGACTTCCGGCAGCACCGGCCGCTGCGCGCGCGGCGTGATCGGCCAGTCCTCCTGGCGGATCTGCAGCTGTTCGGTGCGCATGTAGTTGTACTTCTCGCTGGACACCGCCGCCTCCGTCGCCGGATCGCGCAGGATCTTCGGGTGCAGAAACACCATCAGGTCACTCTTCTTGCGATCGTTGGTGCGGTAGCGGAACAGGTTGCCGAGCAGCGGGATGTCGCCGAGCGCCGGCACCTTCTGCACGTTGTCCTTGAGCTGGTTGTCGATCAGCCCACCGAGCACGAGCAGCGAATCGTCCTTGACCAGCACGCTGGTCGTGAGTTCGCGCTTGTTGGTGATCAGATCCACCGCGCCGGTCACGGTCGGCGCCAGCGACGAGACTTCCTGGTGGATGTCGAGGCGCACCGAGTCACCTTCGTTGATCTGCGGCTTCACCTTGAGAATGAGGCCGACATCCTTGCGCTCGATGGTCTGGAACGGATTGCTGATCGCGCCGCCGGTCGTCGTGTTCGCGGTCGTGCTTGCGGTCGTGTATTGGCCGGTCAGGAACGGCACCTCCTGCGCAACCTTGATCTCGGCTTCCTGGTTGTCGAGGGTCAGGATCGACGGTGTCGACAGGATGTTCGATTTGCCATCGCCGCGCAGCGCGCTGACCAGCGCGCCTAGCTGCAGGAAAGATGTCTTTGAACCCGGCAGGCTGACACTGCCACTGACATAGCCGAGGTTGAAGCCGTTACCGACCCCGAGCGGATTCTGCGAGGCCGCAATAATGTTGTTGCCGGGCGAGCTGTTGCTGGTGAAATTGGTGCCGCCGATGATCGTATGGTTCGGATTGTTCCCCAACGGCAACTGCCACTGCACGCCGAGTTCGCTCGCGGTCTGGTCCGCGACTTCCGCGATCACCGCCTCGATCAACACCTGGTTGCGGCGGATGTCGAGCTGGCGCACGACCGCAGCCAGCGAGCGGAAGATCGCCGGTGGCGCGCTGATGATCAGCGCATTGGTTTCGACGTGTGCCTGGATCGTCGCCGGCGACACGCTGCCGCCGCTCGCGCTGTCGCCGGCCTTAACCGCGGTCGGCGGCGCGATGCCGCTCAGCGTCGAAGCGACACCTTGCAGGATCGGCACCAGATCCTTCGCATTCGCATAGTGCAAATAGATAACCTGCGTATCGCCGCCGCCGGCGATCGGTGTATCGAGGTGCGCGATCAATGCGCGCATCCTGAGGCGGCCATTCTTCGCACCGGAGAGCAGGATCGAGTTCGTGCGCGTATCCGCGAACACGCGCGCGGCCTCGCCGTTGGCCTGCGCGGTCTTGTCGTCGGCGAGCATGGTCAGCGTGCGCGCCATCTCGGCGGCACTGGCATGCACGAGCGGAATCACCTCGACCTGCGCGTCCGACACCGTATCGATGCGCTGGATGATGCTGACCAGGCGTTTGACGTTGCCCTCGCGATCGGAGACGACCAGTGAATTGGATGCCGCGTGCGCGATCAGCTGGCCGCCCTGCGGCATCAACGGACGCAGGATCGGCACCAGTTCCGCGGCCGAGACATGCTTGACCGGCACGATCTGGGTGACCAATTCGTCGGGCGACGGCGCCCGCGAGCGATCAATGCTGCTCGAGCCGTCCTGCTGCGCCATCGCCTCCGGCACGATCTTGATCATGCTGCCGGACGGTACCGCGGCGAAGCCATGCACGCGCAGCACCGACAGGAATACATCGTAGATTTCATCGGGCTTCATCGGTCGCGCCGAGATGACCGTGATCTTGCCCTGCACGTTCGGCGCGACGATGAAATTCTTGCCGGTGATTTCGCTGACTGTCGCGATCAGCGCCTGGATGTCGGCGTCCTTGAGATTCAGCGTGTGGCGGCCGTCCGCGGTCGCGGTGTGGCCGGGTTGTTGCGCATCTGACGGCGTTGCTGTCTGCGCGGTCGCAGGTGTGCCAAAAAGCATCGCGAGGGCGCCGAGGACGATCGGCAAAAACGGTCGACTCATTGCGGAAGGTCCCGTGTTTCGAGGGTGGCTCATTGCAGGCTGACCGTCAGTGCGATCGGCTTTCCCTCACGCAGCACGGTCACCTGGACCGAGCCGGAGTTCTTCAGATTCGACATGATTTCCTCACCGCGGGCAAACGAATCGATCGGCATGCCGTTGACTGCGGTGACGACGTCGCCGGGACGAAGGCCAATCTGCTCGATCAAGGCTGCGTCGGCACCGGCCGACAGACGCACGCCGGTCAGTTTGCCGCCCTCGAGCATCGGCACCACCTGCACGCGTTTCATCAGCTCGTCGGGATTCTGCCGCAACTGCGCGACGGTTTGCTGCCAATCGCCCGGCGCCTGCACGGTTTGTGCGGCGCTGGAAGACGTCGGTTGCGACCGCGCGGTCGCGGCGACGCCCGCGGGACTGGCCACGCTGCGACTGGTGGCGGTCGCTGGGGTCGGCTTGACGATGTCGCCCGGCACAAGGTTGCGGTCGCGCGACAGCTTCAAGGTTTCCTCGACGCCTTCGTGGGTCAGCACGATGTGGTCGGGATACACAGCCGTCAGCCGCGCGCCCGGCACGACGTCCTCGCCGACGGCATACGCGCGCTCGCCTTTCTCGGGATCGGCGATGACCGCGATGCCGGTTGCTGGGTCCGTTGCGGCGAACGTGCCGCGCAGAATCAGCGAAAGCATGGTCGCCGGCGCGCTGCTGCCGGCGCCGGGCCTGATCGGCGTGTTGCCGAACAGATGCCAATTCGCGGCCGATTGCGCGGGCACCGCGCCAGCCGCATCGTCGCCGAGTCGCGCTGGTGCCAACTCCAGCGCCGCGTCGCCACGCGGCACGATCGTCCAGACCAGGCGCACCAACAGCCAAAGTGCGAGCGCGCCAAACAGCGCGCAGCACAGCAGGGCGGCCGGTTCGGCATAGCGGCCACGATTGACTCCGGACAGACGCCCAAGCATGCGCAAGCTATTCCACGGCGATCAAGACGCGCAGCGTAGCAAAAGCCGGGCGCCGGGCGGCGATCGGCCATACACCAGTCCGATCAGCGTACGCAGACCAAACCGGCCTCGCGGCGCTCGCAACCGGACCAATCGCCCGCATGCGGAAATCCCGGCACGTCGACATAGACGTAGAACGTCCCGGTGGCGGTCGGGGGTGGCAATCCGTGCGCATACTGTTCGAGGCACTGGATCCGATTGGCTGCGCGTGCTTGATAAACGCTGTTGATCGGCCGGTCGACCGTCGCTGCGAGCCAGTGCCAGGCCATATATCGGCTCGACAGCGCCGGCCATTCGGCGGTCTTGCGCAGTTGCAGGAAGGCGTTCTGAACGCAGTCGTAGCGGGGATGCAGTTCGACCACAGTCTCGACGCGCATGCGCGGCGCAAGATCGGCGATTTGGGCAAAAGCCGGGTTGACCTTGGCGAAGCGATTCTGCTGAATGTCGAGTAGCGGACGGGTGTCGGCGATTTGGAGGCCGAACGCGACGGTGAGCAGCGCTGCGAAGCCTGGGCGCGACAAGTGCCGCTGGCATTGGACGAATGCCAGTGGCACGAGCGTGTAGGTAATGACCCAGAAGAACCGCCCCGCAGCAGCGAAATTGGTCAGCACCTGCAGCGCGCGCTGCGGCGCTAGCGCAAGAACGAAGAGAGTAAACGCACCGAATGCACCGAGAAAGCGGAGTACGGCATAGCGATCGCGGCGTATCGCAAACGCGACAAACGCGGCGACCGGCAGTGCATAGATGACCGCGAGCGCACCGAGACTTGCACGATGTGCGCTGAGCAGGCGCGACAGCGAACCGCGCCAGTCATCGCGATCGAAGCTGGCTATGACATCGCCAACCGGTACGCCGGCGACATGGCTGTCGAATGCGCAGACGTCATAGCCGAGCGCATAGACGAGCAACGCCCAAAGCACGAGCAACAGCGGTGCATGGACGGCGCTGAGGTCGGTGCGCCAATGGCGCAGCGCCAGCACGGAAGCAAGCGCAACGACGACGAGAAACCCGGCGCCCCAGTAGTTGTACGCGTCGTACTGATAGCCGGTCGCGTCGACGAGCCGGTCGGGCGCGAACAGTCCGCTCAACTGCGGATACCAGGGAGCGGCGAGATTGAGCGAGCCCGCACCGTAACTGCCCCACGGTAATGCGAGACCGGCGAGGCCACACATCCAGGCGAGTAGCGTTAGCGTCGCCAGCCAGCCAGCCAGCAGAAGGCCTGCGCGCAGCGGCGGTAACCGATCTTGCCACAGGCCGCAGAGCAGAATCGCGACGAGCAATGTGGCCTGCATCGCCGCAAGATAAGGATGGACTAAGAGCGCGATGCATCCGCACGCGAGCAGTCGCGCGAACGGCAACGGCAATGCTGGATCGCGCAGATAGCGCCATATCCAGGCAATCGGGAACAGCAGCAGAAAGTGCGAACAAAGCGCGATATGGACCGTGCGGTAGAGCAGCACGGGCGTCAACACGCCGATCAAGCCGATACCGAGCACCGCCCAGCGATCACGGACACCGAGCGCCCGCGCGATGGTGGCAAACCCGGCTGCCTGCAGGGCGACACATAACCACAGCCATGGCCCGAAATAGTTGGGCCAGGTACCAAACAATGGCCTTAGCAACTTCACAACGAGCGCGACGAGAGGCAGGCTGTCGGTCATGGCGAGATTGCTGCCGTCGGGCACACCGAGCGGCACGATATGCAGTAGCGGCCAGCGCCACGCATCGTCGAAGAAATAGCGTGCGCCGATCAGATGCTGTGCGAGATCACCATCGGGTTGCGCGAACGCTGCGGCTCGCGAACCGACGATCGCCGGCACCCAGAGTACGGCGGCGAGCGCAGCAATTGCCGCCGCGAGCCAGACCGCATGAGGTGATAGATCGTGGGAGCGGGCGCGCATGGTTCTCATCGCCTCGTCCATTCATAGGATCATTGATCGCATGGTGCCATCCACTGGTTCCCGGTTAAACGCACCTCAACAAACGCAACGGGGGGCGAAGGCCGTGGCCAGTGCGCATACCAACAAACGGGACGGAGAAAATATCTCTTTGCCCCCTGCGCCCGCCGAGGTTCGGGCGCCATTACCCGCAGCGAAGAGCCCGTGCAAAGCATGGCTTGGAACAAGACGACTGTGCATGGTGTTCGCCCTGCATGGGTGATCGGAGATTGGCAGCGTCACGCTGGCGTATATCCGTGATCGTGCGACAAGGCGCCTTCAATGGGGTAGTGCGCCGGCGGCGGATTCCAAAAGGCCTTCTTTTTTCTCGATGCCCGTTGGGTGACGGCAGCGCGCATCGCGGCGCTGCCGCGAGTGCGCTTGTCGACGAATCGCGCGCTCAGTGCGATCGGAACATCTTCGCGATGCGGCGGAAGAAGCTGGGTTTCGGCGTCGCGGGAACGGGCGTTTTCGGTTCGCCGGCAAGCGGACGCGCCGATGGGATCGCGCGATCGCTGGCCGGCGTGTGTTCGCGGCGCGGTTTGCGTTCCGCGTTGCGTGCGTGCGGCTGGCTGCCATGATCGCCGGTCTGCGGCATGGCAGTCTGGCTCGTTTCGCCGCGGTCGCCGCGATTGCGCCCGCGACCGCCGTGGTGACGGCGTTTGTGCGGTGCATCGGTCGACGCCGGGTCACCCGGCGCGGCTGACGCACCAGCCTCTGATCCTGCGGGCGGACTCGGCGCTTGCGCAGTGGCCGGTTTGGCGCGCGCAAGCGCAGGTGTCCGCGCAGGTCTTGGTGTGGTTTCGCGTCGAGCCGGGCCGCTTTCGTTGCGCGATCGCGGCGGGCGCGAACGCGACGTCGGCGCCGCGCTCTTGGGCGGCGCGCCGGCCGTGTTGCGCAAGTCGTCGGCGGCGTCGGCGGCGGTGTGGTTGCTCGGCTGGCTGACGCGGGCGCGTGGCGGCGGCGTGGTCAGCAAATCCGCGCTGATCGCGGCGGTCGGGATCTTCTGTTCGATAAAGGCCTCGATGTCCGGCAGGCCCATCGCGTAGCGGTCGCAGGCGAAGCTGATCGCATCGCCCTCGGCTCCGAGGCGCGCGGTGCGGCCGATGCGATGCACGTAGTCTTCGGCGTCCTGCGGCAGGTCGTAGTTGAACACGTGGGTGACCGCCGTGATATGCAGCCCGCGTGCGGCGACGTCGGTCGCGACCAGCACTTCGATCTCGCCCTTCTGGAATTTGCCGAGCAGGCGTTCGCGTTTCGCCTGCGGCACATCACCGGACAAGGTCGCGACCGAGAAGCCCTGGCGATCGAGCGCGCGGGTAACCTTTTCGGCGGCGATCTTGGTGTTGACGAAGATCATGCTGCGGTGCGAGTCGATGCGCGCCAGCAGGTTGATCAAGAGTGGCAATTTTTCTTCCTTGGCCGGGAAGTACACGACTTGGCGCACACGATCGACGGTGACGTTGTCCGTCTCGACCGCGAGATTCTCCGGGCTGTTCATGTGCTCGTAGGCGAGTTCGAGCACGCGGTGGCTCAGGGTTGCCGAGAACAGCATGCCCTGGCGTTCCTCGCGCGGCGGCATGCGTCGAAACAGGAAGCGGATGTCGTTGATGAAGCCGAGGTCGAACATGCGGTCGGCTTCGTCGATGACGACCACTTCGATCGCGTTCAGCGTGAACACGTGCTGCTTGAGGTAGTCAATCAGGCGGCCCGGTGTCGCGATGATGAGGTCGCATCCGGACTTCAGCGATTCGCGCTGCTTATCGTAGTCGACACCGCCGTAGATCAGCGCCGAGGTGAGGCCGGTATCACGGCCGATGGCGTGGAAATCCTTGTCGATCTGGATCGCCAGCTCGCGCGTCGGCGCGACGATGATCGCGCGCGGGTCGGTCAACTTGCGGTCGGCGACCGCCGGTTTGGTCAACAGGCGGTTCAGTACCGCGACCAGAAACGCCGCGGTCTTGCCGGTGCCGGTCTGCGCTTGGCCGGCGACGTCGCGGCCGGTGAGCGCGATCGGCAGGGCCAGTGCCTGGATCGGCGTGCAGCGGATGAAGCCCGTCGCATGCAGGCCCGACAGGATGCGCGGATGCAGGCCAAAACTTTCGAAGGTGATATCGGTGATCGGATGTTGTGACATTAATGAGTTCTGTGTGAATTCGCGGGTGGCGTTGGATCGGTATCAACGCCGGGGCCGGATCGGTGTCGCCGCCGGGCGGACCAGGGGCGTGCGCTGCTCGGACACGGGTGGTGGGGCGGCTCTTGCTAACGCGCGGCGGCGTCCCCAACTTGCGCAGATCGATCGTTTGGGCTGAAATGGGCCACGCGTTTCGTGCCCTTCCCACTGCCATCTGCGCCGCCAAAACCGGGTGAGTGTAGCCGAAGCCCGCCTAGGGTGCGCGGCTGCCCCTGAAAAAAGGCTGGCGCACTGTGTCAGCAACTTGTCAACCCCACTCAATTCGGAGAGTCCCATGAGCGAACATATTTCGCACGTCAGTGACGACCAATTCGAAGAACACGTCCTCAAGTCATCCGACCCGGTGTTGGTCGACTTCTGGGCCGAATGGTGCGGTCCGTGCAAGATGATCGCGCCGATGCTCGACGACATTGCAGTCACCTACCAGGGCAAGCTGAAGGTCGCCAAGATCAACATCGACCACAATCAGAAAACCCCGCGCAATTACAATGTGCGCGGCATCCCGACCCTGATGATCTTCAAGAACGGCAAGGTCGAGGCGACCCAGATCGGTGCGGTCAGCAAGACCCAGCTTGCACAGATGATCGACAAGGCGATTGTTTGAGAGCCGGGATTCTGGATTCGGGATTCGGGATTGGAGAGATCATTGGCAGGACATCTGCCGATCCGAATCCCGAATCACCAATCCCGAACCAGCTGGACGTCCACCGCCCGCGGTGTTAAGTTGACCAATCGCGTATGGAGCCAAGCTGCTCCGCATCGCCTCCGCAAAAACCCTTCCTTCCAGTTGTTCCCCTAACGGCGCCCAGCGTGTCCGAAAACGAAACGAACGAAGGCGGCCCAGCCGTCCCCGCTGCAGGCCGTCCCGAGCCGCGGCAAAAACCCTCGCGTGGCCAAGCGGCGCAACCGGCACAGGAAACAGCGCCTGCGCACGGGCAGCCACAGCATTCGCAGTCGCAATCCGACATGCCGCCGCCCAACGATGGCCATGAACCCTCGTCTGGCGAACCTGCCGATGGCAATGCCGGCAATCAACAGGCGTCGCAGCCCGGCCAGCAGCAACACGGGCAAGGCCAAGGCCAGGGTCCGCGGCGCGGTCGCCGTGATCGCCGCGGCGGTCGCCAAGGCAACAATCCGCAGGGCTACAACAACAATGCGGATGAGGAATACGACGAGTCGCGCAATGGCGGTGGCAACGGTCCGCTGATCGATCTCAATGACCTCAAGCGCAAGACCGCGGCTGAACTGCTGGTCCTCGCTGAAAGCCTCGGCGTGCAGGAGGGCGTCGCGCGCGCGCGCAAACAAGACATCGTCTTCTTCATCCTGAAGGCGCATGCGCGTGCCGGTGGCGGCATCTATGGCGAAGGCGTGCTGGAGATCCTGCAGGACGGGTTCGGCTTCCTGCGCGGTTTCGATGCTTCGTACCTTGCCGGGCCGGATGACGTGTATGTCAGTCCGAGCCAGATCCGCCGCTTCAATTTGCGCACCGGCGACTACATCACCGGTCGCATCCGTCCGCCGAAAGAGGGCGAGCGCTATTTCGCGCTGCTCCAGGTCGACAACATCAATGGCGAACCGCCGGAGATGTCCAAGAACAAGGTCTTGTTCGAGAACCTGACGCCGCTGTTCCCGCGCAAGTCGTTCCGTCTCGAACGCGGCAATGGTTCCAGCGAAGACATCACCGGCCGCATCCTCGACCTCATCGCGCCGATCGGCCGCGGTCAGCGCGGCCTGATCGTCTCGCAGCCGAAGGCCGGCAAGACGATGATGTTGCAGAACATCGCGCAGGCGCTCGTGCACAACCATCCGGATGCGCACCTGATCATCCTCTTGATCGACGAGCGTCCGGAGGAAGTCACCGAGATGCAGCGCGGTGTGCGCGCCGAGGTGATCTCCTCGACCTTCGACGAGCCCGCGGTGCGTCACGTGCAGGTCGCCGAGATGGTGATCGAGCGCGCCAAGCGCCTGGTCGAGCACAAGCGGGATGTCGTTATCCTGCTCGACTCGATCACTCGTCTCGCGCGCGCCTACAACACCGTGGTGCCAAGTTCCGGCAAGGTGCTGACCGGCGGCGTCGACGCCAATGCGTTGCAGCGCCCGAAGCGTTTCTTCGGTGCCGCGCGCAATGTGGAGGACGGCGGTTCGCTGACGATCATCGCGACCGCGCTGGTGGAAACCGGCTCGAAGATGGACGAGGTCATCTACGAGGAATTCAAGGGCACCGGCAACATGGAAGTGCACCTGAGTCGGCGCATTTCGGAAAAACGCGTCTATCCCTCGATCGACATCAACCGCTCCGGCACGCGCCGCGAAGAACTCTTGATCGATCCGGACCAGCTGCAGAAGATCTGGATCCTGCGCAAGCTCCTGCACCCGATGGACGAGCTTGCCGCGATGGAATTCATGCTCGACAAGATGAAAAACACGAAGAGCAACGACGAGTTCTTTGGGTCGATGAAGCGGGGTTGAGGTCGCGTGTTTGGTCGATGCCATGAATGGCATCGGCTGCGCGGCCGAACGGTCGAAGCAGGATGCGAAGGGCCGATTGCTTGGCGAGGCCTGGAAGGCCTCGAGCCCGTGAACGCCGTTGGATGGTGCATTACTGGCACAATGCGCGCTGAATGCGCTGGGGAGGTGAAAGCGATCTGTAAGGTTGGCGATCTAAGATAACGACGCGGTTCGGCTTTCGAGGTTCTCCCCAGCCTCCTTCCCCAGCCACCGCATCCCGGCCCGCCTCTCCCCAAGGCGGGCCGATCTTTTTTGCATGTCCGCACTTATTGCTTCGGCACTCACTTGGTTTGAGTGCCCTCCGCTTGCCCTCCCCTGCGCCAGCGGGGGAGGGCAAGGGTGGGGGATTGATGTGGCCGCTGAATCTGAATTCGTTCCGAATCAATAGTGCGGCGCGCGCGTCGGCGACCAGCGCGCGAGCGCTTCGCGCGTGCGTCGGCGCCCCAGCTCGATCAATTCGTCGGCGCGGTGGAATTCGTAGAAGGTGCAGGCGTTGCGTGGAATCGTGATCAGCAGATCCGGTGGCTGCGCCGCGAGCTTCAGTTGCGTGATCGTTTCCTGGACGAGATCGAGCGAGCGCGCGAACAATTCGACGGCGCCCGGCTCCCGCATCACGATGCGTTGTTCGCGCTTGCCCATATGCGCGTCGATGAAGTCGGCGATGCGCTGCCCGTAATGGCTGCGCGGACGCTCTGAAGGCTGCGCGTCGTCGCCGGGCGGCAGTAGTTCTGGAGTCTCGTGGACGATTGGGCGCTCGCCGTATGCACTGCCGTGCAGCGATTCCGGCGGTGCGTTGACGTCGATGGCGATCGTGGCATCGGTGAAGTCGCGCAGGGTCGGCGAGACCGGCAGCGGATTGAGCAGGCCGCCGTCGACGAGAAGGCGGCCTTGATAGCGATGCGGGCGAAACACCGTCGGGATCGCGATCGACGCGCGTATCGCATCGAACAGCGGGCCGCGCGAGAGCCAGACTTCGCGTTGCGCATCCAGATCGACTGCGACCGCGGTATAGGCGATCGGCAGTTCCTCGATGTCGATATCGCCGATCAATTCCTTGAGCATGCCGACGATGCGGTCGCCCTTGATGAAGCCGCCGCCGGACAGCGTCCAATCGAGCAGGCGCAGCACGTCGAGCCGCACCAGCGAGCGCACCCAGTCGCGGTACACGTCGAGCTTGCCGGCGGCGTGGATGCCGCCGACCAGTGCGCCCATCGAACTGCCGGAGATCGAGCGGATTGCGAAACCCTGCGCAACCAGTTCCTCGATCACGCCGATGTGCGCGTAGCCGCGCGCGCCGCCGGAACCGAGCACGAGCGAGATGCTCGATTCATGGGCCGGCGCGATCAGCCGCGAAGGCGCCGGCAACGCGGTGGGTTCGCCATTGGTCATGGGCGTGAGGTCATGGGCGTGGAGTCATCGTCGCGTGTCAAGGCGGGTTCTGGTACGCGCCGAGCGCGAGCTGCAGCAGGATCTTCATTTCCTCGCGCAGAGGCACCGGCGCGATGACTTCGGCGTCGGGCCCGTACTTCAGCACGTCCATCAGCAGCTCGCGCGAGTTCGAGTACGGCAGCTTGAGTTCGTAACGGCCATCGGCAAGGCGCGATCCCTGTTGCTGCGAATGCCAGTGCTCGTCGGCGACCCAGCGTGCCGCGTGCGGCGAGAAGCGAATCGTCGCCCAGGCTTTCGGCGCGCCGGAGAAGATGCCGTAGCTCGACGCCAGATGCGCATCGAGTTCGCCGGTCTCTCGATCAAGCGCGGTTTCGTTGATGAGTTGCGGCTCGCAGATACGATCCAGCGCGAAACTGCGCAACGCATCGCGACTGTGATCCCAGGCGTCGAGATACCAGTTGTCGCGATAGTGCGCGAGGCGCTGCGGCGAGACGACGCGCTCGGTCTGCGCATCGGTCGAGCGTGCGCGATAGCGGAATTTGAGGCGCTGCCGGTTCAGCAGTGCGCTGGCGACGGTGCGGAACGCGGCCTGGTCGAGCATGCGCGAGCCGCTGGCGAGCACGCGGATGCGCTCGATGGGCAGCGCGCGCCCGCTCGAATGATCGGACAGCAGGCGTTCGATGCGGGCACGAAACGGCGCCAGTGCGCCGGCCAGCACGCCGGGATCGGAGCGACCCAGCAGTTCGTTCAGTGCAAGCAGTGCGGCCAGTTCCTCGCTGCTCAGCCACAGGCCCGGCAGCTCGAAGCGTTCGCCTTCGGCGGCATAGCGCAAGGCGGCCTCGTCGCCGTCGCCGCTTTCGATCGGCGCACCGAGCGTGTCGCGCAGGAAATTGATATCCCTGTACAGCGTCGCGCGCGAGCAGCCGAGATCTTCCTTCAGACGCGCGAACGGTACCGGGTAGCGTGCGGACTTGAGGATGCGGTGCAGGGTCAGGATGCGTTCGTAGCGGTCCATGGTCGGCGTGTCCGGAACAAGTGCTGCTTTGCGTACTGATACATCGACTCCAGCTAGTGTGTCACAGCCCGGACCCATCACCGCCATTGAAGGTTTACGCCTACACCATGACCACTCCGAGGAAATCGGACGCAAAGACCTGGATCTCGCAGAAGACCGGGCTGCCGCTGCAGGAATCGACTGGCAGCCGCATGGGGCACACGTCGACGACACGGATTCGCTATTCGAATTTCGACGACCCTTCGATCCACATCGACGCGCCGAATTGACTGCGCGACAATCGGAGAACATGCGGGCAAGTCCAGGTCGCGCTTGCAGCGCTCCTACAACGCGCTCTTTGTAGGAGCGGCGCAGCCGCGACCGGGCATTGCGAGACCTGCGCAGACGTTCGCTAGGGTACCGGTGTCGTCAACGGCAGCGCCCCCACGCGCTTCAACACCGCACGCACGATCGGATCGCGCATCGCCGCATCCGCCGGCTTGGGCATGTCGATGTCGAGCGCGAAGAACCAGCGCCGGCCGGCGCGCTCGACCCAGCCGACGTACCAGCCGAGATCGACCCGGTCGGGGCATTTCGCCCAGCCGGTCTTGCCGCGCAGGATGTAGTCTGGCGCGGACTCGAGGATCGAGATGCGTCGTCCGGTTTCCTGCGCGCGCGGCGAGAACGGAAGCGTGTCGGCGGCGAGTCGGCGCAGGAACTCGATCTGTTCGACCGCCGAGATGCGCAGATCGCCGGTCAGCCAGAACCGGTCGATGCCGCCGCCGATGTCGCGATTGCCATAGCTGGAAAAATGGTCGATTTGGCCATGACGAGTCTGCATGTGGGACGCATCCGTTACCATGGGATGGTTCGACGCACCGAAGTCGTCACCGACAGGCACGCGCTATGCCACACGTTCATCTGGATCTGAACATACCGACCGGCGACGAGGTGAAAACCACGACGTGCTACATGTGCGCGTGCCGCTGCGGTATCCGCGTGCATCTGAAGGAAGGCCGCGTCCGCTACATCGACGGCAATCCGAAGCATCCGGTCAATCGGGGCGTGATCTGCGCGAAGGGCTCGGCCGGGATCATGCAGCACTACTCGCCGGCGCGACTTTCCAAACCCTTGCTGCGCGTCGGCGAGCGTGGCGAGCGCAAGTTCCGCGAGATCGAATGGGACGAAGCGCTCGCGCTCGCGACGCAGTGGCTCGGCGATATCCGCGCTCGCGATCCGGACCAACTCGCGTTCTTCACCGGCCGCGACCAGTCGCAGGCGCTGACTGGTTGGTGGGCGCAGCAGTTTGGCACGATCAACTACGCCGCGCACGGCGGCTTCTGCTCGGTCAACATGGCAGCGGCCGGCATGTACACGCTGGGCGGCGGCTTCTGGGAATTCGGCGAGCCGGATTGGGATCTGACGAAATACCTGATGCTGTGGGGCGTCGCCGAGGACCACGATTCCAATCCGATCAAGCTCGGTCTTGGCAAGCTGAAGGCGCGCGGCGCGAAGATCGTTTCGATCAACCCGGTGCGTACCGGCTACGGCGCGATCGCCGACGAGTGGGTGCCGATCAATCCGGGTACCGATGGATTGCTTGCCGGCGCGTTCATCCACGAACTGCTGCGTACCGATCGTGTCGATCTCGACTACCTCGTGCGCTACACGAATGCGCATCATCTCGTGATCCGCGCGCCGGGTGCGGCGGATGATGGATTGATCGCTCGTGATCTGGAAGGAAACGCGTTGTGCGCGGCGCGCGGACTTTCCACATCTCGTCGTCCCGGCGAAAGCCGGGACCCAGCGCCTTCCGCTCTTCCTGGTGAGAAGACATTGGAGCCCGGTTTTCGTCGGGATGACGAAAAGGAAGGCCCCGCCTACCGCATCGTCGATGCGACTGCAGCGGACATCACCCCACTGATCGTCGGCGAATACACGCTCGCCGACGGCCGCAGCGCGGTGCCTGCGTTCCAGCTGTTCGCCGAGCGCTTCATGGCCGACGAGTACGCGCCGGACAGCGTCGTCGAGGCCTGCGGTGTGTCCGCCGAAGCGATCCGCCGGCTCGCCCGCGAACTTGCCGAGACCGCGTTCGATCAGGCGATCACGCTGCCGCAGCGCTGGACCGACACGCACGGGCGCGAGCATGCCGAGATGATCGGCCGACCGGTCGCAATGCATGCGATGCGCGGCATCGCGGCGCACTCGAACGGTTTCCACACCTGTAGAACGCTGCATTTGTTGCAAATGCTGCTCGGCGCGATCGATACGCCAGGCAGCTTTCGCTACCAGCCGCCGTATCCGAAATCGGCGCCGCCGGCGAACCGGCCGGGCAACGCGCGCAAGTCGAACGGCGCGCTCAATGCTGGTCCGCTCGGCTATGTGCATGCGCCGGAGGATCTCATCGTGGATGCCGACGGTAAGCCGCGTCGCATCGACAAGGCGTTCTCGTGGGAGCATCCGTTCGCGGCGCACGGCATGCTGCAGAACGTGATCGCGAATGCCTGTGCGGACGATCCGCACCGCATCGATACGTTGTTCCTGTTCATGGCGAACATGGGCTGGAATTCGGCGATGAACACGACCGAGACGCGGCGCCTGCTCTGCGAGCGCGATCCGGCGAGCGGCGACTACCGCATCCCGCACATCATCTATTCCGACGCCTACGATTCAGAAACCGTCGCATTCGCCGATCTGGTGCTGCCGGATACGACTTACCTCGAACGCCACGATTGCATCAGCCTGCTCGACCGCCCGATTTCGGATGCCGATTGCGCGGCCGACGCGATCCGCCAGCCGGTGGTGACGCCTGATCGCGACGTACGTCCATTTCAGGACGTCCTGCTCGATCTCGGTGCGCGGCTCGGCTTGCCGGGCCTCGTCGACGCCAGCGGCGCCGCGGAATACCCGCGCGGCTACGCGCAATACATCGTCGAACACGAGCGCGCGCCCGGGGTCGGTCTGCTCGCGGGCTGGCGTGGCGCGGATGGAGCGCAGGCGGGCATCGGCGCGCCGAATCCGGCTCAGCTCGAGCGCTACGCTGAAAATGGCTGCTATTGGCATTACGAAATTCCGGCCGCGGGCCGCTACTACAAGATGGCGAACCGCGACTATCTCGACTGGGCCAAGGCGCTCGGCTTCGTCGGCTCCACGAGACCCATCGTGCTCGAGTTTTACGCGGAAACCTTGCAGCGCTTCCGCCTCGCCGCGCAGGGCCACGGCGCGATGCAGCCACCCGAACGCGATCGGGCGCGAGTCGCGCGCTACTTCGATCCGCTGCCATTCTGGTATGCGTCGCTGGACGAGATTGAAGCCCTCTCCCCCGATAAAGTCGGGGGAGAGGGTTGGGTGAGGGGGCGGGGATCGAACGACGACGAATCTTCGAAGCCTGGGGTGAACCCCGCGATGGCGTTGTCGCCGGACTCCAATCCCGTGCGCCCACCACGTCCCGTCCCCTCACCCCAACCCTCTCCCCCATCACCCGCGATGGGGGAGAGGGAGCGTGCCGCGTATCCGCTCTGCGCCATCACCCAGCGCCCGATGTTCATGTATCACTCGTGGGGTTCGCAGAACAAATGGCTGCGCCAGATCGCGACGCGCAATTATCTCTATCTGCACCCGGACACCGCGGCCGCGAACAACGTGGACGATGGCGACTGGATCTGGCTGGTGTCGCCCCGCGGCCGCATCCGCGTGCAGGCGAAGTTGCACGCCGGCACCGCGCCGGAAACCGTGTGGACCTGGAACGCGATCGGCAAGCACAAGGGCGCGTGGAAACTCGCCGCGAATGCGCCGGAGAACGTCGACGGTTTCCTGCTCAACGACCTGATCGACGAATCGTTGCCCGCACGCGGTGGCGAGGCCAGGCGCGCGAACGCCGACCCGGTCACCGGGCAAGCCGCGTGGTTCGACCTGCGCGTGCGCATCGAACGCGACGCCGACGCGCAACTGCCCGGCCATCGGATTGAATTGCACCCGCACGGAACGAGGGCATGACCACACACGCGTGGCTGACCCTGGCGATCGTCGTTGGCGCGATCGCGTTGTTCGCGAGCGAGAAGGTGCGCATCGATCTGGTCGCTTTGATCGTGCTCGTCCTTCTCGTCGTGTTTGGACTCGTCTCGCCGACTGAAGCGCTTGCGGGTTTCAGCAACGAAGCGACCATCACCGTCGCCGGGATGTTCGCGCTCAGCCTCGGCATCGAACGTTCTGGCGCGCTGGAACCGCTCGGGCGCTTGCTCTCGCGCATCCGCCAGCCATGGCTGCTGACGCTCGCGCTGATGCTCGCGATCGCGCCGATGGGCGCGTTCGTGAAGAACATCGCCCTAGTCGCGACATTCCTGCCGCTCGCACTGCGCATCTGCGCGAACACGAACACCTCACCAGCGCGCGTGTTGATGCCGATGGCCTACGCGGCGCAGATGGGCGGCGTATGCACCTTGATCGGCACCTCGTCGAACCTGCTCGCCGACAGCCTGGCGACGCAACATGGACTGGCGCCGTTTGGCGTGTTCGAGTTCACCAAGATGGGCGCGCTGCTCGCGGTCGTCGGCATCGTGTATCTGATGCTGGTCGGACGCTGGCTGCTGCCGCGCGAAGTCGACGCCATCGCGCCGGTTGAAACCGAGGTCGGCAAGTACGTCACCGAACTCAAGCTGACGCCGTCTTCGCCGCTGCTTGGCCAGACCATCGCGGATGCAAAACTCGGCGACAAGTACGGCGTGTATCCGCTGGAGCTTTTGCGCGGGGACCAGCACATGTGGTCGCCGCGCGAGCAACAGCTCGAAGCTGGCGATGTGTTGCTGGTGCGTGGTAACTGGGAAAAGATCGAGGACCTGCGCACGCGCGCCGCGCTCGAAATCGACCCGGAAAACCGTTATGGGCACGATCAGGGGCACGCCCGGATGCTGATCGAGGCGATGGTCAAGCCCGACAGTTCGATCGAAAACCGCACCCTTGGCGAACTCGATTTCCAGAGTAACCATGACGCCATCGCGCTCGCGATCCACCGGCGTGGCCGCATCCTGCGCGAAAAACTGAAGGACGTGCGTCTCGCCGCCGGCGACGTGCTGCTGTTGCTGGTCGACGATCTCGGGGCAACGGCGCTGCGCGGCGATGACCGTCTTGTGGTCCTCAGCGAACGCGAGGATACGCGGCGCACGCCGCATCGCGCGCGCCGCGCCGTCGCGATCATGGCAGCGGTCGTGATCGTGTCGGGGTTGCACTGGTTGCCGATTCCGGTCGCTGCGATTGGCGGCGCGGTCGCGATGGCGATCGCCGGCTGCTTCGGTCGCAAGGACATTTACGAAGGCATCGACTGGAAGATCATCGTGCTGCTCGCCGCGATCCTGCCGCTCGGCACCGCGATCGAGAACAGTGGTCTTTCCGGGATCCTGGTCGCCGCCGGCATGCACCTGGTCGGCACGCATGGCCCGCTTGCGGCGCTGCTGATGGTGTATCTGCTGACCGCGTTGTTGACCGAGCTGATGGGCCACAATCCGTCGGTCGTGCTGATGGTCGGTATCGCGATCTCGGTCGCGCATACGATGCACGCCGATCCGAAGCCGTTCGTGGTGGCCGTCGCATTCGCGGCCGCGACCTCGTTCGCGACCCCGGTCGGTTATCCCACGAACACGATGGTCTACTATGCCGGCGGCTATCGCTTCACCGACTTCATGAAGGTTGGCATTCCGCTGATCGCGTTGTTCTGCACGTTGTCGATGTTCCTGATTCCATATTTCTGGCCGCTGCAATGATCACGCTATTGCAGGCACGCGCGCACGAACGCCGTTTTATGCGCCTGCAACGACCCGGCTATCATTTTCCCCGCTGAAATCGAGAGACATCCAATGAACGGCCGCTCCGTGTCCGACCGCTCCATCGATGCAGATACCGTGCGTTTGGGCGTACCGGCTGTTTCTCGATCGCGAGCCCAAAAGCGAGGACGCGATCCGGCACCATCTCGCGGTTTCGGCGAGCCTCGGCGAATTGCGCCGCGGCTTCGTCGGCAGCCCGGAGTTCCAGCGCCAGCTTGGTGGCTTCGCCCGGCCCAGCATGATCGGCACCGAAGCCCCTCTCGACATCGAGACTGTGGGACGACCCCGCACGCTTGCAGCGACTGCTCGATCACATCGCCCGCAGCTGGAGCCACATGGGCGAAACCGATGCGCGCTGGTCCGTGCTGACCAACGAGGGCTTTCGCGTCGATCGCATCGAGGCGAACCGCGACTTGTTCTACGCAACCGCGGAGGAAGATATCCAGCGTTTCTTGGCGACGCTGGAGCGCAACGGACTCACTTTGCCGAAGGAATCGCACTGCATCGGGCTCGGTTGCGGCGTAGGGCGCATCACGCGCCGGCTCGCGCAGCACTGCGCGAAGGTCACCGGATTCGACGTGTCGGCCGGCCACCTGCAACTGGCGCGAGAGTATCTCGATGCGCAGCACGTCGACAACGTCGAACTGCGCCAGTTGAAGCGTATCGACGATCTGGCCGAAGCGCCGGCGGCGGACGTGTTCTTCTCGGCGATCGTGCTCCAGCACAATCCCCCGCCCGTGATCGCGGCGATCCTCGATTGTGTGTTCGCCCGGCTTAAACCCGATGGCACTGCGTATTTTCAGGTGCCGACCTACGAGGAAAACTATCGTTTCGCGGTCGACGACTACCTGCGCGAGCGCGGCGACGAACTCAACATGGAAATGCACGTGCTGCCGCAGAAGGACATATTGCGCATCGCCGCGCATCACGGCCTGCAACCGCTGGAGATACTGGAGCACGCAATACCCGAGTTGAAGATCGGTCATCTCTCCAATTACTTCCTGCTGCGCAAGACGGGCTAGGCGATGACCACGTTGCCGCCGCCGTCGCCCAGAAAGCTCGGCCTCGTCATCGACCTCGACATCTGCGTCGGCTGCCATGCCTGTGCGGTCGCGTGCAAGGAATGGAATGACGGCGGCGAGTTCGGGCCGCTGCCGGACAAGGATCCGTATGGCGCAGAACCCCATGGTGTGTGGTTCAACCGCGTCCATAGTTATTCAGTCGAACAGGCGCTGCCGGATGACGTGACGCGCGAGTTGACCGTGCACTTCCCGCGTTCGTGCCTGCACTGCGAAACGCCGGCCTGCGTGACGGTGTGCCCGACCGGCGCGAGCTACAAGCGCGCCGAGGACGGCATCGTGCTGGTCGACGCGGACCAATGCATCGGCTGCCAACTCTGCTCGTGGGCCTGCCCGTACGGCGCGCGCGAGTTCAGCGAACAGAAGGGCACGATGCAGAAATGCACGTTGTGCGTCGACCGCATCTATAACGAAACCCTCGACGAGGCCGACCGCCAGCCGGCCTGCGTGATGGCGTGCCCAACCCGCGCGCGACATTTCGGCGATCTCGGCGATGAGAATTCGGCGATCTCGCAACTCGTAGCCGAACGCGGCGGTTATGCGTTGATGCCCGAGTTCGAGTACAAACCGGTCAACCGCTATCTGCCGCCACGGCCGCGCCGCGATGGTTGCGATGCAAAGCCGGAATCACGCGAACCGCGAGAGGCAACACTCGATCAAGACAAGTTGCCGGGCGCGCTGCGCTGGCTCGATCGCGCGTTGTCGCGCTGAGGGAAACGGACAACGATGCGACCGACGTTCTCGATCATTTTCTTCACTGTGCTTTCGGGCGCGGGGTATGGGTTGTTCTTTTTGCTCGGCCTCGGTCTTGCGTGCGGTGTGTCGTTGACGCCGTATCAATCAGTCGGCATCGACGATTTTCATTTCGGTCGTCTTGCAATAGTTCCGGTCATCCATGATCCACGTATCAGGGTCGCCGTTTTCCTTGCGATCGGCGTGCTGCTCACGACCGTCGGCCTGCTCGCGTCGGTAGCACACCTCGGCAAGCCGCTGCGCGCGTGGCGCGCGTTCTCGCAGTGGCGAAGTTCATGGCTGTCGCGCGAAGGCGTCGCGTCGCTGGTGACGTATCTGCCGATTGCCGTCATCGCGTTCGTGCTGTTCGCGCGGCCGGATGCACACATCGACTTGCGGCTGCTCGGCCTGCTGCTCGTGCTGTGTTGTATCGCTACGGTGTTCTGTACTGCGCACATCTATTCCTCGCTGCCGCCGATCCGCGCCTGGCATAACCGCTACACCCTGCCGGTGTATCTGCTGCTCGGCCTGTACTCGGGTTCGCTGTGGCTGATTGCGCTCGACTGGCTACCGATTCGGGGCGCACTGTATGAAGACGCTGTAAAAGTTGTCTGGCTCGTGAGTGCAATTATCACTGCGCCCGCGTGTGGCTGGCTCAAATGGCGCTACTGGCGTTATCTCGACACAGATGCGCACGCGCCGCATGCCGGCGCTGCGACAGGACTCGATCGCTTGGGCACCGTTCGCAGTTTCGAACAGCCACACACCGAGGAAAACTATCTCACCCACGAGATGGGCTTCGTGCTCGCGCGCAAGCACAGCGCGAAACTGCGCGCGATCGCGTTCTGGACGATCCTGCTCGCACCCATTGCGACACTCCCGCTGACCTGGCTGATCGGCTGGGCGGCCGCCTGGCTCATGCTGATCGTTGGCATGCTCGGCATCTTCGTCGAACGCTGGCTGTTCTTCGCCGAAGCCAAACACGCGGTGATGGCCTATTACGGGCGCTGATTCGCTGCCGCGGCAGCCGCGCAACCCTTGTTTACATTGCGCCTTGCACGTGTTCACGCCGTGTTTAGTGGATCGGTTTACCATCGCGCCGCTCGCACGCCGCTCATCGCGGCTTTTTTGTGCGATCCCCCCGAGAAAGGAAAGACCGCGACCATGAAAAAAATGCTGCTTCCGATCGCCCTGATCGCCATTCTTCCGTTGACCGCGTTCGCCGATAACGATGGCAGCTGGTCCGGCTCTGGCGAAGCCGGTTTCGCAGCAGCGCGTGGCAATGCGAAGTCCGAGAACCTCAACGCCAAGCTGCAGTTCAAGAAGGAAGACGATCAGTGGAAGGACACGTTCTACCTGACCGCGCTGCGCAGCAAGGGCGAGGTCAAGATCGCGACGGTCGTGGGCCAGCCGCCCAATCAGCAGATCGTCAACGTCTCCAGCTACAACCTGACCTCGAATCGCTACGAAGCCGGTGCGTCGATGGGCTACAAGCTCGACGAACGCAGCTACATCGTCGGCGCGCTGCGCTATGAGAACGACGATTTCTCGCCGTTCAACTACCAGTGGGTCGCATCGATCGGCTACGGCTACACGGTGCTGAAGAATGCGAGCGACGAGCTGTCGCTCGAAATCGGCCCAGGCTACAAGACCTACCAGCCGGTCGATACCTTGGGTCCGGCCATCGTCAACGGCATGCCCGTGCATAACAAGTTCGATTCGAACAGCGAACTCGTCGCGCGCGGCCTGATGGCGTACAAGCACAACTTCACCGAGAGCACCTCGTTCGTCGACACGCTCCTGATGGAAGCGGGCAGCGACAACACGTTCTTCCAGAACGATACCGGCCTGCAGGTCGACATGAACAAGAAGCTCGCGCTCAAGGTGGGTTACCAGGTGCGCACCAATTCCGACGTGGCGCCCGGGATCAAGAGGACCGACCAGCTGGTGACGACCAACCTCGTCTACAACTTCGGCGATTGATTCTTCGTTCGCTGATCGGCGAGGCAACCATCTCCATCCACCCAATCCTCCCCTTTAAGGGGAGGGCTTGAGCAGCGCGGGGAAGCAATGCCGGGCTCCCTCCCCTTCAAGGGGAGGGCTTGGGCATCTTATGGCTGGGCGCGGAGCATCTCGTCGGCTCCTTGTTCGCGCAGGAGTTCGGCGACGCGCTCGCCAAGAGTTTTCGGATCATCGAGCGCGCCCTGCGCCGACGCCCGGATCAGTCGTCCGCTCCGCGCATCGCCGACCAGACCCCACAGCGCGAGTCCGGCTTCGATTTCCACGCAATAACCCGCAATCGGCACGTTGCAGCTGCCGTGCAGGCGCAGGTTCATGGTGCGCTCGGCGGCGACGCAACGATGTGTGTGCGCATCGTCGAGCACCTGCACGCGTTCGCGCGAGGCCGTGTCGCCAGCACGGCACTCGATCGCGATCGCGCCTTGCGCGACGGCCGGCAGCCAATCCGGTGCGGTGAGTCGCGCGGTAATCCTGGAGCCCAGTCCGAGTCGTTCGATGCCGGCGCAGGCAAGGATGATCGCGTCGTAATCGCACGCGTCGAGCTTCGCCAATCGCGTGTTCACGTTGCCGCGCAGATCGAGCAATTCCAGATCCGGCCGCAGCGCACGCAATTGCGCCTGCCGCCGCAACGACGAGGTGCCGACGCGCGCGCCGCGCGGCAGTTCGTCGAAACGCGCGTATGCATTGCTGATGAACGCATCGGCCGCGTCGGCGCGTTCGAGCACGGCGCCGATCGCGAAGCCGGGTTCCAGTTGCATCGGCACATCCTTGAACGAATGCACCGCGATTTCTGCGCGATGTTCCAGCATCGCGACTTCGAGTTCCTTCAGGAACAGGCCCTTGCCGCCGATTTCGGCGAGCGGACGATCGATGATCTGATCGCCGCGCGTGGTCATCGGCACCAGTTCGACGTTGAGGTCGGCGTGCACTGCGCGCAAACGCGCGGCGACGTGTTCGGCCTGCCACAGCGCAAGCGCGCTTTGGCGCGTGGCGATGCGCAACTTCTTCATAACGTGCGGACCAGTTTGCGTAACGCCGGAAGGTTGCGCCGGCTGACTTCGAGGGTGTCGGTCACGCCATTGATATTGGCGAGCAGACGGCCATCCGGCGCGCGCGTCAGCCCGGACAGCTTGGCGAGCGCGACCAGACAGTTGCGGTGGATACGCACGAAGCGGCCTTCGAATTCGTCTTCGAGCGATTTCAGGGGCTCTTCGATCAACACTTCGCCCTTGGCGTGGTGCACGACGACGTACTTGTCCTCGGCCAGCAGGTAGTCGATGTCGGCGATCGGCACCAGCACCAGGTTGCCGCGCACGCGCGCGCACAGATGCGAGCGCTTGCGCCCGGGCGCAGCGGCCTGCTCGATGTGGCGCGTCTCATCGCCGCTCCATCGACGCGCCTTCGCGAGCGCCGCGCGCAGACGTTCGCCGCGGACCGGCTTGACCAGGTAATCGACCGCGTTCGCCTCGAACGCGGCCAGCGCGTGATCCTCCAACGCGGTGCAGAAGATCACCGCGGGCGGCGTTTCCAGTGCGCCGAGATGGCGCGCGGTTTCGAGGCCGTCCATGACCGGCATGCGGATGTCGAGCAGGACCAGATCCGGGCGCAGGCGCGCGGCCATCTCCAGTGCCTCGCGACCATTGCCGGCCTCGCCAACGACCTTCACGCCATCGATTTCGGCGAGCAGCGCGAGCATGCGTTCGCGCGCCAGCGGTTCGTCGTCGACGACAAGCACGTTCATCCGACCAGCGTCCGCGGCAAACGCACATTCACGGTGAAATTCTCCGGTCCCGATTGGACGCGCAACTCGCCGCGCGCACCGAAATGGTACTCGATGCGCGCGCGCACGTTCGCGAGCGCGACGCCGTTGCGTTTGCTCGGCGCGTCCACCGCCAACGGATTGGTGATCACGATCTCGACGCCGTCCGCGAGGCGCCGCCCGTGCACGCCCAGCGTGCCGCCATCCGCGCGCGGCTGGATGCCGTGGTAGACCGCGTTCTCGATCAGCGGCTGCAGCAGCAGGCGCGGCATCGCGAACTCGCGCGGCAGTTCGGCGACGTCCATGTCGACCCGGAGGCGGTCGCCAAGCCGCAGGCGTTCGATCTGCAGATAGCGCGCGATCAGATCGAGTTCCTCACCGAGCGTGCCGTGCGCGTCGTTCGCGCCGAGCGCGGCGCGGAACAGGTCTGCCAGATCCTCGACCGTGCGTTCAGCTTCCGCCGGCCGGGTGCGGATCAGGCTTGCGATCGTGTTCATGCTGTTGAACAGGAAGTGCGGGCGGATGCGCGCCTGCAGCGCGTCAACTTGTGCCTTCGAGGCGGCGCGCACGCGTTCGCGCCATTGTTCGAGCACAAACAGATAACGCAGCAAGGCGGCCGCGATCAGTGCGCAGATAGCGGTGTTGCCCAGCACGAAGCGCAGGCTGGAACCCACCGGTACGCTGAGTCCGAGGCCGAGCGCCTGGTCCATCTGGCAGACCACGGCGCTCGCGAGCGCGGTCACCAGCAGGCTCCCGACCCAGGCAATGACGAAACCGGCGCGCGCGCCGAGACGTTCCAGCGGCCGGCGCAGCGAACACAACACAACCGCGTTGAGCAGCGCCAGCCATTGCACATAGACGCTGACCACGCCGAGCCGCGGCAGCCACGGCCGCAGGTGCGACTCCGGCGCGAGCACGATCACCAGTGCGACCAGCTCGGCGACGATCGTCACCGCAAACAGCGTCGGCGCGCTGCAGAACTGCGGCAGCCAGTTCGGTGTCGTGGTGGTGCTGCGTTGCTGCACCGGTCTTTCCCCCTATTCTGGTCCCTGTAGGAGCGGCTTCAGCCGCGATGCTCTTGCGATGCCAAACATGAAAACATCGCGGCTGAAGCCGCTCCTACATTAGCAGGATGCGCGACTCAGCTCATTGGGGCGAGGCGCTTGCCGATCCACGTTCGCAGATCGGCGATTTCCTGCGCGCAGACCTGGTGTGCCATCGGATAGCTGTGCCACTCGACCGCGTAGCCAAATGCCTTGAGCGCATCGCGGCTGGCTTCGCCGAGCGCCTGCGGCATGATGGCATCGACACTGCCATGTCCAAAAAAAATCGGCACGCTCGCGCTTGCCGTGCTGCGTTCCAGACTGGTCTTCGCGGCGAGCGGCAGATAGGTCGACAGTGCGACGATGCCGCCAAGCGTTGCCCCATGGCGCACCCCACCGGCGAGTACGATGGCGCCGCCCTGCGAGAA
Organism: Rhodanobacteraceae bacterium; assembly: GCA_003142815.1. Taxonomy (GTDB): domain Bacteria; phylum Pseudomonadota; class Gammaproteobacteria; order Xanthomonadales; family Rhodanobacteraceae; genus Dokdonella_A. Next base: position 67,681 of record PLNP01000044.1, read on the forward strand.
TCCGGCGACGATTACGCGCTCGGACGCCACGTCGCGTTCGGCCTCGCGCGCAATCAGCTCATCGAGCGCAGCGATCGATTCGCGGATGCCGATCTCATCCTGCTTGTCGGCGATCTGCGTGCCGCGGATGTCGTACCACGCGCGCATCGCCATGCCGTTGTTGATCGTGACCGGCCGCACCGGCGCATGCGGAAACACGAAGCGCAGCGCCGGCCAGGCGCGGTCGACCAGTTCCGGCACGATCGGCGCGAAGTCATTGCCATCGGCGCCGAGGCCGTGCAACCAGATCACGCTGTGGCGCGGGTTCGGCGCAGTTTCGATTTCGACGCAGGGCAGGGGCATGGCGGGAGCGGGCAGTCGGGAATCCGGACATGATGCCACGCGCGGCAGGCCCGGTTGGCGCTACGCTGACTTTTGGCAGATTGCCCGGATCGTCGCAGCCGTTATGCTGCGTGCTTTGCCACGCCATCCCGGAGCCATCGCATGCATCGTGCGCTCGTCGCCAGCCTCGTCACCCTGCTTACCTTTCTCGCCGCGCCTGCGCGCGCGGTCACGATCGAACAGGCGATGGCCGATCCGGACTGGATCGGGGCGCCGGTCGAGCGTGCGTACTGGAGTGTCGATGGGCACAGCCTCTATTACGACGTCAAGCAGAAGGGTTCGTCGATCCGCGACCTGCATCGCGTCGACCTCGCCGATGGCAAGGACACGATCGTCGACCCGCAGGCGATGGCCAATGCGGACGGTGCCGACGCGGTGTTCGACCGCACGCATGCGCGCGCCGCGTTCGTGCGCAATGGCGATGTGTTCATCCGCGAGGTCGCCAACGGTCGCCTGATCCAGGTCACGCGCACGCCGCAGCCGGAAACCTCGCCGCAGTTTTCCGCGGATGGCCGCGCGCTGCACTATCGCAGCGGCAGCGAGTGGTTCGTCTACGACATCGTCGGTGGCGTCAGTTCGGCTGCGGCAATCGTCAAGGCCGAGAAGGACCCGGACGCGAAGAAGCCGGACGATCTCGGCCAGCAGCAGCTGCGCTATTTCTCGACGCTGCGCAAGATCAAGGCCGACCGCGACGCGCAGAAGCAGCACGCCGACGAGTTCGCGAAGGGTGATGCGACGCGCGCGCCGCTGCCGTTCTACATCGGCGACGACGTGAAGATCGAAGGCACTGCGCTGTCGCCGAACGGTCGTGCGCTGCTTGTCGTGACCTCGCCGAAAGGCTACGACGCCGGCCAGCGCGGCAAGCTGCAGCGCTTCGTCACCGAATCGGGTTACGAGGAACAGGAGGACGAGCGCACCCGCGTCGGCCGCAACGATCCGGCACCGCAGTCGCTGCTGCTGCTCGATCTGGCCGGGCACGAGCAGCACAAGCTGGGCGTGGAGGATCTTCCCGGCATTCATGGCGACCCGTTGAAGACGGTGCGCGAGGAGAATGAAAAGCTCAAGCGCGAGCGCGGCATCGATACGAAATCCGACAACAAGGACGACAATTCCGCGGACAAGAAGAAGGATGGCAAGAAGGACGACAAGCCGAAGACGCGTGCCGTGCGCATCATCTCCAAGGCCGAGGACGGCGGTGGCGGTGGTATCGCGTGGAGCGAGGACGGCACGTCGCTGGCGATCCAGATCCGCGCGATCGACAACAAGGACCGCTGGATCGCGACGGTCGATTTCGGCGCGCACAAGCTGGTCAATCAGCATCGCCTCACCGATCCGGCCTGGATCAACTGGAATTTCAACGAATTCGGCTGGGCGAAGGACAACCGCACGCTCTGGTACGTGTCGGAGGAAACCGGCTACGCGCAGCTCTACGCGAAGACGCCGGGCGGCAACGCGAACGCGCTGACCCGCGGGAAGTTCGAGGTATCGCATCCGGTACTGTCGCCGGATGGCAAGTGGTTCTACCTGCGCGCGAACGTGCAAGCGCCGTATTCCTACGATGTGTACCGGGTCGCGACCGACGGCGGCACGCTCGAACGCGTGACGTCGCTGAAAGGGATGGAGAGCTTCGCGCTGTCGCCGGACGGCAGGCAGCTCGCGGTGTTGCATTCGAGTTCGTACGTGCCAACCCAACTCGCGGTGGTCGGCGCGGCAAGCGGCGCCGCGCCGCGCGACCTCACCGACACGCGCACGCCCGAATACAAGGCCCTGCTATGGCCGGCGCTCGACATCGTCGAGGTGCCGTCGTCGCATACGAAGCAGCCGATTTACGCGAAGTTCTACAAGCCGAAGGATTTCGATCCATCGAGGAAATACCCGGCCGTGCTGTTCGTGCACGGTGCTGGCTACACGCAGAACGTGCACAGCGGCTGGCCGTACTACTTCCGCGAGCAGATGTTCCACAACCTGCTGACCGAACACGGCTATGTCGTGCTCGACATGGATTATCGCGCCAGCGAAGGCTACGGCCGCGACTGGCGCACCGCGATCTACCGCGACATGGGCCATCCCGAGCTCGAGGACCTGATCGACGGCGTGCACTGGCTCCAGAAAACGCAATCGGTCGATCCGCAGCGCGTCGGCCTGTACGGCGGTTCGTACGGTGGCTTCATGACCCTGATCGCGATGTTCCGCGCGCCCGACGTGTTCAAGGCCGGCGCCGCGCTGCGCCCGGTCACCGACTGGACTCAGTACAACCACGAGTACACCTCGAACATCCTTAACGATCCGCAGATCGATCCGATCGCCTACGAGCGTTCCTCACCGATCGAGTTTGCCGATGGCCTCAAGGGCGCGCTGCTGATCTGCCACGGCATGATCGACAATAACGTGCTGTTCGAGGATTCGGTGCGGCTGCACCAGAAATTGATAGAACTGCACAAGGACAACTACGAGGTGGCCGCGTATCCGATGGAGCGCCACGGTTTCGTGCACGCCGATTCGTGGCTCGACGAATACAAGCGCATCTACAAACTGTTCGAGGCGAACCTGAAGTAAGCGCGCCGCGCGCAACTGTCTGGTTTTGGTGCGAGCCGGCTTCTCGTAGGAGCACCCTAAAGGGCACAAGCGGCGGAAGCCGCGATGTTCTCCGGCATGTGCGACGAAAGGCATCGCGCCTTCCGGCGTTTACACCACTTTTGGTGCTCCTACCAGGCGCGGGGTATCGCGCTCCCCGGCTCCCCGAAGCGGCTTGGCTTTTCGCTGGGTGGGAGCGGCGCAAGCCGCGATGCGTTTCGTCGTGGTTCAACCCGGTTGTACCTGTCTGCCTGCGCTCGACTACGCAGCCGCGCCCAGCGGAATTTCCCAGCCCGGAAACACCAGCACCGCCGGGTGACACTGCAGCGCCCGCGCCAGTACCTTTGCGCGCTCGACGCCGAGATTGACCCGGCCATTCTCGATAGCCGAGATCGTGGCTTGTGGAATTCCCGTCCGCTCCGCGAGCTGGTTCTGGCTGAGCTCCTGCAGCTCGCGGATGATTCTCACCGACTCTCCGACGGAGACTTCGATTCTTTTCCGGGCGGTACGGAACTGTTTCATGTCATGGCCTGCGGTAGTCATGCGGCATCACGTGAATGACCTGCACCAGCAGGACATCGGAAACGACTCGATAGATGACCCGCCATTGCAACCCGAGCCGGGATGAGCGGTGTCCACGCCACTCCCCGGCAAGTGCCTCGTCGTGGAAGCCCTTGATTGCCCGCAGTCCCTGCGGGCCCGAGATTCCGGCAATGTCCTTCCACTTCTCGTAGCGCTTCAGGATCTCCTCTGGAACCGAACGGGACAGAATCCTGTCGACCTGGCGATGCTCCTCGATGCGCCACATGCTGTATTGTACCTATGCTTTATTTAGTATGTCACGTCTGTGCGCACGGATTGCGTGCACCTGCGTCGATCCGCCCGGATAGCCGAGCACCGATCCAGCGGACTCAACACCCTATGCCCGACGCGATTGAGGACATGCGTGTAAATCATCGTGGTGCTGACGTCCGCATGCCCCAGCAACTCCTGCACGGTGCGGATATCCTGTCCCGACTCCAGCAGGTGCGTCGCGAAACTGTGTCGCAACGTATGGCAGGTGGCGGGCTTGGCGATCCCGGTACGCCGCACCGCATTCTTCACCGCGCGCTGCAACACCGTCTCATCCAGGTGATGTCGTCGCACGATGCCATCGCGCGGATCGATGCTGCGCACGCTCGCCGGAAACACGTATTGCCACGCCCACTCGCGCACCGCATGCACATACTTGCGATCGAGCGCGTGCGGCAACCACACCTCGCCGAACCCGGTCGCGAGATCACGTTCGTGCAAGCGCCGTGCTTCCGCCAGTTGACCCTGCAACGCATCGGCGACCATCGCCGGCAACATCGTGCGCCGATCCTTGCCGCCCTTGCCGTGGCGCACCGTGATCTCGCGGCGCACGAAGTCGATGTCCTGCACGCGCAGCCGCATGCACTCCATCAAGCGCAAACCGGCGCCGTACAACAGGCCCGCCATCAGCCAGGTGACGCCGCTCATCTGCGCCAGCAACGCGGTCACTTCATCGCGCGTCAACACGGTCGGCACCCGCTCCGGCTTTTTCGCGCGCCGGATATTGTCCAGCCACGGCAATTCCTGGCCGAGCACCTCGCGGTACAGGAACAACAACGCGGACAGCGCCTGGTTCTGGGTTGACGCCGCGACCCTGCCGCGGGTCGCCAGATCAGTCAGAAACGCCTCCACCGCGCGCGCGCCCATGTCGCGCGGATGTCGCTTGCCGTTGGCGAGGATGAAGCGCCGCACCCAGCCCGCGTACGCCTCCTCGGTGCGCAACGCCAACCCGAGCCGCCGCACCCGCGCGCGCAACTCATCCAGCAGGCGCGGTCGCGCACCGGGAGCCACCGCGCTTGCCGGCGTCGGTTTCAAGTGAGAGGATCGCATTGCCATCGCCGCCACCGCGCTTGAGGAAAGCTGCAAGATTAGGCTGCGGGAATAGGCGGCGCGATCGGCGAAAGCTGTTGGTACGTGTAGGAAATGTCCGACTGCCAAACCCCAAAAAACCGGGTTAGGCTGCCGGGATAGGCTTCATTTCGTAACCGAATAGGCGTTAGGCCCGGTGATTCGCTTCGTAGTTTGTGCGCTCACTTGGCGCGGCGAAACGCATCGAGTTGGCACATCAGCACTTCCGTGCAAACCTTTTCCGGCAAGGTTCTTCCGCTTCGCTTCCAGTCCGTGTCCACCAGCCATCCGGCCCTACTCGCAACCGCGCCCAGTTGTGTCGCATACTCACCATTACCGGGCGAGTGTCCAGGGTGCGCGTGACGCATCTATGGTCGTTGGCCTAACTAGTCCGTAAGAGACTTCCCGTCAACTCCACGCAGCTAATGGTCTTGCCTTGAGCTTTCAGGCGATCGCTAGTCATCGAGTTTTCCGTTGGTAGTGCGTGTTGCGTTCGCGCGCCCGGTGCAACGCTCGCGCGCAAGCCGCTTGCGTGCCGTATTGCTTCAAGAAGGCCGGCAACGACGACCGCAGGAAGTCCCCGGGGGACAGACCGGGTTGGAACTGCACACGATTCATCGCCATGATCACGTCTCCCGTGGTTGCGTGGAGACTCACCACGCCGGCTCAACGTCTCATAGATCGCGACGTTGGCTGAGATATGGCGCAAATCAGGGACCAGGAATAGATCGGCTTTCTCGGCGTGCTGAACAGCTACGTCAAAAACAAAAAAAAGGAAAGATTGTATGCCCAAGCACATAGCCCGTTTGTTGATCTTGGTTGCGGTTCTTGCGGTTGCTGCTATTGCAGCAAAGAAATTCTTTACCGACAAATCGTACTACATGTATGGTAATTACCGGGGCAACTCGGTGGCAGAAATCGCCAGTGACGTGCCGAGGTTCCGCGGCAATGAGTATTGCAAATCATGCCACACCAAGCAGTATGCAGAATGGTCGAACAGCCCTCACAATAGTCCCGGCATCGGAAAACACGTCAAGTGTGAAGTCTGCCACGGTCCGGTGGGGCAACATCCGTCGAACCTACCGGCTCCCCTCCATTTTGACGACCGGATAGCCATAGCCGAAGGGATAGCCCCGCCTTCGCAAGAGCAACCTTCGCCGGATGGTAAGCTACCGGTTCCCAAAGACATGACAAAATGCGTGCAGTGCCACGAAGCAATGCCCGGCCGGCCGTTGGTACAACGCCAAGTTGTGATTGCCGCCCATGCTGGAACTGAGCAATGCATCGCTTGCCACAATCCTCATTCGCCCAAAATCAATTTTGCCGCCATGCTGCAACCACCACGCGGAGATACAATTGCAGGCAAAGCTGCAGCGGCTGCTTGCGGTGCCTGTCATGGCGTCGCAGGTGCGAGCGTCAATCCGGCATGGCCGAACCTGGCCGGACAACATGCAGGTTATTTGATCAATTCACTTAAGGCATTCAAATCAGGAACCCGCACCAACGCCATGATGAGCGCCATGGTGGCGGGCTTGAGCGACACCGATATGCAGAACGTGGCGGCCTATTTTGCCCAAGCCAATTGCAAGACATCCGGGGGAGACAAAGCCAAAATCGACTTGGGTAAAACCAAAGCGACAAGTTGCGCTTTGTGTCACGGTGCATCCGGAATCAGCGACAATCCGGCATGGCCTAATCTAGCCGGTCAAAATGCCGATTATCTGTCCAACACGCTCAAGTCGTTCCAGAACGGTAACCGCAACCACCCTGTGATGACGAGTGTGGCAAAGACGCTTAGTGCTTTGGATGTTGACAACCTGACAGCCTATTACGCCAGTGCGAGTTGCAAGTGATTGTGTTACCAAGCGAGGAAAAAATGAGTAACCAGGATACGAACGTTGGAGAGGACGCGAGCGATTTATCACGGCGTAGTTTCTTACGTATATTTGGTATAAGCGCCACCTGTGCCGGAGCATTGGTCAGCGCAGGCAACCTGATCGCGAAGGGGCAAGTCGCCGAGCCGGCCACTGATCCGCCGCCCAAGATTCCCGATTATGATTGGAACAAGCACAAATGGGCATTCGGCGTCGACGCCACGCGCTGCATCGGCTGTTTGCGTTGCGTCGAAGCGTGTAAGGCGGAAAACGGTGTGGCGCAAGATGCGCACCATTTTCGCACTTGGGTAGAGCGTTATGTATATCTGGAAGGCGAAGACAAGCCCCACATAGACAGCCAAGACGATCCGCAAAATATCGCTGCTTCCGGCTCGGAAAAAGAATTCCGTTTCGACAACCGCTACAAAGATGCCAGGGTTGAAAAGGCGTTCTTCGTGCCCAAGCTGTGCAACCATTGCACTCATCCGTCGTGTGTTGAAGTGTGTCCGACCGGTGCTACCTACCAAACCAAAGACGGCGTGGTGTTGATCGACCACTCGTATTGTATCGGCTGCGAATACTGCGTGCAGGCCTGCCCTTACGGCGTGCGCGAATTCAATCATGTCCTGGGGGTGACCGACAAATGCACTTGGTGTTACCACCGTATCACCAAGGGCCTACTACCGGCGTGCGTTGAGGTGTGCCCGGTCGAAGCGCGAGTTTTCGGCGACCGCAATGATCCACAAAGCCCGATCAGTTTGTTTATTCGCAATAATCGTGTGGAAGTGCTGAAGCCGGAAACCGGCAATGCGCCCAACGTGTTTTACGTCGGAATAGATAAGGAGGTCTCTTAAATGATAGGCACCCTGGCACATGCAGCCCCATATGTCGGTTACGTCTACCCCAACGAAACCGATATCCCATGGGGCGTACTCATCGTCATTTACCCCTACATTACCGGTCTGGTCGCGGGTGCGTTCATTGTATCCAGCCTATATCATGTGTTCGGCATGGCACAATTCAGGCCGGTGGCGCGTTTCGCGCTGCTGACGGCGGTTAGTTTCATGTTCTTCGTGCCGGTGCCGCTGTTGTTCCACTTGGGGAATCCGCAGCGTGCTTTCAATGCGGTGTTGACTCCGCACTGGACTTCGGCGATGGCGGCGTTCAGTTATGTCGCTGGCTTTTACATTTGCCTGTTGCTGCTGGAAATCTGGTTCGCATTCCGTGCCGACATCGTCGCACTGTCGAAGACGACGAGCGGTCTGCTCCGCACAGTCTATCGTGTGATTACCTTGGGTTCGGATGATGTATCGCCGCGCTCGCTCGCCATCGACCATAAATTTGCGTTCTTGCTCGCCATGATCGGTATTCCTGCTGCGGGCGGCCTGCACGGTTATGTTGGTTTCTTATTCGGTTCGGTCAAAGCGCGCGAATGGTGGTCATCGGATTTGATGCCCGTCATCTTCCTATTGTCTGCAATCGTTTCGGGGATTGGGCTGCTGATTGTGCTGTATGTAGCGTATTCCAAATTCCGCAAAGTACAGGTGGATGATGATTGCATGAAAGGTTTGGCGCGAACAATGTGGGCCTTTTTGCTCGTGGTGCTGGTGATGGAAGTGCTGGAATTGCTGGAAATGTTTTACAAAGGACTTGAAGGCATCGACATGGTGCGGCGATTGATTCAAGGCCCGATCTGGTTCAGTATGCTGATTCAATGGGGCGGTTCTATTGGCGTGCTGGCGATTTTGACGGCGCTGATCGTATTTAAGACCAAGGGCAAGAGTCTCGTCACTTGGCTGACGGTTTCCGGATTGGCGATGATGGTCGCGGTGCTGGCGATGCGTTGGAACGTGGTGATTGGCGGACAAGAGCTGTCCAAGACCATGAAGGGTTTACTGACCTACTATCCCGAAGTATTCGGGCAGGATGGCTTGTTGGTTGTCGCCTTTATTTTCACCTGTCCGTTTATCGTGCTGTGGCTGACGACGCGCTTGCTGTCGCCCTGGGAACCGGAGGGGCCGACACCGCCCAAGACGAGACAGCCCGAACCGAGATGGCCCTGGACGATCAGCCCGCGCGTGAGCAAACCGCCGAGGAACCCTCCAAAGACTTCCAGGAACCCAAGAAGCCCAAGGAGCCGCGCGTGAGCACCAGCGATCACGTGGCGCGTGTGATGAAGATGGCCGACGGCGGCTTCCGCCCGACTTTCAATGCGCAACTGGCGGTGGACACCCAGACCCTGATCATCACGGGCGTGGAGCTCATCAACGCGAGCAGCGACATGAATCAGATACTGCCGATGGATGAGCAGCATCAGCAGCGCTACGCTCCGGTGCCCAGCCGCCGCAGTTTCGCTAAGTGCTTGTCGAACAGACATTGATGAAGATGGAGCAGAGCATGGTGGATGCCTTGGTGAAAGGCGATGCTTCGGGGTGGGATCATTCCCTGGCGGGCACTTTCATGTTTACCGCGCCTGATGGCAGCACGCAGACCAAGGCGGAGTGGATGGCGGACTTCAAAAATGGCGCGTTGAAGATGGCGTCTTCACAGAACGACGACATAAAGGTACAGCAGTATGGAAACGCCGCGGTCGTGACCTATCGCAGCACGGACCATGGCACCTACAACGGCAAGGACATCAGTGGCCAGTACCGCTGGACCGATGTGTTCGTGAAGCACAACGGCCAATGGCAGGTCGTTTCCACGCAAGGCACCCACATCACACCGCCCGCAGCGATGTCGAACAAGTGACTCGATCCGGGCGCGGATAGCGCAGTCATCCGCAAGAATCGCGGATTCAGGCAAAAGCAGCGGCCGGGCTTCTCCGGCCGCTTGCATTCCAGCGGCGCGATCGGCTGACCGCGCGATGCGGTGCGCTCAGACGGCTTCCGACTGCGCCTTGCGCGGGCCTTCCAGCAACGCCCTGCGGATGTTGGCGATCACGGACAAAAGGGGGCAGGTTCATTTATTCTCCCTGAGCGGCCTTTCGGCCGTGCCGCGTCGGCCTGCCGCGTGGCCGAATGGTGGCGCATCGTCCGACTGGGAAAGGGGGTCAGAGAATATTTCTGCGTGTAGCGGATTGCGCAGGCACGCAAGTTTCCCGGGTCTGGCCGCATGGTCCCGGAGGTACATCGATCGGAGGTAACCATAGGAGCGCCCAGTCGAAAGAGTCGGTCGGTGGAATGTCGATGGCCATCGGGTCCTCGCTGAGGTGACGCCTGCCCAGCGCTACCCCAATGCTTGCCGGCCCTGGAGCTGGTGCGCAAGCGCGATTCCACCCGCACCGGCGCCGCCGGTTTCCGACGGCGCCCGTACCAACTCGAAGCGCGCCTGGAAGAACCGCAGCAGTTCCGGCTCGTACGTGAAGCGCAGTCCGAGTACCTGCTCACGCTGCGCGAATACCTCGGCCACGCTCTCGCTCACCACGTCCATGTGCGCCTGCGTGTACACGCGACGCGGGATCGTGAGGCGCACGAGCTCGAGGGCCGGATACCGGTTCTCGCCGGTCTTCGGGTCGCGGCCCGCCGACACGGCGCCGCGCTCCATCGCGCGCACCCCCGAGTCGGTCGGCGGCGGTGGTCATCCGGATCGGCTCGACGACCTTGATCTTCCAGGGTTCGGCCCAGCTGCGATGGTGCGTCACTTTGGTTGTCCTCTAGGGTTGCGGCTGCCCGCGGCTAGCGGGACAGGGGTTCGAACTTCGCGGTGAAGTGCCTGAGCACCGCCGGCTGCTCCACGATCCGCACGCCGCGAATGTCCTTCGTGATGGTGTTCACATGCAGCAGCACCTCGGCCACGTAATCCATGTGGCTCTGCGTATAGACGCGGCGCGGAAAGGCGAGACGCACGAGCTCCAGGTCGGCGGCGCGCTCGCTGCCGTCGGGCTGCTGCCCGAACATCACCGAGCCGATCTCGCACGCGCGGATGCCCCCCTCGACGTACAGCGCGACGGAGAGCGCCCACCCTGGGTACTGGTGCGGCGGGATGTGCGGGAGCCAACTCCTGGCGTCGAGGTAGAGCGCATGGCCACCCGCGGGGCGCACGATGGGAATCCCGGCGGCGATCATCTTCTCGGCGAGGTACTCCACCGAGCGGATGCGGTACTGCAGGTAGTCGGGATCGAGTGCCTCATACAGCCCGACCGCGATTGCCTCGAGGTCGTAGCCGGCGAGCCCGCCGTAGGTGGGGAATCCTTCGGTGAGGATCAGGGAGTTGCGGCAGGTGAGGGCGAGGGCGTCGTCGTTCATCGCGAGAAATCCGCCGATGTTCGCCATCCCGTCCTTCTTCGCGCTCATCGTGCAGCCGTCGGCGAGGCCGAACATCTCCTGTGCGATCTCCAGCGGCGACTTATCGGCGTACCCGCGCTCCCGGGTCTTGATGAACCAGGCGTTCTCGGCGAAGCGACAGGCGTCGATGAAGAAGGGCACGCGGTGCGTGCGGCAGAGGGCCGAGGTGCGGCGGATGTTCTCCATGCTCACCGGCTGCCCGCCCTCGGAGTTGTTGGTGACGGTGGTCATCACCAGCGGCACGTTGCCGGCGTTATCGCGCAACACCCGCTCGAGCGCGGCGACGTCCATGTTTCCCTTGAAGGGGTGGATGGTCTGCGGCTCGCGCCCTTCCGCGATCGGCAGGTTGAGGGCCACCGCGCCCCGGTGCTCGACGTTCGCCCGCGTGGTGTCGAAATGCGTGTTGTTGGGGACGATCGACCCGGGCTTGAGCATCGCACTCGCGAGGATGTGCTCGGCGGCGCGCCCCTGGTGCGTGGGGATCACGTGCTGGAACCCGGTGATCTCCTTCACCGACCTGACGAAGGCATGAAAGGAGCGGCCGCCGGCGTAGGACTCGTCGCCCTTCATCATGCCGGCCCATTGGTACACTGACATCGCCCCCGTTCCCGAGTCGGTGAGGAGGTCGATGAGTACATCCTCGGCGTCGAGCTGGAAGACGTTGTAGTGCGCCGCGCGGATCGCCGCCGCCCGCTGCGCGTCGGTGGTCTGGCGGATCGGCTCGACCGTCTTGATGCGAAACGGCTCGATGATGGTCTTGAACTTCACGGGCAACCCGGCGTGAGGGGGAGGGGATCATCCGGTCACCTTCCGTGCCACGGCGCGTGTCGCTGGGCAAAAGGGGTCAGAGAACATTTCTGTTTGAAACAATAATATTCTCTGACCCCTTTTTTCTCAAGTGACCGCTATCCTGGTTAAGTTCGACAAAGCGGGTAAGACCGTTGGGGCGGGCCAAGTCACGGAGATCATAAAAAGACTTGGGGCCCGGGCCGAGGCCGTCAAGAAGATCGTGATCCCGCCTGCTGACGAAACGCATAAGCAAATCACGATTATCCTCTTGACGGATCTGGCGGCCGAGGATCAGGCACGCCACATCGCCATTGGTGATGCCACACAAAAAAGCATAGACGAACGAAATAAATAGAAGATCAATTTTAATCAAGCCACCCTAGAAAACTACGGCGGCTTTTTTATTGGGCAAACACAATAGTACTCGACAATCTATCGATCAAAGTCAGCGCTGATGTGGGTGGCTTCACGTCGTCGATGGATGTCGCGGCCACGTCACGTAGTCTGGCATGGGCGCGTCTGCCGGTTCGGTTGATGATTTCCGCGCAAGTTTATCGCAGGCGTCCGCAGATATGCAAAAAGCCGCGCTCGCAATGGGTGGCAACATGACGGCGGCCAACGACGCAATCGTATCAAGCTCTGAAAAACCAGCAGAAGATCTTCCGCCTTGAGGATCTTCGCATCGATAACTGCGCATTAGGCGTCGAATAGACTATTTCTGACCCGTCTGGTTCACGGATGTCACTGGCCAATTCTGGACGTTCTGCCAAGTCTGCTGTACCTCGGGTGGCAGTTTGTCCATGTGCTTCAGGAAAAGCGCAAGCGTCCAGATCTGCCGGTCGCTGAGGGAGTCCCCGAACGAAGGCATGCCCGTCAGACGAATACCATGCTTGATCTTCCAGAACGAAACACCTTCCGGATCGTCCTCAACCCCATCGGTCGCCAATTGCGGTGGCTCTTGATAAAGGCCTTTCGCTATCGGTGATGACGACGCAGCCCCCTTCGCGGAACCGTGGCAAACCGCGCAGTTCTGCGCGAAAAGATCAATTCCATTGAGGAGATTCTGCTCGGTCAGTGCCACCGGATTTTGGCCCTTTGGGGCGTCGCGACGCAGTGTCGCCCTTAGCGAAGTACGGGCCATCCAGGTTTCCAGCCGACCGGGTTTTGCATCGGCATTGGCCGGAATAAGGCCACTTCGCACCAGAGAGTAAGCGCCGATCAGGGCAACGGCAAGCGTTAATGCGACTCCCGAAACCACACCTTTCAACATCACACTTCCTCATTACGGATAGGAAATTCAACCCTCTCAACTCAAGCATCTTACCGTGATCTGGTTTGGCAAGCACCGTTTTTCGCATTCTGGAGCCGGGTTTGGCAGGTGCGCTCGCAGGATACGCCGCCCAGGCAGCGGGATTGGGGTGATGGGCTGGCCACGGGCGCAGGTTCTACCCCGGGAGCAAAAGGGGTCAGATTCATTTATTCTCCAAGCTGTTCGAGACCAACCTGAAGTAACCGTTGCAAGCCCTCCCCTTCAAGGGAAGGGTTGGGTGGGGATGGTGAGGCAACCAGGCTTCGCCGAATCCCGCGCCGAGATCCTGCTTGTGCAGCACCCGCGCACGCTCGACCTCGCGCTGCAGGGGTTCGACCAGCATCGCGGCAGCATGGTGCGCCTGTCCTTGCCGCCCTTGCCATCGCGCACCGTGATTTCCGCCCTGCCGAAGTCGATGTCTTTGACGCGCAGACGCAGACACTCCATCAGACGCATGCCGGTGCCGTAGAGCAGGCTGCAGGCAACATTGTCGGCCCTCCATCGAGGCCAGCAGCCGGCGCACCTCTTCCTGCGACAGCACGGTCGGCACGTGCCGCGGCCGCTTTGTGCGGACGATGTTCTCCATCCACGGCAGATCGATCCCGAGCACCTCGCGGTACAGAAACAACAGCGCGGACAGCGCCTGATTCTGGGTGCTGGCCGCCACCTTCCCTGCCGCCGCGCGCGTCGAAAGAAAGCGTTCGACTTGCGGGCCACCCATGTCGCGAGGATGGCGCTTGTCGCGAGGATGGCGCTTGCCGTTCGCCAGGATGAACCGACGCATCCACTGCAGATAGATGCGCTCGGTGCTGAGGCTGTAGTGTTTGAGCCGCAGACGCCGGTGAACTCCGTCGAACAGGCGGGACGGCGCCGGGGTGTCGATCGGACGCGTTATCGCCGCAGAATCGGGGTGATAAGTCATATGGGCACACTTTCGTCGGATAGCGCACCAAGACTGCACCAGCTGCACACGCGGCGCAGTCGGATATGTTCGTGTTCTGCTGTAGGAATTTCACCTTGACCGGCGCTCCTCAACTCGCGCACGATAAGACTTATCGCCCCGGATCCGGGGTCTACTTGTAGTTATGCGTCGGAGGAACGCTTTATGGAACCGGCCGGAAAAGAGTGTGCCTGTTCTGAATGGCAGCGAACGCCCCCGTGGGGCAAGACGAAAGAGGAGTCGTTATGAAAGGCTTTGTGCAAGACATCGAGGGTCTCGCCGTCAAGAATGACGAGTTTCGCCGAGTGCTTTACACGGCAAAACACTGCCAGCTCGTCGTGATGGCGTTAAAGCCCAAGGAAGAGATAGGGGCGGAAGTCCACAAGCTCGACCAGTTCTTTCGCGTGGAGGAGGGNNACTTCGACGGCAAAACGACGGAATAGAGAGTCGACTGGGCGTCGGGCTGATCTCCGCAGGACCGCCCAGGTTGAGTTCCCTCGGTTGGGCGGGCGGGCCTAACCATCCGCTGCAGCTGACCCGGCCCGCCATGTCGCTGTCTGGGAGTTTATCGCCTACTGAGGCGGGCCGGGCAGCTGAGCGGGAGCGTTAGGCCCCCGCGCACATTGGGAATCTCATGCACATTCACCCACGCACAACGCGCTTCATGTTCGATGTCGCGGCAATACTCGCCGCCGCTGCTCTTGTCCTGTAGTTCTCAAGTTGGATCCGCGGAGGGACAGTCAATGCCCCGCAACTGTCAACATGGTCGGTTTCCTTGTGGGCACTGTAACTGCCGCAGTCAATCCAACCCTGCGAGCAAGACTGATCCTCATCGTGGTCGCACTCGCGCTAATTCTTCCCAGCGCCTTCTTGGTCCTTTTCAGGTAGCGCATCAGAGGAAACAAAAGGGGTCAGGTTCATTTATTCTCCCTGAGCGGCCTTTCGGCCGTGCCGCGTCGGCCTGCCACGTGAGCGCCGATCTGTTGAATTGAATCCGGCGCTTGTCAGTAGCGCGGCACCGAGGGATCGACCTCCGTCGCCCAGGCATCGATGCCACCCTCGACGTTGTGGACGTCGCGGAAGCCGTGATCGTGGAAATGTTCGGCCGCGCTGCGGCTGGAATTGCCGTGGTGACAGAGAAATGCGAGCGGGGTGTCTTTCGGCAGCGCGGTCAGGCGCGCGTGGGAGTCGGGCTCGAGCACGTCGGCGCCCGCGAAGGGCGCGAGTTTCCGGTCGCGCGCGGGGCGTACGTCGATGACCGTGATATCGCCGCTCTCGAGGTGACGCTTCAGCGCGTGCACATCGAGTGATTTCACCATCGGTGGCGCGGCGGGCAGAAAGATCGCGAGGCCTGCGCCGTGCGGCGTCGTTGTCCAGTCGATGGTGGCGCCGCGCGCGCGCGCTGCGCTGGCGACATCGAAATGAATTTCGAGCCCGTTCGCGTCGACGACGATGTCGTTGGCACCCGCTTCGCACAACTGGAATTGCGGCTGGAAGTTGCCGTTGACGACGAGGAACAGCTTCATCTCGCCGGCGTCCGCGAGCGCGGGTTTGATCGCGGCGACTGCGGCATCGGAGATCGTGACCGTGGGCGGCGTGCGGTCGGGTTCGGCGACGCCGAGCGCGCGGTGCAGTTCGCCGGAGTCGTACATTGATTGCACGATGTCCGCGCCGCCGACCAGTTCGCCGTCGATGTACAACTGCGGGATCGTCGGCCAGTTGCCGAATTCCTTGATGCCCGAGCGGATCTCCTCATCGGCGAGCACGTCCACCGTCGCGTAGTCGTCGAGCAGCGAGTTCAGGCGATCGGTCGCCGCCGCGGAAAAACCACACTGCGGCGCGTTGCGCGAACCCTTCATGAAAAGGACGACGCGGTGGCTGGCGAGCAGCGTCTCGATGCGGGCGCGGGTGGTGGGAGCGAGAGACATGGCGGATTCCGTAATGCGGGTTGGCGATGATACGCCGCGGTCGCGGCGGTGAAGTTTGGTCGCGTGCAATTCATGGGCAATAATCGCCCAGGCAAGGGGAACTCCGATTCCGACCACTCTGGTCAGTATCAATGACGCATTCTCTTGTTCTGTGGACGCGCGCTGGCTGCGCGTTTCGCGTTGCGCGTTGAGACGTGCGACCAATCTCCGATGACGAAACCTCTTGGGAATGCGCCGCCGAGCGAGCCGGAAACGCCGTCTTCAGTCCCGACGCTCCATCGCACCGAATGCGCTCATGCGCTGGCCTGATCCAGTTTCTCGACGTCGTCCGCGGACAACTTCAGTTTCGTCGCGCTGGCGAGTTCCTCGATCTGGGCGACGCTGGTCGCACTCGCGATCGGCGCCGTGATACCAGGCCGCGTCATCAGCCACGCCAACGCGACCTGTGCCGGTGTGGACGCCAGCCGCCGGGCGACATCATCGAGTGCGGCGAGTACACGCAGGCCGTGGCCGTTGATATATTTGCCGACCGACTGCGCGCGCGCGGCGCTCTTGCCGAGATCGGCCTCGCTGCGATACTTGCCGGTCAGGAAACCGCTCGCGAGTGCGTAGTAACTGACCACGCCGATGCCGTGTTCGAGGATCACCGGCTCCAGCTCGGCCTCGTAGTCCTTGCGCGCGACGAGGTTGTATTCGGGCTGCAAAACTTCATAGCGTGGCAGACCACGTCTTGTGCTGGCTGCGAGCGCTTCGGCGAGACGCGCGGCGCTGTAGTTCGAGGCGCCGATCGCGCGCACCTTGCCTTGTTCGATCAGGCGCGCGAACGCACCGAGCGTGTCCTCGAGCGGCACGGAAGGATCGTCTTCGTGCGCGAAATAGAGATCGATGGTGTCGATCTTGAGCCGCCGCAACGAGTCCTCGGCCGCGGCCTGGATGGTCGCCGGGGCGAGTCCCTTGTGGGTCGCCCACTTCGCGACCTTGGTCGCGATCACAACCTGGTTGCGCTTGCCGCTCTTCGCGAACCAGTTGCCGATGATCGTTTCCGACTCACCGCCTGGGTGGCCGGGCACCCAGGCCGAATACGCATCGGCGGTATCGATCAGGTTCAGGCCCGCGTCGACGAACGCATCGAGCACGGCGAACGAAGTCGCCTCGTCGATGCTCCAGCCGAACACGTTGCCGCCGAGTGCGAGCGGTTGGACTTCGAGGCCGGAACGGCCGAGTTGGCGCTTGCTCATCGCATGATGCTCCGTTGGAAGTCTCCCCGATCTGCGGGCGAACGGTGCGATCCAAAGGGCAGCGGTGCGACTCAATATCCCCGCAAGCGCCGCCGCCGATGCCGTGCGTGCGGGAACAACCTTGCGCCTGCTGGCGCTGCTGCCAGGAAAAACATCCAGGGTGAGCGAATTGTGTTACGAAAGGACTTTCGGCCGTTTGGCGCCGACGAAGTGCTTGGCCCAGTAGCCCTCGTCAAGGCGGTTGATGCTGACCGTCTTGCCGCTCGATGGAGAATGGATGAAGCGGCCGTGGTCGAGGTAGATGCCGACGTGCGAGACGCGCTTGCCATGGATGCGAAAGAACACCAGGTCGCCGGTCTTCATGTCAGTGCGATCGACCGTCGCGCCGATGTGGAATTGGCTGGCCGAGCCGGAGGGCAACGCGGCGCCCACGCTGTGCTCGAACACATAACGCACGAATCCGCTGCAATCAAAGCCGGTCGACGGCTCGTGGCCGCCGCGGCGATAGCGGATATCGCGCAAGGTCACGGCGAAATCGGCCAGCAACTTGCGCATACGGGGGCCGGCGGACATCGCGCGAGAGGGCGCCGAAACGGCGGCCACTGCGTCGTCGATAACGGGAAGCAGCATGCCGGACGAGGAGTCTGTGATGCTCGCAATGGCCGAGGGCGCGTCCATTTCCCACGCACCAATATTCACTTGGCCGAGTGGGCCGGCCCATGTGGAAGAACAGGAAATCGCCAAAAAAGCGAACAAGAACAATATCGTCATTCGCTTGAATGGCATCAGGTGTCGCTCCCGGGATCGTTCTTCGAAGGGTCGCCTGATGGGCGGGCGACCCCGTGGAGCGGCGACGTTAGCAAAGCCCTCGGCGCGAGTTGTTTGGCTAGCGTTAAGAAATCGCGGTTTTCGCGAAATTGTATGATCCAGTTCCGCCTGAATATGTGCACAGAATTGCGGAAGCGGCGGTATGCCGGTGCTAGTCGTCGACCGGCACTTGGTCGAACCTCGGTAGCGCCGGCCCGACGCCGCTGCCGGGCCGGGCGAGCCGGCGCTAGCCGTTGCGCAACGACGGGCTTTCGGTCAACGCGCGTTTCGCCACGCCGGTGATCGCGTCGGTCCAGAGCGCATATTGCGCAGCGGACGGGTGCAGGCCATCTGCGGTCAGCATATCGATGCGATCGGCTGCCTTGTGCGAAATTTCGGTGATGTCGAAGAAGTCGATGTGGGCACGTGCCGCTAGCTCGCGTGCGGCCGCATTGAACGCGTCGATCTCGACGGTGATGCGCTGCGGATCGCGGCCTTGTTCACACGCGAAGCGCGTTACCCCCAATCCGGAATCGAAACCACGGTGACGTGATGTGGACGCGTGCCGGCGAGCGCGCGCGCGCGTCGCAACAGCATCGCCAATTCCTCTCGGTAATTGTCGATGTCGCGCCCACGATACTGGTTGTTGACGCCGATCAGCAGGGTGACCAGTGCGTACGGCGGCGCGAGGGCGGCGGTATCCATCGCGACGATGAGTTCGTCGGTGCTCCAACCGGTTTTCGCGATGACCACGGGATCGTCGATCGCGATACCGTCCGCGCGCAGGCGCCGCGCGAGCTGCACCGGCCATGTTCCTTCTGCGGCGACACCTTCGCCGATCGTGTAGGAATCGCCCAGCGCAAGAAAGCGCGGTATCGCTGCGGACGTTGTAGCGCAGGCATTCATTCTTTATTGATGCGGCCGAGTGAAGTTTGAGCTTGGCCAGGAGCTGCTGGCGTGTGCTGGCGATGGTATCGGTTCAAACATATTCTGGCAGCATCAACATCGGGAAAGCAGCGTGGGCCACAGCGCCAAAAGCGCGATGCCTTCTGGCTACGCCACCCATCGTTTCGCGCCAACCTTCCCTGCCGTGCGTTGCAGCGCTCGCTCGATACGCGCGTGCGCGGGATATTGGTCCGGCACTCAACGCGTTTGAGTGCCCTCCGCATTCCCTCTCCTGTGCCAGCGGGGGAGGGTAAGGGCAGGGATTGATTCGGTCGTTGAATCTGAATTCGTTCCGAATCAATAGTGCGGGCCGCATGCGTCCGGGTGGACATCCGCGGCGTTGCCGAAACGCGGGAAGTCGCCCCGATCAAGGCTAGAATCCATGCGATGCAGCTCACCTCGGAAGAACAACAGCGACTGGCACGGATCGGCTGGCGCACGACGCCGCTACCCGGCGACGCCCCGGCGGGCGGAGTGGTCGCGCGCGTGGTCGCGCAGCACCGTGCCGGCTACCAACTGCACGACGGCACCGCGATGTTCAAGGCACAGCCTGCGGCGCGTTTTCTCAAGCGCGATCTCGACCCGACCGAGCGTCCCGCAGTGGGCGACTTCGTGGTGTTCGTGCCCGGCGCGCCGCCGACCATCGAACGCATCTTGCCGCGCCGCACCGAGCTGCAGCGCGGTGCGGCGGGCGAAAGCCATCAGCGCCAGATCATCGCCGCGAACATCGACTCGGTGTTCGTGCTGAATGGACTCGACGGCGACTTCAACCCTGCGCGCATCGAGCGTTACCTGCTGCTGATCCAGAGCAGTGGTGCACTGCCGGTCGTCGTGCTGACCAAGGCCGATTCGGCGGGCGACGCCGACAGCGTTTTCGCGGAACTGCGCAAGCGCGTGCCGCCGCCGCTGGAAATGTTCGCGATCAACGCGAAATCCGCCGCCAGCGTCGCACCGCTACTCGCGTATCTGGGCCCGGGCGATACCGCGGTGCTGGTCGGCTCATCCGGCGTTGGCAAATCGACCTTGACCAATACGTTGCTGGGAGAAGCACGTCAAGCCACCAAAGCTGTGCGCGAGAACGACAGCCGAGGTCGCCACACGACGACGCATCGTGCATTGATTCAATTGCCGTCCGGCGGTTGCCTGATCGACACGCCGGGCATGCGCGAGATCAAACTCACCGGCGAGGAGGAACTCGACCAGAGCCAGTTCGCCGACATCGACGAACTCGCGCAATCGTGCCGATTCGGCGACTGCGGCCATCAGAGTGAACCCGGCTGCGCGGTGCGGGCCGCGCTCGCCGACGGCCGCATCGATCCGGCGCGCTGGCAGAATTATCTGAAGCTGCGCGATGAACTCGCCGCCGCCGCCGACACACTTGAAGCGCAGATGCGCAGGAAGAGCGAAACGCGCGTGCTGACCAAGGCGCTGGGCAAGCGGCTCAGCGAGAAGTATGGAAAGCGCTGAAACATGGAGCCGTGGCATCGCGCCGGCTCGCACGCAAACAAGGTGTGCCGCCAACGCCGTAGGTTGGGCTGAGCGCAACGATGCCCAACATCCGTGGGCGGATGCGTTGGGGTTCGCAGGCTCATCCCAACCTACGGTCTCGCGGTCGCAGACACGCTCGAAGCGCAGATGCGCAAGATAGAGTGAAATGCGCGCGCTCGGCTCTCGATGACATCATTCGCACGGCGATTCTGCGCATCCGATAGGCGACTACATCCGGCGCAGCAAACTGGTGGCGGGTCGCGACCGAACTGCTCGAGGCGATGTGGGTACGCCCGGGATCACCGAGCACTCGGCGAAGCTGTATGGCCGCCCCGATGATCGCGTGCCGGGCGCGACGCTGACCAATCTCGATGCGGCGCACCATTTCATCGCGATCGCGGGCGAATACAACAGCGGCGCGCCTCTCGATCAGGTCGAGGCGGAGATTTCGGCCGAGACGCTGCAAGTCGAGCTGCAACAGAAGCTCGATGCGTTCTTCGGCGCGAACGTGGTGCGTGTCGAGACCGATCCGGACCCGATCGCGAAGGCGGCGGCCGGCGCGACCCGGATCCGCCTGCGCTCGGCGACGAATTTCTCCGACTACGACCGCGACCAGCTGCTCGCACACGAGGCCTTCGTGCATACGCTCACCGCGCTGAGCGGCTGCACCGCGACGCAGGAAGGGCTCGCGGTGTTCGCCGAACTCATTGTCTGGTTCGATCGATATTGCGCGCATGAAGCGAATCAGGCTGCGCATCCTCGGCATCGACATGGCGATCAAGGGCGCGGATTTCATCGAGGTGTTCCGTTTCTTCATGGACGCGGGCCAGAACGAGACCGACAGTTTTACCTCTGCGCAGCGCGTGTTCCGCGGTGCACCGGTTACGGGCGGCGCGGCGTTCACCAAGGATGCGGTCAACCTGCACGCCTTCTATCCCCATACGTTATTTCGCTGGGCGCTGAAGAACCAGCGCATGGCGCTGTGCCGGAACCTGTTTGCTGGCAAGCTCGCGCTGCACGACGTGCTCGCGCTGGAGCCGTATTTCGACAACGGCTACATCGCGCAGCCCGCGCTACCTGCCACCGTGGGTGCAGCACGTGCACGGCCTCGCCGGCATGCGCGCGTTCTCGCTGTTCGCGAACCGGATTCGCCTCGACCGCGCCGAGGTGGAGGACCTGGTACTGGGGTTGTAGGTGTTTCCCCGTGCCTCGTCGGAAAGTCTGGACAAGGCATGCGCCACGGTGGTCGCGGCTGCGCCGCTCCTGTAAAGACGAGGTATTGTAGGAGCGCTGCAAGCGCGACCCCGGAGTCCTCGGAGTTTCCCGCGGAACGGGGCGCTTGTGCCGTCGCGCGCAATGCGTTTCCATGCGGATCTTCCCGTCGATGGAAAGCCTGCCATGCGCAAGACCATGATCGCCGTTGCAACGCTGCTCGCATCCGTTTCGGCCGCTGCGGCCGGCGCGGAAACCACAGCGCAGATGATCCAGCCGCTGCTGCCCGAGATCACCGCGTGGCGGCGCGATCTGCATCAGCATCCGGAACTCAGCAATCGCGAGTTCCGCACCTCGAAGATCGTCGCGGCGGAGTTGAAGAAACTCGGCCTCGATGTGCGCACCGGCATCGCGCATACCGGTGTGGTTGGCATTCTCAAGGGCGGCAAGCCGGGGCCGAAGCTCGCGATCCGAGCGGACATGGACGCGCTGCCGGTAACCGAGGAGGTCGACCTGCCGTTTGCGTCCAAGGTGAAGGGCGAATACCTCGGCAAGCAGGTCGGCGTGATGCATGCCTGTGGTCACGACGCGCACACCGCGATGACGCTCGGCATTGCCGAGGCGATGTCGAAGATCCGCAAGGATCTGCCCGGCGAAGTCATGTTCATCTTCCAGCCGGCCGAGGAGGGCGCTCCTGCTGGCGAAGAAGGCGGCGCGCCGCTGATGGTCAAGGACGGCGTGTTCAGGAATTTCACGCCGGACGCGGTGTTCGGCATGCACGTGGTCAGCGCGCTGCCGGTCGGCACCGCCGCGGTGCGCGCGGGCGGCATGATGGCGAGTTCGGACACGTTCCGGATCACCGTGCATGGCCGCCAGAGCCATGGCGCGACGCCGTGGAAAGGCATCGATCCGATCGTCACCGCCGCGGAAATCGTGACCAGCGCGCAGACCATCGTCAGTCGCCAGCTCGACATCAACAAGGATCCGGCGGTCGTCACCTTCGGCATCTTCAACGGCGGCCAGCGCTTCAACATCGTGCCGGACAAGGTGGAATTGCAGGGCACGATTCGCGCGTTCGATCCACAGATGCGCAAGCAGGCGCTGGCAAGCTTGAAGAACATGGCCGAACACGTCGCCGCAGCGAACGGCGCGACCGTCGACACCGAGATCCCGATGCCGGGCAGCAATCCGGTCAACACCAACGCCCCCGCGCTGACCGCACGTGTGCGTGCGAGCCTGGAAAAAGCGCTCGGCAAGGATCATGTCAGCGAGGCGCAGCGCTGGACCGCATCCGAGGATTTTCCGTGGCTGGCCTTGAGCGTGCCCGCGCCGAGCGTGTATTTCTTCGTCGGTGCGACGAAGGCGGGCGAGGACCCGGCGACCGCGCCGACCAATCATTCGCCGCGCTTTTTTCTCGACGAAGGCGCGCTGCCCGTGGGCGCTGAAGCCATGCTGCAAGCGAGCCTCGATTATCTGGGGTATGTCGCGCCATGAATATCGATGCGTACCGCCGCATCATGCCGCAACCGTGCTGCGTGTCGAAGTAGCATCGACCTCGTCACCTCGCTTCTTGGAATGTGAGCCCACAATCGCCCATGTTCGAGCCGGGCGCAGCATGGCCAGCGGCTGCACCGGCGATGCGCGACGAATGCAGCGACGATCCTTGCGGCGTAATCGCGATGCTATAGTCGTTCGCCTTGCCGCGCGCCCCACACTTGCGGCGTTTTCTCGGCCGCAGCGAACATGTCCACCATCGAAGAACTGAAGAAAGCCGCCCTCGATTATCATCGCAAGGCGCCGGCCGGAAAGATCAAGGTCACTTCGACCAAATCGGTCGTGACCCAGCGCGAACTCTCGCTCGCGTACTCGCCGGGCGTCGCCGCCGCATGCGAGGAGATCGTGCGCGACCCGACCGAGGTCGCGAATCTGACCGCGCGCGGCAATCTCGTCGCGGTGATCACCAACGGCACTGCGGTACTCGGCCTCGGCAACATCGGCCCGCTCGCGGCCAAGCCGGTGATGGAAGGCAAGGGCATGTTGTTCCAGAAGTTCGCCGGCATCGATGTGTTCGACATCGAGATCGCCGAGAACGATCCGGACAAGCTGGTCGAGATCATCGCGAGTCTCGAACCCAGTTTCGGCGGCATCAACCTTGAGGACATCAAGGCGCCGGAGTGCTTCGAGGTCGAGAAGAAGCTCCGCGAGCGCATGAAGATTCCGGTCTTCCACGACGACCAGCACGGCACCTCGATCATCGTCGGCGCTGCGGTCATCAACGCGCTGCACGTCGCCGGCAAGGACATCGGCAAGGTCAAGCTGGTCTCGACCGGCGCCGGCGCGGCGGGCCTCGCCTGCCTCGACATGCTGGTCAGTCTCGGCGTGAAGCCCGAAAACATCTGGGTCGCCGATCGGCTCGGCGTGGTCTGGAAAGGCCGCGTCGAGGAAGTGGACGCGAACAAGGCGCGTTATGCGCGCGAGACCTCCGCGCGTGTGCTCGATGAAATTATCGATGGAGCCGACATCTTCCTCGGGCTTTCCGCGCCCGGCATCCTGAAGCCGGCGATGGTCGCGCGCATGGCCGAGCGACCGATCATCCTCGCGCTCGCCAATCCGACTCCGGAAATCCTGCCCGAGGACGCGAAGGCGGTGCGCCCGGACTGCATCATCGCGACTGGTCGCTCGGATTATCCGAACCAGGTCAACAACGCGCTGTGCTTTCCGTACATCTTTCGCGGCGCACTCGATGTCGGTGCGACCACGATCAACGAGGCGATGAAGGTCGCCTGCGTACACGCGATTGCCGAGCTCGCGCGGCGCGAAGCCAGCGACGTCGCCGCGCGCGCGTACGGCGGCAGGACGTTCACGTTCGGGCCGGATTCGATCATCCCGCAGCCGTTCGATCCGCGTCTGATCGTGCAGCTCGCACCGGCGGTCGCCAAGGCCGCGATGGATTCAGGTGTGGCGGCGCGACCGATCGCGGATCTCGGCGCGTACAAGGAAAAGCTCAATGCCTTCGTGTTTCGCACGACCCTGCTGATGAAGCCGGTTTTTGCGCGCGCCAAGGCCGATCGCAAGCGCATCGTTTATGCCGAGGGCGAAGAGGAAACCGTGTTGCGCGCGGTCCAGGACGTCGTCGACGAAGGTATTGCCAAACCCATCCTGGTCGGCCGACCGGCGGTCATCGAGTCGCGCATCCAGCGTCTGTGCCTGCGCCTGAAGCCAGGCGTCGATTTCGAGCTGTGCAATATCGAGAGCGATCCGCGCTTCAAGGATTACTGGACGCTGTACCACGAGCTGATGCAGCGCCGCGGCGTGACACCGGACAGCGCGAAACAGATCGTGCGCTCGCGCGCGACCGTGATCGCCGCGCTGATGCTCCGCCGCGGCGAAGCCGACGCGATGATCTGCGGGCTGGTCGGTCGCTATCACAAGAAACTCGGTTATCTGCGTGGCATCATCCCGCTCGATCCCGGCGTCGACGCGATGTCGGCGATGACCGCGGTGTTCAACGATCGTGGCGTGTTCTTCTTCCTCGATACCCACGTCGCGCTGGATCCCGATGCCGAACGCATCGCCGCGTCGGCGGCACAGGCGGCGCTCAGGCTCAAGCTGTTCGGCATCACGCCGAAGATCGCGATTCTTTCGCATTCGAATTTCGGCAGCCACGAAGACGTCAGCTCGCTGAAGATGCGCCGCGTCGTCGAGCTCCTGCGCGACCGCCTGCCGAAGATCGAGGTCGAGGGCGAGATGCACGCCGACACGGCGATGAATCCGGGCGTGCGCGAACGTCTGTTTCCGAATTCGCGGCTGACCGGCTCGGCCAATGTGTTCGTCTGCCCAAACCTCGACGCGGCCAACATCGCGTTCAACATGACCCGCGTGATGACCGACGGCGGCGTCCTCGGACCGATCCTGATGGGGCTTTCCAAGCCCGCGCACGTGCTGACCCCGGCGGCAACCGTGCGTCGCGTGTACAACATGACTGCGCTCGCCTGCGTCGAGGCGCAGATTCGCGCGCAGGCGGCATCGCGCGATCGGTAGATGCTCGGCGAGGCCGCGCGCCGTGGTCTATTCGAGAAACGCCGCGCGCACCGCGTCCAGCAAAGGGTCGCGCTGGCCGGGCGGACGGTTCACGAGATGGTCTTGGCTGATCGTCCAGATGATCGTGCCGCCGAGGCCCTGCGCGCGGACCAGTGCACCTTTTCTCTGCGATCGATTGCGCGTCCTCGCAGCTGACGAAATTGCAGCCGGCAGCACCGAGCGGCGTCGCGGATGAGAGGTAGGGCACGCGCGCGGTGGTGTCCCAGACGTGGACGGCGGGCGTGACTGCTCGCGACCAAACGGCATCGTTGGCGCCTCCCATGCAGTGCGGAGTTAGGCCAGCTCTGCCAGCCATCCCACAGATTGTTGAACATGTCGGTAGATCATCACGTCGATGCGGTCGAACAGCGGCGCGATCTGGCCCCAAAACGGATCGGGCGGCTCGGCAAAGTTCGAATTCATCCAGCTGATCGGCACGAGTCAGGATCAGGCCGGGGCGCGCCGCACGCAGTGCCTGCGCGAGTGCCTCGAAGTCGGGCCGGTCGGTGTCATCCATTGGCTCCCAGTCGGGATCGAGGCCGTCGAAACCGAACTGGTTCAATAAGCGGTTCTGTAGACTTTATACGAGAATTCGCCGAGGAATCGGACATGCGGCCGCCGCCCGCGACAGTATCGCTGGCGGTGCTTCGTGCACGCCGGGACATCGCGGCATGGCTGTGCAACATGCACGCATCGCGCAGGCCGTCTAAACTTGGCGTTCCGCGCGACCGCGTTCACACTCGTCGCAGAATCAATGCAGCGCGCCCGCCGCGATGCCATCGAGAGAACCGCATGAACCAGCTCAACGACATCCTCGACCAGGACCTCGATCCGACCGAAACCCGGGAATGGACCGACGCGCTCAAGGGCGTGATCAATGCCGACGGCACGGATCGCGCGCATTACCTGCTCGAACGCATGGTCGACGAGACACGTCGTGCCGGCGGCTATCTGCCGTTCGCGCCGACCACCGAATACGTCAACACGATCCCGGTCGCGCTTGAGGCACATACGCCGGGCGACTCGGCGATGGAGTGGAAGATCCGTTCGTTGATCCGCTGGAACGCGATGGCGATGGTCGTGCGCGCGAACAGGAAACCTGGGGAACTCGGCGGCCATATCGCGAGCTTTGCGTCGAGCGCGACCCTGTACGACGTAGGCTTCAACCATTTCTGGCGCGCGCCGAGCGCGGAGCATCCGGGCGATCTCGTGTTCCATCAGGGCCATTCGAGTCCAGGCATCTACGCGCGCTCGTTCCTCGAAGGCCGCATCAGCGAGGAGCAGCTCGACTACTTCCGCATGGAGGTCGCCGGTCACGGCAAGGGCCTGCCGTCCTATCCGCATCCGTGGCTGCTGCCGGAGTACTGGCAAGTGCCGACCGTGTCGATGGGCCTGGGTCCGCTGCAGGCGATCTACCAGGCGCATTTCATGAAATACCTGGAGAATCGTGGCCTGATCCCGAAGAGCGATCGCAAGGTCTGGTGCTTCGTCGGCGACGGCGAAACCGATGAGCCCGAATCGCTCGGCGCGATCTCGCTGGCCGGACGGGAGAGCCTCGACAACCTGATCTTCGTGATCAACTGCAACCTGCAGCGCCTCGACGGCCCGGTGCGCGGCAACGGCAAGATCATCCAGGAGCTCGAAGGCCAGTTCCGAGGCGCCGGCTGGAACGTGCTCAAGGTGATCTGGGGCAGCTACTGGGATCCGCTGCTCGCGCGCGACACCAGCGGCAAGCTGCGCAAGCTGATGATGGAAACCGTCGACGGCGAATACCAGAACTGCAAGGCGTTCGGCGGCGCGTACACGCGCGAGCATTTCTTCGGCAAATATCCGGAGACGCGCGAACTCGTCGCGAGCCTGTCCGACGACGACATCTGGCGCCTCAATCGCGGCGGTCACGATCCGCACAAGGTCTATGCGGCCTATCACCAAGCGGTGAACACGAAAGGCATGCCAACCGTGATCCTGGCCAAGACGGTCAAGGGTTATGGCATGGGCGCGGCCGGCGAATCGCAGAACCCGACCCATCAGCAGAAGAAGCTGGACGCAGACTCGGTGCGCCACTTCCGCGACCGTTTCCAGATTCCGATCGCCGACGACAAGCTCGCCGAGGTGCCGTACTACCACCCGGGCAAGGATTCGCCGGAAGTCGAGTACATGCTGGAACGGCGCAAGGCGCTCGGTGGTTTCCTGCCGCAGCGGCGCAGGAAAAGCACGTCGATCGCAGTGCCGGATCTCTCCGCGTTCGAGGTGATCACCAAGGGCACCGGCGAGCGCGAGATCTCGACGACGATGGCGTTCGTGCGTGGCATCAACCTGCTGCTGCGCGACAAGCAGGTTGCGCCGCACGTGGTCCCGATCGTCGCCGACGAGGCGCGCACGTTCGGCATGGAAGGCATGTTCCGGCAGATCGGTATCTACGCGCCGTTCGGCCAGAAGTACAAGCCGGTCGACGCCGACCAGCTCATGTACTACCGCGAGGATCAGAAGGGTCAGGTGCTGCAGGAAGGCATCAGCGAGCCCGGCGCGATGTCGGCGTGGATGGCCGCGGCGACCAGCTACTCGGTCAGTGACATGCCGATGCTGCCGTTCTACATCTACTACTCGATGTTCGGCTTCCAGAGAGTTGGCGACCTGTGCTGGGCTTCCGGCGACATGCGCGCGCGCGGCTTTCTGGTCGGCGGCACCTCGGGGCGCACCACGTTGAACGGCGAGGGCCTGCAGCATGAGGACGGCCATTCGCACCTGATGGCCGGCGCGATCCCGAACTGCCGCGCCTACGATCCGACCTTCTCGTACGAGGTCGCGGTGATCCTGCAGGACGGCTCGCGCCGCATGCTGCAGGAACAGGAGGACGTCTACTACTACGTCACCGTGATGAACGAGAACTATGCGCACCCGGACCTGCCCAAGGGCGCGGAGGCCGACATCATCAAGGGCATGTACCTCTTGCGCGATGCCGACGCGCCGCTGCCGGCCGGCGCGCCGACCGCGGCCGCAAAGAGCGACAAACCCGGCAGGAGCGTCGTCGCGGAGACCGACGGACCGCCGCCGAAGGAGACGCGGGCCGATCCGAAAACCACGATCAGGTCGGAGGGCGCAGTCTCGGCCCGCGCCGCAGTGCCGTCGAAATCGAAAAAGGATGTGCGTCCGCGCGTGCAGCTGCTCGGTTCCGGCACGATCCTGCGCGAGGTCATCGCGGCGGCGGAACTGCTGGAGAAGGCATTCGGTGTCGCCAGCGACATCTGGTCGTGCCCGAGCTTCAGTGAACTGCGCCGCGACGGTTTCGATGTCGAGCGCTGGAACCGTCTGCATCCGCTCGACAAGAAGCCGCGCAAGGCGCATGTGACCGCGTGTCTGGAAGATCGCATTGGGCCGGCCATCGCCGCGACCGACTATGTGCGCGAGTACGCCGACCAGATCCGCGGATTCATGCCGATCGGCAAGCGTTACGTCGTGCTCGGCACCGATGGCTTTGGCCGCAGCGACACGCGCGCGAACCTGCGCAGTTTCTTCGAAGTCGATCGCTATTGGGTCGCGCACGCGGCGATCGCCGCGCTCGCCGACGAAGGCCAGATGAAGCCCGAGGATGTCGCGCGCGCGATCAAACTGTGGAAACTCGATCCGGACAAGCCGAATCCAACCACGGTGTAAACCATGAAACTACGGCGCAGTGCTGTTCTGCTTTGCGTTGCAAGTGCGCTGGCGCTTGGCGGTTGCGCATCCGCGCCGCGCACGGTGCCGAAGAAGCCGACGGCCACCGCGCCGCGCGTCGGTCACGTCTTCGTCATCGTGCTGGAAAACCAGCCTTTTGACACGACCTTCGGCGCGCAATCGCCGGCGCCATATCTGGCGCACGAATTGACTGCGAAAGGCGCGTTGCTTCGCCAGTATTTCGGCATCGGCCATTTCAGCCTCGACAACTACATCGCGATGATCAGCGGCCAGGCGCCGAATCCGGCGACGCAGGCCGATTGCGGCGTGTTCAGCGAATTCGCGCCGACGCAGTCCGCGCTCGACGCGGACGGCCAGTTGCGAGGCAAAGGTTGCGTGTATCCCACCTCGGTGAAAACCGTCGCCGACCAACTCGAAGCAGCCGGCTTCGACTGGAAGGGCTACATGGAGGATATGGGCAAGGATCGCGCGCGTGAAGCGGCCGCCTGCGGACACGTCGCAGTCGGCGCGAAGGACATCACCAATCGCGCCACCGCAGACGATCAATACGCTGACAAGCACAATCCGTTCATCTACTTCCATTCGATCATCGACGACCAGCCGCGCTGCGAACGCCATGTCGTGAATCTCGACGCGTTGCGGCACGACCTGCAAAACATCGCAAGCACGCCGAACTATGTCTTCATCACGCCCAATCTTTGCCACGACGGCCACGATGCGCCGTGCAAGAACGGTGAACCGGGCGGTCTGGTATCGGCGGATGCATTCCTGCGTAGCTGGGTACCGCGAATTCTTGAATCGCCCGCGTTCAAGCAGGACGGGCTGCTCATGATCACGTTCGACGAAGGCATGCTCGACAGCACCGCCTGCTGCGGAGAAAGTGGCTTGGCCGATGGTCCGCCGCCCGGTCTCGACGGCCCCGGCGGCGGCCGCATCGGTTCGGTCTTGATCGCACCCTCGATCAAGCCCGGCACCGTGTCGGACGTGCCCTATAACCACTATTCGTTGCTGCGTTGGACTGAGGATAATTTCGGCCTGGGCCACGTCGGCTTTGCCGCCGCACCGGGCCTGGTCACGTTCGGCGGCGACGTATTCGCGGAGCCTTAGAGGGCCGAGCGCGTTGTCGCAACGCGCTCGAATTCCCGGCCGCAGAGTTTCAGCTCTTTCCGTTCTCTCCTTGGGAGAAGGTGGCCGGAGGCCGGATGAGGGTTCGGCGGGGGCAGCACGTTCACCGAATCCTCACCCCAACCCCTCTCTCCCACGGGAATTTCCTTCGGTCGCCGAGGGGAGAGGGGCTTAAACTCGACGCTGATCGGGTGACGATTGTCCGACGCGTTTATCATGCGCGGATGCCATCATTCCTCCGCATCCTGTTTCTGATCGCCCTTGCGTGCGCCGCGTTGCCGTGCCGCGCGCAGACGCCCGAGTCCGCCAAGTTCTTCGACGACGCACGCCAGCAGGTCGCCGCCATCCGCAAGCAGCTCGGTGGCGACTCGCTGGACGACGTCAAGCTCAACGAATTTCGCGATGCGGTCGCCGCGCTCGGCACCCAGGCCGACGCGGTCGCCAGTGATCGCGCTCCGAAGCTCGCCGCAATCCAGGCGCGCCTGACTGAATTGGGACCCGCGCCGGCGAAAGGCGTCAGCGAAGCGCCCGACATCGCCGCGCAACGCGCGGATCTGCAAAAGCAAAGCGGTGCGCTCGATGCGGAAATAAAGCGCGCGAAGCTGCTCGTGATCGACAGCCAGCAGGCGGCTGGTGAAATCGCGGAAACGCGGCGCGCGACGTTCCAGGCCACATTGTCGCAACGCACACCATCGCCGCTGTCGCCGACGTTCTGGAACAACGTCAGCAGCAATCTCGCGCGCGACAGTGCGCGTGTCGGCGCGTTGCGCGACGGCGTCGTCGTCGCACTCAACGATAGTTTCTCCGCGGACAATCGCGCATTCGCATTCGGCGGTATCGGTCTGGGCCTGCTGTTGATCGTGTTCGGGCGCTGGTGGGCCGAACGCACATTGATGCACGTGACTGCCGATCGCGTGCCGCAAGGACGGCTGCGTCGCTCCGCGCTCGCGTTGGCGGTGGTTGTCGTCGCGACCGTCTTCACCGGATTTGGCGCGCAGGTGATCGTGACCGGCCTCAATGGGCACGGCGCGTTTAGCGACGTGGAACAGACGCTCGCGCGGGCAATCGTCAATGCGGTGTTCTTCGGCAGTTTCGTGGCCGGACTCGGCCGTGCCCTGCTGTCGTGGCGGCGGCCGTCGTGGCGGTTGCCGCCGATCCCCGACGCCATTGCGCAGCGCTTGCGTATTTTTCCGCTGCTGTTCGGCTACGCGGTCGCGTTCAGCTTTTTGCAGAAGCAGATCAACACCTTGGTCGGCGCGAGTCTTTCGGCAACGATCGCCGGCAGCCTCGCGGTTGCGCTGATCTACAGCGCGCTGATCGGCTGGGGCCTGCTGCGCGTGGGCCACGCTGTGGCCGCGCATGATGCCGCGCAAGGCGATCCCCCGCAGCGCTCGGCCTGGATCGGTTTCGGCGTTGCCGCGCTTTGGTTCGGCGTCATCGCCGCATTGGCCTCGGCGCTGATCGGTTACGTCGCGCTGGCGCACCAGATCGCGCGGCAAATGATGGGGCTCGGCATCGTCGCGGCGACGTTTTATCTACTCGTCCACCTGATCGAGGACCTCTTTGCGACGGCGGTGTCGTCGCGCGCGCAGTGGGCCGAGCGCACGTTCGGGCTCGAGCCGCGTGCGCTCGACCAGGTCGCCGTGCTGTGTTCCGGGTTATTCCGCGTCTGCGCCGTGCTGCTCGCGTTGGCGGCCGCGTTTTCGCCGTTCGGCACCGGCCCGACCGACCTCATCGCGCGCCTCGCTCAAGCAGGCGCGGGACTCAAGATCGGCCAGATCGAAGTCACGCCGAGCGCGCTATTCGGCGCGCTCGGCGTGTTCGTGCTCGGCCTCGCTGCAGTCCGTGCGCTGAAACGTTGGCTGTTCCACCGTTATCTGCCGACCACGCGCCTGGACCCTGGCATGCGCATCTCGGTCACGACCCTGCTCGGCTATGTCGGGGGTGTCGTCGTGTTCGCGTTTGCGTTGGCGGCGCTTGGCTTCAGCCTCGAGCGCATCGCCTGGATCGCCAGCGCGCTCTCGGTCGGCATCGGGTTCGGCCTGCAGGCGGTCGTGCAGAACTTCGTATCCGGCTTGATCCTGCTGGCCGAGCGCCCGGTCAAGGTCGGCGACTGGGTCGTGCTTGGCGACATCGAAGGCGACATCCGCCGCATCAACGTGCGCGCGACCGAGATCCAGATGGGCGACCGCTCGACCGTGATCGTGCCGAACTCGGAACTGATCACGAAAAGTGTGCGCAACGTGACCCTCGCCAATGCCGAAGGCCGCGTTCGCATCCGCCTGCCGATGCCGCTCGACAGCGATGCCGATCGCGTGCGCCAACATGTGCAAGACGCGTTCGCCGCGAACCCGGGCGTACTCGCGACGCCCGCGCCAAGCGTGCTGCTCGATGGCATCGAGGGCGCTTCGTTGGTCTTCATCGCGATCGCCTACATCGCCAATCCGCGTCAATCGGGCAGCGTGCGCAGCGATCTGTTGTTCGACATCCTCGCGCGCTTGCGTGCAGAGCGAATCGCGCTGTCGACGCCGTACAGCGTGAAGCTGGATGCGCTGCCGCGATTGGGCGAAGACGAGACCGGATCACCGAGCGACGAACACTCGGGTTGATTCACGCCAAAAAGGTTGCGCGTGCGCGGGCATGTCGCGCAAACCGTTCGCCCCTGCGGTCAGGGGCGAACGGTGTCGTCTGCTTACAGCGCAGCGTCTTTCAGCTTTTTCAGCGCGCGAATCTTGACGCGCACCGAAGCAGGCTTCGCGGCGAACCAACGCTCCTCCTTCGTGAACGGATCGACGCCCCTGCGCTTGGGCTTTGCTGCAACGGCCTGCGACGTGACCTTGAGCAGGCCCGACAGCGTGAACTGACCGATGCCCTTCTTGTGGATCGCGCTCGCGAACGTCTGTTCCAGCGCGGCCAGCACGGCGCGCACGCCCTTTGCATCAACGCCGCTGTGTTCGGAAAGGCGCGTGATCAGTCCGGACTTGGACAGGACTTCGGTGATTGGCTTAACGCTGATCGGCTTGGCCGCCGGCTTCTTCGCCGCTGGTTTCTTGGTTGTTGCCATGGTTTGCAGTGCTCCTTTGAAATCGTCAGGGTCGTAGCGGCTTCATTCTATGCGCCGCACCGCAAGCGTAGCCGCATTTGCGGCCGTTGCGCAGGTCATTTCACCTCTCCGGGTGTATTTTGTCCATGCCCCGGTGGCGCCAGCCGCCAACGTGAAATGCAGGCCGACCTGTGCTAGGGCCGACGAAAGCGGCTCCTCGTCGCCATGATCGGCGCCCTGGGTCGGCAGTGTGATGCCACGAACATCGGCATGCGACGCGGCGTGTGGGTGGCCGACACGCCCGCCGCGCAGCATGCAAATCCCCGGATGGCGCCGTTGTGCCTATGCTTGCCGGGTGCATATCAGTGCAACCTCGTCGATGCTTGCTCGTGCGGGCTGATCACGATCCACTCGCGCCCATCCTTCCGCAGGAGCACACATGCAAGACGCTCATTCCGGCATCGCCATCTATCGCGCCAGTCGGCTGGAGTCGCTGCTGGTGCCGCTGCTGACTCTGCTGGACCAAATCCCGCCGGACAATGTGCTCGCGCCGCAAACCATTATCGCGGCGCATCCAGGCATGAAGCAGTGGTTGTCGGGCGCGTTGGCGCGCAAGCGCGGGCTGGGCGCGATTGCAGCCAATCTCGATATCGTGTTGCCGAGCGATTGGCTGGACCAGCTCGCGCAGCGCGTGCTCGGCGAATCGGCCGTGGCGTTGACGCCTTATCGGCGCGATCGGCTGCGCTGGCGGATTCATGAGTGTCTGGATGGTCTGCAGGCGCCGCAGGTACAGGCTTATCTGCACGGCAGCGATGTGGCGCGGCGGCGTTTCCAGCTGGCCGATCGGCTGGCGCGCATCTACACGCAATATCTGGTGTATCGGCCGGATTGGCTGGACGCTTGGGCGCGTGGCCGCGAGCCGTTGCCGAAACCGGAATCCTCGGGCTTCATCGCGCCGTTGTGGCGACAGCTGCGCGAACAGATCGGGCAGCCGCATCGCGGCGAGCGCTTTCAGGCACTGGTGGACGCGTTGCACGCGGGCGCATTGCCCAATACGGAGCCGCTGCATGTATTCGGCATCAGTCATCTGGCCCCGTCCGAACTCGCGGTTCTGCGTGCCGTCGCGCGAAAACGCCTGGTCGTGCTGTACGTGCCCGATCCGTGTCGCGAATATTGGTCGGGCCTGCGTCGCGAAAACCGGAAACTGCGCGAGCTGATCAAGGCCGACGCGTTTTCGACCGCCACCGAAGCACAATTTCTCGATCAGGATCATCCGCTGTTGGCCGCGTGGGGCCGCATGGGGCAGCACTTCATGCTCGCCTTGGAGGACAGTCAAGACGACATTGTGCTCGACCTGCGCGATTGGAACGACGAGCTCGACACGCCGCAGCTCGATTCGCGCCTGCACTGCGTGCAGGAAAGCATTCGTCAGCTCGACCCAACGTTGATGGCGCCGCAGGGCGACGTCGCCAGGCAACTGCAAGACCGCAGCCTGCGCGTGCACGCCTGCCACACGCGCCTGCGTGAATTGGAAGTGCTGCGCGATGCGTTGCTGCGGGAATTGAAGGAAGACAAACACCTGAAGCCGGCCGACATCGTCGTGATGGCGCCGGATATCCGCGCCTATGTGCCGCTGATTCCCGCGGTGTTCGGCGAGGCCGGCAAGCATGCAGGGCCGCTGCCGTACCACCTCGCCGACGTTGCCGTTGCGCGCGGCCATTCGTTGTTCGAGGCGTTCCGCCAATTGCTGGATCTGCCGCAGTCGCGTCTGACCGCGCCGGAGGTCGTCGATCTGCTGGCAGTACCGGAAATCGCGCGTCGCTTGAACATCGGTGAGGATGATCTTGCCACGCTCACGCGTTGGCTCGCGAACACGCGCGTCGCGTGGGGGCTGGATGGCAACTTCCGCGAAAGCTTTGGCGTGCCGGGCATCAATGAGCACACCTTCGCCTGGGGCATGGATCGCCTGTTGGCCGGCTACGTGCTGGGTCAGGCCGGCGACGCCGAAAATGTCGGCGTGCTCCTGCCTGATCACAGCGAACTTGCGCCGGTCGAGGGCATCGCCGGTCCACAGGCTGAATTGCTCGGTGCGCTGGATCGTCTATTGGTGCAATTGGCGGCATGGCGCGAGGCGGCGAAAACGCCGAAGCCCGCATCGCAATGGGCGCTGTTTCTCGAACAGCGTTGCGACGCGATGTTCATGGTCGATTCCCGCGATCGCGACGCACGCGAAGCCGGCAGCCAGTTGCTGCGTTTCATCCGCGGCATGGCGCTGGAAACCGCCGACAGCGGCGTCGATCCCGAGCTCGATTACAGCGTGGTGCGCGAAGTGCTGCTGGAGCGCCTGTCTGTCGTCCCCGAGCGGCAGCGCTTCCTGATGGGTGGCGTCACCTTTTGCGGCATGATTGTGCAACGTGCGATTCCGTTTGGTGTGGTCGCGGTACTCGGCCTCAACGATGGCGAATTTCCGCGTGCGCCGAGCGACTCTGGCCTGGACTTGATGGCAAGACACCGCCGCCTCGGCGATCGCGATGTATGCAGCGACGATCGCTATCTGTTCCTGGAAACCTTGATGTCGGCGCGCACGGCGTTGCACTTGAGCTACATCGGCGAAGGCGTGCGCGACGGCAAGCCGCGCAATCCGGCCGCGCCGCTGGCCGAGCTGCTGGCGGCATTGGATGAGCACGCCGGTCTGCACACGCCGGGGCACGAAAAAACTGATCGGCCGTGGCGGGTCAAGCATCCGTTGCAGCCGTTCGATGCGCGCTATTTCGATGGCTCGGACCCGCGTCTGTTCTCGTTCAGCAAGGCGTTCCAGACGATGGTCAAGAGCGACCGCGACGCACCCGCGCGTTTCCTCGAAACGACCGCGGCCTCGTTCGAGCCGTCGGCGCAAACGGGCGAAACGCGCATTCCCCTGCGTGAAGTGCTGGCGTTCTACAAGGATCCCGCCAGGCAGGTGTTGAGCAACCGTTTGAACATCCGGCTCGATGCGCTGGACGAGGATCAGCTGTCCGACAGCGAGCCGTTGCAGGCGAGATTCGAGCACCTCGATAACGTGGCCAAGCGCTTGTTCATGCACGCGGCGGAAAACAATCTCGATGCACTGCCCGCACAGATACCGGCGTGGTTGCGCCTGACCGGCCTGTTGCCGCCAGGTCGGGTGGGGAAGGCGGCGTGGGATAGCGAAGCGGACGGGGTGGACCAGCTGTTGGCGCAGGCGCGTACGCGTCCATTGTTCCAGGGCGGCCTGCCTGGCAAAGCCGCGACCCCGATCCAGACCCGGCTCGGCGACTACCACGTCGAGGGCGCGCTTTCGCGTGCGTATGCAAAGGACGGCGGGCTGTGGGTGCTGGATGTCTTTCCGAACAAGAAGACCGAAGCGGCTCTGGATTTCAAGCAGCGCATCGGCTTCTTTATCGAATGGGCCTTGTTGCGCCTTGCCATGGATACGGCCGTGCACGTGCGCGCCGTGGTGCTGGTCCTGGGTGGCGAACATCCCTGGCAGGATGGCATCAATGCCTGGGACGAAGCATTCGTCAATGCCGAACTCGCCACGCGTGCTGGAATGGAAAACGACCTGCGCCAGCGCTTGCTCCAGTTGTTCGCATTCTGGTCCGCCGCGCAGCAACGACCTGCCTGGTTCTTTCCGAGGACATCATGGGCGGCGGTCACTGACGTTAGCGGGGACGGCAACGCCGCGACGCAGGCGTGGGCGGGCGGGCACGAGTCGAACGGCGGCGAGCGCGACTACAGCCCGGGTTACGCGCACTTGTTGGCGGGAGATCGCCGCTTTGAAGCGGATGAACCCGATTACGATGCGTTGTTGCTCGTCGCGAGAAGGTTGCTCGAGCTGATCCATTTCAGCCCTGTGCATGCGGACACCATGGCCGACGGAGAATCGGCATGAGTACGGCCCATCGCGCCACTCGTGCGGAGATAAGCGATTGGTCGACATTGCCACTCGAACGCGGTGGCCGTTGTCTGATCGAGGCCAGCGCCGGCACCGGCAAGACCTGGACGATCGCGGTGCTGTATCTGCGCCTGTTGCTGGAGCAGGGCCTGAGTCCGCGCCAGATCGTGGTCACCACGTTCACCGATGCCGCTGCGCAAGAGTTGCGTGAGCGCCTGCGTACGCGCGTGCTCGGCGCGCAGGGTTTGGCCCAGCGCGTGCTCGCCGGCGAGGCAGCGGCCGACATCGCCGGCGACGATGCCGGCAATGCGTGGCTGTTGCAGCGATGGGCGGACATCGCCACGCCCGCAGGTCGCGATTTGCTGCGCCTGCGCTTGGCGATGGCCGAACTCGACCTTGCCCCGGTCACCACGTTGCACGGCCTGTGTCGAAAAGTCCTGGCCGACTTTCCGTTCGAAAGCGGCAGCGCGTTCGGCTTGGGCGACACGGTGACGTCGGAGAGTATTCTCGACGAGTTGTGCAGCGACGCGTGGCGTGTGTTGCAGCAGGGCGACGCCGAACTCGGCGCGGATGCCGCTGCGTTCACGAAGTTCGACAGCCTGAAGGCGCGTTTCAAGGCCTATCTCGCGCCCGGTGTGACGTTGTGGGCGCCAAGTGAGGAGGACTTGGACAAGCTGCTGCCACGCGAATGGGCCGCGCGACTGCGCGAACTGGCAACACGCAGCAATCTTTTTGCGAGCAGGAAAACGGCGCTGAAGAACGCGCTCCTCGCTTTGGCCGACTTCGTCGATGATCACGCGAAGCTGCCGAAACCATCTGCCCTCGACAATCTGTCAGCGCTGGATCTGGACGGCCAGTTGCTGGCCGAACGTGTCGAGGAAATGCGCGCTGATCCGACCCTGTTGTTTGCCCGCGATTCGGTTCGCCTGATCCAATACCGGCTTGCCGCGAGCGAGATCGCTTTCTGGCAGCGCTGGGTAGAACGCCTTGGCCAGTGGCGCGCCGAACGCCTGGCCGCGCGCGGTCAACTGACGTTCGACGAGCTGATTGTTCGCGTGGGTGACGCCCTGCAGCGCAACCAGGGTGGCTTGGCCGGGCGTCTGTTCGATGCCTGGCCGGTGACGTTGGTGGACGAGTTCCAGGATACCGATGCCCAGCAATACGCCATTCTCGACCGCATCTATCGGGACGACGACGGCCACCCACGTGGCCGGCTGGTGATGATCGGGGATCCCAAGCAGGCCATTTACCGTTTTCGTGGTGGCGATATCCACGCGTATCTGGCCGCCTCGCAGGCAGCGGAAACCACGCTGCGGCTGGATACCAATTTCCGTTCGTCGCGTAAGTACGTGGCGGCTGTGAACGACTTTTACGGCTTGGTCGGCGCGGGGCTCAGTGCAAATCCCGGTGGCACAATCGAATATCAAGCGGTCAAACCCAGCACTCGCTGCGATGCCGAGCCATATCTCGTCGAGGGCCAGCCCTGCATGCGTCCTCTGGCCCTGTACTACGAAAGCGATTGTCCGGAAGATGCCGGCAGCCGCAAACACGCCGCACTGGTCGCCTGCGCCAATCAGATCGCCGAACTCCTGGCCAGCGCCAAGCATTACATTGGCACGCGTTCCGTGGCGCCGGGCGATATCGCCGTGCTGCTGCCGGGCAACGCGGACATTCTTCAATTGCGCACGCTGCTGCAGGCACGCGAGGTGCCTTGCGTGGGCGCGGGGAAGAGCAATGTCTTCAGCACCGATTGGGCGCGCGAGCTGCAAATTCTCTTGTATGCGGTGTTGAACCACAGCGATGAGGGCGCGCTGCGCGCGGCGTTGGCGACTCGTCTGTATGGCATGGACTTCGACACGCTTGCATCCCTGCGCAACGATCCCGAAGCCTGGCAGCCTTATGCGAAAACATTTGATGACTACCATCGACTATGGCAGCGGCAAGGCGTCTATGTGGTCGTGCAGGCGCTGATGCAAAGAGCCGGGCCGCGCTTGCTGGCGGCCGCCGACGGCGAGCGCACATTGACTGATCTGCGTCATCTGGGGGAATTGCTGCAGGCCCAGGACGATCTGGACGGCGGCGCGGAAGCGTTGCTCAGCTGGCTCGCCAGTCAGCGCAGCGGCGAGGATGAAGACGCCGGCGAGGCTGCCGACGAGATGCAACTGCGTATCGAGTCCGACGCCAAACGCGTGCGCTTGATGACGTTGCATGCGAGCAAGGGCCTGGAATTTCCGATCGTGTTTCTGCCCTTGATGTGGAAGCACGAGACGTACGTCAAGGACACGTTGCCGATCATCCACGAGCCTCTGTGCGACCAGCGTATCGCCGGCTTTGGCAGTCTCGCGAAACAGCAATACGACACGGAAGGTCAGGACGAGCGCTTCCGCGTGTTGTATGTCGCGCTGACCCGCGCCCAATACGCGTGCCACGTCTATGCATATCCGCCGGAGCGGCTGCCCAGGAAGGGTGCAACGAATCCGCTCCGAGCTTCGGCGCGCTCGCCGTTGGACATCTCGATCGCGCGCCTGCGCGAGATCTTGGGCGATCGACGCATCGACGACGTCAGTGCGCACATCGGCTGGTCGGATCGGGGCTGGCCGCGGTCGGCTGTGCGCTACCGGGCAACGGAGAATGACAGCCAGCGCCCGCGCCTGATTCTCCGCGAACCTCCACGCCCCGACTTTGAATACAAATACAGTTTTTCCGCATTGACGCAGAGCGCGCGCAACAGTGCGCTGGAAGACAGCGCAGCCGACGATGAGGGCAATGGCGATGATGGTGCGAACCCGTTGCTGTTGGCGGAATTCGACATGCTTGAGTCGTCCGCGATACAGGCGGCGATCGTACCGGTCGCCGCTGTCGCGCATCCCGAGCTGCTGAGGTTGGCGTCGGTCAAGGGCGCGGAATTCGGCAATGCGATGCATGCGATCTTCGAGCATCGCATGATCGGTCGACCGTTGCGCGAGCAGCATGACTTGATCAGGCGTTGCCTCGATGATGAGGGCGTGCGCGCGGATGAACTCGGTATCGATACGCTGGTGCCATTGCTCGCGCAGCGCATGGAAACGGCGCTCGCTGCGGAAATCGCGCCGGGCCTGCGTCTGGGCGAATTGCGCGCCGAGCACTTGCGTGCGGAGATGGAGTTTAACTACGCGCTCGGCGCAACCTCGATGTCAGCGCTGCGCAAGCGCTGCGCGGAACTCGGCGAGCCGGATCTGGTGCCGCCGACTTCGGCGAAAACCCTGCGCGGACTGATGAACGGCAAGATCGACCTGATCCTGCTGCACAACGGCCGTTTCCACGTCGTCGATTACAAGAGCAATGACCTTGGCGATCACGTCGAAGACTACGCGCCCGCCGTGCTTGGCGCGGCGATGGACCACAACAATTATCGCTTCCAGGCATTGCTCTACATCGTCGCCGTCGATCGCTACCTGCACCAGCGAATCAAGAGCTATGAGCGCCACCGCCATCTGGGTGACGCGTTCTATCTGTTCGTGCGCGGCATGGGTCTGGCCGAAGGTGCGGGGGTATGGCGACATCGCTTCAGCGACGAGCTGATCGATGCGGTGAATCGGCAACTGGCAACCGCTGCTGCGCGGGAGGCCGCATGAGCGCACGCTACACGTTCGATTCGCGCCCGGCACCGGAGAGCACGCCTTGGCGACCGCTGGACTCGGCGTTGGCGCAGTGGGTGTGCGCGCATGGCGGCTCGGGGTTGCTCGCGCGTGTTGCCGCATGGGCCAGCTTCGCGTTCGGTAGCGGCGACACCGCGTTGCCGCTCAGCGGTGACGACGCAGGGCGGCATGGGATGGCGCCGCTATCGGCGGACGACATCGCCGCGCTGCGCATGCAGACCTTGGTAGGCGACGAAACCGAAGGCGGGCAAGGTGCAGTTGTCACGCCCTTTGTGCTCGACGCCAAGGATCGGTTTTATCTACGCCGCAACTACGCCGACGAGGTCGCGGTCGCCCGGCTGATCAAGGCGCGACGCAGCGCGTACCGCGAACCGGCAGCCGATCCCGGCGCTATCGCGGCGTTGTTTCACGATGAACCGACCGTCGACGCGCAGCGCCAGCGTGATGCCGTCAGCGCGGTGCTTGGACGCACGTTGTTCGTGCTGACTGGCGGCCCTGGCACCGGTAAAACCACGACGGTGCTGCGTATGTTGCTGATGCTGCAGCGCCAAGCTGGCAAAGCGTTGTCGATCCAGGTCGCTGCCCCGACTGGCAAGGCCGCGCAGCGCCTGGTGCAATCGCTGCGCAAGGGCAAGAAAGATCTGCTGGAGCATCTTGTTGCCCCACTGCCGGCGGATTGGCAACAGCTGCTCGATGCCATCCCGGATGCCGACGCGCTGACCCTGCACCGTCTGCTCGGTTTCGATCCGCACCGCCAGGTCTTCCGACGCGGCCGGCTCGATCCGATCGCGGCCGATATTGTCATCGTGGACGAAGCCTCGATGGTGGACCTGTCCATGTTGCGCGCGTTGCTGGAAGCCACGCCCGCGGACGCCACCCTGATCCTGGTGGGCGACGCCGACCAGCTCACCTCGGTCGCCGCGGGTTCTGCGCTGATGGATCTGGTGGCCGTGATGGAGGGCGAAAACGCTGCCGATATCGTTCGCCTCGAACACAGTTTCCGAGCGCAGAGACACCTGGTGCCGATCAACCAGGCCGTTCGCGTCGGCGATGCCGCCGCGCTCGGCGCGGCATGGGCGGCAGCCGGGCACGACGCAGTGCGTCGCGAGTGCGCGACACGCAGGGACCTGGCCATCGAAATCCAGCGCTGGACCAGCGCGCTGGCAAGGCTCGAACTCCGCCCGACCTTGCCGGCGTTGCCCGACATCGACACCGGCACCGACCATGTCAGCAGTGCCGATTCGACGATCGCTGCGCAACGCGTGGCGATCGCACTCGCGGCGCTGCACGCGTTGACCCGGCGCCAGCTTCTGTGCGCGCTGCGCGAGAACGATTTCGGTGCGTTGCGCGTCAACGACGCGATCGAACGCGGTCTCAAGCGAGCGTGGCACGTGCCCGTGGATCAAGTCTGGTATCCCGGCCGAGCGGTAATGATCGTGCGCAACGATTACGCCGCGGGCCTGTTCAATGGCGATGTCGGCGTGTGCCTTGCCGATGAAAAAGGCGATCAGCGCGTCTGGTTCGAAACCACCACAGCCGACGGCGTCGCATCGGCACGCAGCGTATCAACTGGGAGCCTGCCCGTGCACGAAGGCGCATTCGCGATCACGATCCACAAGAGTCAGGGCTCCGAATACGTCCGCGCCGCCGTGCTGCTGCCAGCCGACGCAGAAAACCGTATCCTCTCGCGCCAACTGCTCTACACAGGCCTCTCGCGTGCCAAGCAACACATCGAACTCTGGAGCACCGAGGCATCGCTGCTCGCCGCCGTGGCGAATCCGGTACGGCGCTCAGGCGGGCTGGCGGACAGGCTCAAGTGAGTTCAGGATGAACTCATCCCGTGCAGGC
>PLNP01000044.1:110773-184376 GCA_003142815.1 Rhodanobacteraceae bacterium
GCCGATGACACGGGATCCAGTTCCTCGACGACCGCGCGCGAAGGCGTGGCGCGTGTACGCCTGTTGATTCGGAATGCATCCAGTGCAATCGACCGGATCGACTTCCTGCGAGGGCAGTCCATCTGAGCCTCTCGCCCGGCTTGGACAGAGGCGCAATGATGAATCGACGCTGACGGTTGGTGGGACGGCCCGCTGTATTAATGCATCGTTCGGCTTCGTTACTTTAAGTTGCAGCCGCGGATCGAGAGAACGGGCGACAACCCCGCGTTGAAGCCATCGTTCATCAGTCGGTAGCTCGCCGGGGAGTTGCTACGAGCTTCATCCGCCCATTCTTTCGAGGGTGCAGTCATGCGTACGAACACACGTAAGTCGACACGGGCGGGCGCGACATGCGCCGGTTCATTGTGTGGCGATCTTTCGGAGATCGCGGGAACCATCTACCGCGCATCGCTCCATTTCGACATCACCGCGTGGTCGAACGCGGACGCTGATGTTCTGCTCGACCGCGCGGAGCGCAGTCCGGAGATCGAGCCGGAGTATCTCGCCGGCACCTACGG
This sequence comes from Rhodanobacteraceae bacterium, assembly GCA_003142815.1. Taxonomy (GTDB): domain Bacteria; phylum Pseudomonadota; class Gammaproteobacteria; order Xanthomonadales; family Rhodanobacteraceae; genus Dokdonella_A. The sequence continues at coordinate 111,331 of PLNP01000044.1, forward strand.
CATCGGCGCGCGACTCAGCGACATCGAAAGCGACCTGCAGACGCTCCAGCGCGAGCGCTTCTCATCCGCGATGCTTTTCTGATTCAGTCCCCTGGAGATAGCTCATGAGTACTGGCGCCCTGATCCTCCTCATCCTTATCGTGCTTCTCATCGTCGGCTTACCCACTTGGCCCTTCAGCCGCCGCTGGGGTTATTACCCGAGCGGTGGTATCGGGCTTATCGTCCTGATCCTGGTCATCTTGCTTTTGCTCGGCCGGATCTAAAAATCGCGCGCATCGCGGGGGCGTTCCTTCGCATTCTGCGGTGCGTCATTGCCTCGGCCTGTTGTCGGCTTATTTCGACCCCGCTGGACGACTCACCCGGCCGACGCTTTCACCGACGTCGTCTCGCGACAAGCAAGACACATGCATTGTCGAGGACGACAACCACTGGCCGGCCCATCTCCCCTCCATCCGCGTTGAGGAAGCCAGTCAGAAGATCCGTTGCGGGTGGAGCCGAACTCGCTATGTTGTCAGCAGCGTAGGTCATCACCAAGCGGCGCCCTCGTAAACTTCCTGCCGTTTCGAAGTCTATGCAAACTTACCATTCATGTTCCATAAAACGACGTGCGCGCAATCTGCATACGGGCCGCACGGGGCGGCTAAGGAGAGATGAGAATGACAAGGTTCTATCCGTTCCTGGCTATTGGCCTGCTCGCTGTCGCGCTGGCAGCGTGCAACCAGCAGAAGTCAGCGTCCGAGGCTAGTCGCGATACCGCCCAAGCCCAACAAGATGCGAACAAGGATGTTGCCGAGGCGAGCAAGAAGGCATCGGGGCAGGTGGATGATGCTCAGCAGAAACTCGACGCCGCGCAGGCCAAAGCGGCAGCGGATGTAGCAACGGCGAATGCGAAAGCGGGCGCCAAGATCAACGACGCCACGACGGATGCGACCAAGGCCGAGCGCGATGCCGGCGGAAATCTCGCAGATGTCCAGTCCGACTCTTTTACGAAGGAAGCCGATGCGCGTTATGACGTAGCGATCGCGAAGGCCAAGGCCGACTACGACGTTGCGATCGAGCAGTGCAAGGCGCTTCCATCCGATGCACAGGGAAGCTGCAAGGACACCGCGGAAGCCGATCTGGATGCGGCGAAGGCTAACGCAACGAAGCAACGTGATGACGCGCGCGCTGCTGCGAAGAACCTCAAGCAATGATGGGTTGACCGGGAGGGCGTGGTCGGCCAGGCCGCGCCTCCCTACTTCTTTCTGCTTCGCTTTCGATCCAGATTTTTACAGACACTCGGTCGTATTTGAGAGCACGCACGATGAATGATGCAGCGGCGAATCGGTATCTTCCAATCGTGGGCGAACTGGTCTGGCCGGAAGATACGGGCGCCCGCTATGTGGAGTATATGGTTGGCATGCATGGCGCGCTGCTTGAGGGTTCGCCGTCTTTAGGCAATGCGATAGATCATTTCGCGCGCGACGCGCCCGTGATTTTTGGGCGCGCGGCTTGGGGCTACGATGCCGAGCAGGCACGCGGATGGTTCCAGATCGCAGCGGGCAGCAGTGCCGACGAGCGCGCAGCGGACGCGGCCGCCTTCGATCGCGACATGCGTCGGCGTGGACTGGTCCCGATCGCGCCGACCTTCCTTCGCTGAACGGCTTCCTTGCTGGAGACACGAAAATGAGTAATACAAACCCGCAACCAGGGAACCGCTTGCGCAATGGCGATCAAGCAGATCTGTCTGATGACGTACGCGAGAGCATTGAACAAACGACCGACGATGAATTCGGCGACGAGACTCAGCGCAACGAAAATCGGACGACCGAAGAGGGAATGGAACAAACCGATTTCATTGATCCGCGGAAGGAGGACGACGCTGGGGAGGATAGTGAGGACGGCTAAGTGCCAGTGCGTTATGACAGGAAACCCGGATCGAATCGCCTCCTCGAAGAACGTGGCCAAGAAGCGAAGCGCGTGCGATGCTCGCCGGCTTTCGACATGTTGGACGAACATTTCGGTTTCTCGGCACGGACGGCGCCAATGGTACGGGTCATACTAGACTTCGACCGGCGCACGCCGGCCACAGCTTTGTCAGGCGCGCGGTTGCGGACCAGCCATCTGGGATGAGAACGCCGATGCCAACGTAGTCGAATAGGACGAGGATTTGTCAAGCAGCCTGAATATCGGTTGCGAGCATCAGGTAACTAGGCGTTTCGGCCTGCCATCCGTCTTCACCACCCGATGTACTTTCGCGCCCAGGCGAGCGCTGGTGGTGAGTATTCCCGGCCATCGCCTCACCAACGCAAGTAGCGCCGCCGTGGCGCGGGGGCGCATAGCGATATGAGCAAACAATGCGGCGACGCGGATGCGAGCCGTGAAGCTGCGTCGCCATCTTGCAGCGTAGTGACGCCCGACTTCGTCGGCGGCTCGACCTGCAACAAGCTCGGCGCGGCGCGGTATGAGCAGCTCGCATAGCATCCAGGCTGACTGGATCGCCATGCTGATGCCCTCGCCAAGAATCGGGTGCGCCTCTCCGGCGGCATTGCCGATCGCGAACACACCGTCGTACCGCCAGGGCGAACGAATGCCGGGCCGGATGGGCCCGACGGCGAGCCAGGGCGCGACCAGGCTGGCATCCGCCAGCGCGTGGCGTACACCCGCGCAGCTCAGCGCAACGTGCGCTTGAGCTGCCAGTGCTGCGGGCAACCCGACACTGCGCTCACGACAAGTTCGCAGCGCGTCGCGGCGAATGCAAAACGCGAGCGTCAGATGGTCATGATCACCGAGCACCATTCCGCCATAACCTCCGGGAAACGCCAGCACAGGAAGCACACCCGGTGCGAGACACGCATCGCGATAGGTGCCCTTGAACGCGAACAGATCAGATTCCCTGTGCGGAAGGTCATGGCGCTGTTCGGTAAACGGGTCGGTCTCCCATGAGCCATGCGCGGCGATCAGCACCGGCGCCGACAGCGTCGCTGTCGCATCGGCGGCGCGACCGACGAGGTGACAGGTTTTGCGCAGGTTATCAGAGTGCGAAACGTGCTTGACCGTCCAAGGCTGCCAGACATCCGCGCTGCTGGCAGCGGCGCGCTGCAAGAGTAGGGTGTCGAGATGTTCGCGCCCCAGCACCCGGCCCCACGGATGCGACGGTTCAGCGAACGGGGGTAAATCGGCGATCAGCATTTCCTCACCGACGCACAGCCCGACACTGCGGAGTTCCGGCCCCGCCAGCGCATCGAACTGTAATCCAATGCCGAGCAAATCGAACAGTGCTAGATTCGTCGCCGCGATGCATTCTCCGCAGACCTTGCGACGAGGGAATGCATATTTTTCGATGACTGCGACGGACCAGCCGGCCTGCGCCAACAGGATCGCTGCGGTCGAACCCGCCGGTCCTCCACCGACAATGATCGCGTCGTAATTGGTTTTCATTTTTTGGTGATCGATTTCTTTCAAACGTGTTTCGCGAGGGCTTGGAAGCGATGGCTGAACAGGCCGGCTGGAGCCTCCCGCAAACTCCAGGCACTCGGTTGCGGCCATAATGCCGAGAGTTCCTGAGCGCTGAAACCGGCATGTACACTCACCACCGCGTCATGCCGTGTGACCTCGTTGCAGCCGATCACGCCGAGCAACCGGCTAAACGTCAGTGCGAGCCGTGAGCGTCGCGGTTCGCAACATAGGAACGCACTCGCTCGCGCCGCGATTCCGTTCAGCAGAGCGCGTAATCGCTCCCCTTCAAAATGGTGCACGAACAGATTGGCGATGATCACGGGTACAGCCCCGGACGCAGGCTGAGCAAGCCAGTCGAACGCGTCGGCACGAATGACTTCCACGTTCCAGCCGAGCGCGCGGTAATCTGCCAGCGTCTGCGCATTGACCACCGGCTGCACATCCAGCAATTCAAGGTTGACCTGCGGCCAGCGTCGTGCGTGATGACGGGCGAGTTGCAACAGCGTCTGTCCGTCCCCGGCGCCCAATTCCACGAGCCGAATCGCGTTCGAACCATGCAGGATCTTGTCGAGTGGTCCGCGGATCAGTGACTGTGTCGCCATCAATCGATTGATCCGGTGTAGATCACTGCGCGACCCGATGGCACGCGGATCGTCAGGCGCGAGTGTGTCCAGCAATTCGGCATGCACCTGCCGCGGCAGACTCATGAATCGCTCTCTCGTCGAGAATCTGGATCGCGCAGGATCATTCGACGTCCAGCAGTGCACCGTGGCTGCTGAATCCCGCGCCGAACGAAGCCAGCCACCAGCGGCCGCCGGGAGCTTTTTCGGTCAGCGCCATCTGCAACACAAAGTATACGAAAGCGCTACTGAGATTGCCGTATTCGCGCAGCACCGCGGCGCTGCACCGTAGATCCTCGGTCGTCAAGCCAATCCGGTCGCTCAAGGCCGCCAATACGTCACGCCCGCCGGCGTGCCAAATCCAGCCCGTGATGTCCGATTGGCACATTCCCTCTGCGGCGAGCACCATCTCGAGCACCCGTTGCGCATGTGTGGCGGCGATCTTTGGTACGGCAAGGGTGAGGACATTGCGCAGCAGCCCTTCGCGCTGCTCGAACCGCAGCGCGTCGCGCTCGGTCGGGCTGATAAGCGACGCCGCGGTCCTCCAGAGGATTCTGCGCTTGTCTTGTTGCGGCTGCACAGACAACACCGCCGCGCCTGCTCCGTCGCCGAAGAGGCAAGCACTGATCAGCACGCCGGGGTCGTTATCCAGGTACATTGCGGCGCTGCAAACCTCGACGCAAATCGATAGCACCCGAGCACAACGACCGGACGCGAGCAACGCATCGGCCATGCGCAAATTTGGAAGCGCGGCGCCGCAACCTTGTCCAACGAGATCCAGTGCCTGGACATCCGTGCGTAGTCCGAGCGCTTCGCTCACGTAACTGGTAAGTCCCGGACAAAGATAGCCAGTACACGTGCTTATGATGACGCTGTCGATTTCAGCCGCGAGAATGTCGGCATCGGCCAGCGCACGCTTGGCAGCGCATGTGGCCAATGCGGGCGCGTTGGCGAGGAAGCGCGTGTGAAGTGTATCGGGATCGATCGCAAAAACTTCCTGTAACGAATCCACCGATAGTCGGCGCGCCTCAATGCCGTTGTCGTGTTGCAGCACCCTCTCGGCAATCATGCGCGCCCTGCGATCGAGCCTCTCAAACCAGGGCGAGGTCTGGAAAGCTTTCCAACAATCCGGCTTGGTGTAGCGCCGCTCGGGACACGCCGTTCCGAGGCCCACAATATACATAGAGCTCCTTGGCTGTTGCGAAGTGTGGATCTGGAACTAATCAACCAGCTTTCAGGATTGGTGGCGCCGCATCGGTCACCGCCTTCGTGATCGCCTTGATCTGCGCGCCAATCGGAACCCTCCGCAATCAGGATTCCGATCGCTCGGCCTTCGAGAGTGTCCTTCATCTTGCCGATGATCTGCAACGCGGGCGACAGCGGCATGTCCCGCACCGGCCTCGCTGACGCTGGTGCGGTCGGCAGCTCCTCCAACTCCAAGCCATTGGCCACGCGTTTGGCGAGGTCCTCGTTGATGTGGCGCAGGTGTCCGACCATCGCTTGGCGCACATGCAAATGCTCAACCTTGGACAACTCGAACACCAGAGCCGAGGCGATATGCGCTTGCTCGTACTTGGTTTGGCTGCAGTAGAACTGTCGCGCCTGGCTGTAGTGAAAGCTCTCCGCAGGATGCGACTCTTCTCGCCGCGCTAAAAGATCGCTGCACTGCGAAGTGAATCGGTGGACAGCGAGTTCGGCTCGTAGGCAACCGTGCCCTTGGGCTGCTCCATCTGCATGTGCGCGTCGCGCTGTTGATTGGCGAACGGGCACTTGGGCGCATTGATCGGGAGCCGGTGGAAATTCGGCGAGGCAGCCGCGAGATCAGACGGGTCAACGAACGTCAGAGGAAATCCTCAGGCGAGAAGCGCGCAGCAGCCTGATGTTTGACTTTTATATGAAACATCACTATATTAGTTCCATATTAAAAAACAGATGTTAGATATCATGATTACCGCGTCGCAGCTGCGCGCCGCCCGGGCACTGTTGAAACTGGATCAGCGGCAATTGGCCGCGCTCGCCGGTCTGTCCGTGCCGACCATCCAACGGATGGAAACCAGCGACGACGTGATCCGCGGCCAAGTCGACTCGTTGATGAAAGTTGTCGGAGCGCTGGATGCCGCCGGCATCGAGCTGATCTACGACGACGCCGACAGTCTGCGCGGCGGACGGGGCGTGCGCTTGAAACGCAGCGCGGCGAGCCCCGCAAGTCCGACTCAAGGCAAATAAAGGCGCCTGGATCGATAGCATGAAGGCGCTCAGATGACGCCAGTTGCCGTGCTGCTCTGGGCTATCGCGGCCTTGCTGGGCACTGCCGTCATGGCGGTGGCGCTAAGCCGGGCGGCTGTGGCGACACAGCTGGTGTACAGCGCCTGCGCCGTCATCTGCGGTGTCGCGCTATTATTTCTCCTGGTGCATCTGGTCGGGCAGCCCGGATCAACGACGTCGCTGAGCCTGCCGCTCGGTTTGCCCTGGCTGGGCGCCCATTTTCGGCTCGACCCGCTGGCCACTTTCTTCCTGATTGTCGTAGACCTCGGCGGCGCTGCCGCCAGTGTCTACGGTCTGGGCTATGGCCGGCACGAGACGGCGCCGCATCGGGTGCTGCCATTTTTCGCGGCTTTTCTGGCCGGCATGAATCTGGTGGTGCTGGCTGACGACGCCTTCACCTTTCTGCTGTGCTGGGAGTTCATGTCGCTGACCTCCTGGGCGCTGGTGATGACCCATCATCAGGACAAGGAAAACACCCGGGCCGGTTACATCTATCTGGTCATGGCCAGCTTCGGAACGCTGGCACTGCTGCTCGCGTTCGGTTTGCTGGCCGGTCCCGACGGCCACTACGGCTTTGCCGCCATCCGTGCCACCGAACACACGCCTGCCGTCGCCGGCCTGGTGCTGGCGCTGGCCCTGCTCGGCGCAGGCTCCAAGGCCGGCCTGGTGCCGCTCCACGTCTGGTTGCCGCTTGCCCATCCAGCTGCACCCAGCCACGTCTCGGCGCTGATGAGCGGGGTCATGACCAAGGTTGCGATCTACGGCTTTGTGCGCATTGTCTTTGACCTGCTCGGCCAACCCGCCTGGTGGTGGAGCCTGGTCGTGCTGTTCCTCGGCGGTATTTCCACCGTGCTGGGGGTGATTTACGCGCTGATGCAGCACGACTTGAAGCGCCTGCTCGCCTACCACACGGTAGAGAACATCGGCATCATCTACATCGGCCTTGGGCTTGCACTCGCTTTTCAGACAAACGCGATGAACGGGGCGGCGGCGCTCGCGCTCGCCGCCGCGCTGTTTCACGTCCTCAACCACTCGATCTTCAAGAGCCTGCTGTTTTTCGGCGCCGGCGCCGTGCTGACCGCCACCCACGAGCGGGACATGGAGCACCTGGGTGGTCTCATCCACCGCATGCCGTATACCAGCTTCGCGTTTCTGGTCGGCTGTGTGGCGATCTCGGCGCTGCCGCCCTTGAATGGCTTCGTCTCGGAATGGCTGACCTTCCAGGCCATTCTGCAGAGCACGAACTTGCCGCAATGGAGTCTCAAGATCATGGTGCCGGCGGTCGGCGGTCTGCTCGCGCTGTCAGCGGCCCTCGCCGCCGCCTGTTTCGTCAAGGCGTTCGGTGTGACCTTCCTCGGCCGGCCACGGACGCCGGCGGCGGCGCAGGCTCAGGAAGTCGACCGCTTCTCGCTGGGGGCGATGTTCATCTGCGCAGCCCTGTGCCTGCTCGCCGGCATTCTGCCGGGCTTGGTGATCGACGGGCTGGCACCGGTAACGCTTTCTCTGATCGGTGATCGTATGCCGGTGCAGACGAGCATTCCATGGCTGTCGATCGTGCCGATCACCGCGGGCCGCAGTTCCTACAATGGTCTGCTGGTATTCGCGTTCATTGCGTTCTCGGCGTCACTCGCGGCCTACGTCATCCACCGCTTCGCCTCGCGCGCGCTGCGCCGGGCACCGGCCTGGGACTGCGGTTACCCGGACCTGAGCCCGGTGACGCAATATACGGCGAGCAGCTTCGCACAGCCCATTCGCCGCGTATTCGGCGACCTGGCGTTCCGCGTACGCGAAAAACTGGACATGCCGCCACCGGGGGATATTCGACCCGCGCGCTTCATCGCCACGCTGCGTGACCGGATCTGGGACACGCTGTATATGCCCGTCGTTCGGGCCGTCAACTTTGGCGCCGACCATCTCAATCGGCTCCAGTTCCTCACCATCCGGCGTTACTTGAACCTGGTTTTCCTTACGCTCATCACGTTGCTGTTGGTGCTTGCGATATGGCGGTGATCCTCGATTTGTTGGTGCAGGGCGCGCAAATGGCCCTGGTACTGCTGCTCGCGCCGCTGTTGACGGGGCTGGTCCGCAAAACCAAGGCGCGCTTGTTACGCCGTCAGGGGGCGCCGATCGTGCAGCCATACCGGGATCTGCTGCGGCTGTTGCGCAAGGAGGTCGTGCTGGCCGAAAACGCCTCTTGGCTGTTTCGGGTCGCCCCGTATCTGATCTTCGCCTCGACCTGGGTCGCGGCCGCCCTGGTGCCCACCTTCGCCACCGGCCTGATGTTCAACTGGACAGCCGATCTGATCGCTATCATCGCGTTGCTGGGCAGCGCTCGCTTCTTCCTTGCGCTCTCAGGCATGGACATCGGCACCAGCTTCGGCGGAATCGGTTCCAGTCGGGAAGTGATGATCGCTTCGCTCGCCGAGCCGGCCATGCTGCTGATCGTGTTCACTGTGGCGCTGATTGCCGGATCGACCCAACTGTCGACGGTTTCTGCCTTCATGGCATCCCCGAGTGTGGGGTTGCGCATGTCGCTGGCGCTGGCGCTGGTCGCGCTGATCATGGTGGCGCTGGCAGAGAACGCTCGCATTCCCGTGGACAACCCGTCCTCCCACCTGGAGGTGACCATGGTGCATGAAGCCATGGTGCTCGAATACTCCGGTCGTCACCTGGCCATGATCGAGTTCGGCGGTTTCCTCAAGTTGCTGCTCTATGTGTCGCTCATCGCCAGTGTGTTCATGCCCTGGGGGATAGCCGATCACGCTGCCGGCCCGGTCGAATACGCGTTCGGCGCAATCGCTTATCTGATCAAGCTGGCGCTGGTCGGCGTGCTGCTGGCCGTGTTTGAGACTGCGATTGCAAAGATGCGGGTGTTTCGCGTTTCCGAGTTTCTGGGCGCCGCGCTCATGCTCGGCCTGCTCGGCACCCTGCTGTTGTTCGTCTCGAGGAGCCTGTAGTGGAGCGGATCATCTTCGACATCGCCCACTCGCTGGCCGGTGGCCTGGTGCTGGTCAGCTTCATGATGCTCTATCAGGACCGGCTGCCCGCGCTGATCAATATTTTTGCCGTGCAGGCGGTACTGCTCGCGCTGTCGGTTGCCTGGCAGGCCTATATGCAGGACGCCCCGCATCTGTACATCACCGCCGGCATTGCCCTGGTGTTCAAAGCCATGATCATCCCGGTCGCCCTGCATCGCATTATCAAGCAGCTGGGGATCCACCGCGAGATCGAGCCCGTCGTCGGCATCGGCTCGACCATGTTCATCGGCATCGGGCTGGTCGCGCTGTCGATGGTAGTGATGCTGCGGGTGACCGGACACGCCGCTCCCGTGGCGCGCGAGGACCTGGCGTTTGCCCTGTCGGTGATCCTGCTGGGAATGTTGATGATGGTGACGCGACGTAACGCGGTCGGTCAGGTGATCGGATTCATGTCGCTTGAGAACGGTCTGGTGCTGGCGGCAACCGGCGCCAAGGGCATGCCACTGGTGGTCGAAATCAGCATCGCCTTCTCAGTGCTGATCGCGTTCATCGTGATCGGGATATTCCTGTTCCGCATCCGCGAGCGCTTCGATACGGTCGATTTGAGTGCGCTCGACAGCCATCGCGGGGGGCAATAGTGGGCGTGCTGAACTTCAACCCCGTCTCGACTCTGTTGCTGATCCCGCTGCTGACGGCGCCACTGCTGGCGCTGCTGCCAGGCTACAAAATCTCGGCCCGGATCAACGTGCTGGCTTCGCTGGCGACCTTGCTGGCGGCATCGTCGCTGTTCTTCCTTGATCGTCCCGCGCCGGGGAATTACCTGCTGGTCGACGATCTGAACATCGTTTTCATCGTGCTCAATACGTTCGTCGCGTTCACGACCAGCGTATTCAGCGCCAGCTACATCGGACACGAGCTGGAAACCGGCAGGCTGCCGTTATCGTACCTGCGCTTCTACCATGCGATGTACCAGGTGTTGCTGTTCGCCATGAACCTGGCCTTCGTCGCCAACAACCTCGGCCTGATGTGGGTAGGTGTGGAAGTGGCCACGCTGAGCACGGTGGTGATGGTCGGCATTTACCGCACCCCCGAGGCATTGGAGGCAGCATGGAAATATTTCATCCTCGGCAGCGTCGGCATCGCGCTGGCGCTGTTCGGCACCATTTTGGTTTACATGGCCGCACAACCGGTGGTCGGCGAAGGCAACAACGCGATGCTGTGGACGGTGTTGATCGCGCATGTTGCTGCTTTCGATCCGGCACTGCTGAACCTCGCTTTCGTATTTTTGCTCCTCGGCTACGGCACCAAGATGGGTCTGGCGCCGCTGCACGCCTGGCTGCCGGATGCCCATGCCGAGGGTCCGACGCCGATCTCGGCGGTATTATCTGGGCTGCTGCTTAATGTCGCCCTGTATGCCCTGCTGCGCTACAAGCTGCTGATGGCGGCCAACCCGGGCGCGCTGGCGCCCGGACCGCTGATGATGATCATGGGCCTGGTCTCGTTGGTGTTCGCGGCGTTCATGCTCTATCGCCGTCGCGACATCAAGCGGCTGTTCGCCTATTCGTCGATCGAGCACATGGGCATCATCACCTTCGCCTTCGGCATGGGCGGGCCGCTGGCCAACTTCGCCGGCCTGCTGCACATGGTCATGCACAGCCTGACCAAGTCGGCCATCTTTTTTTCCGTCGGCCACATTGCGCAGATCAAGGGCACCCAGAAAATCGCCGAAATTCGTGGCTTGACCCAGACCCATCCGCTGCTTGGCTGGGGTCTGGTCGTCGGCGTGCTCGCCATCGCCGGCATGCCGCCTCTGGGCATCTTCATGAGCGAATTCCTGGTGGTCAGCTCGACCATCGCCCACGCACCGTGGCTTGCCGTCCCGCTGGTTGTCGGCCTGCTGGTCGCCTTCGGTGCGTTGCTGCTGCGCCTGACTGGCCTGGCGTTTGGCGAGCCCAGCGGCAGCACCGCGGCGGTCAAGGCCTCCTATCTACCGCTTTATGCCCATCTTGCCCTGGTGCTGATAGGCGGGGTGTATCTGCCGCCGGCGCTGGTTTCGTGGTTCCAGCACGTGGCTGCTTTGCTTGGATGAGCCAGGAAACGTTACCGATATGTCGATTCCGCTGAGTCAGATCGGGCAGGAGCGTCGGGTGGACTGCCACCGGCCATGGCCGCGGGCGATCGTCGATACCCGGACCTGGAATCTGGCCGCTTCGCAGCTTGCTCTGGGCGAGCTGTCGCTGGTGGGCCTGTGGGGCGAGGCCGATTGCGTGCACATGGCGCTGCACGATCCGGCAGAAGCAAGCTTCGCCGTGCTCAGTCTGCCATGTCCGGACCAGCGCTACCCTTCGATCGGTCTGCGCCACCCCGTGGCCTTGCGGCTGGAACGGGCGTTGGTCGATCTGTTCGGATTGACCCCGGAAGGGCTGCCGGATACCCGGCCCTGGCTGGATCATGGTCGCTGGCCGGTGCGACATCCGCTGGCCGAACGTTCTGAAGCGGATGCGGCTGTCCTGTCTTATCCCTTCCTCAGCGCCGAAGGCGACAGCCTGCATCAGATTCCTATCGGTCCGGTGCACGCCGGCATCATCGAGCCGGGGCACTTCCGGATCACCGCTAGCGGCGAAACCGTTGTGCGTCTGGAAGAGCGGCTGGGGTATGCCCACAAGGGCGTGGAGAGCCTGATGGCCGGCGCCGATGTCACCCGCGCCGGCCAGCTGGCCGGCCGAGTTAGCGGCGACAGCACGGTGGCCTATGCCGTGGCGTTCGCCCAGGCGGCCGAGGCCGCTACGGGCTGCTTGCCGCCCGCCCGGGCGCAGTGGCTGCGGGCATTGATGGCCGAGCTCGAGCGTATCGGCAATCATCTCGGCGACATTGGCGCGATCTGCAACGATGCCGGTTTCGCCCTGATGCAGGCGCACTGCGCGGTGCTGCGGGAACGGGTGCTGCGGGCAGCGGATACGGCCTTTCGCCATCGCCAGATGCGCGATTGCGTCGTGCCCGGCGGTGTTGCGGTCGATTTGAACGCCGAAGGGCTCGCGGCCGTCCAGGCGTTGATCGAAGAAATACGGCGACGCTTCCCGGCCCTGATCGAGCTCTACGACAACACCGCTTCACTGCAGGACCGCATGGTTGGCACCGGCATTCTCGATAGCGGTCTGGCGCGGTCATTCGGTGCCGGTGGCTATGTCGGTCGAGCCTCCGGGCGGAATTTTGATGCCCGCCGTCTGCCGGGCTACGCGCCTTACGAGGGTTTGAGCTTTGTAGTTCCGGTACGGCAATCCGGTGATGTCAACGACCGGGTCTGGATCCGCATCCGGGAGGTCGAGCAGAGCCTTTCCCTGATCGAGCAGGTTCTTTCGGGTCTGCCGCAGGGTCCTTTGCTCGCCGCGCTGCCGGTCATGTCCGGAGTGTGCGAGGGCGTGGCGCTGGTCGAGGGCTTCCGCGGCGATGTGCTGGTCTGGCTCAGGCTCGATGTCGGCGGCCGGGTGGCGCGCTGTCACCTGCGCGATCCGTCCTGGTTCCAGTGGCCATTGCTGGAAGTGGCCATCGACGGCAACATCGTCGCCGACTTCCCGTTGTGCAACAAATCGTTCAACTGCTCCTATTCCGGCCACGACCTGTAACGGGATCGCCCATGCGCAAACTGCTGTTCCAGAGCCTGATCCAATCGCCGCTGACCGAGCCGCCGCCGCCCGATGGCGCGGTGGCCGAGTTGGCGGCGGCGCTGGCCGGAAGCGCCCGGCGACGTCTGGGACGGAGCCTGGCGATCCGCATGATCGATGCCGGTTCCTGCAACGGCTGCGAACTGGAAATCAATGCACTCGGCAATGCGTTCTACGACCTTGAGCGCTTCGGCCTCCATTTCGTGCCCTCGCCGCGTCATGCCGACGTGCTGCTGATCACCGGCCCGGTCACCTGCAACATGCGCGAAGCGCTGCAGCGGACCTACCACGCCACCCCGGACCCCAAGTGGGTGGTGGCGGTCGGCGAGTGTGCGCGGAACGGCGGATGTTTCGCCGGCAGTTACGCGGTTGTGGGCGGTGTGGCCGAGGTGGTTCCGGTGGATCTGTACATCCCCGGTTGTCCGCCCAGCCCCACCGCGCTGCTGACAGGACTCCTGGCGCTGATGCAGGCCCAGCAGATGGCTACAAACCGGGTTGTCCTTGGATGATTGACGCCGGCGCTGCACCTTGTCGTTGTCGCGCTGAATCTTCTGTTGGCGAGCGGCCTCTTTGCCTCGATAGCTCTCACCCTTGTGCAGCTCGAAGATCGTCGAGTGGTGAACCAGGCGGTCGATGGCGGCTACCGTCATACCCGGGTCGGGGAACACGTTGTCCCAGCCGGAGAACGGCTGGTTGGCCGTGATGAGGATGCCGATCAAAGCGGGTCAGAGCCACTTATCGCGCTGTCTGCCCGCCGCAGCGCCAGCGCGCAAGCCGCTTTCGTACCGTACTGCTCAAGAAAGCCGGCCAACGACGACCGCAGGAAGTCCCCCGTTGGGACAGGCCGGGCTGGAACTGGATACGATTCATGGCCATGGATCTTGCCTCCTCGTGGCGGGAAGCCCAGCATCCACTCGATCGATCTCAGCAGCTGCGAGTGCGGCTGAACTTCGGCGCTAATCAGGAGGCCGCTTGAACCCGCAGAGAATCCACTTATCGGAACGGGCTAGGCTGTACAGACGAGTGGGGCCACCTCTAAAGCCACGCGGCAACGGTTCCGACCTACGGGCTCCGTGACTCCGGCTCACCGCATGCTGTGTCGATGCGCAGTTCCTCGGCCAATACGCCGAGGAGTTCAGCCGGGTTCACCGGTTTCTCGACAAAGCGGATGCGCTGCAGCGGGGGCAGTTCGTCGCGGTTGATTGATCCGCTCTCCGCGATCATCACGACCGGCCCACGGAACTTGTGTTCGATCAGCGTCGTTGCTGTGCGAACGCCCGTCATGAGATTCATATCGGCTTCCATGACCACGACGGCCGGAAGGCCGTGCGCGTTGATGGTTTGCAGTGCGGCGGCGCCGCTCTGCGCGGTCAATACCTGATAACCGTGCGACTCGATGGTGTCGTGCAGCAGCGACAACGTGCTGGCCTCCTCGATGACGATCAGTACGACCTCACCGCGGCCTATGGGCAATGAATGCGAAGACGATTCCTGCTTCTGTGTGCCCTGCATCGGCAAATACAACGCAAAGGTCGTGCCGCTACCCACAGTGCTGGCTACCCGAATGAAGCCTTTGTGGTTCGTCACTATGCGTCGGCACGACAACAAACCAAGCCCGGTCCCGCGTTCCTTGGTGGTGAAGAAGGGCTTGAACAGGTTCGAGCGGACTTCGTCCGACATGCCGACGCCGCTGTCCTTGATCGCGATCTTGAGATAGCGACCTGGTGCTGCCATTTCTCCCGCGGAAAAGAAGGAATGATCGATGTCGGTGAGCATTGCCTCCAGTCGCAGCTCGCCGCCATCAGGCATCGCCTGCAGCGCGTTCAGGCAGAGATTCAGAAGGCATTGTTGGAGTTCGGTGTAGTTGCCATCGATTTCAATCGCGGCGTCTGGGAGCTCGGCGATGAGAGTCACCGCGCGCGGCATGGAGCCCCGCAACAGCATCGCGAGCGCCTCGATCAGTGCGCTCACCTTCACGCGCTCCTTCGCCGCACGCGATCCGCGCGCGAACGAGAGCATCGAGGCGACGATATCGAGCCCTCGCTGCGTGCAGTCGACGATCAGCCGGGCCGCCTTTCGCACTTCGTCGCGTGAATCGTCGGCAAATATGGACGCGCCCATCGAGATGGGTTGCAAGATGTTGCGTAGATCGTGGCTGAGGCCCGATGCGAGCAACGCCAGGCTTTCGTAGCGCTGCACGCGAAGGAGCTCTTGCTCGGCACGCTCGCGAGCATCCCGCTCCGCCGATTCCGCGAGCGCCCGGCGTACCGCCGAGGCAAGACGCGCGAGATTATCCTTCAGGACATAGTCTGTCGCACCCCCGCGCAATGCCTCGACTGCGGCTTCCTCGCCCATCGTCCCCGACACAAACATGAAAGGGATGCGCGGTTTCAGACGTCGGGCGATTTCCAGCGCTCGGTAACCGGAAAAGTCCGGCATGCTCAGATCAGACACGATCAGATCGGGTGCAAAATTCTCGAGCGCGTCGACGAACGCGAACTCGTTCTCGACACGCCGCGACGTGATCGAGAGTCCATCGAGCAACAGCTCGTCAAGGACCAGCTCGGCGTCGAGCTCGCTGTCCTCGACGAGCAGGATTCGGACAGGCTCGTTCGCGTCGACCATATCAGTTGTCCGGACGCGCCTCGTTCATCACGGCCCAGAACTGGCCGAGTGCCTGGACGGCCTCGAAGAACTGCTCGGCATCGACCGGCTTGACCACATACGCATTCACGCCGAGATCCCAGCTGGCCGCGAGATCGCGTTCCTCGCGAGACGACGACAGGATGACGACCGGAATGTGCTTCGTGTCTTCTTTGGAGCGTATCTCGCGCAACACCTCGATGCCGTCCATACGTGGCATCTTGATGTCCAGCAGGACGACGGTCGGGTTTCCGTCGTTGCGATCGGCGTATGCGCCCGCGCGATGAAGGTAGTCGAGTGCTTCGATGCCGTCTTCCACGTGGACGATCGGATTGGCGAGGTGTGCCTCGCGCAAAGCGTCCATCGTCATTTCGGCGTCGGCAAGGTCGTCCTCGACGAGCAAGATGGTGCGGATTTCCTTGATCATGCATCTGTCCTCAATCATTGATGCTGTGGCGCGGCAGGGAGAAGAAGAAGGTCGAGCCTTGCTCGGGGACACCCTCGGCCCAGGTGCGGCCGCCATGTCGGGCGATAATGCGGCGGACAGTCGCCAGGCCGATGCCGGTGCCGGAAAACGCCGACGCCTTGTGCAGACGCTGGAATACGCCGAACAACTTGTCGACGTAGCGCATGTCGAATCCAGCGCCGTTGTCGCGAATCCAGAAAACGCGCTCTTCCCCAATGTCGTCGTTGCCGATTTCGATGACCGCGTTCTCCGTTCCCGTCGTATACTTTATCGCATTGTCCAGGAGATTCTGCCATGCGAGCTGCATCATGGAGGCATCCGCGACGACGACGGGCAATGGAGCCAGGCGCCACGTGATAGCGCGATCCTCGACGTTCGACATCAAGACCGCGCGAACCTCCTCGACCAGAGACTGCATGTCGACGGGTTGAAGGCGAAGCGCGTGCTTACCCAGTCGCGAATAGATCAGGAGGTCCTCGATCAGGGCGGACATGCGCCGCGCTGATTCGGCGATAACCTCACAATAGTGCTTCACCTTGTCGTCGACGGCGTCGCCGAGTCCGGCGCGCAGCTTTTCTGAAAAACCCGCGATGTGTCTCAGTGGTGCACGCAGGTCGTGCGACACCGAGTACGAAAACGCTTCGAGCTCGCGGTTGACTTCGGTGACCTGTGCGATCTTGCCGGCGAGTTGCCGGTTGAGTTCGAGGATCTGCTCCTCGGAGCGCTTGCGGGCTGTAAGATCGCTGACAGTCAATAGCGCCACCGTGTCCGATGTCTCCGGCAGGATCATCGGACGGGCATTGACGATCACGTCGCGTTCCACATCGCCCGCGGTCATCTGCAAGGTTTCGTAGTCCCACAGTTCCCGCTGCGTTATCGACACATCGCGCAACTTTTGCTGCAGCGCGGCATCTTCGGCCCATCCTTGGATGTCTGTAAGTGCACCTTGAATCGGTCGCGTCGCGCCGTAGAAATCTGCGAAGGCGCGGTTCGCCTGAAGAAGCGTTAGATCCGAGGCGATGACCGCAATCGGTTCCCGCACGGTTTCCACGATAAGACGTGCCCGACCCACTGCGCGACGCGCCTCGGTTTCTGCTGCGAAACGCCGACGCAGTTCGCGCTCGGATGCCCAAATGATGCCACTTAGTAAAAAAATCTGTGCCAAGGTTGTGGTCAGCGTTACCCACCAGCTGTCACGCACGTGCTGATCGGCACTTTCCCGTCGCGCCTGCATGAGACGATCCTCGCGAGCGAGGATCGCATTCACAATATCGTCAACGGGAAAGTGCGCTACCGCATTCTCCACTTCGGCAGCAGCCGGTACGGAATCGACCTGATCGCGCATCGCGTGGTTGAACGCCGCGAGGCGATCGCCGATGCGCGCGCGAAGCATCCCGATACGTTCCTGTTGTTCGGCACTGTCAATGGTCAGCTTCCGCAATGCGTCCAGCAGGGCGCTCTGTCGTTTGCTTGCATCCGCGTAACGAGCGGCCGCCGCTCCGGAAGCGCTGTTCAGTCGTGCAGCGAGCGCAGCCGCCTGCATCTTATTGAGCGTAGAGTTCAATTCAAAGACGGTCGCGCGCACTTCGTGGGTATGCGATACCGCACGCATCGCCTCCACGGTGTCGTCAAAAACCTTCTGGCGCACGAGATACCCGGCGCCGACGATCACGACCAGGCTCGTCAAGAGCACCAGCAAGCGACCGAACGTTTTCGGAAAGACTATGAAACGCAAATAGAACCCCTTCACGGCGGTGTCAAAACGAATCCTTCTTACAATTGTACCGCACCGTCCAGTCACCGAGTTCGATCGCGTATGAAACGTTACCGACGACGCTCGAAGGAAGAGGGCCGCCAAACATCTTCGGGCGGCGGCCAACGCGCACACCGACAACAAGCATGAAAATTGCTGCACAAACTGCTCATTCGGCACACGGACATGGCGCTCATGCGAGGTACCACCCAGATAAAGTATCTTGTGTGCTGATGCCCTCAGCCGACCACGCAAGCGTGAGCGCAAGCGGGTGAGCTATGGGATTCCGAACGTAAGCGCGCATGAAGTTTCGTTGTTCATCCTGCGGTTCAGCGTGGCAGCTTAGGGTCTTCCGCTCACGAGTGAGCGCATGGAAACGCAGAGGCCATTTCCGATGATCCCTCGTCCTTCCGTGGTTCTCTTCGCGTTCAGCGCCGTTTACTTGAGCGCCTGTTCGAGCAACGCGACCTTGCCTGCAACGGCAGGGTTTGGGCCGACTCCGACCTTGCCGGCGCCAAAAGAATCGCGGCTGCCAACCGTGAACACCGCGCCCGCGAAAGGCTGGTCGGATGGGCAGAAACCGATTGCCGCGACAGGCCTCTCAGTAAACGCCTTTGCCACGGATCTTGATCATCCTCGGTGGCTTTACGTACTCCCCAATGGAGATGTGTTGGTAGCCGAGACCGATGCGCCGCCGAAACCCGACGATGCGAAAGGCATCAAAGGCCGGGTGATGAAGCGCATCATGAAACATGCAGGCTCGGGGCTACCCAGCGCAAATCGCATCACCCTGCTTCGCGATACGGATGGCGACGGGGTAGCTGAGACGAGGACCATTTTCATCAAGGGGCTGAACTCACCGTTCGGCATGGCGCTCGTCGGAAACACGCTCTATGTGGCGAACACGGATTCGATTCAGCGGTTTCCCTACAAGGATGGTGAAAGCGAAATTTCCGAATCAGGGGAGAAGGTCGTCGATCTCCCGGCCGGGGCTATCAACCATCACTGGACGAAGAACGTTGTGGCGAGTGCGGACGGATCGCATTTGTATGTAACTGTCGGTTCCAACAGCAACATCGCCGAGAACGGCATCGCGCAGGAAGAGGGACGTGCCGCGATCCTGGATGTCGATCCGAAAGCGGGTCAGTCGCAACTCTTCGCGTCGGGCCTTCGAAATCCGAACGGCATGGCTTGGCAACCGCAGAGCGGGGCACTATGGATAGCCGTAAACGAACGCGATGAATTGGGCGGTGATCTCGTTCCGGATTACATGACCTCCGTCAAGGAAGGAGCCTTTTATGGGTGGCCCTACAGCTACTATGGGCAGCACGTCGATGAACGGGTGCAGCCTCAACGACCCGATTTGGTGAAGACCGCCATTGTTCCGGACTACGCGTTGGGTTCACACACCGCATCGCTAGGTCTTGTTTTCTACACAGGCACTACGCTCCCTGCACACTACCAGGGAGGCGCATTTATCGGTCAGCATGGCTCCTGGAACCGAAGACCGGCGGTGGGCTACAAGGTGATCTTTGTGCCTTTCGTCCACGGTCAACCGAACGGCGGCCCGGAGGATGTCCTGACAGGATTTCTAGACAGGGATGGCAATGCCCGTGGTCGCCCCGTGGGCGTGGCGATAAGCAAAACCGGTGATCTGCTGGTGGCAGACGATGTCGGAAACAGGATCTGGCGCGTGACCGCAGCACGCTGACCATTGACGTTCAAGCGATTGGCACCCACTCTGCCGCCCCTGTTGGCAATAGCGAGTGCCGGATGCGCACGCAGAACGTCGGCGATGCATAGATGAGCGCCGAGCACCAGGCTATGAGGCGGAATGCGAGCCGAAACAGAACGCCGTTCGAGAATGGTTCGGTGTCGCAGGAGGCTTGATCCGGCGTCACAACGTCGTCTTGTTGGAGACGACGCCTTCCCTTGCTCGCTTGGCCTTCCAGAGTAGTCAGAGGATCCCGCACGCACCTCGAAACGGAGCGCGTTTCACGGGTGTTCAGGACGATAACTGGTTGGTGTGCTGCTGATCGTTGCTTGTCTCGAATACGTGAAGCCCTGGCCACCTTCGACGTGGTGGCTGGGATGCCCGGGCCGACTCGATCGGCACATTGATTGCGCGCAGCGGTATGAAAGGCAGTGGATCCCGTTTGGTCAACTGAAAGAATCGTGTGAGAAAGTTTTTCATAGCCACCTCGACCGTGTTGAGCGGAGTCTGAACCCGATCACCAGACGGATTGCTGAACACGCAACTGAAGCGGACAGTGATCATTCAGTTGTTGCACGGCTGCCCGGTGGGCGGGAGTCGCGCGAACGGTCGGCACCGTCGACTGACTTGTTTCCGTCCGGGCTCGTAAGAACAAGCTGACGGACAATTCCCAAGCAGCTTTTGTCGCCACGCGATGAGCAACGGACATTGATATTTCGCGCCACGACGGAGAGCCTTGTCGCCCGAATACAGGTCGACATCAGTCTTTTGGCGGCTTTGCGGTCGGCAACCTCGAGTGCCGGAGACGATTGCGCAAGAAGCGCAACGATAGGGTTTCCAGAACGCGTGGTTGAGCAGCGGCCGCTGGCGGAATGAGCTGGTGCAACGTGCCATCGCGCCAACCAGCGAAGACCTCGGGATGGATGTACGAGTTGCGGCATACAGCGGGCGTGTTGCGCAACTCGGTCGCGACGATTTTGACCGCCGAAGTGATCGCGGCGGCAAGAGCATGTTCCTGTTCGCCCTCCGGCACAGGCGTGAGCGCCAGCGCTGCGATCGCCCCAACAGTTCCACCCCAGGTACGAAAATCCTTGGCTGTGAAATCTTCACCCATCGCGTCCCGAAGGTAATCGTTGACCATGCCGGAATCGATCGGCTGACGCGCATCGCTGTCATCGATGTATTGGAAAAGCGACTGCCCTGGCAGCTGCTGGCAACGTCGCAACAAACGCACCAGGCGGGCATTGGTCACAGCAACTTCCTGTGGCTGCCCGCTTTTGCCCCGGAAACGGAACACGGCGCGACCGTTCAAGAACGCCACGTGGCGGGCACGCAACGTGGTCAATCCGTAGGAACGGTTACTGTTGGCGTATTCCTCATTGCCAACACGGATCATCGTTTCGCCGAGCAGGCTGACGGCAATCGCGAGGACCTTCGCTCGCGGTAAACCGTCCAGTGCCAGATGTCGACGCAGGCGGCGCCGCAAGCGTGGCAGGCGCTCGCCGAAATGGATCAATTTGCCGAATTTGCCGTCATCACGCGTTGCTCGCCATCGTCGATGATAGCGGTACTGTTTGCGTCGGCGCGCATCGCGGCCGGTCGCCTGAAGGTGCCCGCGCGCGTTCGTGCAGATCCATACATCGGTGTAAGCCGGCGGAATGGCGAGATCGCGAATGCGTTTCAGCGTCGCGGCGTCCGTGATGCGTTTCCCGTCGGGCGCGATATAGCAGAAACCGTTGCCCGAACGTCGACGGCGGATGCCCGCTTCGGCGTCACTGACATAGACGAGGCCAGCGAGTTGAGCGCTTTGCGCTCCTTCAGCAGCGGCGGCCGAAGGCACGTTTTCGCCCGCGTGCGATAGACCGCTCACAGGAAGTTTCCGCGCAGTCGTATCGACGCAATCTGTCGCTCGTTCGTCATGCCTCTTACGTCCACTTGATGGGAGCGAATTCGACGGTTGATTGTCGGTAGTTTGCATTCGATCGACAAATGATACCTAGGCTCGCCTCAGGCGGTCGAATGAAAACAGTTTCGAACACGGATGGTGTCGCCCTTCGATTCGATCACGCAACAGCTCGGCGCCGATCATGCTGTAGGTGATTCCGTTGCCGCCGTAGGCCATGGCGAAGTGCACACGTGGTCCGTGTTGCTCATGAGGACCGAAGAATGGCAGCCCATCCTCCGTCTCCGCGAAGGTTCCGGCCATGCAAACGCTGGACGAAGCGAAAGATCTGGAAACAGCTCAGTGATTCTCCTTCTGAGCTTTTCTGCCTTGCGCGCAACGACGGCGTCGCGCCTCAGTGGGATGTCAATCTTGTCGTCCTCGCCACCGACGATCAGGCGTCCAGCACACCAGACAGACACGAGCGTCAAAACACGAACATCCCGATCGCCGCGCCAAACATCAGGATCGTTGCGATCGTCGCCACGACGCGGGTCCACATCGAACTCAGTTGATCCCGCATGATCTTCCGGTCTGTCGCGATGATGAGAATGCCGACAAGAAGGAACGGAGCCAGCACGCCGTTGATGACCGCCGTCCAAAACAACGCACGAATCGGATTGACGCCAAGAAAATCCATGGTGATGCCCGCCACGGTCGCAAGCACGAATACCGCATAGAACGAGCGGGCCTGCCGCAGCTTCTTGTCGAGTCCGTACGCCCAATTGAACGTTTCGGCGAAGGCGTAGGCCGAAGAACCCGCCAGTGTCGGGATCGCCAATAAACCCGTTCCGACGATGCCGAGCGTGAAGAGCCAATAGGCCATATCTCCCGCGAGTGGGCGTAGGGCTTCGGCCGCTTGTTTGATGGAGCTGATTTCCGTCACGCCGGCTTTGTGCAACGTGAGCGCGGCAGTGAGGATGATGAAGAACATCACGACGTTGGAAAACAGCGTTCCTAGTGCGATGTCAATTCGCCGGTCCACGACCTCCTCGTGCGTGGGACCACGCCGGCGCGTGGCCATCCGGCGGCCCATGGCCTTCTGTTCTTCGACTTCCTGCCCAGCCTGCCAGAAAAAAAGATAGGGGCTGATGGTGGTGCCGAGTATGGCGACGAGCGTCGCCCACATCAGATGCCCCTTGGGCCAGGAGGGACTGACGGACGCACGAACGACCTCCCACCAGTGCGGCTTCAGGATGAAAGCCGTAATGATGTACGCGAACAAGCCAAGCGCGAGCCATTTGAGAACGGAAGCAATTTGCTGGTAACGCAACCGCACCGTCGCCAGACAGATGCCGAGTCCGAATACGACGACCCAGACGCTGGCAGGACCGCCGCCCAACATGTGCGCGCTATCCGCCATACCGGCAAGATCGGACGCAATATTGATGGTGTTGGCCACCAGCAGGGCAAACGATGCGGCTGCAACCGTCCAGCGCGGAAATTTCTGGCGCAGCGCGCCGGCCAGTCCCATGCCGGTAACCATGCCGATGCGCGCGCACATCATTTGCACCGTAGCCATCAGCGGCCAAGTCAGCCACGCCGTCCAGAGCAGAGACGTCCCGAGTTGTGCGCCGGCAATCGTGTAGGTCGCCACCCCTGACGGATCGTCATCTGCTGCGCCTGTTGTGACGCCGGGGCCGAGGGCGTCCAGGACGCGTCGCA
Source organism: Rhodanobacteraceae bacterium (assembly GCA_003142815.1). Classification (GTDB taxonomy): domain Bacteria; phylum Pseudomonadota; class Gammaproteobacteria; order Xanthomonadales; family Rhodanobacteraceae; genus Dokdonella_A. Next base: position 134,477 of record PLNP01000044.1, read on the forward strand.
AGGTGAACGGCTTTCGCTTCGTAACCGTCATGGGGTGATTCCTCGTGGCTGCTATTCCGACGTTCGCTCGTTGCGGCTGATGGCGCGCGCGTATGGTAACGTATGATTGTTCATCCAGAATCGTGACATCGCTGTCCAAGCGGACAGGGAAGTCCTCGAGCGCGGCCGCCAACAAAACTCGCCCCGGTGACGTTGCTCGACCGGCTCGCGCCGACTTCGTAAAATGGGCCATGGCCGTCCGCGTCGATCGTCGGGATGTGCGCCCGCGCTATGCGCGCCGCGGGCGCAGCTTCGTCTACATCCTGCCTTGCCGTGACCGCGATCTCTTGAAGATCGGGTTCTCGCGGGAACCGCTGGAGCGATTCCAGACACTTCATCCACGCTACTTCGAGTTCTTCGACCTCGAACGCGGTCTGCTCATCGAAACCGATCGGGTCAGCGATGCGCGGCGCATCGAACGAGAGTTCATTACGAGGTACGCCGACCAGCGCGCCGAAGCACCGAGCGAGGTGCCGCGCTCGGCGGCCGGTCACACGGAGTGGTTTTCCGGCATCCATCCGACCGCAGTCGAAAAAGCCCATGAGCTGTGCAGCGCCGCAGGATTCTCGCTTCACTCGCCGCTTCGCGATTGGTTGCGTAGCGAGCTTGCAACGCGCACCGACTTGCTATTCGATTGGTCGGATCGTTTACTCGAAGCAATCGAATACGAACAGTTCAACGCGGGGTCAGCGCCGGAGACGAGCACGAGCGAGTGGGCGCTGCGTGATGTCCTCGATGCATTCGTTGCTCTCGACATTTCCATCCAGACGGCGGTGCCGGAGCGCGTGTTCAGGTGGCATCAGAACAATGGCCGCTTCCGCACCGAGGTCGGCCGTGAACCTTCTGGTGCGTGAAACTTTTCGCAGACCGCATCGGAGCGTGCGCCATGACCAAACTCGACAAGCCCCTTCGACGTGAAATCATGATCGAAGACAAGGTCTGCACGCTGACCGTCGACCCGCTCGGTCTGAAGGTGGTGGAGAAGGGGCGCCGCAACGGGGTGGAGCTTTCGTGGAAGGACCTCGTGAACGGGGACGCCGGCCTCGCGGCCGCTCTTCGCGCTTCCGTGGGGCGCGGATAAAGTCAATGACGACCCACGGCGAAACGCGCGCTAACAGGGTGCTGAAAAACCCCCGCAAGCGTGTTTTTGCGTAGTCATCCAGAAATCTGTGCGTCGTAAGTGGCTGTTTCTATTGACGCTACAAAGTACACATTGCGTCATTTTACGCACCATTTTCGTTTCGAAGGGGTTTTTCAGCACCCTGCTAAGCCCGCTTGCGAGCTTTCTTCGTGAGCGCCGAGGGTTTTTTGGCGGGCTTGCGCGCAGGTTTTTTCGCGACGACCTTGTCCACGGCTTTTTTCGCCGGTGTGCGCTTGTGGGTCGCGAGACTCTTCTGGAGCAACGACATGAAATCGACGACGTTCGTTGACGCGCTTTCCGGTGTCGACTCGTCTTCGTCGATCGCCTTTACGACGCCCTTGGTCTTCATGCGCTTTTCAATGACCTTGGTCAAACGGGCTCGGAATTCGTCTTTATAGTCTCCCGGCTTCCACTCACCGCTCATGGATTCAATCAGCTGTTCGGCCATCGCGAGCTCCGCCTTTGAAATGCGGTAGTCACCAATCCTGGAACTCGGAAACGTGTAGTCGTCGGCATCGACCAGCTCTTGCGGATAACGCAACAAGTCCATCAGCAACGCGTCGCCCTGGGGCATCACCGCGCACAGGTATTCGCGGGTGCGAATGACTACACGCGCGATGCCGATTCGTTTCGTTTTCCTCAGTGTTTCGCGCAGCAGCACATATCCCTTCTCGGCCTTCTTGCCGGGCACCAGGAAGTAGGGCTTTTCGAAGAACTGCGGCGCAATGGCGTCAGCGTCCACGAAAGCCTCGACATCGATGGACCCATGAGTCTCCGGGGCGGCCGATTTGATGTCTTCTGGCTCCAGCACGACGTAACTGCCCTTGTCGTATTCGAACGCCTTGACGATATCCTTCCATGGAACCTCGGCACCGGTTTCAGCGTTGATGCGCTCGTAGCGGATGCGCGCGTTGTTGCGCGAATCAAGCATGCGGAAGTGCAGATCCACGCGACGTTCGCCCGACATCAGCGACACCGGCACATTGAGCAAGCCGAACGACAGCGTTCCACTCCAGATGGGGCGTGCCATGAACGTCTCCGCGTGGTCAGTCGATGGATGCTAGTTCGGATTGACAGATCGAACCAGCGTCCTGCGAACGATAGGCTGAAGACGTTGGCGCGGATTCAGGCGATGGGTGGGGTATGCGCGACGGGAGTTGTGGCTGACTATTTAGCTGTCGTTCGGGTGTCGGGACTTATTTTGCGCGTCGGCTTGCCCGGCGCCTGTCGCCTTCGTTTCCCCTGACCAAGAAGACAGCACGGGTGAGCCGACCAGACAATGATGGAACAACGAAGAATCTGCAGGAAGGAAACAGATCATCGAGCTGCACGATGGCCCTCGGATCGCCGGCATGAGCCTCACGGAATATAAACGCAAGCGATCGTTCGTCGCCACGCCCGAACCTGCCGCGGGTGGCACTCGCAGCAAACAGCGCATCTTCGTCGTCCAGCTTCACCATGCGTCCCATCGCCATTACGACTTCCGCTTGGAGCTCGATGGCACGCTGAAAAGTTGGGCGGTGCCGAAGGGACCGAGCTTCGATCCCGGTGTCAAGCGCCTGGCGATGGAGGTCGAAGATCACCCGATCTCCTACGCGACTTTCGAGGGCGACATTCCCAAAGGCCACTATGGCGCCGGGCACGTCGACGTGTTTGATCACGGCACATGGGAAGCGATCGGAAGCGCGCGCGAAGGACTCGCCAAAGGCGAGCTGAAGTTCACGCTGCATGGCGATGTGCTCCGCGGATCATGGGTCCTGGTTCGCACCCGCAAGCAAGGCGCGAAGCAGGCATGGTTGCTCATCAAGCATCGCGATGAGTACGCCGGGCCACGGGAGGCGAATGATTTCGTCGGGGCGAAGACCGACCGGCCCATCAGCGCGGCGGCCCGAAAGAACGTTTGGAAGGACAAGGACAAGGCTGCGAAACCAGCGGCTCGTGAACGGAAGAATGTACCCGTGCGTGCCTCTGCGGTGGCCACGAACGCGAAGCCCGAGATTCTGCGTGACGAACCGTTTTCGCCGGAACTGTGCCGCGCACAAGCGTCGCCTCCGAGCGGGAATGATTGGCTTCATGAGGTGAAATGGGACGGCTACCGGATCGTTGCGACCATCGTCGGCGGCAAGGTGCGTCTGTGGTCGCGCAATGCGATCGAGTGGACGGACAAGGTTCCGGAGCTGGCGAGAGCACTCGCATCACTGAAACTGAAAAGCGCGCAGCTCGACGGCGAAATGATCGTCCTGCGCGACGGACGCGACAATTTCAACGCGCTCCAATCGCGCCTTTCAGCACAGAACAAGGAACCCTTGGTCTACATGTTGTTCGATCTGCCGCATTTGAACGGACAATCCCTCCGCAACGTTCCGCTTGTCGAGCGCAAGGAGCGTCTCGCAGCGCTGCTCGAAAAACATCCTCATCCGATGCTTCGCTACAGCGAGCACCAGATCGGCAATGGCAAGGAGGTATTTGCCCAGGCCATAGCGGCTGGTTTGGAAGGCGTGGTCAGCAAACGGCTCGACAGTCCCTACCGCAGCGCTCGAAACGGCGATTGGGTGAAGGCCAAAGGTCGACCGTCGGACGAGTTCATCGTCGTGGGCTACACCGAACCCAAGGGCAGCCGCTCGGGCATCGGCGCGTTGCTTCTCGCCAAGCCGAAGAAGGGCAAGCTCCACTACGTCGGACGGGTGGGCACCGGACTTTCGGGTGGACAATTGCGCGCGCTCCGGAAGCGGCTCAAGGACATGGTGGTCGATGAACCCCCTGCTGATATCTCGCTGATGGGGCGCAGGGACCAATCGCTCGCGATCTGGGTCAAGCCGAAACTCGTCGTTGAGGCGTTCTACCAGGGCATCGGCGGCCAGGGTTTGCTACGCCAGCCCGCTTTCAAGGCGCTGCGCGATGACAAGCGACCTGCCGATCGGGTGGAACCAGCGACGATGAAGACCGTAAGCAAGCAAACCGCAAAGAACAAGGCAGATCAAGCGACCGCTGCCGGTGCTGACGTCGCGATCACGCATCCAGAGCGCGTGGTGTTTCCTGACCTTGGCGTCACCAAGGGCGATGTCGCGGCGTACTACCGCGCGGTCGCGAAATGGCTGCTGTCCGAGGTCATCGATCGTCCGCTGTCGATCGTTCGTTGTCCCGATGGCGTCGCCCAGCAATGCTTCTTCCAGAAACATGCCGGGAAGGGCTGGGGACGACACGTCCACGGCATCGATGTGAAGGACAAGACCAGTCGCGAAAAGTACCTCTTCATCGACGACGAGCAAGGTCTGCTCGAACTCGTGCAGATGAACGTGCTGGAATTCCACCCATGGGGTGCCAGGAACGACAACCTCGACCGTGCGGATCGGATCGTGTTTGACCTCGATCCGCATGCATCCGTGAAGTGGTCGCGTGTCATCGCCGGCGCTCGCCAATTGCGCGAACACCTGGAGTCGATCGGCCTGCGCTCGTATGTCCGAACGTCGGGAGGAAAAGGATTGCACGTGGTGGTTCCGCTGAACCCGCCCGCGCCTTGGGAGGACGTAAAGGCTTTCGCGCACACGATCGCGAGTGCGCTCGTGACGCTCGATCCGAAGGAATTCGTGGATGTCGCCGGCGAGAAGAACCGTGCGGGAAAAATCTTCATCGATTGGTTGCGCAACGGACGCGGTTCGACCAGCGTTGCTTCCTGGTCGCTGCGCGCGCGCGCGAGTGCCGGCGTGGCGATGCCGTTGGCATGGGAAGCGTTGGCGCGGGTCAAGAGTGGCGACGCATTCACGATCGAAAACGCGGTCAAGCGCCTCAAGAAGTTGTCAGAAGACCCGTGGGCCGACATCGCATCTATCAAGCAGGCGTTGCCGACCCTGCGATAAGCATACGGATTTCGAGACCGATCATTGTCCTTGCGAGGCCCGTGCCGCTGCCACTTGGATGTGGTCTTATCTGCCTCCCGCCGTCCTGGAGTCGCGACAAGGAATGCAACATGATGGCTGCTGCCACATGAACGCGTCAGCGCGGGCGACAGGCGCCATTCCGTTTCACAGGCGCAGAAGGGAGCCTCCTTGACCGAGGAGGTGCCCCATGCAAATCGACCAGAGCAAGAAGTGCACACACAAACCCTGTCGGTGTCTCGCGGAAGAAGGCGGGGACTACTGCAGCACTTACTGCGAGGACGCCGCGGCCGGTGGTCGGCACGAGGCGCGGGACGGTTGCGGTTGCGACCATCCCGGCTGCGTGCCGGTGGCCGGCGTCCCCACGTCAGCAGTGGGCGGCGGATAGTCCCGAGGTGTCCTGTTAATCGATGTGGCGCGTATGCGCCGCCTTCCATCGGAGAACGCCATGAAGGATGCCCAACACGCGAACGCTGATCTCGCCAAGCTCGGCGAACTCATCGATGGCGTCGAGATTGCGATGTTGACCACACATGCGGCCGATGGCTCGATGATCAGCCGGCCTCTGCAGACGCTGAAGTTCGACGCGAGTGGCGAGCTGGTTTTCTTCACCGCAGCCGACAGCCACAAGATCGACGAGCTGCGCGCGAATCCCGACGTCAACATCGCTTATGCGCATCCAGGCGAACGACGCTACGTCTCGGTGCGCGGCACCGCGCGCATCGATCGCGACCGCGCGACGATCGACGAACTCTGGTCGGCGACGCAGCGCGTATTCTTTGCGGAGGGCAAGGACGACCCGAATCTCGCCGTGCTGCGCGTGCATGTGCGCGATGCCGCGTACTGGGAATCGGCCGGTAATTTCGTCGCCCGTGCGCTCGACTTCGCGCGCGGCATACTCGCGGGCGAGCCATCTGATCTCGGCCAACACGGCCGCCTGTCGGGCAGCGACTGAGCGATCCGCGCCTCGTGGACGTCCGATTGGATTGCGTTTCCTGGTTTGGATTGCCGTGTCTCGTGTACCGGGATACGATACACTCCATGATCAAGACCTTCGCCAACAAAGACACGGAGGCGCTGTTCAACGGCGTACGAGTTCGCCGCTTTGTGAACATGGAAGGCTCCGCCCGCCGCAAACTGGAATATCTCGACGCGGCCGGTGCGCTGGAAGATCTTCGGGTGCCGCCGGGCAACCGCCTGAAGGCACTCAAGGGCGACCGCTCTGGACAGCACAGCATCCGCGTAAACGATCAGTTCCGCGTGTGCTTCCGCTGGAAAGACGGCGATGCGTACAACGTCGAAATCACTGACTATCACTGAGAGGTGACAACCATGGCCTCCAAATTGCTCCCGCCGGTTCACCCCGGTGAAATTCTCCGCGAGGAATTCATGGTTCCGATGGAGCTGTCGAGCCATGCGCTCGCCCGTGCCATCGGCGTCACGCCGGCCCGCGTCAACGACATCGTGAACGAGAAGCGCGGCATCACCGCAGACACGGCCTTGCGCTTGGGCTGTTACTTCGGCACGACGGCCGACGTATGGATCAACCTGCAGAAGCGATTCGAGCTGGAAACGGCGCGCCGCGAACTTGGCGACGCACTGGCCCATATCCAGCCGCGTGCAGCGTGACAGCCGCTCGCACATGCTTCCTTGTACACGCGAACCCGATCCATTGCTTCGCCTCCGATACGCCTGACAGTGCGTCCTGCGCATCACTGGGCACGTGATCAGCCAGTTCCGGATGCGAGATAAACGACCACGGAATCCGCACATATTGGGCCGACAAACTTCTTCCATTTTGACGGGCGGCAGTCGGACATTTTGTTGATGAATGACAACGATCCAATGATGGCACTACGCGCGGGAAACGCCCGTCTTGCAGCGCTGCTGTGCTGCCATATGGAAACACCGTCGCCTAAAATATCTGATCTAGGGGGCATCAAGTTTGCGCTGATTCATGGCCGACCAACCGATGTTCCGCTCGGAGCAATCCAATGACCAATAATGCGCGGGATAAAACAGGACCCATCGGAATGGAGTCGAACCAGCTCGGCTGGATCACCAATTTCATCTGGGGCATCGCTGACGATGTCCTGCGCGACCTGTACGTTCGCGGTAAATACCGTGATGTGATCCTGCCGATGACCGTGCTGCGCCGGCTCGACGCTGTGCTGGAGCCGAGCAAGCCCGCCGTGATGCAGATGAAGGCCAACCTGGACAAGGCCGGTATCACCAACCAGGACGCCGCGCTGCGCCAGGCCGCGGCGCAGGCGTTCTACAACACCTCGCCGTTCACCCTGCGCGACCTGCGCAACCGTGCCAGCCAGCAGAAGTTGCGCGCCGATTTCGAGGCCTACCTCGACGGCTTCTCGCCAAACGTGCAGGACATCCTCGACAACTTCGAGTTCCGCAACCAGATCCCGCGCCTGTCCAAGGCCGACGCCCTTGGCACGCTGATCGAGAAGCTCGTCGATCCCACGATCAACCTCGGCCCCGAGCCGGTACGCGACGGCGAAGGCAATATCCGCCAGCCCGGCCTCGACAACCACGCGATGGGCACCGTGTTCGAGGAACTGGTGCGCCGCTTCAACGAGGAGAACAACGAAGAGGCCGGTGAGCACTGGACCCCGCGCGACGCGGTCAAGCTGATGGCGCGGCTGATCTTCGAGCCGATCGCGGCGCAGATCGAGTCCGGCACCTACCTGCTGTACGACGGCGCCTGCGGTACCGGTGGCATGTTGACCGTGGCCGAGGAGACGTTGGAGCAACTGGCCGCTGCGCAGCAAAAGCAGGTGTCCGTGCACTTATACGGACAGGAGATCAACGCCGAGACCTACGCCATCTGCAAGGCCGACCTGCTGCTCAAGGGCGAGGGTGACGCGGCCGACAACATCGTCGGCGGACCCGAGTATTCGACCCTGTCCAACGATGCGTTCCCGGGCCGCGAATTCGATTTCATGCTGTCCAATCCACCCTACGGCAAAAGCTGGAAGAGCGACCTCGAGCGCATGGGCGGCAAGGGCGGCATCAAGGACCCGCGCTTTGCGATCGAACATGCCGGTGACCCGGAATACTCGCTGATCACCCGTTCCAGCGACGGCCAGATGCTGTTCATGGCCAACATGCTGAGCAAGATGAAGCAGGGCACCGCACTCGGCAGCCGCATCGCCACCGTGCACAATGGCTCCAGCCTGTTCACCGGCGATGCGGGGCAGGGCGAGAGCAACATCCGCCGCTGGATCATCGAGAACGATTGGCTCGACGCCATAGTCGCCCTCCCGCTCAACATGTTCTACAACACCGGCATCGCCACCTACATCTGGGTGATGAGCAACCGCAAGCCGGCGCACCGCAAAGGCAAGGTGCAGTTGATCGACGCCACGCAATGGTACAAGCCGCTGCGCAAGAATCTGGGCAAGAAGAACTGCGAACTGGCCGAGGCCGACATTCAGCGCATCGTCGAGACCTTTCTGAAGTTCGAGCAGACTGAACAATCGAAAATTTTCGACAATGCCGCGCTGGGCTACCACAAGCTTGTCGTCGAGCGTCCGCTGCGGCTCAAGGGGATCGATCCAGAAATCGCTTACTCGCCGAAGGAGATCAAGGCGCTGAAGGACTCCGTCGAACGCGACGAGAACGCGCCGCCAATGATCCGGAAGATCCACAAGAAAGGCGTCACCGCCGATCCGCTGCGCGGCCTGTTCGCAACGACGATCAAGGGCAAATCTGCGATCGTCGAGTACGAACCCGATCCCGACCTGCGCGATACCGAACAGGTCCCACTGCTTGAAGAAGGAGGTATCGACACTTTCCTGCAACGCGAAGTGCTGCCGCACGCATCTGATGCGTGGTACGTGCCAGACAGCGTCGAGACCGGCTATGAAATCAGTTTTACGCGCTACTTCTACAAGCCGGTGCCACTTCGGACACTGGAGGAAATCCGCGCTGACATCCTCGCGCTGGAGTGTGAAACGGAAGGATTGTTAAGCGAGATTATCGGCGTAAGTCAGAGGTGACCAGATGAGCCAAAAAGAGGGTCTCAAGGTCGCTCGCTTGCTGATGGTGCTCAGCAGCGTTTCTCCATTGTTTGTGCTGTGGGCGATCCGAGGGACAGCGCTCGTTCCAGACACATATTTCTTGACGTTCTGCGCGGTGATGGTGATCGCGCCGAATGCATTTCTCTGGCTGCGAATTGCGACTGCCAAAAAGAATCATGAAACACGAGAGCTCGTAGTCGGCAGCGCAGAGGACCATCGCGAGCATCTGCTTGTCTACCTTTTCGCGATGTTGCTGCCTTTTTACGCCGATACTCTTGCGACGTACCGTTCACTTGCCGCGACGTTGGCGGCGCTGGGATTTGTCGTATTCCTGTTCTGGCACTTGAACCTGCACTACATGAACATCTTGTTCGCGCTATTCGGATATCGGGTCTTTACGCTTTACCCAGGTGCCGACGCGGACCAACACAGCGGCAGACTGAACTACGTGCTCATTACCCCAAGGGTGGCGGTCGCGTCTGGCGACCGGATCACCGCATATCGCATCAGCGACACCGTTTACTTTGAGACGCACGCATGAAGCTTCTATTCGATCTTGATACGGTGAAGTCAACCGAGTTTGGCATAGGTGTCGACAAGGGCAACGTCCGCGAATTCGCATATGTCGCCGTTGACTTTGGTGTCCAATCTGCGTTGCAAGACATGGCAAGGAAGACGTGGGCTGAAATGCAAGCAGAGACAAATGCGCCGCCACTATACGAGCCCTCCGAGAAGCATGGCAGCATTGAGTACGTCTACTTCCCATTGGCCGACGAGCTCAGCACCTACCTGAGGACTCTGCATCAGGCAGACAATTTGGTTCCGAATTCCTCAGCATTGTCAGAACCAGCAAACGTCTTTTGTTATTTCGCACGCCTGACTGACGCCGAAGGTCTTCGTTTGACGGCGGTGCGGCGCGCGGCCCAGTTCAAGGGCGTACTCAAGAGCCGCCTGCTGCGGTTGACGACCGACGCCTTGACGATCATCGAAGATAAAGTCTTCAAGCTCGACTCCGACTTCGACTTGTTGATCGACTCCGAGAATATTCACATCCTTCGTCCAAGCGGTTTCGAATTTATCGGTCAATTGCAGGCAGCGGTACTCAACGCGGTGCAGCAGAACATCGAAATCATTCAGGCAAACATTGACTACGTCGACTTCAGTGGTATTGCGGCCTACGCAACTAAGCATCCTCGTGCCGCAAGGTATTTGGCATCCATCTGTGGTCAGGAAGAATCGAACAACATCAACAAACGCGCCCTGAAGAAGCTCTGCAAGAACACGGGCGTCGAGATCAAGGAAACGAACGGGATGATCGTTGTCGATGAACATCATGTGATGGGATTTCTCGAGGTGTTGGACCGCAGGCGATACGAGATCGAGCTGGTCAAGGATGTGCCTGAGCGTTATCGAGCGCCTAGCCGGCAGAAGTTGAGCAGCAACTCAAGCGGAAACGACGCGTGATATCCGACAACAAACCGTATTCGGCGATGCGCGACTCCGGCGTGCCGTGGCTGGGCGCGGTACCGGCGCATTGGGAAGTGTTGCCAAATCGGGCGTTGTTCGCTGAGGTCACGGCACGCGACAATATTGATGAACAGATGCTCTCCGTAACGATAAAGCGCGGTGTCATCGAGCAGCAACAATTGCTGACTGACAGCTCCAAGAAGGACAGTTCGCGGCAGGACAAATCCGCCTATAAGCTCGTGTGCCCGGGCGATGTCGCCTATAACAAGATGCGCGCTTGGCAGGGCGCCGTAGGTGTATCAGAACTTCGCGGCATCGTAAGCCCTGCATACATCGTCATGCGACCTGTAGGCAGCGTTGTCCCGCGTTATTTTCACTACCTCCTTCGCACACGGGTCTTCGCGAAGGAAGCCGAGCGTTGGTCGTATGGCATCACGTCCGACATGTGGAGCCTTCGTCCGGAACATTTCAAGCTGATCTACTGTTGTTTGCCGTCGAACAAAGAGCAGGCCGCCATCGTGCGGTTCCTTGACCATGCGGATCGGCGCATCCGAAAGGCGATCCGGGCCAAGCAGAAGCTGATCGTGCTGCTGGGCGGGCAGAAGCAGGCCATCATCCACCGCGCCGTCACCCGCGGCCTCGATCCCGATGTCCGTCTCAAACACTCCGGTGTCGAGTGGTTTGGCGCTGTGCCGGAGCATTGGGAAATGATGCCGCTCAAGCGTGCGTTTCTTTCAATGGACTACGGAATATCGGAATCTTCCTCTGACACAGGGGCTATTCCCATGTTGACCATGGGGCACCTGAAAGACGGGCGAGTCACGGTCCCGCCCAGCGGTGGTGTCAATTCTGTTGATTCGTCACTTCTGCTAAAGGCCGGAGACTTGTTGTTTAACCGCACAAACAGCCCGGCGCTCGTTGGAAAAGTGGGTTTGTTTACTGGATACGACTCGCCAGTAACCTTCGCTTCCTACCTCGTGCGAATGCGACCCCATCTACACCATGAGCCTGAGTACCTAAACACAGTTCTTAACGATGCGCTGTTCCTTTCCGCTGCCCGAAGTGAGGCCATTCCAAGCCTGCATCAATCGAATCTCAATCCGACGAGGTATGGCAGGCTTCATTTGGTTCTTCCGCCACAGAGCGAGCAGAGACAAATTTTCCAAGCCTTGGAGCAGGAGACTGCGGATATTGTAGGCGGTATCAACGTTGCGCAAAACGAAATTTCCCTTCTCCGCGAATACCGCACCCGCCTGATCGCCGATGTCGTTACCGGCAAGCTCGACGTGCGCGAGGCGGCGGCGCGTTTACCAGACGAGGGCGAAGCCGCCGAGGAGGCGCTGGACGACGCAGTGCTGGCCGAAAGCGACGAGGACATTGACGCCTCAGCGGCCGAGGTTGATCCCGAGGACGTGGCGGCATGATCGGGCTGGCGGCGCACATCGTTCCCGTTTCGGGTACGATCGTTCCCAATATGGGAAAGAAAGCCGCCAAGCCTGCCGTGCCAGCCCCCACCGGCTTGGCCGACGCGCTGTTCACCCCGGTGCAGCAGCGGGTGTTGGGCTTGTTGTTCGGTCAGCCGCAGCGCCGCTATCAGAGTGCGGAACTCATCCGTCTGGCAAGCTCGGGAACCGGCACCGCGCACCGGTTGCTGACGCGACTGGCGGCGGCCGGACTGGTGAAGACGGAACGGGTCGGCAACCAGAAGTACTACCAGGCCAAACTGGATTCGCCAGTGTTCGCCGAACTCGCTGGGCTGGTGCGCAAGACCGTCGGGCTGGTCGCGCCATTGCAGGCGGCGTTGGTGCCGCTGGCCGGGGAGATCGCGGCCGCGTTCGTGTACGGGTCGGTCGCCAAGGGGACGGATCGCGCCGACAGCGATATCGACCTGATGGTGATCAGCGATGCGCTGGCCTATCCGGATCTATTCGACGCGTTGCAAAAGGCCGAGGCGACCTTGGCTCGCCCGGTCAATCCGAATTTGATGACACGCGCCGAGTGGCAAACGAAGCGCGCGCGCAAGGACTCGTTCGCGGCCCGCATCGCCGCACAGCCGCGGTTGTTCGTGCTCGGATCGGACGATGACCTCGGCTGAGCTCGACAACCTGGTCCGGATCGGCAAGCTCAAGCGCGAGCCGCCATCGCCGCGCGAGTTGTCCGGCTTGCTGGCTTCCGCGCGCACGCGCCTGGCCGATGCCGGACGCGGCGATCTGGCTTTCGACAGCCGCTTCGACCTCGCCTACAACGCCGCGCATGCACTGGCGCTGTTCGCGCTGCGCCGGCTCGGCTATCGCTCGGACAACCGCTATCTCGTGTTCCAGTGCCTGCCGCACTCCGCGGGCCTGCCGGTCGAGTCGTGGCGCGTGCTGGCCAAAGCGCACGAGCGTCGTAACCTCGCCGAGTACGAAGGACATCTGGAGCGCGACGATCGCCTGCTGATGGACCTGATCGCTGCGGCGACTGCGTTGCGCCTCGCCGTCGAAGCCTTGCCGCCGACCGAGAAGCCCGGCGCGTGAACCCGCCAACCGACACCAGCGAGCGCGGATTGGAGGATCTGATCGTCGCGGCGATGACGGCGAGTGCCGTACCTGCCATTGGCGCTTCGGGCGAGCCGACGGCGTTGTATGGCAGCGGCGGCTGGATACTCGGCGACTGGCGCGATTACGAGCGCGAGTACGCGGTCGATCTGGTGCAACTGACCGAATTTCTGCAAATCACCCAACCCAAGATAGCCGACGCGGTGCAGCTCGTCGAGGATGGTCCAACCCGGCGCAAATTCCTCGCACGATTGCAAGGTGAGATCACCCGCCGCGGAGTGATTGATGTGCTGCGTCATGGCATTAAGGACGGGCCGCACCACGCCGATCTGTTCTATGGCTCGCCGACGCGCGGCAATCGGCGTGCCGAGGAACTATTCGCCGAGAATCGTTTCAGCGTGACGCGGCAGTTGCGCTACAGCCGCGACGAGACGCAGTTGGCGCTGGATCTGGCGCTGTTCACCAATGGGCTTCCGGTCGCGACGTTCGAGCTGAAGAACAGCCTGACCAAGCAGACCGTCGCGGACGCGGTCGAGCAGTACAAGAATGATCGCGAACCGCGCGAGCTGCTGTTCGGCTTCGGCCGTTGCCTGGTGCACTTCGCAGTGGACGATCAGGAAGTGCGCTTCTGCACCGAACTCAAGGGCAACGCGTCGTGGTTCCTGCCGTTCAACAAGGGCTGCAACGATGGCGCCGGCAATCCACCGAATCCGAATGGGCTGAAAACCGATTATCTGTGGAAGGACGTGCTGACCCGCATCGGTCTGACCGGGATCATCGAGAATTACGCGCAGATCGTCGAAGAGAAGAATCAGAAGACGGGACGCAAGAAGCGCACCCAGGTCTTCCCGCGTTACCACCAGCGCGACGTGGTGATGGCACTTCTGGCCGATGCGCAGGCGCGCGGAGCGGGTCGGCGTTACCTGATCCAGCATTCGGCCGGCAGCGGCAAGTCCAACTCGATCGCTTGGCTATCGCACCAGCTTGTCGGGTTGCAAGGCGACGATGGCGGGCAGGTGTTCGATTCGATCATCGTGGTCACCGACCGCCGCATTCTCGACAAACAGATCAAGGATACGATCAAGCAGTTCGCTCAAGTGGCAGCGACGGTCGGTCATGCGGACCGCTCCGGCGACCTGCGCCGCTTCATCACGGGCGGCAAGAAAATCATCATTACGACCGTGCAGAAGTTTCCGCATGTGCTGGAGGAGATCGGCAGCGAGCATGCGGGGCGGCGTTTCGCCATCGTCATCGATGAAGCGCACTCGAGCCAGGGTGGCAAGACCGCGCTGGCGATGAACCGCGCGCTGACCGGCGGCGCGGATGACGAGCACGAATCGACCGAGGACCAGATCAACCGGCTGATGGAGGCGCGCAAGCTGCTGCCGAACGCCAGTTATTTCGCCTTCACCGCGACGCCGAAGAACAAGACCCTGGAATTGTTTGGCGAGCCTGTGCCGCAGCCTGATGGCACGGTCAAGCACCGCCCGTTTCACACCTATACGATGAAGCAAGCGATCGAGGAGCGTTTCATTCTCGATGTGCTGAAGAACTACACGCCGGTCGCCAGCTATTACAAGCTGATCAAGAAGATCGAGGACGACCCGCAGTTCGACAGCAAGCGCGCGAAGAAGAAGCTGCGCCGCTACGTCGAGAGCAATGACCATGCGATCCGGCTGAAGGCCGAGATCATGGTCGACCACTTCCACGAGGACGTTCTGGCACGCCAAAAGATCGGCGGGCAGGCTCGGGCGATGGTGGTGACCAGTGGTATCGAACGGGCGATCCAGTATTACCACGCGATCAGCGAATACCTGAGCGAACGCAAGAGTCCGATCCGCGCCATTGTCGCCTTTTCTGGTGAGCACGATTACGCCGGCAAGAAGGTCACCGAGGCCAGCTTGAACGGCTTCGCCTCCAGCCTGATTGCAGATCGCATCGCCGAAGACCCGTACCGATTGCTGGTGGTCGCGGACAAGTTCCAGACTGGCTACGACGAGCCGTTGCTGCATACGATGTACGTGGACAAACCGTTGTCCGGAATCAAGGCGGTGCAGACCTTGTCGCGACTCAATCGCGCGCATCCGAAGAAGAGCGAGGTGTTCGTGCTCGACTTCATGAACGACGCCGACACGATCCGCGAGGCATTCGAGCCGTACTACCGCACCACACTGCTTGCGGAAGAGACCGATCCGAACAAGTTGCACGACCTCATCGTTGCGCTGGACGGTTACCAGGTCTATTCGCCAGAACAGGTAGTGGAGCTGGTCGAGCTGTTCCTGGGCGGCGCGCCGCGCGATCGACTCGATCCTATTCTCGATGTCTGCGTCGCGACCTACAAGGAGCTGGACGAGGACGCGCAAGTCGACTTCAAGGGCAAGGCCAAGGCGTTCGCCCGCACCTATGCGTTTCTGGCGGCGATCCTGCCGTATACCCACGCGGAGTGGGAGCGACTGTCGATCGTATTGAACCTGCTGATTTCCAAGTTGCCGGCGCCACGCGAGGAGGACTTGTCGCGGGGGATTCTCGAGACCATCGACATGGACAGCTATCGGGTCGAGAAGCAGGCGGCGATGAAGATCGTGCTGCCGGATCAGGATGGCGAGATCGATCCTTTGCCTGACACCGGCGGAGGGGGCAAGCGGCAACCGGAACTGGAGTCGTTGTCCAACATCCTCAAGACGTTCAACGACCAGTTCGGCAACATCACATGGCAAGACACCGACCATGTGCGCCAACTTATCACCGAGGAAATCCCGCAGCGTGTCGCGGCCGATCAGGCGTATCGCAATGCCCAGGCAAACTCCGGCCGCGACAATGCCCGAATCGAACACGACAGGGCGCTGGGACGGGTGCTGATCTCGCTGATGAAGGACGACACCGAGCTGTTTCGCCAGTACAGCGACAACGACAGTTTCAAGCGTTGGCTGGCCGATACGATTTTTGGCCTGACTTATGGACGATCAGCGGATGGGCCGGGCCTGCCAGCTACATCGCCCGGGTAGCCGACGCGCGGCGAACTATGGCTGCTTCCACGACTTCACAAGTGCCGCGCTCCGCCGATCGAGTTGAACGTCGGTGACGCATTGAAACGAGCGCGAAATGTCCTGTCTGAAAAAAATGGTGGCTATGGGTCGGCTCGAACAAGAAGTTCAACACACTGATATATAATGAAAATGTCGGTTAGAAAATTGACGACTACTCCAATTTCTACTCTCAACTTTGGTTGACCAAGCATTGACCAGATGGTGGGATCTTACAGTCGACCATCGCTACCCAGCCGCGTGCGGCAATTCGATCTTCCTGCCTTGCGTCGATGGGGTTGCGCCCACGTCGGTGCCCTCCAATAGCGCGGTTTGGATGAAGGTATTCATGGATAGTTTAAGTAGGGCGGCTAGCGCGGCGAAGATCAGAAGAGCACGTCTTTGCTAAGCGCAGACCGTCGAGGCAGTGAGTGAAGACTCGCGTCTTGTGCTGTTGCGTTCCCTCGCTTTGTCGAACCAAGGAAGATTGCGTCAGCCTTCCTCGACAGAGCGATCCACGATGCACAGTCTTCCTGAAACCGGCTACCTGCGGTTGGCGCAGATCATAGGCAAGCCGGCCACTGATAACGAGCCTGCGGTTCCCGCGATCATTCCGGTGTCGCGTTCAACTTGGTGGGCCGGCGTGAAGGCTGGCCGCTATCCTCAGCCCACCCGCACGTTGGGGTTGCGCATCACCACTTGGCGGGTCGAAGACATACGATCGTTGATCGCACGTGGCAGTCACCGATGAAATCAGGGTGTCGCCGGTAGGGTCATTGGCGGGCGTAAGGATGCTCCCGCTACATTGGCCGCCATGGTCCGGTACTCGCTCGTAGCTATGCGAACGTCTGGCGTACGCTCGCTGCTCATGCGCCGCAGCAGGGCAGCTATTATTGCAGGCGCAGCTCGCGACCGTTCAGTCAAGAAGCATTTTGAAGTCGATAGTCCCGTCGTCAGGGTCGTCGCTTTCATCGTCAGGCTCAACGGGGCGCGGAAGTTGCCCGCGAAGTCGATACACATTGGCTGAGTGATGATCGCCAAAGCTAGGCTCGCGATTGATGACGACGAGCCCGTGGGTAGCGAGGAGATTCAAAGCGTCGCGAACGTCGTCTTGCTGCACACCGGTGTATCTGCGCAGGTTGATGTAGTTGAGCGTAACTTCGCGGTTCGGATTGCCGCGATGAACGAGGAGTGCGACATAGATCTTGTGTGCCGCTAGGCTCGTCGTTCCTTTCATCGGCAGGCGCCGTAGACAGTTCTGCATGCGTTGATTCGGTATCGCGCAGAAGCCGCCCGGTTCGTTTGCTTCGTGCTTTGGGCATACCAGCACGAACTTCGAACGCTGCCTTCCGTTACCGCGTTCGAATCGGATCATCCCAAGCGAGACCGCGCGCTTGATTGCGGCGCGTAGGGGAGGCAGCGACACCTTCATTGCCTCTGCGAGCGCACCCATCGAACACTCGACGGCATAGGAATCATTCCTCGGCGTCAGGCTAGCTAGCCACAGCATGAGGCGAATGAGGGCGATCGATGCGCCGGCGCGCCTTTCGCCGCCTTGAACGCGCTCACCGATCCCTGAGTCTTGGGCCCACCAGGAAGGCAATTTCGACCATGCGCGCCTTGGATAGGAGAGCCGACCTTTAATCACGGGGCTTCTTCCCGCGTATCACAAGTTCGGCCAGGCCAAGTGATTTCAACGCAATAGCAACGATCGCGATCGCGAGGAGCGCGATGACCGCCATGGGGCCGAGGGCCTGCAATTTGTCTAACAAGGAATCAAGCCAAGGCATGACGCAAACCTCTCAACTTCGAAGTTTGCAAATTTACGAGGACTTAAAAGCTTCTTCTAGAGAAGAGTCTATCGCCAGATTGCAGGGTATCTTACTGATTAAATGAGGTAATTCGCAATAAATTGCCGCGTTTGAGGGTGAAACTATCAGTCATCTTTTCGTGGCGACTTGCGCTTTTCTGCGGCTCTGCGATCCGGAGCGCCAAGCGTCCAGCAGTTTTCGGAGGGTTGATCTCGAGCGACGAGGCAGGTGCCCTAGCGTGCAATCTTCTACTTGGGGCGCGCTCAGATCCGGACGAGCACGCCGTTCACGAGACAGCTCGCGATCCACGCATATCTTATAACTAATTGATTTATTTAATTATTTCTCTAAAACTGATTTTTTACCCCGTCGATACCCCCGCGTCGTAAGCAGCTCGCATACTTTGACAGACTTCCCGCCCCAGAATTTCACTACTGGTAAACTTCCGCCGCGTGCAACAAGGTTGCGGCCTGTGAGCAGGCACTAGGAACAAAACGGAATGAATGTCGGTCACGCGATTCGCATGTGTCGCACGAGGCGCGGGGCGTCGCAAAGCGTAGTCGCACACCGTGCGAATTGTTCAGTGTCTTATTTGTCGATGCTTGAGAACAACAAGCGTGACCCGACGCTCTCCACACTCACGAAGATCGCTCAAGCACTTCACGTACCCGTTGGGTTGCTGTTCTTCCTGGCCTCCGAGCAAGAAGATCTCGGTCCAATGGATGAAAAAAGCACCGGCAAGCTGATGCAGTCTGCACTCGCGTCGTTGGCCAAGCCGGCAAGCATGACAATATAGGTGGGTGAGCGAAATGGCTAGCGCAGAACAACTCAAAGCGCTGTTGAAATCCCACATCGATCGGGACGACCGGCAGTTCTACTCGGTGGCTATGCAAGTCGCGGCATATGAAGCAAAGGTCGGGCACGGCAAGCTGGCGGAAGAGCTGCGCGACATGATTGACGCAGCGAAGGCGCGTGCCCTTTCCGATGAGCAGCACGGCAAGCTGATCCCGCTAGCCCGTCCGCGCGGCGAGTTGGCGAACCTGCTCACGGTCGCCTATCCGAAGAGCCGTTTGGCCGACATGGTGCTTGATCCGCGTGTAGCTGCACAGCTCCAACGCATCATGAAAGAGCAACGTCTATTTGCGCGCATCCGCGAGCACGGGTTGTCGCCGCGTCGAAAACTGCTGTTGGTCGGGCCGCCCGGCACGGGAAAGACCATGACGGCATCTGCTCTCGCGGGCGAACTCGGCATCCCGCTCTTTTCAGTGCGGTTGGATGCACTTATTACAAAGTTCATGGGCGAGACCGCAGCAAAGCTACGGCAGATTTTCGATGCGATCGCCGAAGTGCGTGGCGTCTACTTCTTCGACGAGTTCGATGCCATCGGTTCACAACGCGGGCTTGCCAATGATGTCGGCGAGATCCGGCGCGTGTTGAACAGTTTCCTGCAGATGATCGAGCACGATCAATCCAACAGTCTCATCATCGCAGCGACCAATCATGCGGAAGTCTTGGATCACGCGCTGTTCCGCCGCTTCGATGACGTGGTCGAGTACCACCTACCTACCGCGTCCCAAGCTACGGACCTCATTCGATCAAGGCTCGGGAAATTTGCACCCAAGCTATTCCCGGCGAAGGCCATCGCTGAAAATCTCGAAGGATTGAGCTTCGCGGAAGTCCGTCGTGCGGTAGATGAGGCCATTAAAGAAGCCATCATGCATGACGAGCAGCGCGTCAAAGGGGAGGCACTGAGCCAAGCACTCCAAGAGCGCCGACAGCTCAGTCCTAAAACGACGGACAACAAGAAAATAGTGCCGAGCCATGCCGGACCAACCACCCGATAGACGACCCCACTTCGTTCTTCAGAACACGTCAAAACCCATCGGTTTCACGGCGCACTCTGCAAATGGTGGCCCAACAAAAGTCGTCCCAGACCTCCCACGAGAGCAGCACGGTCAGGCGTTGCGCGCCCAGCTGCAAGCCTTAGAGCCGCTCGCTACTGCTGCGGTCGAATCG
Organism: Rhodanobacteraceae bacterium; assembly: GCA_003142815.1. GTDB lineage: Bacteria > Pseudomonadota > Gammaproteobacteria > Xanthomonadales > Rhodanobacteraceae > Dokdonella_A. The sequence goes on from PLNP01000044.1 coordinate 154,423, forward strand.
CAGCGGGAGCGAGGGCTGGAAAGCGGTTTAGGCCTGCAAATCCAATTCACCAGCCAACCAAATATCGAGTTGGCCTTCGAGAGCCTCGCCAACGACACTGCGAAGATCGAGCTGCTCAGCGTACGCTCGGAAGGCGCCACTACCTTTGCCAATGTGTTCGTGCCCGATGGAAAGCTGGCGCACTTTGAAAAGTACGTTACCGAGTACCTTGGGGAGAAGAAGAACAAGAACGGAGGCGCGCTCGATCATCGCAATCTCTTGAACACCATCGAATCGATTCGCGCGGCCGAGCTGCGCGCACTGTGGACTGACGTTCCGGACTTGCTGCCCGAGGACCCCACGACGTTATTTTGGTGGGAAGTTTGGTTGCCCGTTCGCGGGCAACGGGAAGCCGTTGTTGAGGATTTCAAGAAGTTGGCGAGGCTGGCCGAGTGCATCGTCAGCGACAAGCAGGTCAATTTTCCGGAGCGCTCGGTGCTGCTGATGTATGGATCGCAGCAGCAGTTTTCCCGCTCAGTGATGACGTTGAATTGCGTTGCTGAACTGCGTCGGGCCAAAGACACGGCAGAATTCTTCGACGGTATGGGCGTTGCTGAGCAGCAGGAGTGGCTCGATGATCTGATGCAACGCGTTCAATTGAGCGAGCATGGCGACGCGATCCCACGCGTTTGTCTGCTGGACTCCGGCGTCAATCGTGGGCATCCATTGCTGGAACCGCTGATGGACGCAACCGACCTGCATACAGTCGAGCCAGCCTGGGGAGTCGATGACACAGCCAATCACGGTACGGGGCTCGCCGGTTTGGCCGCCTTTGGCGATCTGACGGACGCCTTGGCATCGGCCTCCGCGATCGAAGTCCCCCATCGTTTGGAATCAGTCAAGCTCACGCCTGGCGAGGGTGGAAACGAGGGCGATGCAAAGCATCACGCTTATCTCTTCATGGAGGCAGTGGCGCGTCCCGAGGTCACAGCACCGAACCGGTCTCGAGTATTCGCCTCGGCCGTCACTGCCTCGGACTATCGCGACCGTGGGCGCCCCTCGTCGTGGTCGTCGGCGGTGGACAATCTGGCCGCTGATCCAGATGGAGCCGGTCAGTTTCCGCGCCTCTTCGTCCTGTCTGCGGGCAATACGCGCGATCCCAACGCGTGGATAACCTATCCCAACAGCCTCGCCACCAATCTAGTGCACGATCCGGGTCAAGCCTGGAATGCGATTACTGTTGGCGCGTATACGCACAAGATTGGTACCGAAAACCACGCGACACTGGTTCCCGTCGCTGTTGACGGCGGACTCAGTCCCTTTACGACGACGTCAAGGACCTGGGCCAGTGCTTGGCCCTTGAAACCTGATGTGGTGTTAGAAGGCGGGAATGTAGCGAAGGACGACTTTGGTGCTGTAGGAATGTCGAGCCTCAATTTGCTCACGACCCACCACCGGCCCATTGAGCGGCTATTCACGACGAGCAACGCGACCAGTGCAGCATCGGCGCTATGCGCAAGATTGGCCGCACAAATTATGGCGGCGTATCCCCATTTGCGCCCTGAAACCATCCGTGCGTTGCTGGTCCATTCGGCCGAGTGGACCGACGCCATGCGCGCTATGTACCTTCCCGTCGGTGCGCAACCCAGCAAGAGCGACTACGTCCACCTGATTCGCCATTGCGGCTGGGGTGTCCCCGATCTGGGCCGGGCACTATGGAGCGCGAGTAACTCCCTCACCTTAGTACTCGAGGACGTTGTGCATCCTTACGCCAAGGTCAAAGGCAAAGGCGTCGTCAGTCGGGATATGAATTTGCACGCATTGCCTTGGCCCCGCGAGGAACTGGAGGGGTTGCAGAATGCGATCGTGCAGATGCGGGTAACGCTGTCCTATTTTGTCGAACCGAATCCTTCAGCGCGCGGTGCGACATCGAAATTCCACTATCCCTCGCATCGCTTGCGCTTCGACGTTCAACGACCGCTCGATGGGTCGACCGATGACTTCGTTGCACGAGTCAACGCGGCCGCGCAACGCGAAGACGAAGGCGATCCGATAAATCCCGCAGATCCGAACTGGCATTTGGGTGAGCGACAGCGGCATCGCGGCTCCTTGCATCAGGATGTGTGGGTAGGGAGCGCCGCCGACTTGGCCAGCCGAGGCTTCATTGCGGTCTATCCCTCGGCCGGGTGGTGGCGGACCCGCTCTGCCTTGGGAAGATACGGGTTGCCCGCGCGCTACAGCCTCATCGTCTCCATCCGGACACAGCAGACGGAGATCGACTTATACAATGCGATAGAGCAGAGGATTAGCATTGCCCAAGAGGTTGTCGTCGAGACCTAAACCTCATACTTGTTCCCTTTGCCAAGTGTGCGTTCTAGCGAGGTAAGCATGACTAAGCCGAAGAATCTGGGACTGGACCTCGATGCCTTGGCAGGGACGAGCGCACACGCCGCCTCGCGTCTGGCGAGCGACACCCTCCGAGAGATGCAAGGTTTCTCCACCGCGGCAAACTCTGCTCGAGAGTGGTTGGCCGAGAACGACATAGCCGCGCACGCGCATCGATGGCAGCAGGCGAACTCCATTGCCTCGTTGTTCGGTGAGATGGAATCGCAGCGAGCCGAGGAAATCAGGAAACTGGTGAACCCATACGAGAACATCAGGAAACTACTTAGGCCGAATGCGAGCGTTCGCGCTGCACAGGAGATTGCCGAACAGTATGAGAATCTGATGGCGGGGGCCAATGTCCATCTCGAAGCTGCCCAAGCGTACGCCAAGCATTTGGATCATTACCGCAATATCGCAAAGAACTATGAGGCGAGTTTTCGGCTGCCGCGTGCCGCCGAAGTAGCCCGCCTACTGGCCGACATCCGGATCGACGTCGGCGGTGTTGCGGACTATGCGCGACAGCATCTGGTCGACGTGACGCCCTCTCATGATCTGATCGCCTCGATCTCGCAGCCGTGGCTGAGGGAGGTCGAAGCGACCGGATCGGCTACCGCGCTATTGGAACTGCAAGGCCTGGGTTCGGTACTGCGGCATGCGCAAGGTTTCGACGATGCCATCACCGCCGCGCTGCGAATGGATCTCGGCGATTGGCGCGATCGCCTCTCGTTTCCGCAGGCGGTGTTCGAGGACCCCGTCGCGCGTATCGATTTTTACGTCGAGCGTGGATTCAACACTTCGCTGACGGACTTCCCGGAAGAAGCTTTTCAGGAAAGTCTCGTGCTCGTCGGGCTGGACGCTGACACGCAAGATATCAGCGAATGGCCAGAGTCCATGCATGCAGCGGACGCCTTCGAGGAGGCGGCATTCAGGCGGACCAACAAGTGTCACAACTACCTGCAAAGGCTAGAGCGCAGGTTGCGGCAATTCATTGATGAAGCCATGACGGCGCAATACGGTGCCGGCTGGCCCAGAAAACGACTCGCTCCGCAGATGCTGGAGTCGTGGGAGAGCAAGAAATCTCGGGCGGAGAATGGCGGGCTGGTCTTCACGACGTTCATTGAGGCGGCTGACTTCGCTGACTACGAAGCGATCATCTGTCGCAAGGACCACTGGAGAGAAGTCTTCCAACGCACGTTCCAACGGCCAGAAAGCGTGCGCGAGTCTTTCCAGAGGCTGTATCCGATCCGGCTTGCGTGCATGCATGCTCGCTTCGTGACGAAGGAAGACGTGCTGTATGTGCTGGCGGAGAGCATGCGGCTTCTGAATGCTATCCGGAACTAGTGCCGCACTGGAGCGGCAGTTTCACTCCCTAGCCCTATTCAACATTCGTTGAAAATCGCCCTTGGAGTGAAAGAGCGTCGCCATCGGCGAGGCGGTACAACGTCTCGCGCGGCTTCGCTTTGCGCAGCTCGATGTCTTTCAGCGCCATGTGAGAGTAGGAGGGGTTGCGAGTAGATGGCCTACTCTCAATCCTACTCTCACCAGGGGCCGTATGTCAGCGGACGGAGGTGGACTTTAGTGGGCGACTGAAGCCACGAAACCTAGCTGTGATGCCGGTTTCGTGGCGTCCGATACTGTCCGGAGAAGTCCGCCCCGCTCTCGGAATGGTGGCTATGGGTGGACTCGAACCACCGACCCCAGCATTATGAGTGCTGTGCTCTAACCGGCTGAGCTACATAGCCATGGGCGCGCAAACGGAGGTTGCGCGGGAGGGCGTGCGATTCTAGTGGGCTGCGGCCGTGTGTCAAGCGCGGGCGCGCGCCGAAACCACCATTTGCCTTGCCGCATGCGCGTGCGTTGTGGAAGAATCGGGTCAAACAGAGGCATTACGCCATGATCGATCCCGATGGCTACCGACCCAATGTCGGCATCATTCTGCTCAATGCGAACGGACATGTGTTCTGGGCGCGCCGCGTAGGCCGCGATGGCTGGCAGTTTCCGCAGGGCGGCATGCGCAGCGACGAGACACCGCTTGAGTCGATGTATCGCGAACTCGAAGAGGAAACCGGGCTGCATCCGCATCACGTCGACGTGCTCGGCGCGACGCCGGGCTGGTTGCGTTACCGGTTGCCGCCGCGGTTGGTGCGGCGGCGTTCGCAGCCGCTGTGCATCGGCCAGAAGCAGGTCTGGTTCCTGTTGCGGCTGGTCGGTGAGGAGTCGGCATTCCGCCTCGACGCGAACGAGCGTCCCGAGTTCGACCATTGGCGCTGGGTCGATTTCTGGTATCCGGCGGTGCATGTGGTGAATTTCAAGCGGCGCGTCTACGAACAGGCGCTGCGCCATCTCGTCGTGCTCGCTGAAAACAGTTGCAGCGTGTCGTTGCGCCAACAGCAGCAATGGCGGGCGGAGCTTGCGGTCGACCTGAACGGGTTCGTGCCGTCCAGGTGAGGCGCACCGGGTCACCGCGGACGGCGAGCCGCATGTCCGCATCGATGTCGACGCTGAGCCGAAGTCCCTGCGCTTCGGCGCTGCGCCGCATCAGTTGCGCGACTGCGTCGACGAGTTCGCGCACGTTGACGCCGATGCGCTCCAGCTCAAGCTTGCCGACATCGAGTTTGTTCGCTTTGCGCAGTGCGCAGTGCCTGCAGCTGATCGCGCAGATCATCGTCGAACGCACGCCGCTGCAGCGGTGGAGTAGCGATATCGGCATCCGTCGCGGGCAGCACAACGCGCTTGCGCAACACGACGACCAACGCGACACCGGACAGCGCGGGCACGATGGTGCGAATCTGTTTCACAGGACCGATGCCTGGAAGTCGAAGGTCAGCTCCTTGTGGGCCGGCTGGACGAAATTGCCCTGGATGAAATCGACGCCAGCCGTCCACAATGCCGCCGCGCCGCGGGCATCTTCGACGCGAGGCGCGATCACGCGCGTGCCGAGTTCTTGCGCGAGCTCGACGAGCGCATGCAATTCATCGCGTATGGCTTCGCCATCCAGGTGCAGATAGCGCCGCGACAACTTGATGAAGTCGGCTGGCAGCTCGCGCAGCAGGCGTTCGCCGACGACGTCGGCTTCGAAATCGGCCAGCGTAACGCTGGCACCGAGCGCCCGCATCGCACTCGCGTAGCGGCCGACGTCGGCGCGCGCCGAAGCCGCATCGTTGGCACGCAGTACCAGCGAGACCGCGCTGCCAGCGGCTCCGCGGCGTTGCAGCAGATCGCCGAGCCATGCCGCGCCGCGCGGATCGCGCACGCTTTCAAGCGATTGGCTGACGAACAGGCGCGATGAGCGGCCACTGCGCGTACGCGCATCGATCAGGTCGACGCAGTTCTCCAGCGTCCAACGGTCGACCGCACCGATCAGGCCCGCGCGTGTGGCGACCGGAATCACCTCGGCAGCCGCATGCAATCGGCAATCGTCGCCGCTGAGTCGCAGCAGTGCCTGGAACTGCTCCTGCTCCTCGCCGCGCAGCGATACGATCGGCTGGAACAGCAATTCAAAGCCGCTGCCGTCGAGCGCAAAACGGATGCGCTCGGCCAGCTCGGCATCCATCGCCGCCTGCACGTCGTGCACGACGAAGACACCGTGCCGGCCGGCCATGCGCGCATTGTCGATCGCATTCTGCGCGGCATCGCGCATTGCATGCGCATGGCTCGCGCCGGCGACAAACGGACAGATGCCGACATCGAACACGGTGCGGCTGGTGGGGTCGCTCGTGAACGACTCGCGTGCGATGCGATCGCGAAGGTTCAACGCATAGGCTTCGAGCAGATCCGCGTCGCCTTGCGGATTGAACGCCAGGAAACGATCGCCGATATCGCTCGCAACGATCGTGCGAGCGCCCGCGTGGGCGACCAGGAACGCGGCTATCTCGGCGAACAGGGCAGTGAAGCGCGGCGCGCCGAGGCGGGCACGGCGCGCGGCGACGTCTTCGATCGCAAACACCAGGAGCCCGCCGGCCCGTGCGCCCGCGTCATCCATCGCCAGGCACGCCGCTACCCGCTGTAGCAGGTGATCGCGCGACGCAGGGCCCGCAGGCGCGAGTTGCAACGGTTCGCGGCGCTGGTTGCGCTGCTCACGTACGCGCTGGACGCGCTCGCCCAATGCGGCAACCAGATGGTGTGGGTGCACGGGTTTGGTCAGGAATTCGTCGCCACCCGCGCGCAATGCCTCGGCGCGCTTGTCGGCGTTGTGGTCGCCGGAAAGAAAGACGATCGGCGTCTCGGCAAACCGCTCGCGCTGCCGGATCAGCGCGGTCAAGTCGATGCCGTCGCAATCGGACATGTGCAGACCCATCAGGATCAGCTCCGGCCCGAAATGTTCGAGTTGGTCGAGCGCGGCCAGCGCATCGGCAACCGCGAGCGTCTGCATGCCGGCGTTGCGCAGGATCGATTCGGTGAATAGCAACTGCGCAGGATCGTCCTCGACGATCAGGATCCGCAATGGCTCGGTGCGATCAGACGCGGTCGCTGCGACGATGGATGGGTTTTCTGGATCGGCGAGAGGCGGCGCTGGCGGTGCGTCGCGCAGGGGCATCGCGCCCGCCAGCGGCTTGTCGCGGAAACGCAGCCAGTAGTCTTTCGGCGGCGCTACCAGGAGCGGAAATCCGAGTTCATGAATCGCGCCGGCGACCGCGAGCGCGCCGGATGCGAGCGCAGCCGGCAATTGCAAGCGCGACAGCTGCGCGATCAATTCGCCGATGCGCGCGCCAGCGGCGCGATCGGGCAGGCCGGCCGGATGCAGCAGTGGCGCGACCTGTTCGCACAGCGCCTGGGTGCAGTCCGCGATAGCGTGGGCATCGAGCGAGCGGCAGGCATCGGCGATGAGCATGGCGTCCTCGGCGAGCAGGTACATCGCATTGATGTCCCAGCTCTGCGCCAGCAGCCGTTCGCCGCGTTGGCACAAGCACGCAAGACGCTGCGGCAACTGGACCTGGAACAGGCGCCGCCGCTCAGGACTTTGCAGACCGACATCACGCGCCAGCATGGTTTGCCCCCTCGCCGCGCGCACTATAACAGCGCGCGGGGAGGGGGTAGCGCGGCCATTATTGATCCGGCACTCAATAGTTTGGAGGGGGATTGATTCGGTCGCTGAATCCGAATTCGTTCCGAATCAACAGCTCAGGGCTTGACGACGGTCAGGATCACGATCGCAATCAACAGCAGGGTGGGGACTTCGTTGAAAATTCTCAGCCAGCGACTGGAGTGGGTGTTTGCATCGCGCGCGAACTGGCCGGTCAGCCGGATCAGCATGACGTGATAGACGATCAGGAGCACGACCAGGCCGAGTTTCGCTTGCAGCCAACCCTGCTGCATATAGGCGCTGCTGGCGTGCATGAACTCCAACAACGTGAGTACGCCAAACACGAGGGTGAGAGCACCGCCGATATGGGTGATCATCAACAGGCGCCGCTCCATGATCTTGAGGCGTTCGCGGACGACCGGCTCGGCCGCTTCGGCATGGTAGACAAACAACCGCGGCAGGTAGAACAGGCCCGCGAACCAGGCCACGACGAAGATCACGTGAAACGCCTTCAGCCAAAGCATGATGCAGCTCCCGAATGAGGCGGCAAGTATAGTCGGGCCGCCCAATTTACACGACTGCGCCTTGACCCATCGCGGGTGCGCGGCTATAAGCCTCGACCTCGCGCGCTTGGCGTGAACCCGCCGCAGCCCATGCCCAGACCCATCCCTTCATTGGTGATCCGGCCGCACGATCCGGCGCAGCAGCGTCGCACGCGGCTGTTGCTCGGGATCGCCTGGCTGGGATCGTTGCTGATCGTCGCCGCGGTTGTCGCCACCGTCGTCGCGCATGCATCGCACAGCGGGAACTCGGCGCAAAGCGCAAGTGCGGACAAGCAGGCCGACGCGCTGAAGGCGCGTATCGCCGTGCTCGAGCGCTCCGAGCAGATCGCGCGCGCCGGCGTCGCCGATGTGCAGAAAACCCTGCGCGAGCGTGACGAGGAGGTCGACGGTCTGCGCGCGGACCTCGCGTTCTACGGCCGCTTGGTCGGTGGCAGCAAGCGTGAGGGTCTGGCCGTGCACGCGCTGCAGGTCAAGCCGATCAAGGATTCGCTGGCGTGGAATTTCAGGGTCACGCTGACCCAGAACTTCCGGCGTGGCGAGGACATCAAGGGCCACATGACGATGAGCGTGGAAGGCGTTGCGGACGGAAAACTGAAGACGCTCGATTGGAGCGCGCTGAGCCAGGGCGCCAATGGCGCGGGAATCGAGTACGATTTCAAGTATTTCCAACAGGTGAGCGGTACCATCATGCTCCCCGGCGATTTCGCGGCCAATCGCGTGATCGTTCGAGCCGATAACGAAAGTGGTCGGGTTGAGCAGGAGTTTCCCTGGAAGGACGCAATCAAGGGCGAGGAGAGCGGCGATGTTCGGCAGTGAAAAACGCAACGGCAAGGCGGTAGCGGCGATCAGCACGCTGATTGCGGACGGCACCACGATCCGCGGCGACGTGCGATTCGTGGGCGGCCTTCATCTCGAAGGCGTCATCGACGGTTCGATTGCGGCGGACGGCGCCGACTCCGTGTTGACCTTGACCGGCAACGGCCGCGTCAACGGCGAGGTGCGCGTGTCGAACGCGGTGGTCAACGGCACTGTCAATGGCGACCTCTTCGTCAGCGAGCGCCTTGAGCTGGTCGGTGGGGCACGCATCGAAGGCAATGTGCATTACAAGATCCTGGAGATGGCCGCTGGCGCGCAGGTCAATGGCAAGATGCTGTATCAAAGCGATGCGCCGCGCCGTCTGGCGGCGCCGGAAACCGATGCTGCAGCGATCGCCGTCGATGCGATCACTGCGGAAGCTTGAAAATACCGCGCGCAGATACCATCTCTCGCGCGGCAGCGCAGCGCCCACAGTCATGAACGACACGATCACGCCAACCTATCTCGATGCCGAAAGCGCGCCGCTGCTGTTCAGCAATGCCGCAGCCGGCAAGGTGCGCGAGCTGATTGCGGAGGAAGGTAATCCGGACCTCAAACTGCGCGTCTATATCAGCGGTGGTGGTTGCTCCGGCTTCCAGTACGGGTTCACGTTCGACGAAGCGCGCGCCGACGATGATTTCGCGGTCGACAACGATGGCGTGACCCTGCTCGTCGATCCGCTCAGCCTGCAATATCTGGCGGGTGCCGAGATCGACTACTCCGAATCGCTGACCGGCGCGCAATTCGTGATCCGCAACCCGAACGCCAAGACGACTTGCGGATGCGGCTCGTCGTTCACCGTTTGAGCGTGCCCGTGCGATCATGAGTGATCGCACCCATGTTTTTGCCGGTATCGCGCTGGAGCGCAACGCGGAACAACGCGATGATGCCGATTGGGCCGCCGTGCAATTCGATGATCCGAAGGCGCGCTTTCTTCTGCTCGGCGCGGATTCTGCGGGCGGCCGGCGCGCGTTGATTCAATCGTCAGCGGATGCGTTGCACTGGCTGGGTCAGGACGGACGCCGTGTGTTCGCGGCCGATCTTGCGCTTACCTATCTTGGCGCCGACGAAATCGGCCCGTTGTTCTCTCTCTGCGCCGACGCCGCGCTCGCGGAGCAGGTCGCCGCCGCGCTCGAAGGCACCTTCATCGATCTGCGCAGTGCCGGCGTGCGCTTGCATCCGTTCCAGGCCGGTGTGTTCGCGTATGCGCACGCCGTCGCGCACTGGCAGGCGCGCACGCGTTTCTGCGGTGCCTGTGGCGCGGCGCTCCAATTACTCGCGCTCGGGCATCGCGCAAGGTGCACGAACCCCGCCTGCGCGCTCGAACATTTTCCGCGTGTCGATCCGGCGATGATCGTGATCGTCAGCTGGCAGGGTCAATGCCTGCTCGGCACGCAGTCGAACTGGTCGCAAGGCCGCTACTCGACCCTGGCCGGTTTCATCGAACCGGGCGAGTCACTCGAAGACGCGGTGCGCCGCGAAGTCTTCGAGGAAGCGGGCGTGCGTGTCGGCGCTTGCCAATACCATTCCTCGCAGCCATGGCCGTTTCCGTCGTCGCTGATGCTCGGTTTCACCGCGCAGGCGACCGATCCGGCGATCCACATCGGTCGCGAACTCAGCGATGCGCGTTGGTTCAGCGTCGATGAGATCGTCAGCGGCCTTGCCGAACGCACACTCGTGCTGCCGCCGCGCTTGTCGGTCTCGCACGAGCTGATCGCACACTGGCTGCGCCAGAGGGCTGGTCTCGAACTTGCCGACCTTCTCTCGGACAAGCCTTGGCAGAAATCGCGGCTCTGAGTTTCACGTCTGCCGCGTCAGCGATCGACGTGCTCGGCATTCCCGAATCCCGAATCCCGAATCCAAGCCCGACACATCGATAACGACGGGTCGGCTAGAATGCTGCGCATCGCGTCTCGCGCGCTTTTCGCCAACCTGGCCATGGCCCAAAACCTGCTCGCTATCCTGTTGGTGGTCGCAAGCGCCTACGCGCTGCCCGATCTCGCTCGCCTTCGCGATTTTTCATGGCTTGGAGTCTGGCTGTCGCGCTGGATGGGTGGCGCCGCGCACGCGGCAAACTCGCGCATCCCGATCGCATTGCTGCCGCTGGTTCTTGTCGCGGTATGCCTGCTGATCCAGGCTGCGCTCGGGCACGCGTTATTCGGCTTGCCTGCCTTCTTGTTCAGCGTGGTCGTGCTGTTCTGCTGCTGGGGGCCGCGCGATCTCGATGCGGATATCGACGCCGTGCTGAAAGCGCCCGACAGCGAGCGTCGCGCCGCCGCCGCGCAGGCGCTGCGCGCGGAGCCTGCGATGACGACCTTGCCGTTCGAATCCGCGCCTCTGGTCGAGGCGGTGTTCGCATCGGCGTTGTCGCGCTGGTTCGGTGTGCTGTTCTGGTTTGTCGTGCTGGGGCCTGCCGGCGCGCTCGGTTATCGCGTCGTGCAACTGCTCGCGCGCCATGTGCCGTTCAGCGCGGAACTCGACACCGATCAGCACGCGTGGCTAGAGCGCACGGCGCTGGTCCTTGACTGGGCGCCGTCGCACCTGGTCGCGATGACCCTCGCGCTGGTCTCCGAATTCGATGCGGTGATCAAGACCTGGCGCGAATACCATGCGACACATGGGCACGGCTATTTCACGCTCGACCTTGATTTTCTCGGCGCACTCGCACGCGCCGGCATCGATGCCGATGTCGTCGCCGGCGATGGCTACGCCGCGGACATCAGCAATCCGCTGGTGGAGCTAGCCGACGCGCGCACGGTGTTGCGGCGCATCCTGGTCGCCTGGCTCGCGTTGATCGCGCTGCTGTCACTGGTCGGCTGGTCGCACTGAGGCAGCAGTCTCGCCGCGACCTCAGAGGTTGTAGGAATAAGCACCGGAAACCCTACACCCCGTTCGTGCTGATGCTTCGACATGCTGAGCACAGGGTACGCCTGCGGCGTATCGAAGCACGGACGGCACGACGTTGTTCACCGTTACTCGTGACGTCCTGGCGCTCGCCCTTCGAGCCGGCTACGCCGTTCGCGCTCGCTTCTGTGCGCGCAGTCGATACCTCAGGGCGAACGGATGGAAGCTCTTCATAGCCTTTCAGATCTCGCCAATACAACACGCAGTACATCGAGCGCGGCGTGCGGTCGTCCGAGTGCGCGTGCGCGTCCGGCCAGCGCGGCAAGGCGAGCCGGTTCCGCGACCAACTCGCGCACGCGATAATCCAGTGCAGTCAGATCGACTGCCTTCGATGCCGAATTCCGCGGCGCATTGCGCGCGGCCCTGCGCCACGGCGAACGCCGACGTGATCGGAATGCCGGTCGCGTGAATCGCGGTGGCCCCGATGCCGCGCGCCTGCATGCGGAATGCGACCTCGTCGTTGGCTGCGAAGTAGCCGGCCATGTCCGGCACGACGCACATGCCGTGCACATCGAAATCGGTGACGACGACGAAAACCGGACAGGCGATGCGCTGGCGACGCCGCTCGCGCATCAGGAGTTCCGCGGGCAGGAAGTGCGTGCAGATCACCGCATCGGGCGCGAATGCGGTGATCGCGTTGCGCAGCGCTTGCGTATTGAGCCGTTCGATCGCACGGCGCACGCGCGCCAGCGGCGCGTTCGCCGGGGTGCGGTCGATGATCCGGTACAGCACCGGCCAGACCGTCGGATGGTGTTTGACCAGCTTGAGGTAGGCGTCGGTATAGAGCGCGCGAAACGCCGGCGCGACGTGATCCATGACATCGATGTGCAGCGTTTCGGCGTCCAACGTGGCCGCGCCGACGCGCAGTGCCTCGGCCGCGCGCACATGACCGGTGCCGGCGGAAACGCTGAGCACGAGGAGGCGGAATTTTCGCATCGTTACCTTCATCGTCATCCCGGCCAGGGAATGGCCGGGACCCAGACCCAGGGAGGGAAATAAATCATGCCCAGGCTCCGCGCAGCTCGCGCACGCGTTGCTCAAGCATCGCGGCATCGGCTTCCTGAGGCGGCACCGGCGCGCCGACCGCGAGTGCGATATGCGACCACAGGCGCCGCGGCAGCCGCGAGCGGCCCAGTGCCGAATCGCGCCGGCTGAATACCGAACCCCAGAGTCCGCGCAATGCGAGCGGAATCGCCGGTACCGGCCGGCGCGCGAGGATTTGTTCGAGGCCGGAGCGGAATGGCGCGATCTCGCCATCGCGGGTCAGGCCGCCTTCGGGAAAGAGGCAGACCAGTTCGCCATCCGCCAGCGCGCGATCGATCTGTGCAAACGCGCGATCGAGCAGTGCCGGGTCTTCCTTGCGTCCCGCGATCGGGATCGCCTTTGCCGTGCGGAAAATGAAACGCAGGCCCGGGATGTTGAAGATCTTGTAATACATCACGAAGCGCACCGGCCGGCGCACGACACCGCCGACGATCAGCGCGTCCATGTAGCTGACATGGTTGCAGACCAGCAGCGCGGCGCCTTCATCGGGAATCCGCTCGAGTCCTTGGGGCTTGATCCGGTATAGCGTATTGACCAGGATCCAGGACAGGAACCGCATCAGGAATTCCGGCACCAGCGTGTAGATGGTGATCGCGACCAGGACATTGAGCAGGGCGGTACACAGGAAGATCTGCGGAATCGACACGCCGAGCGCGCCGAGGCCGATGCCGAATGCCGCGGCGGCGACCAGAAACAATGCGTTGATGATGTTGTTGCCGGCGATCACGCGCGAGAGTTCGCTGCGTGGGGCGCGGCTCTGCACCAACGCGAACAGCGGCACGATGTAGAAGCCGGCGAACACGCCGAGCAGGGTCAGATCCAGCGCAATGCGCCAACTGCCCGGCGCCGCGAGGAACGCAAACGCGCCAAGGTCATGTGTCATCGCGAGGCCCGGTCGCGCGAAGTACAAGTCAATGCCGAATAGGCTGAGACCTATCGAGCCGAATGGCACCAGGCCGATCTCGACCTTGTGGCCGGACAGGCGCTCGCAGAGCAGCGAACCGACGCCGACGCCGATCGAGAACAGCGCCAGCACGAGGATCGCGACCGACGCGGTGCCGCCGAGGAAAAGTTTCGTGTAGTTCGGCAGCTGCGCGATGAACACGCCGCCGAAGAACCAGAACCACGAGACGCCGAGCACCGAATTGAACACGGTGCGGTTCTTGTTGACGAAGCCGAGCACCTGCACGGTTTCGGTGAACGGGTTCCAGTTGAAGCGCAAGGCGGGCGCGGTCGCCGGCGCCGGCGGAATCGTGCGGCTGATCCAATAGCCGACGATCGCGACGCCAACTACGAGGCACGATGCCGCGCTCGGTCCGACACCGCCCAGCGCCATCAGCGAGCCGCCCGCAATCATGCCGAACAGGATCGCGAGCGAGGTGCCCATCTCGACCAGGCCGTTGCCACCGACGAGTTCCTCGGGTTTCAGCGCCTGCGGCAGGATCGAATACTTGATCGGTCCGAAGAACGTCGAATGCAGGCCCATCATGACCAGCACGCCAAACAGCAGCGGCACGTTCTTCGCGTGGAACGCGTACGCGGCCAGCGCCATCGCGGCGATCTCGAACAATTTCACGATGCGGATCAGGCGGGTCTTCTCGAACTTCTCGGCGAGCTGGCCGGCGCTTGCCGAGAACAGGAAGAACGGCAGGATGAACAAGGCCGGCGCGAGGTTCGAATAGAACCCGACGGCATGGTCGCTGAGGCCCAGATGAAACGCGACCAGCACGACCATTGCCTGGCGGAATGCGTTGTCGTTGAACGCGCTGAGCGCCTGGGTCGCGAAGAATGGCGCGAAGCGGCGCGTGCGCAACAGGTCGAACTGGCTGGAACCGCTCATGCGACGCCTTTGTGCAGGGGTGCCGAAATCTAGCAGGATGCGATCCTGTCTGGCGATACCGCAGCGGCGAACTTTATTGATTCGGAACGAATTCAGATTCAGCGGCCGAATCAATCACTCATCCTTGCCCTCCCGCGCTGGCACAGGAGAGGGAAAACGGAGGGCACTCAAGCAATTTGAGTGCCGGAGCGAGAGGCCCACGTCGTCCGCAGCGGATGCGGCGGCGAGCGGGTACACTGCGCACCCTGTCCGCCATCCGCCGCCGAATGCGGCTACCCTCGCCGATGCCAACACGTCCTCTTTTCGCTCTTGCTGTCACCGCAGCGCTTGTTTTCGCGGCGCCTACCGTGCGTGCCGATGCACTGGTCAAAACCGTGCCGACTCCGGACATGTCGCGGCTGTCTGCACCACAAGCGGAGGATCTGCGCAAGGCGCGCGCCGATTTCGAAAAGACGAAGGCAACATTGGTTGGCGAACCCTTGGCTGAAGCCTACGCGATCATGGGCGCGGCCTACGCACGCGCAGGTTTCTACGACGCGGCCAACATCGCGCTGGAGGACGCCGTGCTGTTGGCTCCGAAGGATGGCCGCTGGGTGTATGCGCAAGGAATTTTGGCGCGCGCGCAGAAACAGAACGCGGTTGCCAAGAACTATTTCGATCTCGCATTCGGGCTCAATCAGGAGTACCTGCCGATCCGTGTCGCGGTCGCGCGTTCGAAGCTCGACAACGGCGATTTCGAAGGCGCGCGCAAGTTGCTCGCCGACTACATTGCGAAGCACAACGATCAGGCCGTGCCGTACGCAATGCTGGGCGAGATTGCGCTGCGCCAGAAGCACTACGCCGATGCAATTGCACAAACCGAGCGTGCACGCGCGCTCGATCCGAACGCGAACGCGCTGTACGCGACGCTTTCCGCCGCGCAAGCGGGCGCAGGCGACGGCAACGCGGCTGCGGCTTCGCACGCGAAGGCGGGCAATGTCGAACCGGTGCTGAGCGACCCGCTCGGCGCGGGCTTGCTCGCGCAACCGACGGCGGCCGCGCCGACCGCGCAGAACGCAGATGATGTCACTATCGCAGCACAAGCGCTTGCCGTGCATCAGTACGACGACGCCCGCAAGCACCTGGACCAGGCACTCAAGCGGCAACCGAATGATTCGACGCTGCTGGCGCTGTATGCGCGCGTCGAGGCTGCCGCCGGCAATCTGCCCGCAGCAAAATCGCGTGCCGCGGCGGCGGTGACAGCGGACTCCAACAATGCGCTGGCGCATCTCAGCCAAGGTGTGGCACTGGAAATGACCGGCGACGACCGCGGCGCGGAGCGCTCGTATGAGCAGGCGATCCGCGCCAATGCGCAACTTGCCGAACCGCACATGTTGCTCGGCAAGTTACTCATGCGCGTTGGACGCAACGACAACGCGATCGAGCAATTCCGTGCTGCCGTGCGCCTGGATCTGGGCAATCCCCAGGCATGGACGCGTCTCGTCGCGGCGGATGTCGTGGCGGGCCATTGTGCTGCAGCGCTGCGCGACCTCAGCGATGCGCTGGCCAAGGACACGAACGACAAACCCCTGCTGCAGCTGTTCGTGCGCAACGCGAGCACCTGCCGTGCGGCGAGTACGGACGAGAAGCGTGGTGCGCTCGAATATGGCGCCAAGCTGTATCGCGAAACCTCGGCAGCGCCGGCCGGTGAAGCCTATGCGCTGGCGTTGGCTGCCAATGGCAAATGGGACGACGCGATCAAGATCCAGCAGGGGGCGATGTTCGTGCTCGTGCGCAACGGCATGCAACAGAATCTGCCGCCCTATCGCGAATTCCTCAAGGAATTCCAGGCGCACAAGGTTCCCGATTGGCCATGGCCTGCGGACGCGGCGGTGTTCCATCCGATCCGCCTGGCGCCCGATCCGAAACCGGTGCCCGCCGCGCCCCCGAAGCAGAAATAGGGCGGTAACGCAAGACGGGAGCTACTTTGCCGCATTTCGCGCTAGCGCGCGTGCAGCGCGCGATGCGCGATATCGCGGCGCAGGAACGCGCCATCGAAACGGATTGAGCGTGCGATTGCATAGGCCCGCTCGCGCGCGGCGGCGAGATCATTGCCCAGCGCACAGACCGCCAATACGCGTCCGCCCGCGGTGACGACATGCCCGTCGGCGTCGACCCGGGTGCCGGCGTGGAAGATCTTGGCATCTGTGCCGGTGTCTGTCTCCAGGCCTTCGATAATGTCGCCGCTTCGGGTCTTGCCCGGATAGCCACCAGCGGCGACCACGACGCCGAGCGCGGGGCGTGGATCCCAAGCGGCCGTTTTTACGTCCAGATGGCCGTCGAGTGCCGCTTCGATCAGATCGACGAGATCCGATTTCAGACGCAGCATGATCGGCTGCGTTTCCGGATCGCCGAGGCGCGCATTGAATTCGATAACCTTTGGCGCACCACTGTTGTCGATCATCAGTCCCGCGTAGAGGAAGCCGACGAATGGCGCGCCCTCGGCCGCCATGCCCGCGATGGTCGGCCGGATCACTTCGTCGAGGATGCGCTGTTCGACTGCCGGCGTGACCACGGGCGCAGGCGAATACGCGCCCATGCCACCGGTGTTGGGCCCCAGATCGCCTTCATCGCGACGCTTGTGATCCTGGCTGGTCGCGAGTGGCAGCACATGGCTGCCATCGCTCATCACGATGTAGCTCGCTTCCTCACCATCGAGGAATTCCTCGAGGACGACGCGCGCCGAGGCATCGCCGAACGAATGCGCGCCAAGCATGTCGTGCAAGGTCAGTTCGGCATCGGCCAGCGTCAATGCGACGACGACGCCCTTGCCCGCGGCGAGGCCGTCGGCCTTGATCACGATCGGCGCGCCATGCTTGCGCACGTAAGTGAGCGCGGCGCTGAGTTCGGTGAACACGGCATAGCGTGCGGTGGGAATGTTGTGGCGAGCGAGAAAATCCTTCGCGAATGCCTTGGAGCTTTCCAGCTGCGCCGCGATTCGGTCAGGGCCGAAGCAGCGCAGGCCCGCCGCGCGGAAGCGGTCGACCACACCGACCGCGAGCGCCGTTTCCGGGCCGACCACGGTCAGCGTGATGTCTTCATCGATCGCCAGCGTGAGCAGGCCATCGACATCGGTGACTGCGACCTCCGCATTGCGCATGCCGGGTTCGCGCGCGGTGCCGGCGTTGCCGGGCGCGACGATGACTTCGCTCACCGCGGGTGATTGCTTCAATTTCCACGCAAGCGCGTGTTCGCGGCCGCCGGAGCCGATCACCAGAACCTTCATTGCCACCTCGTCGAGTTCATGCGCGGGAGCGCCGGCAGGCGCTTTGTTCCGTGGCAGCGGCTTCAGCCGCGATGCTCTCTGCCGGGTAACACATCGGAGGCATCGCGACTGAAGCCGCTCCTACAGGAGCAATTCACGTTTCGTCGTCATCCCGGCCATGGAGTGGCCGGGACCCAGCCGCCAGGGAGGGCAAGAACAGCAGCATCAATGACGGAAATGCCGCGCGCCGGTGAAAATCATTGCCATGTCGTGGTCGTTTGCGGCGGCGATGACTTCCGCGTCGCGCATCGAGCCGCCGGGCTGGATCACCGCGCGGATGCCGGCTTGTGCAGCGGTATCGATGCCGTCGCGGAACGGGAAGAACCCGTCCGAAGCCATCACGCTGCCGGGAATATCGAGTTGCGCGTCGGCCGCCTTCAATGTGGCGATCTTCGCGCTGACGATGCGGCTCATCTGGCCCGCGCCGATGCCGATCGTGCGGCCGCCGCGTGCGTAGACGATCGCGTTCGACTTGACGAATACCGCGACGTGCCAGGCGAACAGGAGATCGTGCAGTTCATCCGCATCCGGCACGCGCCTGGAAACGACCTTGAGGTCGGTCAGCAGCAGCGTGTCGCGATCGGCGTCCTGCACGAGCAGGCCGCCGCTGATGCGTTTGAAATCGAGCGCCGGCGGTGGTTGTTCGTCCCAGTCACCGGTTGCGAGCACGCGCACATTCGGTTTCGTGGCGATTGCCGCAATCGCTTCCGCGTCGAACTCCGGCGCGACAATGACCTCGACGAACTGGCGCTCCACAATTGCACGCGCGGTTGCCACGTCGAGGCGATGGTTGAACGCGATGATGCCGCCGAACGCCGATACCGGGTCGCACGCGTAGGCGCGCTCGTAGGCTTCCAGAAGATTTACGCCGAGCGCGACACCGCATGGGTTGGCATGCTTGACGATCACGCAGGCCGGAGTTTTCATGAAGGCTTTCACGCATTCGAGCGCGGCGTCGGCATCGGCGATGTTGTTGTAGGACAGTTCCTTGCCGGCGAGCACGCGTGCGGCAGCGACCGTGCCGGGCGGCACATTCTTCTCGACGTAGAGCGCCGCGCTCTGATGCGGGTTCTCGCCGTAGCGCAAACTCTGGCTACGCTCGAACGCGAGATGCAGGATCGACGGGAACACTTCGGGTTTTTCCGCGTCGGCGCGCGTACCAAGCCAGTTCGCGATCAGGCCGTCGTAACGCGCCGTGTGCGCGTACACCTTCGTGGCGAGGTGGCGTCGCAGCGCGAGCGAGGTGCCGCCGTTGGAAAGCGCTTCGAGCACCTCGGCGTAGTCGGCGGGGTCCACCGCGACGGCGACGTGATCGTGGTTCTTGGCCGCCGCGCGCAGCATCGCAGGGCCGCCGATGTCGATGTTCTCGATCGCCTCGGCGAATGTGCAATCGGGCGCCGCGATGGTTTGCTCGAATGGATAGAGATTGACGACCAGCAGATCGATCGGCGCAATGCCGTGCTCGGCCATCACCGCATCGTCGGTGCCGCGTCGACCCAGCAGGCCGCCATGCACCGCCGGATGCAGCGTCTTGACGCGACCATCCATGATTTCCGGAAAGCCGGTCAAGGTGCTGACCTCGATCACCGGCAGGCCCACATCACGCAGCGCCCTGGCGGTGCCCCCGGTGGAGATCAATGCGATACCGAGCGCATCGAGGCCGCGTGCCAGGTCGACCAGGCCGGTCTTGTCCGAAACGCTGAGCAGGGCGCGCCGTACCGGCACTAAAGTCGCATCAAACATGGCTGTGCACGTGCCGCGGGAAACGACCGATTATAGCGGGAGCGGACGGCGCGTGTTTAAGCGCCAAAATCGAAAAGGTAGGGTGGGACTCAGCCGCGCAGCGGCCCACCCTCTATGCTCGACCACGAGCGCAAACGCTGTTCGCCAAGAACAATAGCAAAAGATGCCGCCTGAGTGCGATTCCTCGTCCATCCAGGCTCATTTCAGTTTTGGAATGTTCCAGGAGCCGCTGCCGGCCACAACGCGCTTTAGTCAGCGAGGCCGTATTGCTGGAGCTTCTTGCGCAAGGTCGCACGGTTGATGCCGAGCGCGACCGCAGCCTTGCTCTGGTTGCCGCCGTACCAGTTCATCACTTCGCGCAGGAGCGGCGATTCCACTTCGCACATCACGAGCGCGTACAGACCTTCGCCGGGTTCGGACTCGACATCGACGAGATAGCGACGCACCGCGCGCGCAACACATTCACGCAGTGCGGGTTGCAACGAGGTTTCATGCGCAACATCGGCGCGCAGTGGTATTGCGGCATTCACAACGGATGGCCCCTATGGACGAACTTTGCTTCCTTGAGCGGGCCGGCGCGCAAGCTGGATCGCACGCCGGGAGGGGATACTAGCGCCGCGCTCGCGGCTTGATAAGTCCCCCCGTTGCGAAATCATGCGCGCGTTCGGCGCCGCATCGTCAGGATGTCTTGGCGCATCGGCACTTGCGTGATTTATCTCACGCGTTCGCTGAGACAGCACGCTTGGACGATCCGCACAGGGATTGGGCGGTGCACGCGTAGTCGGAGAACGCGCGACGCAGTGCGCTATTCGAACTTGAACTCGAACGCGACCGCATCCTTGCCGGGATCGGCCACTTCGAACACCAACGCGGTGCTCGCCCCCGCGATGAGGCCGCCGCCGATCGCGCGCGTGTCGCTCAAATATTCACGAGGCTGGAAGCGGCGCATCGCGACGCGCTTTTCGTCGAGGTCCGAAAGCGTGATGTCGACCGTCGGATACGGCTGCGCGAATGCCGCGTCGTTGCGCAACGTCGCCGAAATGATCAGTGCGCCTGGCACCGATGGATGCGCACGGATGTCGCGCGAAAGCAATCGCAGCGTCGCTGCATCGCGTCGCAGCGGCAAGCGGCAACCGAGCTTCGCGCAAGCCGGGTCGAGCCACGCGCGCACCCGCCCATCGCTGATCCAGTACGCCTGATTGGCCCATGCGATTTCGCCAGCGAGTCCGAGCAGCAGCAGCGCGCTGCCGAGCAGCCACGGCCAGTTGCGCCGCGTGCGCGCGCGTCGACGCGCGGCCGCGAATGTCGGTAACGATGAACGTTCAGTCGCGCGTTTGCGCTCGGCAGGTTCCGCGAACAGCGAGGTCTGCGCGGGATTGGGCCGGAACACCGGCAGTTCCAGCCGCGGCGGCGCGCCCTGCGGCGCATGCGCGACCAGGTATTCGATTGGCTCCGGCGGCAATTGGCCGGTGACGGTGCGCAGTGCATCGAACACCGCTGTGCAGTGTCCGCAGCGCACGCTGCCATGCGCGGCTGCGAGATCTTCATCGACCAGCTTGAATATCGTCAGGCATTCGGGGCATTGCGTGTACATCATGGTGCGATTGTATGCGTGACAAGATGAAGAATGAGCAGGCAAGGCGCGTGCCTACTTTCTCACGCTTTGCTCCTTACCCCTCTTTCCCGCGTCGCTTTCCGGCGATGCGTACCCAGTCCTCGCGCGTCGTCACGACGAACTCGTCGAACCATTCACGATAGCGTTCCAGCAATTCATGTTGCTGCTCCCCGAGAATGCCGGAGAGCGCGAACGGGCCGAGCGGTTTCAGGCACGCAGCGAAGCGCGGCGCGAGTTCACCGAGCGGGCCGGCGAGGATGTTTGCGACCAGCACATCGGCGGGCGCATCTATGAAGTCCTCCAGCATGAACAGCGTGAGCCGATCCGAAACCGCATTGCGTTCGGCGTTGTCGCGACTCGCCGCGAGCGCCTGCGGGTCATTGTCGACGCCGAGCACGCGCGTGGCGCCGAGTTTCAGAGCCGCGATCGCGAGTACGCCGGAGCCGCAGCCGAAATCGATCACGGTCTTGCCGGAGAGATCAGTCGCATCCAGCCATTCGAGGCACAGCGCGGTGGTCGGATGCGTGCCGGTGCCGAACGCGAGGCCGGGATCGAGACGCACGATCACGTTTTCGTCATCGCTGGCAGGCGGTTCGATGTTCGACGGATAGATCCACAATCGCCGACCGAAGCGCATCGGTTTGAACTGGTCCATCCACGCGCGCGTCCAGTCCTGATCCGCAACTTTGCTGAAACGGATCTGCACCGGCTCGATCTCCGGCACGAGGTCGGTCAGCACATGCACGAGTCCGGCGCGATCCGCGTCCGCGTCGAACAACGCCGAGAGCGCGATCTGCGGCCACAGCGGGGTCTCGCCGACGCCGGGTTCGAAGATCGGATGGTCTTCCGCGTCGAGTAGCGTGACCGCGAGTGCGCCGATGCCCTCCAGCGCGATCTCGACGCGCTCCTGGTCGGCGGCGCGGATTGTCAGGGAGAGTTCTAGCCAGGGCATTGGATACGGGTTGCGGAATTGGGGATTCGGGATTCGATTCGTCCAGCGCGGGCCGGACCGTCATGTGTTTACAACCATCGGTCGGATCCGCTCGCAACGATCCCGAATCTCCAATCCCGAATCCCGGCCTTCATCCCCCAAGCCCGATCGCCTTTTCCTTGGCCTCGGCAATCCGTCGCTCCAGGTAGTGGATGTTCTGTCCACCGGCCTGAAAGCCGCCGTCGGCAAGGATGCGCTGCTGCAGCGGCAGGTTCGTCTTGATACCTTCAACGACCATCTCCGACAGCGCGATGCGCATGCGCGCGATCGCGGTCGCACGGTCGCGGCCGTGCACGATCAGCTTGCCGATCATCGAATCGTAGTTCGGCGGAATCTTGTAGCCGTCATAGACATGCGTGTCGACTCGCACGCCGGGGCCGCCGGGCGCCTCGAATCGCTTCACGGTACCGGGGCTCGGCATGAACGTGTCGGGGTCTTCCGCATTGACGCGGCATTCGATCGCGTGGCCGCTGAAGCGGACGTCTTCCTGGCGCAGGATGAGTTTCTCGCCGGACGCGATCAGCAGTTGTTCGCGCACGAGATCGGTGCCGGTGATGAGTTCGGTCACCGGATGCTCGACCTGGATGCGCGTGTTCATCTCGATGAAGTAGAAGCGGCCGTTCTCGTAGAGGAACTCGAACGTGCCGGCGCCGCGGTAGCCGATGTGAAGACATGCGTCCACGCAGACCTTGCCGATCTCGGCGCGCTGCTGCGGCGTGATCCCCGGCGCCGGCGCTTCCTCGACGACCTTCTGATGGCGGCGCTGCATTGAGCAGTCGCGTTCGCCGAGATGGATCGCGTTGCCTTGGCCGTCGGCGAGCACCTGGATCTCGATATGACGTGGGTTCTCGAGGAACTTCTCCATGTAGATCTGATCGTTGCCGAACGCGGCCTTCGCTTCGGAGCGGGTCATCGTGATCGCGTTGGCCAGATGCGCTTCGGTATGCACGACGCGCATGCCGCGCCCGCCGCCGCCGCCCGATGCCTTGATGATGACCGGATAGCCGATGTCGTGCGCGATCCGGGTGTTGGTCGCCGTATCGTCGTCGAGCGCTCCGCCGGAACCGGGCACGCAGGGCACGCCGGCGGCTTTCATCGCGCGGATCGCTTCGACCTTGTCGCCCATCAGGCGGATCACGTCCGCGGTCGGGCCGATGAAGATGAAACCGGATTTCTCGACTCTCTCGGCAAAGTCCGCATTCTCGGAAAGGAATCCGTAGCCCGGATGAATCGCCTGCGCGTCGGTGACCTCGGCGGCGGCGATGATCGCCGGCACGTTCAGATAACTTTCCGACGCAGGCGCCGGCCCGATGCAGACCGACTCGTCGGCCATGCCGACGTGCTTGAGGTTTCGATCGACCGTCGAATGGACGGCGACGGTGCGGATGCCGAGCGTGTGACACGCGCGCAACACACGCAGCGCGATCTCGCCGCGGTTGGCGATGACGACTTTATCGAGCATGGGGGTTCGGAATTCGGGATTTGGGATTCGGTAGAACGGAACTGTTCGGTTTGCTCGCACTCAGCGATTTGATCAGCGCATTCAACGTGGCGAACACGCGGTCAACCAGGTCAGGCAAATTCTGTGAGGGTTTTGCATATCCCAATCGCATCGCAATCTGCAATTGGGTATCGAGTTCAGACAGCGAGCCTCGCGCGATCGAAAGAAAGTGCAAATACTCCTGGGTCGAGTGTCGGGCAGCGCCTTCGGCCATGTTGGACGGGATGCTGATCGCAGCACGACGGATCTGCACGGTCAGAGCGAATCGCTCCGCGTCGGGAAAGTCGCTAGAAAAGCGATAGACCGCCTCGACCAAATCCATTGCGTCCTGCCAGACCTCCAGCCGCTGGTGGGGCCGCAATCGCGAATCCCGAAGCCCCAATGCCGAATCCCGGCTGTTCATCCAATCACGAACATCGGTTCGTCGAATTCGACCGGTTGACCGTTGCCGACCAGGATCGACAGCACGGTGCCGCTGACGTCGGCCTCGATCTGGTTGAACATCTTCATCGCCTCGATGATGCCGAGCGTGTCGCCGGCCTTGACCGCCTGGCCGACCTTGACGAACGGCGGCGATTCGGGGTTCACCGATGCGTAGAACGTGCCGACCATCGGTGCGGTAACGATATGGCCGTCGGGCAGCGCCTTTTCCATCGGCGCCGCCGCAACCGGTGCGGCGTTGGCTGCTTGAGGGCTGCCGGCCGCGGACAGGCTGATCTGCGCTGGCTGCAGGGGCGCCGCCATCGGCAGCGTGCTGAGCATGCCCTTCGGGATGCGCGACAGGCGGACGATTTCCTCGCCCTCCCTGATCTCCAGTTCGGCGAGGTTGGATTCCTCGAGCAGGTCGATGAGTTTCTTGATCTTGCGCAGGTCCATCGGGACTCCGGGCTGAAAGTCAATTGGATAAGGGTTTACGCGGCGAGCCGCTGGATCGCGGCGGTCAGGGCGAGTCGATAGCTGTCCGCGCCGAAACCGGCGATCACGCCGATCGCGAGTTCGGAAAAATAGGAATGGCGGCGGAACGCTTCGCGTGCATGCACGTTGGACAGGTGCACTTCGACGAACGGGATCGCGACCGCGGCGAGCGCATCGCGCAGCGCGATGCTGGTGTGCGTGAACGCGCCGGGGTTGATCAGGATGAACGCGGTGCCGTCTAGCGCAGCGGCATGGACGCGCTCGATCAGCGCGTGCTCGGCGTTCGACTGGAACGAGGCCAGTTCATGGCCCGCGGCCTGCGCGCCACGCGCGAGCTCGGTGTCGATATCGGCGAGCGTCGTGCGTCCGTAGACTTCCGGCTCGCGGCTGCCGAGCAGGTTCAGGTTTGGACCATGCAGAACCAGGATTTTCGCCACCGACCGACTCGTGGAAAAACGGGGCGCCAGTCTGATTGAGGCCGCTCAATCTGTCCAGTTCGGCGACGTTCGGCAGAAATTGAGGAAATTCAATCCGATTTACTGGCTAGAGATGCGGTGTCAGCCAAGCCTGCAGGCTTTCCTCGGTGAAGCTGCCGAAGCGTTGCGCGAGCACGCGGCCATCGCGGTCGATCAAGACCGAGTAGGGCAGCACGCCACGGGTGTCACCATAGTCGAGCGAAACATCGCGGCCGTGATCGGGATCGTTGACCAAGATCGGATAGTGCACCGGATGACGGCCGAGAAATCCCTTGGTCGCCTCGGCGGTGTCGGCGGCGATACCGACGATCTGCACACCGCGATCGGCGAGGCGCTGCTGGGTGCGGTCGAGCAGGGGCATCTCCTCGCGGCAGGGGCCGCACCAGCTGGCCCAGAAATTCACGAGGAGCAGCCTGCCGTCCCATTGCGATAGCGAACGCGTGCGCCCGTCGAGATCCGGCAGGGCAATGTCCGGGCGTTGGCTACCGAGCGCGAGCGCCTTCGCGCCATTCGCCGCCGGCGTTGAGGGCATCGGCCGCAGCCACGCGCCAGCGAACAGGCCGGCGAGCGCGCCGCCGATGGCCAGCACGACGATTAGCAGATAGCTGCGATTGAACATGAACGAACGACCGCGATCAGGGTGATGCCGGCGCCAGCGCTGCCTCGACGATGCCCTGGGTCAACACCGTTGGCAGCGCGTGTCCAAGCCCCGGCTCGCCGGCGCGAAACACGACGTACAGCGGCACGCCGACCGCCTTGTATTGCTGCAGGAACGCGGTGATCGCGGGATCAACATTGGTCCAGTCGCCCTTCATCAGGACCGCGTTGCTGCGCTTGAGCAGATCGTGGAAGGCATCGGTGTCGAGCACCACCTTCTCGTTGACCTTGCAGGTCACGCACCAGTCCGCACCCATCTCGACGAACACGCCGCGACCCTCAGCGCGCAGCGCGGCCAGGCGTTCGGCCGAATACGCAACCGAGTCCTGCGCCGCGGCCGCCTGTGCGTGCGCCGGCACGGCGAGGCGCGCGACCTGGGCCAGCGGCAGCAGCGCGGCGAACAGCACAGCGACCGCGAGTACGCGGCCGATCAGGCCGCCGCGATAGCGGCTGCGCTCCCACCACCACAGGCCAAGCGCAAGCACGACCGCGCCGATCAGCACGCAGCCGGCCGCGTCGATGCCGCGCTGGTTGCCGAGCACCCAGACCAGCCACACCGCAGTCAGATACATCGGGAACGCGAGCAACTGCTTCAGCGTCTCCATCCACGCACCGGGCTTGGGCAGGCGCGTGGCCAGCGCCGGCACGAAACCGACCAGCAGGAACGGCAGGGCGAGGCCGATGCCGAGCGCGAGGAACACCAACAGCGCGACCAGCGACGAGGCCGCGAACGCATAGGCCAGTGCCGAGCCCATGAATGGCGCGGTGCACGGGCTCGCGACGACCACCACGAGCACGCCGGTGAAGAAGTCGCCGGCCGGTCCGCTGCGGTTGCTGAGGCCCTGGCCGATGCCGGCCAGGCCCGCGCCGATATTGAACACGCCCGACAGACTCAACCCGATCGCGAACAGGATGTAGACCAGCACCGCGACGAACACCGGCTGCTGCAGCTGGAAACCCCAGCCGAGCGCCTGCCCGGCTGTGCGCAGCGCGACCACGGTGAGGCCGATCGCGGCGAACGCGGCCAGCACGCCGACGGTGTACCAGAGCGCGTGCTTGCGCGCCTTCTGGTGGCTCTTACCGCTCTGCGCTAGACCCAATACCTTGAGCGACAGCACCGGCAGCACGCAGGGCATCAGGTTCAGCACGAGGCCGCCGAGCAAGGCCAGCACGAGGGCGCCGAGGATGCCGGTGCCGCTCGGCGTCGGTGACAGGCTGCTCTGTGCGTTGTCGCCGCGTGGTGTGGCAGCACCAGCCGGTGCGGCTGCAGCACTCGCTATGGCTCGCGGCGCTTCCACGAAGGTTTTCCTCGCGGCGGCGAGCTCGTCCGCACTCGCGGCCGGAAGTTGGATCGCGACATCGCGCTGCATGACCGGATAGCAGATGCCGTTGTCCTGGCAGCCCTGGTATTCGGCATGGATATTCACGGCCTGCGCCGCACCGTGCTCGCGCGTGAGCGCGATTGGCAGCTCGACCTCGTCGAAGTACACCTTCACGGCGCCGAAATGCTCGTCGGTGTGGTCAACGCCCTGCGGCCACCGCGGCGCGCCGAGCGTGACGCCCGCACCGTCGGCGAGCGTGACCGTGCTCTTGTCGCGGTACAGGTAATAACCCTTCGGCATCGTCCAGCGCGCGAGGATCGCGGTCGGGCTCTGCGCGATCGCTTCGAAGTGGAACGCCTGCTCGGGTGGCAGCGGCGAGTTGTCGCTCGCGCCCGCGAGCGCTTGCGCGCCGCCGAGCTTGAATGCGGATGTAGGAGCGGCTTCAGCCGCGACGGGCATCGCCGATGACTGCGCCGTCCCGGTCGTGGCTGGCGCCGCTCCTGCAACAGCAGCGGGAACATCCAACGACAATTCAGTCGGGTGCGGCGGATAGCAGATCTTCGGATCGATCTGGTGGCAACCCTGCACCGTGATCGTCAGCGCCAGCATCTTCACCGTTGCGTTGGCCAGCGTGTACGGCAAGGTCGCGTCGATTGCGTGGTGATAGACCTCGACATTGCCGAGAAACTCGTCGTGCTTCTTCGCGCCGGCCGGCAGGTTGATATCGCCCAGCGTCAAACCCGACTGCGACGTCTTGCTCTTGATCCGCGAGCGATACAGGTAATAGTCCGGCGCGATGTCCCAGTGCAGCGCGATCTTGCCGGGTTCAGCGATCTTCGCGGTCAGCTTGAACGCCTGTTCGACCGACAGCAGATCGTCCGCCGATTGCGCCTGCGCGACGCCGACGAGGGTGACCAGGGTGACCAGGCCGGCGGCGAGCAGCTTGCGCATCAGGAACACTCCGGATTCTTGCGGTGGTGGAACGAAGACCGCGTTTGGACCGCGCGGCTTGCACGATGTTCATTCCGGCCGCGTTTCCTCCTCGATCCAATGCAGGTAGCGGTCGAGCCCGGCCGTAACCTCGACAGCGATCACTTCCGGCACTTCGTGCGCATGCAGTTCAAGGATGCGTGCCGTGAGGGCGGCGAAGCGATCGCGCGTGGTCTTGATCAGCAGCAGCACCTCGCTGTCCGTGCACACCTTGTCCTGCCAGCGATACGTCGACCGCACTCCCGGCACGCGGTTCACGCAGGCGGCGAGGCGTTCCTCGACCAGCATCCGCGCGATGCGCTCGGCGAGTTCGGGGGTCGGACAGGTGCAAAGCGCGAGCAGGGCATTCATAGCAGACCGCGATCGACCGACAAGGTTAAGGGATAGTCGGGGCGCGGGCAAACCGGGCGCCGCGCGAATCGTGTGCCCGTATCCATTCGTCCTTCGATACCTCAGGACGAACGGGTGGAAGTGCCCGCAAATCCGTCAATCGAACGAATTCTGAATGGCGAGCGTGGACCAACAATGCACATGTCACATCCCGATCCCGAACCACGGACGCGACCCTTGAATCGCCCGCCAGCGGCTCCAACTCAGACGCACCCCGGTGCGGGCTCTTCCGTAGCGAAGGCATTCGCCCTAGAATTGGCACTCAGCAAGCCCAAGTGCTAACAGTTTTAGATAATTCCTTGTGCATCAATCTGTTGGAGATAACCATGAAGCTTCGCCCGTTGCACGACCGCGTCATCATCAAGCGTCTGGAGGCCGAGACCAAGTCGGCCGGCGGTATCGTCATCCCCGACTCCGCCGCCGAAAAGCCGATCAAGGGCAAGGTCATTGCCGCCGGTACCGGCAAGATCCTCGAGGACGGCAAGGTCCGTCCAATTGCGGTCAAGGCCGGCGACATCGTGTTGTTCGGCAAATACTCCGGCACCGAGATCAAGGTCGACGGTGAGGAACTACTGGTCATGCGCGAAGAAGACCTCGTCGCAGTCGTCGAGAAGTAAGCACGCGCGCTTTCACCAGCGCCTGCGCGCCGCTTCGATCGACTCCGTTCAACTCCACGAAAATTCTTAAGGACACAGTTCCATGGCAGCCAAAGAGATCCGTTTTTCCGAAGACGCGCGCGCACGCATGCTGCGCGGCGTGAACACCCTGGCCAATGCGGTCAAGGCTACCCTCGGCCCGAAGGGCCGCAACGTCGTGCTCGAGAAGAGCTACGGCGCACCGACGATCACCAAGGACGGCGTCTCCGTCGCCAAGGAAATCGAGCTCGCCGACAAGTTCGAGAACATGGGCGCGCAGATGGTCAAGGAAGTCGCTTCCAAGACCTCCGATGTCGCCGGTGACGGCACCACGACAGCGACCGTGCTCGCCCAGGCGTTGATCCGCGAGGGCTTGAAAGCCGTCGCCGCCGGCATGAACCCGATGGACCTGAAGCGCGGCATCGACAAGGCCGTCAACGGCGCGGTCGAGGAGCTCAAGAAGCTCTCCAAGCCGTCGGCGGACAGCAAGTCGATCGCCCAAGTCGGCACGATCTCCGCGAACGGCGACCAGTTGATCGGAAAGCTGATCGCCGAGGCGATGGACAANNTCGACCGCGGCTACCTCAGCCCGTACTTCATCAACAACCAGCAGAGCCAGCAGGTCGAGCTGGAAGACCCGTACATTCTTCTGTACGACAAGAAGATCTCCAACGTGCGCGAGCTGTTGCCCGTGCTCGAAGGCGTCGCCAAGGCCGGCAAGCCGCTGCTGATCGTCGCCGAGGAAGTCGAAGGTGAAGCGCTGGCGACGCTGGTCGTCAACACGATTCGAGGTATCGTCAAGGTCGCCGCCGTCAAGGCGCC
>PLNP01000044.1:184433-300125 GCA_003142815.1 Rhodanobacteraceae bacterium
GAGAAGCTGCAGGAGCGCGTGGCGAAGCTCGCCGGCGGTGTTGCGGTCATCAAGGTCGGTGCCGCGACCGAAGTCGAGATGAAGGAAAAGAAGGCACGCGTCGAAGACGCCCTGCATGCGACGCGTGCGGCGGTCGAGGAAGGCGTGGTACCGGGCGGTGGCGTCGCGCTGATCCGTTCGCTGGTCGGCCTCGCCAAGCTCAAGGGCGACAACGAAGACCAGAACCACGGCATCCAGATCGCCAAGCGCGCGATGGAAGCGCCGCTGCGCGAGATCGTCTCGAACGCCGGCGCGGAGCCGAGCGTGGTCCTCAACAAGGTCGCCGACGGCAAGGGCAACTACGGCTACAACGCGCAGACCGGCGAGTACGGCGACATGGTCGAGATGGGCATCCTCGATCCGACCAAGGTCACCCGCTACGCGCTGCAGAACGCCGCCTCGATCGCCGGCCTGATGATCACGACCGAGGCGATGGTCGCCGAAGCGCCGAAGAAGGAAGAAGCGCATAACCACGGCGGCGGCGGCGGCGGCGGTATGGGCGGCATGGGTGGTATGGACTTCTGAGTATCGCGGCAATACTTCGCCGGATACGAACTGCCTTGTGGCCGTTCAATCCGGCGGAAGTCCAAGGCAAACGAAAAGCCCCGCAGCGATGCGGGGCTTTTTTTGTGTGGCGGGCCAGATTTGCCCTGCGTGTTCAGCGAGTCCGGCGAAGTCGCGAGTCCGCCAATACGACTGCTGGCCGGATGCGTGCAAATGGATAAATCACCAGGCGGTCGGCGCTGCCCTTGAGACGTTCGACTGTTGGCTCGATTGCATCATCGTGCCGCAGCCGGCGAACGGCTAAAGCTTGTTGACTCGGCACGTAGCCGATCTTGTATTTGCGCAGATCTATCGCCACCTGTGAGAGCGTGTACGACAATGCGATCCCGCGCGACCCTCGCGCGTGACCAGTATGTTCGATGGTTTCAGGTCGCGGTGCACGATCAACGCGCGATGCGCGGCCTCGACTGCACGACAGACGTTGACGAACAGGCCGAGGCGCTGGCGCAGGCCCAGATGCCGGTTGCGCGCATGGTCGGTGATCGGTTCGCCATCGATCAGCTCGAGCGCGATGTATGGAACACCGGCGTCGGTGACCCCGCCTTCGATCAGGTGCGCGATGCCAGGATGGCGCAGTTGCGTGAGCGCGCGCCGCTCGTCGCGGAAGCGGCGCTGCTCGTCCTGCGCGTATAGGCCGCGCCGCAGCAGCTTGAGCGCGACGACTTGGCGCACGCCGGCCTGTTCGCGCTCGGCGCGGAACACGATCGAGGAGCCGCCTTCGCCGAGTTTGTCGAGCAGGCGGAACGGTCCGATCCGCATGCCCGGCGGTGGCGCCTCGTCGATGAAATCGCCGACGCGCTCGAGCAGGTCGTCGAGCGATTCGTCGAGCACGCGCGCATCCTCGGCGACGTCGGCTGCCAGCATGCGTTCGATCGCCATGCGCTGCGCCGGGTCCGTGCAGTGCGCGGCCAGGTAAGCCGCACGCTGCTCCGGCGCGAGCGCGAGTGCGGCTTCGAACAACTCCCGCTGGGTCGGCGTCGGTTCGATCATCGCGGATTCCTTCGAGTGCCCGATGTCACTGCAATAACGCCGAAAGCGCCGCAGTCAGGACATCATTCCAGTGTCGCGTGCAGGAACGCGCGTGCGTAGCGCCAGTCGCGGTCGATGGTGCGGCGGGTGACGTTGAGGACTTCGGCAACCTGCTCCGGCGACAGGCCGGCGAAATAGCGCAGCTCGACCACGCGCGCAGCGCGCTCGTCGGTCTGCTCCAGCTTCGTCAGCGCCTCTTCGAGCGCGAGCGCCTGCTCTGCGCTTTCGATGGCCGGCTGGGCATCCGCATTCGCGGTGAACGTAACCTTGATCCAGTCGCCGCCGGCCTTCTGGCGCATGCGGCGTAGGCGAAGAACTGGGCCGAATGCTCGAACGAAAGCTCGCGGCCTCCGTCGAGGAGCAGATACACCTCGTGCACCAACGCGGTCGTGTCGAGTGTGCCGCGCGCTCCGCGCCCAAGCTGGCGGCTGGCCAACGCCTTCAGCCGATAGTAGACCGCATCGAAGGAAATCCCCGGCGGCGTACTGGCGCAGCTGTCGATGGCGGGCGGTGCAGGCGCTGGCATGGCAACCTCGCGGCAACAGCGCCAGTGTAGTCCCGGCGTCGCGGGCGCGCGACTGTGTCGCCGACATGCTCAGCCCGCGTCGACGGATTCGCCGAGCCCGAGCGCTTCGTGCCAGACCGGTGTCAGTTCGCCGCGCAGCTGCAGGCATGCCAGCGCGTCGATGCCGGCGGGGCGCTTTCGAATTGGCACTGGATTCGTTCGGAATCAATAACCGGACGTACGCGAAACCCTGCGCAGAGGTTGTGCCATCCGACGCGGCGTCGCGACGGGGCCTGGCCGTCCTGACGCTGGCCGCGCCAGCGATCCTGCTGCGACAATCGGGCCATGCTTCCATCCGTCCCCTTGCCGCGCGCGACAGCCGCATTCTTGAACGAGCGTTTGTCGCGACTCGAAGTCGCTTGCTGTGAGGCCAAGGTGCCGTTCTACGACGACGCCGGCGTCGAAGAGCATTTGCAGCGCGTGCTCCTCGCCAGTGACTTCGCGTACGCGTGCTTCATGCGCGAGCCAGCCCTGCTCGGCCCCGAATTCCTGCAATTGATGAGCGATCCGCGCCACGCCGACGCGCGCGCAGGTGTGCTCGCCGACGCCCATGACGAGGCTGCACTGCGCCGCGAGCTGCGCCGGTTCCGGCAACGTGAGGCGTTGCGTCTGATCTGGCGCGACGTGAATGGCGCCGATGCGATAGAGACCACGCTGGCCGGGGCCTCGGTACTCGCCGAGAGCTGCATCGAGGCGGCCTTGCGCGGCGCCGAACATCAGGTTGCCGCGCGCCACGGCGTCGTGCGCGACGCGAACGGCCAGCCACAGCGGATGGTTGTCCTCGCGCTCGGCAAGCTCGGTGGCGGCGAACTCAATTTCTCGTCCGATATCGATCTCGTGTTCGCGTTCGCCGAGCACGGCGACAGCGATGGAGCGCGCGCGCTCGATGCGACTGCGTATTACATGCGCGTCGGCCAGGCGCTGGTGTCGCTGCTCGCCGATCGCGATGCCGACGGCTATGTCTATCGCGTCGATCTGCGCCTGCGTCCGTTCGGCAAGGCCGGGCGTCTGGTGCTTTCGTTCGCCGCGATGGAGCAATATTTCCAGCGCGAAGGCCGCGATTGGGAACGCTACGCATGGATCAAGGCGCGCCCGGTCGCCGGCGACCGTAACGCGGGCGCGCGGCTGCTCGACACGCTGCGCCCGTTCGTGTTCCGGCGCTATCTCGACTACACCGCGTTCGCCGGCCTGCGCGAGATGAAGGCGTTGATCGACGCCGAGGTCGCGCGCAAGGATCTGGCCGATCATCTGAAGCTCGGTCCCGGCGGCATCCGCGAGATCGAATTCATCGTCCAACTCATGCAGTTGATCCGCGGCGGCCGCGAACCGACGCTGCGCGCGCGCGGACTGCTGCCGGCGCTGGCCGCGTGCGAGCAGCTCGGCTTTATCCCGAGCAGTCGCGCGCAGCGCCTGCGCGATGCCTATCGCTTCCTGCGCAAACTCGAAAACCGCGTGCAGATGTTCGCCGACCAGCAGACCCACGAGATTCCTGCGGACGAGGACGTGCGTCTACGCCTCGCGCTGGCGCTCGGCTTTCCCGCTTGGTCGCCGCTTGCGATCGAGCTTGGCGCCCATCGCACTGCGGTCGCCGAGGAATTTGCGGCACTGATGGCAGTCGCGGCGCGCCGCCGTGCGCGCCAGGCCCCGGCCCAATGGTCCGAATTCTGGCGCACGTTGGTGACGGCGGGTGCGGTCGAAGCCGATGCGCTCGTCGTCGCCGGCTTCGATCCGCCGGGCGCCATCATCGCCGAACTCGAAGGGCTGCTCGGCAGTGCCGCCTTGCGCAACATGTCGGCGCGCTCACGCGAACGGCTGGATCGAGTGATGCCGGCGTTGTTCGCGATGGCCGCCGCGCAGGACGAACCGGTACGCAGCTTGGTACGCCTGTTGCGGCTGGTGCATGCGGTCGCGCGCCGCTCGGTCTATCTCGCCCTGCTCGATGAGCAGCCGGTTGCGCTGAAGCGGCTGAGCGCGGTGTTTTCGGCCAGCGCGTTTCTTGCCGATCGCGTGATCGCGCACCCACTGCTGCTCGACGATCTGTTCGACGACCGCGTCGACAGCGAACCGCCGCAGCGCGGCGCGATCGAGGAAGAACTCGCGCGCCGCCTGGCCACGCTGGGCGAGGCGGATGTGGAGGCGGAAATCGAAGTGATCCAGGAGCAACGCCATTCCGCACTGTTCCGCATCGGCCTCGCATTCATCGGCGGTATGCTCGATGCGATCGCGGCGGCGCGCGCGCTCGCCGAAATCGCTGAAGTCGTGCTCGCTGCGGTGCTGCGTATCGCCGAGCGCGATCTGATCGCCGCGCACGGACGGCTGGATGGCCATATCGGATGGCTTCCCTCATCCGCAATGCCTTGGTTGGGCAGCGGCCTCGCGATCGTCGCCTACGGCAGCTTTGGCGGGGCCGAGCTCGGCTTTGGCTCGGATCTCGACCTGATCTTTCTCTACGACGGCGAACGCGCGCAGGGCGAATCGGATGGCGCGAAACCGCTGGACGCCGCGCGCTATTACGCGCGCCTCGCACAGCGCGTCGTGCATCTGCTCGGCGTGCTGACCCGCGCCGGCCGACTCTATGAAGTCGATGTGCGCCTGCGCCCGGACGGCAGCAAGGGCATGCTCGTGTTGAGCTTCGCCGCCTACGAAGCGTATCAGCGCGAACGCGCGTGGATTTGGGAATTGCAGGCACTCGTGCGCGCACGAGCGGTCGCCGGCGACCGCTCGCTGGCGCGGCGCTTCGTGCAAGCCCGCAAGCGCCTGCTCGCCGAGCCGCGTGACGCGCAAAACGTGCGCGCGGAAATTATCGCGATGCGCGCGCGCTGGCGCGCCGAACGCGATCGCTCCGACGTGCGGCATTTCGATCTCAAGCAGGGCGCCGGCGGGTTGGTCGATATCGAATTCCTTTTGCAGGCACTCGTATTGCTGCACGCAGCGCGCCATCCGCAGTTGCTTGCGAGCGGCAACAGTGCCGACCTGATTGCCGCCGCGCTCGCGGTCGGCATTCTCGAAGCGGAGCACGCCGCTGCGCTCGCCGAGGCGCATGCGGCCCTGCTTGCGCGCGCGATTGGCTGCACACTGGACGGACGCCCCCGGGTTGCCCCGCGCGATGAAGTCCTCGCCGGCCATGCGCAGCGCGTGCTCGCTGCAGCGCGTAGCGTCGGACTCGAGTTCGTGAACGGCGAGCCGTGATCTGGACAACGCGGAATGGCAACGTTGCGCGCTCAGCCCGCGGGCCTTGATGCCGGGTATCGGGAATCGAGAAAAGAACATATGTCGTCCCAGCGAAAGT
Source organism: Rhodanobacteraceae bacterium (assembly GCA_003142815.1). Classification (GTDB taxonomy): domain Bacteria; phylum Pseudomonadota; class Gammaproteobacteria; order Xanthomonadales; family Rhodanobacteraceae; genus Dokdonella_A. The sequence continues at coordinate 189,920 of PLNP01000044.1, forward strand.
CGGGACCCAGTGCCTTTAATGCAGATTCCCGCGAAGACGCTGGGTCCCGGCTTTCGCCGGGATGACGAACGAGTGAAGCTTTCACCACCCCTCAGCCTAGCCTCGCTCGCGCCAGCGTTCGCGCACGAGCTCGGCGATCGCGGCAGTCTCCGCAAGTGGCGGAGGCTGCGGACGACTCGTGTTGTCATCGAGCCGGCGCAGATGTCCGCTGGCGATGAGTTCACTATGGAATGCGGCGAGTTTGCCGGCGATCGGACGTGGCGCGAAGGTGTAGACCGGTTTTCCGGTTGCGGCCGCCTCGCTCAGCATGTTGACCGAATCGGGCGTGACGACGATGCGATCGGCCCAGGCGAGGAAACCGGCATACGGATTCTCGCCCACACCGGATGAGGGGAGAAGACCGCCCGGCTCCGATGCACAACTCGCGGGCCGCGAGAGCGGGCGGTCTTCTTCGCTGCCGCTCCAGAACACGCCGGGAAATTTCGTGAGTGCAGCGCGCAGCGTCGATACGGTGGCGGCGGGTGTGCGTCTGGACACACTGACCAGAAAACTCCCGCCGTCGGCGGCATGGCGCGCGGCGAGGCGTTCGAGGAGCGCGTCGAAATACGCGTCGTCGAGCCGTTGCGCGCGGTTCGATCCGCCGATCAGCACGGCGGTGCGCGGCGTCGGCAACGCGGCGAAACCGGCAAAACGCGTGCGTCCGGCGGCGAGCCAGTCACGATCAACTGCGTTCAACGCGCCGATGCTGTGGAGCACGTTGGCGCCCGTCACGTCGTCGTGTTGGGGCGCGATGACGACATCGAATGCGGCAGCCTGGATGCGCGGATCGAGAATCTGCACGGTGAATGTTCGGCCGCCGCTCCAGCCGCGCAGCATCCACGTCGCCAGCGCCGCGCGACGTCCGCAGCCAATCGCGATATCCGGCCATGGTGGCGCGAGCGGTGCGCCTTCGTGGTCGCGAATCGCGATGCCCGCGCCGATCGTCAGGCGCGGCGCGAATGCATCCCATGGCTGGCGCAGATCGATCCGCAGCACCCGCGGCGCCAGCCCGAGCGCGCGCATGAGCGCCAGCGCCTGGCGTTCGTTGCCGGCAGCGCCGTCGCTGATGGCCCAGCAGTTTGGATCGGTGGGAATGGGCGGATTCATCGCGTCAGCGTAATGCAGGAGCGAGCGCATGCGGAGCGATGATGCGTTGCGTCATTGTTTCCTCGCCGGAAACGCTGTGTCCGCCGCAGGCGCCTTGTCATCGCGCGGATGCAGCCACATCATTGAGTGTCGACGTGCCGCCGCGATCTTTGCCTTGGGTTTGGCCGGCACATTCATCGTTTTGTTCCATGCCCGCCGCGTTCCATTGCCGTCCTTTCAACCGGAGTCCGTTCATGATTCGTCGTCTTGCCCTTGCGACTGCGCTCACCCTGGCCACCGCGCCGGTTTTCGCGGCCAGTTACATACTCGACCCCGCCCACACCCAGGTGGTCCTCAGCTGGAATCACTTCGGCTTTTCGAACCCGAGCGCCCAGTTCGGCAAGATCGATGGCACCCTCGAGTTCGATCAGGCCCATCCGACCCAGGCATCGGTAAAGGTCACGATTCCTCTCGCCAGCATCAACACCAATGTGCCGGACCTTGACGAACATCTGCAGAAACCGGATTTCTTCGACTCGGCAAAATATCCGGACGCGACGTTCCAAAGCACCAAGGTCGAGCAAGGCGCCAAGCCGGACAAGTTGAAAGTCACCGGTAACCTGACCTTGCACGGCGTGACCCGCCCGGTCGTGCTCGACGTGACCATCAACAAGGTGGGCGAGCATCCGATGCGCAAGGCGCCGGCAGCCGGGTTTGACGCGACCACGACGCTGAAGCGCTCGGACTTCGGCATCAAGGCCTATGTGCCGATGGTCAGCGACGACATCAAGATCCACATCACCAGCGAAGCGATCGACGCCAAGGCGTTCGCCGAAGGGATGAAGCCGAAGGCAAAGAGCTGACGCTCCGTCGCGCAGATCCGACTTGAGTTTGAAATCGTATAGCCGTTCGTGGTGATGCTTCGACCCTTCGATACCTCAGGCTCAGCACAGGGTACGCTGCGCGTATCGAACCACGAACGGCGACGCCCGGGACCATTCACCCTTCGATACGCCGAAGGCGTACTCCGTCCTGAGCTTGTCGAAGGATCAGGGCGAACGGTCAACGGGCGCAATGCCCGAGTTCAACCTTTCTTGACGCCCTGATTCTTCAGCGCTTCGAGGCCCGAGAGATTGACACTGGCCACGGCAGCCTTGAGCTGGTCCATGCTGTCGGCGTTGCCGGACACCTTCACGGTGAAGCGGTCGCCGAGCACGATGCTGTATTCGCCGCGCTTGGACTGGGTATCCCACTGCTCGTGGATGATGCGGCCGTCCTGCTTGTAGGTCTTGTCGTAGCCGTGATCGGTTTCCTTGTCCGATTCGGCGCCCGCCCAGCCGGCCAGCGCCAGGATGCCCTTGGCGCTGCCCAGGTCGCTGATCTCCAGATCGAGGCTCTTGCCGGTGCCGTCGGAGTAGACCCCGCGTGCTTCGGAAACCTGCATGCCCAGCGCGCCGTTGCGTTCGGCCGATACTTCAGTGCGCTTGAGGCCGGCCAGGGAATCGGGCACGAACGGCTTGAGCACGTCCGGGGCCAGTGCTTCCACCTGGTCGCCGCCGCCGAGCGCGGTGCCCATGACCGCGCCGAGTGCCTTGCCCTGCGCGTCGGCGTCGCCGGATTTCTGTGCGGTTTCCATCTGCTTGCCAGCCGCTTCCATCTTCTTGCTCCACGCATCGAGCTTGCCGAGCGAGCTGTCCTTGTCGATCGTGACATCGCCGCTATTGCTGCCCAAATGTGTGCCGCTGAACGCACCGCCCATCATCGCGCCGGTGCCGATGATGCCGCCGACGATCAGCATGATGATCCAGCTCAGTACGATCGCGATGATGATGCTCACTGCGGTATAGCCACCGGCCTTTTCGGTCGGTGACTTCATCGTCGGCGACAGGCCGAGATAAAGCAGGTAGATACTGTAGATCCCGCCGGCGAGCGCGATCAGCCAGCCGAGTCCCGGCACGATCTGGCCAATGCTGGCCACCCAGCTCGCCGTGTACGCATATGCGACCGCCTTCAATGCCTGGGTCTGGTCTTTCTGGCCGCCGAACGTCGGCGCGAGTGCGTTGACGATCAGCGCCATCACGTAAGTAAGCGCCAGACCGAGCGCATACGTCACGATCATGCCGGTGATGCCGGCACCGATCGGCGTGCGGTAATGGATGCCGAATGCACCGTAGCCGATCAGGCTGCCCTTGATGAAACCGGCCACCGCGGGAATCGCGGCAAGGAAAATGATGTAGTTCTTGTACAGATCCGACACAGTCGCGGGCTCGGCTGCAATCACCGGCCACTCGGCCTTCGGCGTCATCAGGATCGCTTTCACCCGTGCGATCAGGTTGTTGATATCCATGGTCCCCTCCGGTTCTTGTCGATGGAATATTGCCGCGCCGGCATTCTAGGCCAGAAGCGCGGCGCGCGTGCCGTGGTAGGTTCACGCAGGCGGCGTGGTCCAGGTCACGACGATTGCGTGAACCAGTTGGCACGTCTCGTGCTGGTAAACTTGTGCGCTTGTCGATGGAGACCCACATGTCGCGACCCAATCCCGCGGCGGAAACACGTATTCCCGCCAACGCAGAAAACCGTTACCAGGTCACCCGCGCCGATTTGCCGTTGAGCTGTCCGATGCCGGCGATGGCGCTGTGGAATTCGCATCCGAAGGTGTATTTGGCGATCGCCGAGCAGGGCGGCCACGCGAAGTGCCCCTATTGCGGCGCCGAATACGACCTGGTTGCGTGACGGCGAAGCGATCGTGCAAGCGCGCGCGCTGACGGTCGTGCAACTGGTTCCGGCGCTGGAAGCCGGCGGCGCGGAGCGCTCGACGCTCGAGATCGCGCGCGCGCTGGTTGCAGACGGGCATCGCTCGATCGTCGTCTCCAGCGGCGGCCGTCTGGTCGATCGCCTGCTCGCCGAAGGCAGCGAGCATGTCACCCTGCCGATTGGGCGCAAATCGCTGGCCAGTCTCGCCCAGGTGCCGAAGCTGCGTGCGCTGTTCAGGCGCGAACGCGCGGACATCGTCCACGCGCGTTCGCGGATGCCGGCGTGGCTCGGCTGGCTGGCGTTGCGTGGCCTGTCGCCGCGGCCGCGATTTGTCACAACCGCACACGGGCTGAACAGTCCGGGTCGCTATAGCGCAATCATGGCGCGCGGCGAGCGCGTGATCTGCGTGTCCAATACCGTGCGCGACTACCAGCTGCGCCACTACCCGCGCACGAATCCGTCCAATCTGGTGGTGATTCCGCGCGGTGTTGACCCGGAAGAATTTCCCTACGGCTACCAGCCCGATGGTTCGTGGCGCGAATGGTTCTTCGCCGAGTTTGCGCCGCTCGCAGGGGCGCCGCTGTTGACCCTGCCGGGTCGCGGCACGCGTCTCAAGGGCCACGCGGACGCGATCGAACTCGTCGCGGCGCTCAAGGCGCGCGGCATCGATACGCGCCTGCTGCTGCTCGGCGCGCGTCAGGCCGAGCGCGAGGCCTATGTGGCCGAACTCGAGCAACTTGCCGCATCGCGCGGCGTCGCCGACCGCGTCGTGATCAGCGCGCAGCGTGACGACGCACGCGACATCTATGCGATTTCCACGCTGATCCTGCAACTGTCGAACAAACCCGAATCGTTTGGCCGCACCGTCATCGAAGCCCTGTCGCTATGCCGGCCGGTGCTCGGTTATGACTACGGCGGCGTGGGCGAGTTGCTGACCGATCTGTATCCTGCCGGCCGCGTTCCGCCGCTCGATCGCGAACGTCTTGTCGAGCGCGCCGCCGAACTGCTGCGTTACGCGCCGGCGATCGGGCCATTGCAAAGCTATCGCCTCGCCGACATGCAGGCGGCGACGCTTGCGCTGTATCGCGAACTCGTGCGCCACGATTGATCCGGCACTCAATTGGTTTGAGTGCTCTCCGCTGTCCCTCCCCTGCGCCAGCGGGGGACGGGAGAGTGGGGGAGGATTGGTTCGGCCGCTGAATGTGGATTCGCTCTGGATCAATAAGTCCATTCCTTTCCCCTCCATGCAGGAGTAGGGACAGCATGTGCTGACCGCAGCGCCATTAGAATGCCCGGACTTCCTGTCCAGGACGTATCGTGACGCCAACGCTCGTTTCACGCAGGCCGATCTGGCCTGCACTTCTCGTGCTTGCCGTGCTCGTCCTGCTCCCGCTCGGGCGCAGCTCAGAGCTGCCGCTGGCATGCGCGGGTGTCGCTGCACTGGTCTTGCTCGCGCAGCGCCGCATCGATCTTCGCGACTCGGCCCCGCGCCTCGCGCTCACGCTATTCGCCTGCTACTGGCTGCCGGCGCTGCTGTCGGGATTTGCCGCAGTCGAACCCGGCAAAACCTGGTCGACGGTCGCGGTCACGCTGCGCTTCCTGCCCTTCGCGCTGTTCGCCGTCTGGGCGCTGCGCGATTCGGCAACGTGGTCCGCGCTGACGAAAGCCGTCGCGGTCATCGTCGCGTTCTGGCTGCTTGATGCGTATGTGCAGATGGCCACCGGCTACAGCCTCGGCGGCGCGGCGGAAAAAGAACGGGTGTCCGGCATTTTCGGCGCGGGCAACTTGAAACTCGGGCCCGTGCTCGCGACACTTTCGCCGTTCGTGTTGCTCGGCGCCCGTGCGCGCTTTGGACTGCGCGGTCTGGCGTTTGCATTCCTGTTGCTCGCCACTCCCATCCTGCTCGCCGGTTCGCGCGCGGCGTGGCTTGCCTATGCAGTGGTCTGCGTGCTGATCGCCTGGCATGAAACACGCAATCCGCGCCGATTCGTCGCCGTGCTGGTCGCATTCGCAATCGGCTTCGGCGCAATCGGCGCACTCGCATGGCACGATTCGATACGCTTCGACGCGCGCATCGAGCGCAGCCTGCTCGCGCTGCATGGCACCGAGGGCGCGGTCGATGAGGCCTCGGCCGGACGACTCAGCATCTGGCGCACCGCGCTCGCGATGAGCGCTGCGCATCCGCTGACTGGCGTCGGTGTGCGCGGTTTTCGCTACGCCTATCCGCACTACGCCGCCACGAACGATCGTTTCGTCGACACCGCGAGCGACACCGGCGCGTCGCATGCGCATCAGATCGTGCTCGAGGTGCTCAGCGAGACCGGCATTATCGGCCTCGTGTTCTGGATCGCCGGCGTGTGGCTCGCGCTGCGTGGGTGGTGGCGCGCGGATGCAGCCGCTCGTTCGCGAGCGCTGGCGCCCGGGCTCGGGCTGGTTGCGATGTGCTTCCCGATCAATACGCACCTCGCGTTCTATTCGGCCTGGTGGGGCTTGCTGTTCTGGTGGCTGCTCGCGCTGTATTGCGCTGCGCTCGGGGCGCGCGAGGACACTCCAAACTAGCCGTCATCCCGGCGAAGGCCGGGGGCGAAAAACAGAGGGTAGGGTGGGCCGCAGCCGCGCAGCGGCGAGTCCCACCAATAAGGTTGCGTGACGCCTCGGTGGGACTCGCGCCTGCGGCGCTGCGGTCCACCCTACAGTTGACCGTCGTTCTTCGCGCCGCGCAACAGGCTGAGCGCGAATCCGCCGACCACTGCCGCGGCGGCGACAAGGACGATCCAGAGGATCCAGCGTCGCCACGGCAACGGCGGCGCAGGGGGTTGCAGCGCCGCATTGCCGGCGCTGGTCTGTGCGGGGCCGAGTCCGACTGCCGGTGGTTGCCAGTCGTCGAGCCAACGCAGACGCAGGTATTTCGCACGCGCGCCATGGAGCGCGATGTCGGGGCGTTGCAGATGCGCGTCGTCCTGTTCGAGCGCAAGCACGGTTGCATCGCCGATGTTGCGCCAGGCCTGTAGATCGTCATCCTGCCCCGTCACCGAACAAATTGCCGACGACCAGGCCGATGGCGGCGCCTGCGAGGGCGATCATGAATTCCATGCCGATTCCCCTTTCTGGCCTGTCACGCGGCGTCGCGCCAGGCATCCCCATGGATCAGTAGATGGCCGCTTGGCCCGGCGGCCGCGTCTTGAAGCGCTTGTGCATCCAAAGGTACTGGCTTGGCGCCTCGCGCACCATACGTTCGATGCAGGCATTGACGCGCGCGGTGTCGGCGACCGCATCCGTACCCGGAAAATCATCCAGCGGCGCTTCGAGGCGGATCGCGTAACCGCCGTTGTCGAGGCGGCGATGGAAGAACGCAATCACCTTCGCGCCCGACAGCCGGGCCAGATGATGCGTCGCGGTGATCGTCGCTGCGGGCACGCCGAAGAATGGCGCGAACACGACATCCTTGCCGCGCATGTCCTGGTCAGGCGCGTACCAGATCGTGCCGCCGGCTTTGAGATAGCGCACGCTCTGGCGCAACTCGTCCTTCGCGAACATTGCGTCCGCATAGCGCAGCCGCGCGCGCTTGATCGCCCACTCGAACGCAGCGTCCGCGTGTTCGCGATACATGCCGGCGATCGGGATGCGCTGTGAAACGAGGCGTGCGCAAAGTTCCAGATGGGAAAAATGCGCGCCAACCAGGAGCACGCCGTGGCCGGCCGCGCGTGCCGCCTCGAGGTGTTCGAGGCCTTCGAACGCGACCGGGATCTTTTCGATCGCACGGGCCGAACCCATCCACGCAAGCGCGAACTCGGCCAGGATCCCGCCGGCGTCGCGAAAATTTTCCGCGCGCAGCGCGTCGCGCTCGCGCGGGCCCTGCTCGGGAAAGCACAAGGCGAGATTGCGCTCAACCACCGCGCGGCGTTCGGGCATGCAGCGCGCTGCCAGCCAACCGAGATTGCGACCGATTCCGAGCGGCCATGCATGCGGCAGCATCGCGATCAGCCAGATGCAGCCGAGCCCGATCCAGGCGGGCCAGTGGCGCGGGGCGAGCAGGGCGAAACGGAAGGGCGGCGCGGCTTGCGGCATCGGCGCAATTGTAGTGGCTGTCGCAGCGATCGCGCGCGACACAGGGACGATGCCGGCACGGCCGCAGACGTGCGTCGCTATACTTCGCCGCCGCCCTGTCGTCGATCCGGATCGTGTTCCAACGCTTTATCTATACGCTTACGCTGTACCTGCTGACGCCGTTCGTCGTCTACCGGCTCGCTGCGCGCGGCTTCAAGTACCACGGTTATTTCGCGCGCTGGCGCGAGCGGTTCGGTTTTTTTCCCGACCCCGGCATTCACGACAGCATCTGGATCCACGCCGTCTCGCTCGGCGAGGTCAACGCGGCAGCGCCGCTGATCGAGGCGCTGATGCGCCGCTACCGCGATTCGCAGTTCGTGATCACGACAGTCACGCCGACTGGTTCCGATCGCGTGCTGCAATTGTTCGGCGACCGCGTGTTCCATGTCTACCTGCCCTACGACCTGACCACTGCGGTCAAGCGGTTTCTCGATCGCGTGCGGCCGCGTCTTGCGGTGATCATGGAAACCGAGATCTGGCCGAACCTGTTCATGACCTGTGCCGAGCGCGGCATTTCGATCGTCATCGCGAATGCACGGTTGTCGGAAAAATCGTTGCGTGGCTATTGGCCGATCCAGCCGCTGGTGCGCCGCGCGATCCGCTGCGCGAGCTTCGTCGCCGCGCAATCGACGTCGGATGGCGAACGTCTGCGCGCACTCGGCGCCAGCGAACCGCGGCTCGCGGTCGTCGGCAACCTGAAGTTCGACATGACCGTGCCGATTGGCTTGCGCGATCGCGGTATCGCCTTTCGCGCGGTGGCGGGCGCCGCGCGGCCGGTATGGATCGCGGCGAGCACGCACGAGGGCGAGGAACTGACCGTGCTGAAAGCGCATGCGAGCGTGTTGCGGCGCTTTCCGGACGCGCTGCTGCTGGTCGCACCACGCCATCCGGAGCGTTTCAAACCGATGGCCGCCGCGTGCCGCGCGTATGGATTCAACACGGCGACGCGCAGCGAGGAGCGTGGTGCGGATTCGAGTTGCCAATGCTTCGTGATCGATTCGATGGGCGAGCTCATCGAGTTCTACGCCGCAGCCGATGTCGCGTTCGTTGGCGGCAGTCTGGTGCCGGTCGGTGGCCACAATCTGCTGGAACCGGCGGCACTGGCTTGTCCGGTCGTGGTGGGCCCGCACACGTTCAATTTCGCGGAAGTCACCGAGGACCTGGTCGAGGCCGGCGCAGTGATCCGGATCGCCGATGGCGAGAAGCTGGGCCCGACGGTCGTGCGCCTGCTGTCGCGCGATGTCGATCGACGCAGCATGGGCGAGGCCGCGCGTGCGGTGATGGCACGCGAGCGCGGCGCGGTCGAACGCACGCTGGCGTTTGTCGAGAACATGCTCGCTGATACGCCGGTCGGCGTAAATAAACCGGCAACCGATCCGTCCGCGACTTATTGAAGCGGCGCTCAAATAGTGCGCGCATCGGCAGCCGGCGGGGGTCCGTGTCGGCGGTTCGATTCCGTCCCGGCCACCATTAAATCAATAGCTTAGAACTTGCCTTGTTGTCGAACGCTGTTTACAGCCCCGTGTGGCCCCGTCCTGATTTGCGGTGCCGACCAGACCTCATCCCCCCGCGGACGAAACTTGGCCGTCGCGCCGTTCGCGCCGAAGCGCTGGACGCGCGACGCTCCGACGTAAACGACTCCATCCAAAAGCCGGCGTGGCTGCACCCGCGGACGTGGAATACATCGACAACCCGACTTGATATGACCCGAGGAGCGCTACGGGTTCTTCCCGGCACGAGTCCTCAATGTCCTTGGTAGCGCGATCCGTAGTAGTTGTATGGCGAGCGCCACGGAAAGCCGCTGTTGCGCTCGACATCGATATGGAGATCCATGCGTCGGCCGTCATCAAATTGCCGGCTGATATTGAGATCGGCGCCGACCGACTCCCCCGTGCCAAAGCCTTCGGCATGACCAACGCCCATGCTGACGCTGCCCCACACCTTTGTCTTGGTCGCGTCATCTGCGCTACCGTCGACGTCGCCATAGTACTTGCCGGGCGGGTCGGTGGCAGTTGTCGCGTCAGCGCTCGACGCGACGCTAGCAGGTGGAAGCTGCAGGTCCAATGGCGCCACCTGCGCGCAGGCCGAGCCTGCGAACAGGGCGAACAGCGCGGCTGCGATGGCCTGGTTTATCGACACAGGCATCCTCCGAGACTCGACCGGGCCTCATCTTACCTCGCCCGCAAACCGGATTGCTGACGCGGACGCATTGGGTCGAAGGACTCGGTCCTATCCCAATCCCCAGCTTGATCTTATTATTCGGCTTTTGCGTCGGCGCTCGCTCTGGCGCCCGGTGCTTCTGAATCTTCCGCATCACGCGGAACAAATGGGACGCCCGCTGGCGGAGCATAGGGTCAACTGTTGACATCGGGCTCTTCGTGGGCGCTTCAACTTTGCGCGCGTCGAGCGCGTTCGCTTTCAGCCGGTCTGTCTTTCGTCCAGATCAGCGTCCGCCCCATACAGTTTGTAAGCGTCCTTTGCGCGCGTGAACACCACGAGTGAAAGCTGTCGATCAGTCATGCCAAGGTCCCCGAGGTGTAGCACTCGCGATTTGCCCGCGCCTTGTGCCTTGTGCACCGTGCTCGCATAGGCATGCTGGACGTGCGTGTAGTCGGCGGTATTGACCGACACGCCCACGGTTTGCTAGACGTCTCGAATGACGGCTATGGGTCGATTGCTGCCCTTCAACGTGAACTGAAAAGTGATTGTCGACCGAAGCAGTGATCAGCGCCGGCGCGCTGATACGTTGCGGGTGGAACACGGATCAAAAATGTCCAGCACGCACGAACAGTTTGAGCGCCGGCGCCAGTGGGTGAGGGCAATGGTGGGTGATTGATCGGGTCGCTGAATCGGAAACATGAAAAAAGCGGGCAAGCCCGCTTTCTTCAATGGTGACGCGTCACGCCTGGTCTACTCCAGCAGCGCGTTGATCATTTCGAGATCCTTGACCTCGATCACGCCGGCCGCCTGCTTCAACAGCAGGCCGTTCAACACGAAGGTGTGGCGCGCGGCCGAGTAGCTGCTCTGCGCCTGCAACAGGGTCTGCTGGCTGATCAGCACGTCGACGATGGTGCGCGTGCCGACTTCGTAGCCGGCCTGGGTCGCTTCGACCGAACTCTGCGCCGACACGACGGCGGCCTTGGTCGCCTCGACCTCGCTGGCGCCGGCAATGACCGAACGGAAGTCGTTGCGGGTGGTCGCTTCGACCAGACGACGGTTCACTTCGTATTGATCCTGCGCGAAATCGCGGTTGTAGATGGCCTGGCGCACGCGTGACTGAGTGAAGCCACCACTGAAGATCGGTACGTTGAGCGTCAGTGTGACGGAGCTGCCCCAACGCGGATCGCTGCTGTCGTGGATGCCTCCGCCGGCGAAGGTCGTGTCGCCCCAGATCGGCGAGCGGGCGTAGCCGACTTGGCCGGTGATCGTCGGCAGATGGCCGGCGCGCGCGGTATTGATGTTGGCGCCCGCGGCATCGACTTGCAGTGCGGCGGAACTCAGGGTCGGGTTCTGCTTCAGCGCGACATCGACCCAGGCCTTCGGATCGTCCGGATTCGGATGGTCGAGCGGCAGGTTTTCGCGCAATTTGCGGAAATCACCGGGTTCCTTGTTGGTGATCTGGCGCACCGCTTCGCGCGCCTGGTCAACGTTGTTCCGGTTGGCGATCACGCTGGCGATAGCCTGGTCGTGCTGCGCCTTGGCGTCATTCACGTCGGTGATCGCGGCGAGGCCGACATCGAATCGCTGCTGCGCCTGCTCGAGCTGGCGACCAAGCGCCTTCTCGTTCGCGTCGGCGAATTTGAGCGCGTCGAGCGCGGTCAGCACGTTGAAATAGGCGGTCGCAACGCGGATCAGTAGCGCCTGCTGCGCGGCATCATAGATCGCGGCACCGGCCTCGGCGGTGTACCGGCTCGATTTCAGCGCGGTCCACTTGCTGATGTCGAGGATGCTCTGGCTGAGCGAAGCGCCCAGCGAGCGCTGATAGCTCGTCGTCGTGATGCCGCCCACGATGACTTGCTGGTTGCCGGTAATGGGATCGCGCACGATCGTAGGCCCGTTGTCGCCGCCTTGTGTGCGCGTGAAATTGAGGCTCGCGCCAATTTGTGGCAACAGCTGCGAACGCGCCTGGTCGACATACTCATCAGTCGCCAGCTTGGTTGCCTCGGCGCCGGCCAGGGTCGGGTCGGCCGCGCGCGCTTCCTGATAGACCTGAATCAGGTCGTCGGCATGCGCGCTGGATGCGCCAATCACCAGCGCCACGGCCAGGACCTGCGACAGGGAGCGGATGCGGATCATCGATTTTTTCCTCGGAGACTTGGGGTTCTTGCGGATCGCGCTCAGAGCGTGAAACGACGCGGCGGCTCGGCATGCTTGAGATACGGAACGTCGGTCTCGAACAGGCTTTCCTGCAACCAATGGGTTTCGTCGGCGCGCGTGTACAGCGTTGCCTGCATCGCCGGCGATTCACCGACGATCGCGAACAGCCGGCCGCCGGGTTTGACCCAGGCGCGAAAGCGATCCGGCAGCGCATACACCGCGCCACCGACGACGACGGCATCAAACTGTTCGGTGCTCGAAAAATCGCGAACCGCATCGGCCGTCTCGACGCGGGCATTGTTGATGTGCGCGGCGGCCAGATGGGTGCGCGCGATTTCGGCGAGTTCCACATGGCGTTCGATACTGGTGACGGTGCCGGCCAGATACGCCATGCAGGCGGTCAGGAAGCCGGTGCCGGTGCCGATCTCGAGCACGCATTCCGTGCGCGCAAGCAGCAGCGCTTGCAGGATGCGGCCTTCGACGACCGGTTTCAGCATGACTTCGCCGTGGCCGATCGGCAGCGCAAGATCAGCGAACGCCAAATTGCGATGGCGCGCGGGTACGAAGTCTTCGCGGCGCATGCCGGCGAGCGTCTCGAGCACGCGCGGGTCGAGCACCTCCCAGGTACGCACCTGGTTCTCGACCATGTTTTGTCTTGCCAGCTCGGTGTTCATCAACACGGTCGGTGGCTCCTGCCGGGGGAAGGGTGGAAAAGCATAGGCACTCGCCGCATCGGCGGCAATCTAGTACTGCAGCCCGGAAATGGCGGAACAAGATGAAGGCGATGGATTCGCCCTCAGTACGAGGCGCGAGCCGCCGCCAAGACTGGCCGTCTTGGCAAGGCTTGCAACGACGCCATGGGGGTGAAAACGCGCTTTCATGTTTCGGTATTTCCGGGTTGCAGTACTAGTGTTGCAGTCGAAGAAGTCTTCCGGTTGAAGCAAGACCGACGCGATACCTTGGCGGCGCGCGCGGCAGCGACGAAGTGCCGGAAGTCATCGCGCGTGTCACGCAGCAGTGTCGGTGTGTGCATGCGCACGTAGTTCCTCGCGCGTGCGCGCAATCGCTGCGCCGATGTTCGCGCCCAGCCGTGCATCCACGCGCGCAAGCCAACGGCTTGCCACTGCGTTGTCGGGCGTAACGCCCGCGGCGAATTGCAAGGTCAGCCAGCGCGTGAGTCGGGCCTGATCGTCCGCGGACAGCGCGAACAATGTCCGCCGCGCGGTGCTGCGTAACTGCGCGGCCCGGAATGCGTTGCCATCGGCCCTGTCCTGCGCCGCGTCGTCGATGAACGCGGCGAATGCGCGCTGCGCCAGCCGCAAGGCCAGCGCCGCGGCGCTGCTTGCGGGTTCGGCCATCTGCACCGGGGCCGGGACGATCATGGTGTGGCGCCGCAAGCCATCCATTCGCGCATGGCACTCGGATGCTCGATCAACGGAGAAGGTTGCATGACGTCGTTCCTGGCAAGACCTGAGCCAGCGGGAAAACTGGCTGCAAATTACTGCTGCACACCGTGCTCGATCTGCGGTGGCTTGCGCCGATAACCCTGCCGATCGCATCGGAGCTGCGAATTCGGATCGGCGCGCACAAACTATCCACGATGACGGCATTCGCTTGTGCAGACCCACCCGGTGGAGCGGTACGCTTTCGACGTCAAAAACCTAGTCGGCGTCGTCTGCATCCGCGACGGGCAGCATAATGGCCGCATCGTCGGGATCGCTTTCCCGGCGAAAAGCGAGCGCCGTCAAGGAAGTCCTTGGCTACGGTTCGTGCGTATTCATGTACCAGACAGTATAGTATAGATATTCAAGCCGCTAGTCCATCCAGTATTCGTAAAATGACGTTAGCGAACGCAAAACCATGCGGCCCGGGCCGCCCGAAGGATCTCGAAAAACGCGCGGCCATCCTCGATGCCGCCAAGCGCCTGTTTCCGAATTCTGGTTTCGAAGGCACCAGCATGGATGCGATCGCGGCCGAGGCTGGCGTGTCCAAGCTGACCGTCTACAGCCACTTCACCGACAAGGAAACGTTATTCTTCGCCGCGATCCGCGCGCGCTGCGAGGAGCAGATGCCCGCGAAGCTGTTCGATGTCGATATCCGTGGCCCGGTGCGGCGCCAGCTCGACGCGATCGCGCACGCGTTCTTCTCGTTGGTGATGGCGCCGGAGTCGGTCGCCTTGCACCGGCTCCTCACCTCGGGTGCCGGCACCTCGCCCAAGCTCGTGCAGCTGTTCTGGGATGCAGGTCCCAAGCGCGTGCAAAGCGGCTTGCAGCAATTCCTGCACAACGAGGTCGATGCGGGTCAGCTCGATATCGCGGATGTTCCGCGCGCGGCTTCACAGTTCTTCGCGTTGCTCAAGGGCGAATTCCATGCGCGACTGCTGTGCGGATGCGCCGAGCCGGTCAGCGATCGCGACATCGACGCGCATGTGCGCGCGACGGTCGAGTTCTTCCTGCGCGCGTACGCGTCGGGAGCGAGCCGCAGCGTGCCGCCGTTCAAGACCTGATCGCGAAACTCGCGGTTGAACGGTCGGGGTGCCGCCGGACAATCCGTCAGTCCTCAAGATCCTCTGCATGCATGAGCCAGTCGCTCAAGACGCTTTCGTCGGCCGCGGCGATGTCGATGAAGCGAAAACCGATCCAGGTTTGCCCACGCAGGACGGACGCTTCGCTCCACAATTCGTGCGCGCCGACTTCAATCGGGTGCAGTCGGCCGTGTGCATCGGGCAGATGGAAGACGAACTGATACAGACCGTCTTCGACGATCGGCGTGTGCGCGATCAGCATCATGCCCCCCATCGACAGGTTGCCGAGGTGACCGACGAAGTCACCGCCCATCGCGTCGGTCACGCGCAGGTTGGCATCGGGTCGTTTGCGCGCAAGGTGGCGCTTTTCGTTCATGCCGATGCCTCCGGACAGGACTGGCGACCGATCGATCGGCCATCGCGGCAGGTATGGCGCCGATTCATGGGGCCGCCTTGGCCGCGCGCGCTGCGTGGGGGTGCAAGGCGTCGGTGATCGCCTTCCAGGCGCGATCGATCAGCGAGGCATGTTCGGCCACGGCGACCCGCGCCTGGCCGCGCGCCATGTCGCGCGCGAGTTGATCCAGCGTGCAATCCTCGGTGCGTGCGCCGCGCTGATTGACGAACAGGCAGCGCCCGGTCACGGTCGAAAACCAGGCGAGCTTGCGGCGCACCGACTGGCCTTGCTGGTTGGTCACGAAATCGAACCAGGTGCCGAACGGTATCTTGCGCAGCCGTCCGAGCATGTCGGCTTCCGCGGCGGTCAACGGCATGGCCGCGTGGGTGGGTGCCAGCAGCAGCGCGGGCTTCCCCGCGTCTCCGCCGAGGCGGGTCTTGCCTTTGAGCGCGTTGTCGATGCGGCTCAGCTTTTCCGGCGTTATTGCGCGCGTCTTGCCGGGCCGTGGAAGCAGGTTGTTGAGCACGCCGTGAACGTCGTCGGCGTGCAAGCCGACCTGGCGCAATCCCGCATCCAGATCGTCGCGCAGCGTTGCATCGCCCGTTTTCGGCGAAGAAGGCTGCGCGGCGAGACGCGAGAGTTTCTCGGCGATCGTGACACGGCGCTTGAACTCGTTGCTGCCTTCGCCCTCGCGTAGCACGCTCAATGCGAGCGCGTCGGTCCAGGCGTGTTCGAGCAAGGAGCGCACCAGGGGCATCGGAGTGCTGTGCTGAATCACGCGCGCGATCGCCGCGCGCGCGATGTCGCGGGCGATATCGAGTTTGTCGTGACCCTTGGCGGCGTCGATATGGCGGCGCTCGATGATCTCGGCGCGCCGCGCGAGCAGTTGCATGTGCCCGCTCAGATCGCCGAGCAGCTTCTCGAATACGCCGACATCGCGGTCGAAATCCACGCCAACGTGGTCGACGACGAGCTGCATCTTCTTGACCAACTCGGGGTCGGAGTCGGAATCGTCGGTCCAGCGCGCGCCGGTTTCCGCGATGGTGTTCAGCAGTTCACGCGCGGGATGATCGTGGCGCGTGAAGAAGGTCTTGTCGCCGAGCGCGACGCGCAACACCGGCACGTGCAGCTTGTTCAGCAACGCGCGCGCGCCGCTGCCGTCCTGCACATTCTGGTTGATATAACCGAACAGCATGCCGACCAGGTCGACCGTGTCCGAATCTTCCTCGGACAAGCGCAGTGGTCTGCCGAACGGACTCGCTCGCCGCAACTTCACTTGCAACGTGTTCTTGAAATGCTCGCTGTCGTAGACGCCGGTCGGCTGCAACGCGCCGAGCACGATTTGCAGATCGTCGCCACTCGCGTGGAAAACCTGCGCATCGGAACTATTGCCGACGTCGCCGTCGAGACGGCGGCGCTCGCTGAGCAGGTTGCGCAATGTCTTGAACAACTGCGGATCGCTGCCGTCGTGATGGCCGCCGGCTGCGGACGACTCGGCAGCGCGCTGTGGCTTCGTTGCCGGCGCCTCGACGAAGCCGTCGTGCGGAGCATCGGCACGCCGCTGCCGACTCTGTATCTGCAGGTTGGGCAGGATGCGCTGGGTGATCAGGTACGCGTTCAAACTATCGTAGAACGAACTGACCGCGAGCATCGCCGTGCGATCGAACAGGCGGTATGCAAGCACGCGATATTCGAGATCGAGGTTGAGTCCCTGCAGCGCGTACTGGAATGCCTGCGCGAGTTGTGCAGGGCCCAGCGGCAAGGTTTCGTTGGGCCACGCCGGCGCGGCGCCGAGGACACCGAGACGCCGCGCCAGTGCGTACAGACTTTGGCTGTTGCGGATCTCCGCCTTGCCGGCGATTTCCCACAGCGCCAGATCTTCGTCCTGCGCTGCGACATCGACCAGCTCGAGTGCGGTGAGGGCACCCGCGTTGTTGCGCACCGGCGCGGGCGGCGCTTCCTGCTGCGCGCTGCGCACCTCGGCGAGCCGTGACTCGGCATGCCGCAGGAACAGCGGTGCGACGCCAGCGCGGCCGAGTTTTATCTGGCGCAGGGCTTCAAAGCACTTCTGTTGATCGGCATTGCTGCCGGATCGATCGGCCAGCTTGAAGAGCTCGCGTTCCAATTCATCGAGCGTGCGCTGGATCGCGTCGGCGAAATACGCCACCGATCGCTTCAGCAGTCCAACGAGTACGCCGCGCACGCGCACCGGCAAATCCGAGCGGCGCGCCAATGACGCGAGTGCTTCGCTGTGGCTCTCGTGACTCATGCCTTCGCTCGCTGGCCCGCTGCCGCGCCTATCGGCGCGGTGGCGATCAGCTGCGCGCGCGTCTCAGGCTCCCCAACCGACCGGCGTTTGCCAAACGGCCAATCGATGCCGATTCTTGCACGTCGCACCGGACGCGAACAGGGGCGCGCCAGGAGCCCGGTCGACCTGTGTCCGGCAGGCTCCTGTTGATCCGGCACTCGAATAGTTTGAGTGCCCTCCCCTGCGCCAGCGGGGAAGGGCAAGAGTGAGGGATTGATTCGGTCGCTGAATCTGAATTCGTTCCGAATCAATCGGGCTGCCAGACAATATCCAGGAAACCCGAACGACCCGGCGTGTTGTAGCCGTGGACGAGCTCGTAGTCGCGGTCGGTGAGATTCTCGATGCGCGCGCTGAGACTCCAGGCGTGGTTGAGTTCATAGCGTGCGCGCAGGTTCACGAGCGTGTAGGCCGGCAGATTGACGTCGCCGTAGTCCGCGCGCGGGCCCACATGGACGATCTCGGTGCCGCCGCTGAAGCGCTCGCCGAAACGTCGCTCCAGAACGCCGGAGACCTTCTGCTTGGCGCGGCGCAGGAGCACGCTGGCGGTGTCTTCGTTGCGCGGGTCATTCCAGGTATAGGACGCGCGCGCCGACCATGGGCCCTGGCTGATCTGGTAGCTCAGTTCGGCGCCGTCGATCTTCGCGCGGGCGACGTTTTCGGCCTGATTTTTCGGACCGGCAAAGTCGATCAGGTCGCGGATGCGCGTCGAATACAGGTTGGCCTTGATGCGCTGATTGGCGCTTGGGGCAAACTCCAGGCCCAGTTCCGAACTGCGGGAGCGCTCCGGGCGCAGGTTCGGGTTGCCGGCGAAATAGCCGCCGTAGCCGGGTGAGAATTGTTCGTTCAAGGTCGGGCTGCGAAAACCTTGGCCAGTATTTGCATAGATGCGCAGCAGGTCGTTGATGCGCCAGCCGAGCGCGAGCGATCCGGTGTTCGCGCCGCCGAATTCGCTGTTGTCGTCGTGGCGAACGGATACTTCGCTATCGAGCGCACCGAACGTCCCGCGCCAGCCGGCGAACAGCGCGCGATTGTCACGGCTGTCGCGGTACTGCGGCAGGTTGGTCGAGGTGTCACGGGTTTCGCCGTGGTCGTGGACCAGATCGATGCCGGCGACAACGTGCTGGTTTTCGTCGAGGCGGAACTCGTTCTGCCAGAGCAGGCTGTTGCGCCGGGTCAGGTACAGTGTGGTGTAGGTGGGCGTGTTGAGGTCTTCGCGAGCGTTGCCGAGCGAGAGGCGATGGCTCCAGTTCGCGCTGAGCTCGCCTTCGAGATTGACGCCCGCGGTCTGCTCGATGATGTTCGAATAACCCTGGTCGAACTGGACTTGACCCTGGTTGCGAAATAGCGCGGCCGACAGTATCTGGTTGCCGAGCGTGTATGCACCGCGCGCGGCGAGGTTGGTGTTGCGATAACCGTCGTTGTCGGGGTCGTAAGAGCAGTACGGATCGTTCGGACCGTTGCAGATGCCTGGATTCGTAGCGGAAAACCCGCCGACATGGCGCGCGCCGACCTGCACGCTGTAGCCGTTCGCGCCCGCCCAGTGGCCGATGCCGGCGCTGCCGTCGGCGTCGCGATAGCTGCCGTAGCCGAGCGCGACACGCGGACCTTCGAGCTTGCGCGTGAAGATCTGGATCACGCCGCCAATCGCGTCCGAACCCCAGTAGCTCGCACGCGGCCCGCGCACGATCTCGATGCGCTCGACCGCATCCAGCGGCAGCTGCTCGAAGGCGAACGCGCCGGTGTTCGCCGACGCGGCGCGCACGCCGTCGATCAGCACCAGCACCTGGTTTGTGTTCGTGCCGCGCAGGAACAACGAGGTCTGTTGGCCCGCGCCGCCGGTGCGATACAGATCGATACCGGCTTCGAGACGCAATAAATCGATCACATCGCGCGCGACGCTGGCGTCGATCTCCTGGCGGGTAATCACGCTGACGTCGGCAAGCGTCTGGTCGACCGTTTCGGCGACGCGCGAGGCGGTCACCTGCACGGTCGGCTGGATCTGCGCCTCATCGGCGTGCGCGGCGGCGCCTAGCGCGGCGGACACCGCGATGAACAAAACGGAAAAACGGAACATGGCTCAATCCTCCTGTCGCACACCCGCGGGATCCAGGGTTTCGGAGGATGGACGTGCGCAGGGCGACGGGCGCCTTGCCCGTCCGTTGCCCGCCGCAACGCCTGGAGCTGATCGGTCGGTTCGATGTTCGGGCGCTCGTCGAACGCCTCGCAAACACATCAATGACCAAGCCGCAGGCCGGTCTCCGGGCTCACAAGCGATGCATGGTGCATCGGCCGGATCGCCTTCCCGCCGCATTCGCGGCAGTGGCGTCTTTGATCCGGTGGGACTTGCTTACCGTTGCGGGGGCAGCGCCGGTGTCGCACCGGCTTCCCGTTTCACCCTGCACGCCGGACGGCGCGCAGGACACCTGCGGCGGTGCGCAGTGTAGTCGTGCGACGGGCCGGGTTCAATCGCGGTCGGTGATCGTCGCGACGCCGACCAGTTCGCCATCGTCGTCGACGCGCAACGTCACCTCGATCGGACGGCAGCAGACCCCGCAGTCCTCGATGTAGCGCTGCGAGCCGGCCGAGAGGTCGACCGTCGTGGCGAAACTTTCGCCGCAATACGGGCAGTCGAGGGTGATCGGTTCAAGCATGGTGACAACGCCATAGGTGACGCTACAGGATGCGGCAAGGTGCCTGAACGCCGGTCGCTCAGCGTTCGGGCAGGAACAGGCCGATCACATCGTTGAGATAACGGCGACCGAGTTCGGTCGGTACGAGGCGAGTCGGATCGCGTTCGAGCCAGCCGCGTTCATGCGCAATCTGCAGATTTTCATCGAGCATCGTGGACGGCGCGCCGGTGCGTTCGGTGAACATCGAGCGGGCGACGCCGTCGTTGAGGCGCAGTGCGTTCATCATGAACTCGAAGGGCCTGTCGGCGGCGCCGACCTCGGTGACTGCGCCGAATCCATGGTGACGCTCAGCGCGATCAAGATAGCTGCGCGGCAGCTTGAGTTTGCTCGTGCGCACGATGCGGCCGTTGGCGGCGTCGCTGATCTTGCCGTGTGCGCCGGCGCCGATGCCGAGGTAGTCGCCGAACGTCCAATAGTTGAGGTTGTGCACCGAGCGCAGCTTGTCGCGCGCATACGCCGACACCTCGTATTGCGCGTAGCCGGCGTCGGCCAGGCGCTGCTGACAGGCCTCTTGCATGTCCCACGCGCTGTCCTCATCCGGCAGCGGCGGCGGCTTGGCTGCGAACAGCGTGTTCGGTTCGAGAGTGAGCTGATAATGCGAGATGTGCGCGGGCCGCAGGGCGAGCGCGCGCTCGATGTCGGCGAGCGCGCCCGCAAGCGTCTGCTCGGGTAGCGCATACATGAGATCCAGATTGAAATTCGAATAGCCGGTGTCGCGCGCTTCGCGCATCGCGCGTTCGGCATCGGCGGCGGAATGGATGCGGCCGAGTCGGCGCAGCTTGTCGTCGTCAAAACTCTGCACGCCGAAACTCAGTCGCGAAACGCCGGCCTTGAGATAGCCGTCAAAACGGCCATGCTCGACCGTGCCGGGATTGGTTTCCAGCGTGATCTCGATACCGCGAGGTAGCGTGATTCGCGCGGCGATGCCGTCGAGGATTCGCGCAATCGCACCGGGCGCGAACAGGCTTGGCGTGCCGCCGCCGAAGAAGATGCTGTGCAGCGGGCGCCCCGCCAAGGCATTCGCGTAGTCGCGCAGATCGTGATCGAGATCGGCGAGCAGCGCGTCTACATAGGTATCGACGGGCAGCGCACCGTTCCGCGCATGCGAATTGAAGTCGCAGTACGGACATTTCTTCACGCACCACGGAATGTGGATATACAACGACAGTGGTGGTGTGATGAGCGACATGCGGAGATTGTAGGCGGTGGCGACGGCGGGGCGGTTGTGTAGGAGCGCTGCAAGCGCGACAGAGAGGTCTCAGCTTATCGTGACGGCACAATCGGGCGGGCGCCACGGTCGCGGCTGCGCCGCTCCTACCAGAAGCTGGTTCCGGATCAGGTGGCGTGTTCGATCAACTCGCGCAACCGTGCCAACGCCTGACCGCGATGGCTGACACGGTTCTTCGTCGCCGCGTCGAGTTCGGCCGCGCCGCGACCGAGCGCCGGATCGAAGAACACCGGGTCGTAGCCGAAACCCCATTCGCCAAGCGGTGCTTGGAGAATGCGCCCGCGCCAGCGGCCTTCCGCGATCAGCGGTGCCGGATCATCGGCGGCGCGCAGCAACACGATCGTGCAGTAAAAGTGCGCCGTGCGCCGCGCGTCGGGTATGTCGCGCAACGCATCCAGCAGCTTCGCGATATTCGCGGCGGCATCGCCGTGACTGCCGGCGTAGCGCGCGGAGTAGAGGCCGGGCGCGCCATCCAGCGCATCGACGCAAATCCCCGAATCATCGCCGAGCGCGGGCAGGCCGGACATCCGCGCGGCGTGGCGCGCCTTGATCAGCGCGTTCTCGACGAAGGTCGTACCCGTTTCGTCGGCATCGGCGATGCCCAATGCCGATTGCGCCACGAGTTCGATATCAAGACTGGCGAGAATCTCGCGCATCTCGATGAGCTTTCCGGCGGTGCTGCTGGCAAGGACGATGCGGGGCATGGGAATCGGGAACGTCGGATCGGGAAATCAGGAAAAAAATATATGCTCGTCGTCCCGGCGAAAGCCGGGACCCAGGGTCTTGATTGGAACACGATAGGCACTCGGTCCCGGTTTTCGCCGGGACGACGAACCGATGAAGCTTTCGTCAGCCCTCAGCCAGCGCTTCGCGTTGCTTGGCGCAGAGTTCGGTGACGCCCTTGCTCGCGAGCGCGAGCAAGGTATCGAGCTCCTCGCGGCGGAATGCGTGCCCTTCGGCGGTGCCCTGCACCTCGATGAAGCCGCCGTCATCGTTCATGACGACGTTCATGTCGGTGTCGCAGCCGGAATCCTCGGCGTAATCGAGATCGAGCACCGGTGCACCCTGGTAGAGGCCGACCGATACCGCGGCGACCGCGCCAACGACCGGATCGCGCTTGATCATGTTGCGCGATTTCAGCCAGCGGACCGCATCGACCAGCGCCACATAGGCGCCGGTGATGGCTGCAGTGCGGGTGCCGCCGTCGGCCTGCAGCACGTCGCAATCGAGCGTGATCGTGCGTTCGCCGAGCGCCTGGCGATCGATGCAGGCGCGCAGGGCGCGACCGATCAGGCGCTGGATCTCCATCGTGCGTCCGCCCTGGCCGCCGCGTGCGGCCTCGCGCTGGTTGCGTGTGCCGGTCGCTCGCGGCAGCATGCCGTATTCGGCGGTGACCCAGCCTTCGCCCTTGCCGCGCAGGAACGGCGGTACCTTTTCCTCGATGCTGGCGGTGCACAGCACATGGGTGTCGCCGAACGCGACCAGCACCGAACCTTCGGCATGGCGTGTGTAATGGCGTTGCAGGGTTACCGGCCGCAGTTGGTCAGCGGCGCGGTCGGAGTGGCGCGGAGGGCTCATGCGAAGGAACGCTTTGGCAAACGGGTCTTGGAGTTTACCATTGCGCCCCCTTCGCTCCCCTGGATAGACGATGCTGCGTAGCATGACCGCTTTTGCCAGCGCCGAAGCCGACGCCGGCCACGGCACGCTGGCGATCGAGCTGCGCTCGGTCAACCATCGCTATCTCGAAATCGGCCTGCGTCTGCCCGAGGAACTGCGTTCGCTCGAAGCGATCGTGCGCGAACGCGTTGCGGCGAAGCTGTCGCGCGGCAAGGTCGATCTCGGCCTGCGCTACAAGCCGGCGGTCGCCGATGCGTCGGCGATCAAGGTCGACGAGGCGCTGCTGACACGCCTCGCCGATACCGCGCAAGCGCTGGCCGCGAAGTTTCCGCAACTGAATGTCGATTTTACTTCGCTGCTCGGCTGGCCGGGCGTGATGCTCGACCGCGAGACCGACCAGGAGTCGTTGCGTGAAGCGGCGCTCGCGGTGCTCGACAGTGCGCTGGCGGACATGATCGCGACGCGCGGGCGCGAGGGTGAACGCCTCGGCGGTTTCATGCGCGAGCGCCTCGATGGCATTGAACGCATCGTCGCCGAAGTGCGCGCGCATCTGCCGGAAGTGCGCGCCGCGTTGCGCGCGCGTTTCGATGCGCGCCTGGCGGAATTGAAGCAGCCGCTCGACCCGGGCCGCGTCGAACAGGAAGTCGTGCTGCAGGTCCAGCGCATCGACGTCGACGAGGAGCTCGATCGCCTGACCGCGCACGTCGCCGAGGCGCGCCGCATCTTCGGCTTGACCGAAGCGGTCGGCCGACGTCTCGATTTCCTGATGCAGGAATTCAATCGCGAGGCGAACACGCTCGGCTCCAAATCCGCCGATCCGCGTACGACGAATGCCGCGGTCGAGTTGAAGGTGCTGATCGAGCAGATGCGCGAACAAGTGCAAAACCTGGAGTGATCGCGTCGCACCGTGGTGCTATAGTGGCACAACGTCATAACGTTCAGGCGGCTGCGATGCAAAATACGACCACTCGCGCAACCATCTATCTCGATTCCGCCATGCACAAGGCGTTGCGGCTCAAGGCGGCCGAAACGCACCGTTCCATCTCCGAGATCGTTTCCGATGCCGTGCGCGAGGCGTTGCGCGAAGACGAGGAAGACTTTGCGGCCTTTGAAGAGCGCGCTCACGAAAAGTCGATTACGTATGAAGCCTTGCTGAAGAAGCTCAAGGCCGATGGCACGCTATGACCTGCGTTACCTGACTTCCATCGCCCGGGATTTGCGCGGGTTGCCCAAGGCCGACGTGAGGCGTGTTCTGGCAAAGGCGGAGAAATTGCGAGACGACCCGTATCCGCGTGGCTCCATAAAACTCGCGGGCCGAGATCGTTATCGCATCCGTCAAGGCGACTATCGGATTCTCTACGCGGTCGACGATACGCGCGTCCTCGTGGAAATCGTCAAGATCGGCCATCGCAGCGATGTTTATCGCAGCTGAGATCGAATGACAGCCGTCGCCGACTACATCGCCGCACTCGATCGCGTTCGCCGTCGCGGCGATGCGACCGAGCACAGCTATCGCCCCGCGCTGAAGGCGCTGCTGGAAAGCCGCGCAGCCAATATCGAGGCGACCAACGAGCCGCAGCGCATCGCCGGCAACGCGCCGGATTTCGTCGTGCGCCGCGGCGCGACGATCCTCGGCCATGTCGAAGCGAAGGATATCGGCGAACCGCTGGACAAGCTGCTGAAGTCGGGTCAGCTCAGGCGTTATGTCGAGGCGCTGCCGAACCTGATCTTCACCGACTATCTGGATTTCATCTGGATCGAGCACGGCGCAGTCAAGCTTCGCGCGCGTCTCGGGCAGGAAACGGCGCATGGCGTCAGTGCGATGGCCGAGGCGGAGGTCGAATGGAACAAGCTCGCGCAGGCGTTTTACAACGCGGTTGCGCCAACCGTCGCCACGCCGAAACAGCTGGCGCAATTGCTCGCCGCGCAGACGCGGCTGCTGCGCGACGCCACGCTCGACACGCTGCACCACGAAGGTGAGACCGGCGCGCTGGCCGCGCAGCATCGCGCGTTCCGCGAACTGCTGGTGCCGGAATTGGGTGCGGAGGAATTTGCGGACATGTTCGCGCAGACGGTCGCCTACGGCCTGTTCACCGCGCGCGTGTTCGATCCGACGTCGCAGGATTTCTCCTTGCGCGAAGCCGAAACGCTGATCCCGAAAGCCAGTCCGTTCCTGCGCCAGCTGTTCCGTTTCATCGCGTTCGACCTCTCCGACGGCGTGCGCTGGATCGTCGAGAGCATGGTCGACGTTCTGTTGCATGCCGATTTGGACAAGGTGCTGCACTGGCAGAGCCGCAAACGCGGCTTCACCGACCCGATCTTCCATTTCTACGAGACTTTCCTCGCCGAGTACAACCCGCAACTGCGCGAAAGCCGCGGCGTCTACTACACACCCGAGCCAGTCGTCGACTTCATCGTGCGCGGCGTCGAGCACCTTTTGAAAACGGAGTTCGGTCGCGCCGCCGGGCTGGCCGATCCGGATACGGTGATCCTCGATCCGGCCACCGGCACGGCCACGTTCCTGCGCGAGGTGATCGACCGCATCTACCGCCACCAACACGACGCCGGCCTGTTCGGCGCGTGGCCGGACTACGTGCGCAAGAATCTATTGCCGCGCGTGTTCGGTTTCGAGCTGATGATGGCGCCGTACACCGTGGCGCACCTGAAGCTCGCGCTGGAGCTGGCCGATCGCGGCTTCCACTTCGACGACGGCGATCGCCTCAACGTGTTCCTGACTAACACACTGGAACGGCTCAAGAACCCCCAGACCGATGCTTTTTCGACGTTGCTGACCCAAGAGGCTGAAGGAGCCGAGAGAGTCAAAGACCGTGTGCCAGTGGAAGTAGTGCTCGGCAATCCGCCGTATTCGGGCGAGTCGCGTAACAAATCGGATTGGATCACGCAATTGATGGAGCTGTACAAGCGCGAGCCGGATGGCAGCAAGCTGAAAGAACGCAACAGCAAGTGGATCAACGACGACTACGTCAAGTTCATCCGCTTCGCGCACTGGCGCATCACGCAGACTGGGCACGGGATCGTCGGATACATTTCCAACCACGGCTGGATGGACAACCCCACGTTTCGTGGCATGCGCGCGGCGTTGCTGCGCGATTTCGACGACATCTACGTGCTCGATCTGCATGGAAGCACGAAGAAGAAGGAGAAAACACCAGTTGTGCACGCTGCTCACGGTGACGACAAGAACGTGTTCGATATCGAGCCAGGCGTGGCGATCCTGTTCCTTGTGCGCAAACCCGGCGTGCACGTACGCAAAGCGACGGTGCGCCATGCCGAGCTCTGGGGCAGCCGCGAAAGCAAATACCAGCGGCTTGAGGACACCGCGTTCGACGCGGTGACATGGCGCGAACTCGATCCATTGCTTCCGCAATTGCCGTTCGTGCCGGTCAATCGCGATGCGTGGAATGAGTACGAGCAAGGTTGGCGGGTCACGGCGATCTTCCCGCTTAACTCAGTGGGCTTGCTGACCGCGCGTGATGAGCTTTGCATCCATTTCGATGCAGATAGCGTTTGGCGTACCGTGCAGGACTTCGCGAACTTGGGTGAAGACGCTGCTCGAACGAAATATAAGCTGCCACCGGACGTGCAGGATTGGAAAGTCGCTTTTGCGCAGCGGGATTTGCATGAGAGCGGCTTGTCTGCGGACAAGGTGGTGCCGATTTTGTACAGACCTTTCGACCTTCGATATACCTATTACACCGGGCACTCGAGGGGCTTCATGTGCCGCCCGCGTGCGGAAACGATGTCGCAGCTCGTACATGGTGACAACGTCGCGCTGTCGACCACTCGTTCTGTAGAAACTGGCACGTTTTCTCACGCCTTTGCTGTGGCAGGACTCAGCACACATCACTCGGTTTCGGTGAAGGAGGTCAACTATGTCTTGCCGCTTTGGCTTCTGCCAGATACCGCCAAGCCACTCCGTCACCCCAACCTGGATCCGCGTTACCTGAAAGCGCTGGCCGATGCACTCGGCGTCGGTGTCACCGATCCGTTCGGCCTGCCCGAAGGCGTGACGCCCGAGGACGTGTTCCACTACGTCTACGCGGTGCTGCACTCGCCGACCTATCGCAGCCGCTACGCCGAATACCTGCGCAGCGACTTTCCGCGTATTCCGTTGCCGACCGATGCCGCGCTGTTCCGCATGCTGGCTGCGTTAGGCGCGCAATTGGTCGCGCTGCATCTGCTGCGCGATCCCTCGCTGGCGCAGGGCGCGCCGTCTTATCCGGTGTCCGGCGACCACACGGTCGAAAAGCCGCGCTACGCTCCACCGCAGGCGGAGCAGGGTTCCGCCCATCCTTCGACAGGCTCAGGACGAGCGGAATGCGGCCGCGTCTGGATCAATCCGCGGCAATACTTCGACGGCATCGAGCCGGAAACCTGGGCCTTTCGCATCGGTGGCTACCAGGTGCTGGAGAAGTGGCTGAAGGACCGCAAGGGCCGCCAGCTCGACATCGACGACATCACACATTACCGCAAGATCGCCGTCGCGCTGGCTCGTACGCGCCGCTTGATGGAAGAAATCGACAAGGCCGCGGCGCCACTATTCGCCAAGGCGTTCAAAGAGGAAGTTGCATGAGCGGTACGTTGTTCATCGTTGCGGCGCCGTCGGGTGCGGGCAAGACCAGCCTCGTGCATGCGTTGCTCGAGCGCGAGCCGGGCATCAGCCTGTCGGTGTCGTACACCTCGCGCTTGCCACGGCCGGGCGAGGTCGATGGTCGTCATTACCATTTCGTCTCGCGCGGTGTGTTCGAGCGCATGGCTGCGGCCGATGTGTTCTACGAATACGCGAACGTGCACGGCGATCTGAAAGGTACCGCGCGCACGGCGGTCGAGCCGCTGCTCGCGCAGGGGCGCGACGTGTTGCTGGAGATCGACTGGCAGGGCGCACAGCAGATTCGTGCCAAGCTGGCCGATGGCAGCCGGGCCGATTGTGTGGGCACCGATTCGATCAGTGTCTTCATCCTGCCGCCGTCGCGCGCCGAGCTCGAGCGTCGCCTGCGCGCACGTGCGTCGGACAAGGCCGAGGCGATTGCACGCCGTCTCGTCGATTCGCGCCAGGAAATAGCGCACGCCGGCGATTTCGATTTCATCGTCGTCAACGATCAGTTCGCTGATGCGTTGGCCGACCTGCGCGCGATCGTGCAGTGCCAGCGTTTGCGCCGGAAGGCGCAACTCGGCCGCCATGCAGGCCTGATCGACGACTTGCTGAAGGCCGATTGACTGGCGCGCGCCGGTAGTGCATCAGTTTGAAATCTTGTCACCGTTCGCCCTGAGGTATCGAAGGGTGAACGGCTTCGTGCGCCGCCGTTCATGGTTCGATACCTCACCACGAACGGCTATACATATTTCAAACTGACGCACTATCCGCGCGCCGTCGCTGGCGGTCGCGCGGTCGCATCGGCTAAGGTAGCCGCGCCGCGCGATCTGCGTGCGGCAGCCATTCTCGTCCATGGAGCCCCATCGAGTGACCGACGCCCGCGCCCCGCAAAACAGTGACGCACTCGTTCAGGTACGCGGCTTGCGTACGACGCTGGGTGGCAAACGGATTTTCGAGGGAATCGATCTTGATATTCCGCGCGGCAAGGTCACTGCGATCATGGGGCCGAGCGGTACCGGCAAGACGACGCTGCTGCGCCATATCACCGGCCAGCTGATGCCGGACGCGGGCGAAATCCGCGTCGATGGCCAGAACGTGCCCGCATTGCGGCGCAATGCATTGTTCGACCTGCGCGAGAAGATCGGTTTCCTGTTCCAGAACTCGGCCTTGTTGACCGATTTCACGGTATTCGAGAACGTCGCGTTTCCACTGCGCAAGCATCTGAAATTGCCCGAGGAACTGGTGCGCAACATCGTGCTGACCAAGCTGCAGGCGGTCGGTCTGCGCGGCGCGGCCGAGTTGATGCCGAGCGAACTTTCCGGCGGCATGGCGCGGCGCGTGGCGTTGGCGCGGGCAATCATTCGCGATCCGATGCTGATTCTGTACGACGAGCCCTTCTCCGGCCTCGATCCGATCGCGCTGAACCAGGTGTTGAAATTGATCCGCACGCTCAACCAAACACTCGGCATCACCAGCATCCTCGTCGCGCATGAGTTCGCGGCGGTGAGCCGCGCAGCCGATCTGGTTTATCTGATCGCGGCCGGCAAGGTCGTCGCACGCGGCACGCCGGAGGAACTCACGCACGACGATTCGCCATGGACCAAGCAGTTCTTCGGTGGCGAAGCGGATGGTCCGGTTCCATTCCAGTATCCGGCGCGCGACTACGCGGCCGATCTCGGCTTTCCGGCCACTGCGCGACCGGCGGGTGCGGCATGAGCGAGGTCCGCAAAGTACCTTCGAAAGGCGGGCCGTCGATGATCGGCGACGCACTCGCGCAGGTCGGCGCGTGCGGCCTGTTCCTGTTCCAGATCCTCGCCGCGATCCCGAAAAGTCTGCGCCACTTCCGTGAGACGATCCGGCAGATCTGGTTCGTCGGTGCGATGAGCCTGGTCATCATCATGACCTGCGGCCTGTTCGTCGGCATGGTGCTCGGCCTGCAGCTCTATTACGTGCTGTCGATTTTCGGCGGCACCGCGGCGCTCGGCACCGTGGTTTCGCTGTCGCTGTATCGCGAACTGGGGCCGGTCATGACCGCGCTCCTGTTCGCGGGGCGCGCGGGCACCTCGATCACCGCCGAGATCGGCCTGATGCGCGCGACCGACCAGCTTTCGGCGATGGAGATGATGGCGGTCGATCCGCTCGCCTATGTCGCCGCGCCGCGTTTTCTTGCGTGCATCGTCGCGATGCCGTTGCTCGCTTGCGTGTTCAACGCGCTCGGTATCATGGGTGCGCATCTGGTTGGGGTGAGCTGGCTCGGCCTCGACAACGGCACGTTCTGGTCAAACATGACCTCCAGCGTCGATGTCTGGAAGGATGTCGTCAACGGTGTCTGGAAGAGCGTCGCGTTCGGCGCCGTGATCGCGTTGATCGCAGTGTTTCAGGGTTACACCACGCCGCCGACCAGCGAGGGCGTGGCTTATGCGACGACGCGCACGGTCGTGTTCTCGTCGATCGTCGTGCTGGCACTCGATTTCGTGATGACCGCATTCTTGATGTAGGAGCACCTTTTTTCGGTGCTCCTACAAAGTGACAACAGGACGCAATACCATGACTCAACGACGTTCCTACCAGATCGGTACCGGCTTCTTCATCCTGCTCGGCTTTGCCGCGCTCGCCTATCTGGCGACGCAGACGACGTCGGTCGCCAATTTTCGCCAAGGCGACAGCTACACGCTGAAGGCGCGGTTCACCAACATCGGCCAGCTCAAGCTGCGCGCGCCGGTCAAGCTCGCGGGCGTGCGCATTGGCTCGGTCGAATCGATCGAGCTCGATCCAACCAAACTCGATGCGCTGATCAAGCTCTCGGTGGACAAGCGCTACAACGATGTCCCGGACGACTCGGCCGCCGCGATATTCACCAGCGGTTTATTGGGTGACCAGTACGTTGGCGTCCAACCTGGCGGATCGCCGGACATGTTCAAGGACGGTGGCGAATTTGTGCTGACCCAGTCGTCGATGCAGCTTGAGGACCTGATCGGGAAATTCCTGGTCAACGGTTCTCCACAGAAGCCGGCGGACAAGGCATCCGCGCCTGATGAGGCAGCGGCCAAGGTCGCAGCGCCCACGCCACCCGCCCCCGATATCAAGCATTGAGGAGTCATCCATGTTGCGCACGATAGGTCTTGCTTTCGCTTTGCTGTTGGGGATGGCCACGAGCCTGCCCGCGCGCGCCGACACGGCGACGCCGGATCAGGTCGTGCAGGGCATCGCCGACGATCTCGGCAAGGCGATTGATGGCCACCAGACCGAGCTCAAGAACGACCATGACAAGCTGATCAAGATCATCGACGGCATCCTGCTGCCACGTTTCGATATCGACTACGCGTCGATCCTCGTGCTCGGCCAGTACGCGCGCACCGCGACGCCGGAACAGCGCGCGCGCTTCGCCAAGGCGTTCTACAATTCGATCGCACATCGCTACGCGGAAGGCCTGCTTAACTACACGCGTGGCCGCGTGCGCGTGCTGCCGACCAAGGGTGAGATGAGCGACAAGCGCACGATCGTGCGCACCGAGGTCGTGCTCGACGACGGCAAGCTGCTGGCCGTCGACTACGCGTTCCGCAAGACCAGGGAAGGCGAGTGGAAAGCCTACGATGTGATCATCGAAGGCATCTCCTATATCACCAATTATCGCAACCAGGTGGGTGCGGAAATCCAGAAGTCGAGCCTCGATGCGCTGATCACGCGCCTCGAAACCCAGGGCGAGAAGACGCTGGAGAACATGGAGCACGCGCAGAAGGGCGGTCAGTGACCGCGTTGCGCATCGAACGCGTCGACGCGGCACATGCACGCGTCGGCGGTCGTCTCGGTTTTGCCGAGGCGTCCGCGGCACTCGCTCGCGGCGGGGAGCTGTTTGGCAATGCTGCCGGTGATGTCGCGGTGGATGTTGCAGACGTGCAGGGCATCGATAGCGCAACGCTGGCGGTGCTGCTGGCATGGGCGGCGCGCGCGCGCGTCGGCAAGGTAAGCCTGCGCTTCACCCGCGCGCCGGCGAACCTCAAGGCGTTGGCTCATCTTTGCGATGCGGAGCCTTTGTTGGGGCTCAATGCCGAGGGCTGAGGGTCATCCCGCGTGCAAGCTGGGACACAGCGCCGCAGACGCGAGCCCCACCGATAGCGAGGCCGGACGCAGAATACCCTCAAGGCGGCGCGCTTTTCTCCCAATCGCCAGTCCCTAGTCTTTTACCTTCGCTTTCCCCGACTTCTTGTTTTCATACGCGTGCTGCTCGTCGAGCAGCTTGTCGACATCCATGTCGTTGGTGCCCTGCATCTGGTCGATCACGTCGGCGGGCGGCGCTCCGTTGTAGATGGCGTACAGACGTCGCTGCCGGTAGGCGTCGCGATAGAACACGTACGGATCGTAGACGCCTTCGAGCATGCCTTCCGCTTCGATGCCGCGCGCACGCAAGGTGATCAGATAGAACATGTTCGGCAAGTGTTCGGCGTGGAAGCGCAAGTGGTGCTCGTTCGCATACCAGCCGAGCGGGTCGAAGTAGTTGTCGATCGGCAGACGCCAGACGTCGCGCGCCGTCGTCGAACCGACCAGCGGCAGGACAAGATACGGCCCTTCGGGCAGGCCCCATTTGGCCAGCGTCACGCCAAAATCGGTTTCGTCCGGCGGTAGCTCCATTTCGCTGGCCGGATCGAACAGACCGGCAAAACCGACCGTCGAATTGACCACGAAGCGCCCGGTGTTGCGCGCTGCCGACTTTGGATCGACCTGCAGGATGTCGTTGATGATCGTGATCGGCATCTTCACGTTGGCGAAGAAGTTCGCCACTATCCGACGCATGTTCGCCGACGTGACCTTGCGGTAACCTACAGCGACCGGACGGATCACCGCCTTGTCTGCAGCGTCGTTGAACGAATACATCTTGCGGTTGAAACCCTGCCACGGATCATCCGTGCGCGGTTTGGCGATCGAGCAGCCGGTGAGCAGGGCGACGCTTAAGGCCAGCAGGCCCGCGCGAAGGTGGGGATGGGGCGGTCTCAATCGCATAGATTTCGTCTCGATGGCGCGCGGATGCAGGAGCCACGGCTCGGATAGTGTCGTCATTATGCGGTGCAAGGCTACGCGAAATCGTGGTTCGCGTGCACCGCTTGCGTGATCGCGCGCATCCCGAGCAACGTGAAGATTGCGCTGCACAAAAGCGCGGCGTTACAATGACTGCCGCTAAAGCCATGAATTGGCTTCACTTTTGGAGAGTTTTTGAATGGCGCGTATCACGGTGGAAGATTGCCTTAAAGTGGTCGACAACCGCTTCGAGCTGGTATTGATGGCGACCAAGCGCGCGCGCCAGTTGGAGAAGGGCGCAGCCGCGACCGTCGATGAGGAGAACGACAAGCCGACGGTGCTCGCGCTGCGCGAGATCGCCGAAGGCAAGGTCGACCAGACCCTGATCGACGCGATCGAGAAGCAGGAGCGCGAGCGGGCCGAGCGCGAGGCGCTGGAATGGGCCGCTGCCGAAGTCGATGAGGACATCGCGAAAGGCGGCGACGATCTCTGATGGCCCGATCGTGGATTTCATGTCGACCTGAGGGAGCAGCCTGAAGGGCTGCGCCGGCGACATGGCCACGCCTGCGACCAAGCGCACGCGGTTGCCGACGGTGAGCCAGCCTCTCGCCGACGTGCGGGCGCTTGAACTCCAGCTCGAGGCCTATCTTCCGGCCGAGCAGATCGCGCGGGTGCGCAAGGCCTACGAAATAGGCGCATCGGCCCACGCCGGCCAGACCCGCAAAAGCGGCGAACCCTACATCACCCATCCGGTCGCGGTCGCCAGCATCCTTGCTGATTTGGGCATGGACGCCGAGACGATCATCGCAGCGATCCTGCACGACACGCTCGAAGACACGGAACTCACCGTCGCACAGATCGGCGCCGAGTTCGGCCAGACCGTGATCGAACTCGTCGACGGTGTTACCAAGCTCGACAAGGTGCGTTTCCGTAGCCGTCAGGAAGCGGCCGCGGAGAGTTTCCGCAAGATGCTGCTGGCGATGGCACGCGACCTGCGCGTGATCCTGATCAAACTCGCCGACCGCCTGCACAACATGCGCACGCTCGGTGCGATGGATGCCGGCGCGCGCCGCCGCATTGCGCGCGAGACGCTCGACATCTACGCCCCGATCGCGCAGCGCCTCGGCATGAACCGCTTCAAGGCCGAGTTGCAGGATCTCGGTTTTCGCGCGCTCTACCCGGATCGGCACCGCGTTGTCGCTGAGCGCATCCGCGCCGTACTCGGCAATCGCCGCGAGGCGATGGCGCGCATCGAGGTCGCGCTCGAAGCACGCCTCGCCAGCGAGCAAATCGCGCATCGCGTGGTCAGCCGGATCAAATCGCCATACAGCATTTATTCGAAGATGCGCAACGAGCACAAGTCGTTCGCGCAGGTGATGGATGTGTACGGCTTCCGCGTCGTCGTCGACAGTGCACCGCAGTGCTACCACGCGCTTGGTGCGGTGCATAGCCTGTACAAGCCGCTGGACGGGCGCTTCCGCGACTTCATCGCGATCCCGAAGGCGAACGGCTATCAGTCGCTGCACACGGTCCTGTTCGGACCGTTCGGCGCGCCGATCGAGATCCAGATCCGCACTGAGGACATGGACGCGGTTGCCGACCGCGGAGTCGCCGCGCACTGGGCCTACAAGACCGATGCGATGCCTGCCAACAGTGCGCAATCGCGCGCGCGCGAATGGGTGTCCGGCCTCGTCGACCGCGAGACGCAGACGCCCTCGTCGCTGGAGTTCATCGAGAACGTCAAGATCGATCTGTTCCCGGATGAGGTTTACCTGTTCACACCGAAAGGGCAGATCCTCGCCCTGCCGCGCAACGCGACCGCGCTCGACTTCGCCTATTTCGTGCACACCGATGTCGGTACCCATGCGGTCGCCGCGCGCGCCGACAAGAAGCTGGTGCCGCTGCGCACTCCGCTGGTCAGCGGCCAGACCGTGGAAATCGTCACCGCACCGTCGGCAATGCCGAGCCCACAGTGGCTGGGCTGGGTTGTTTCCGGCCGCGCGCGTACCGCGATCCGCCATCACCTGAAACACTTGCAGCACGAGGACGCGGTCGAGTTCGGCCATCGCATGCTTGATCGCGCAATGGATGCGCTCGATGGATCGCTGGAGAGCATTCCGCCTGCGGTACTCGATCGTTTCCTCGCCGAACAGAAATTCAAGCGGTTGGAGGAATTGCTCGCCGATATCGCGCTCGGCAATCGCGTCGCCGATACGGTCGCACACACGTTGCTGTCTGCGCAGGGCGAGCATCCCCACGTCGCGCACCTGCGCAGCAGTGAGAAGATACTGATCACCGGCGCCGAGCGCGGCGTGCTCAGCCTCAGCAACTGTTGTCACCCGCTGCCCGGCGACGAGATCATGGGTTATCTCTCGGCCGGCAAGGGCATCGTCGTGCACCGCGTCGAATGCCCGAACGTGCCGGAGCTGCGCAAGTTGCCGGAACGCTGCATCGAAATCGCCTGGGACGCAGATGTGCAGGGCGACTACAAGGTCGAGCTGCGCATCGAAGTCACGAACAAACCCGGTGTGCTCGCCCAGGTTGCTGCGGCGATCGCGGAAACCGGTTGCAACATCGAGAACGTCGAGTACAAGGAACGCGACGTGATGACCGCGACGATGTTGTTCACGGTCGAGGTCAAGAATCGCAAGCACCTCGCCGACGTCATGCGCCGCGTGCGCCGGCTGCAGGTGGTCACCGCGGTACGCCGGCATCCGGTTTGAATCCGGGGATATCGGGATAGCGGATGGCAAAAGCGGTCAAGCTCGCCTTACTATTCCCGACTCGCCATTCCCGATTTCCGGAGTTTCCATGACCAGCACGATCATCCACACCGATCAAGCGCCCGCCGCGATTGGTCCGTACTCGCAGGCGGTCCGCGTCGGCAATACGGTTTATCTGTCCGGACAGACGCCGCTTGATCCTGCCACCGGCGAGATGGTAGAGGGCAATATCTCGGCTCAGGCGCGGCGCGTGTTCGACAACCTGCAGGCGGTCTGCGCGGCTGCTGGGGGCTCGTTCAGTGATGTCGTGAGAGTCGGCATCTACCTCACCGATCTCGCCAACTTCGCCGCAGTCAACGCGGTGATGAAGGAATACTTCCGCGAATCGTATCCAGCGCGCTCGACGATCGGCGTGCGCGAGCTGCCGCGCGGCGCCGCTGTCGAGGTCGATGCGATCATGGTGCTCGCCCAATAGCTCCGCTGCCGTTTGCGCTTACCCACGGCTTCGCGACGTTGTAATCCGGCGGTGCCGGCAAAGGGCGCTACGCGTCCTCTCTAAACGATTGTGATTCCACGGCACTGCCATGCTCGGTTAGGCTTGGCCCCGCATGCCACGCCCCGCCCGCCATTCCGCTGCCGCCATTGAGGACGCCGGTCTCGTACCAGTGACGGCGCTGGCGGGTGTCGGCCCGTCGCTGGCTAAGGCGCTCGCGCGGCTCGGTCTCGAGCGCGTGCAGGATCTCTGGTTTCACCTGCCGCTGCGCTACGAGGATCGCACGCGGATCACGCCGATCCGTGACCTCGCGATAGGCGAGAGCGCGCAGGTCGAGGGTGTCGTCGAGGCGGTCGAGCGCGGCTTCCGCTATCGGCCGCAGTTGCGCGTCGCGATCGGCGACGACTCGCATGCGACGCTCTCCTTGCGCTTCTTCCACTTCAATCGCGCGCAAGCCGAGCAGTTCGCGCCGGGCGCGCGCTTTCTCTGCTACGGCGAGGTCCGACATGGCACGCAGGGGCCGGAGATGGTGCATCCCGAATACCGGCGCGTGCTCGGCGCGGCCAGTGTCGCGACCGAGGAACGCCTGACGCCGATCTATCCGACCACCGAAGGCCTCGGCCAGAAGCGTCTGACCGGCGTGATCGCGCGCGCTCTCGAACGCCTGCCCGATGCCGAGTCGCTCGAATTGATTCCGATCGAGGTGCGTGCGTCCCTGCAACTCGCCTCGTTGCGCGAGGCACTGCTGACCGTGCATCGCCCGGCAGCGGATGCCGACATCGCCGCGTTTGCGCTTGGGGCGCATCCAGCGCAGCAGCGGCTCGCGTTCGAGGAATTGCTGACCCACCACTTGAGCCTCAAGCGTTTGCGCGCGCAGGTGCGCCGACATGCGGCGCCCGCACTGGTCGGCGATGGCGCAATGCGGTCCGCGCTGCGCGCGAACCTGCCGTTCGCGCTGACCCGCGCGCAGCAGCGCGTGATCGCCGAGATCGAACACGATCTCGCCAAACCGGTGCCGATGCTGCGCCTCGTGCAAGGCGACGTCGGCTCCGGCAAGACCGTCGTTGCCGCGTCGGCTGCACTGGCCGCGGTCGAGGCCGGCTGCCAGGTCGCACTGGTTGCGCCGACCGAGCTGCTTGCCGAACAGCACTGGAACAATTTCCGGAACTGGATGCAGCCACTCGGCATCGAGCTGGTCTGGCTCGTCGGCAAAGTGCTCGGTCGCGCGCGCGAAGCGGCACGTGCGGCGGTCGCAAGCGGAGCGCCGATCGTGATCGGCACGCACGCGCTGATGCAGGAAGGCGTCACGTTCCGTCATCTCGGCCTCGCGATCATCGACGAGCAGCACCGTTTCGGCGTGCATCAGCGCCTCAGCCTGCGTGACAAGGGCCGCAATGGCGACGTGGTACCGCACCAACTCGTGCTGACTGCGACGCCGATTCCGCGCACCCTGGCGATGACCGCATACGCCCATCTCGATGTGTCGGTGATCGACGAACTGCCTCCCGGGCGCACGCCGGTGCAGACTGTCGCAATCTCGAATGCGCGTCGTGGCGAAGTCATCGAGCGCATCCGCGCGGCCTGTGCCGAAGGCCGCCAGGCGTACTGGGTCTGCACCCTGATCGAGGAGTCCGAGCAACTTGAAGCGCAGGCGGCCGAAGTTGCGTACGCCGAGCTGACCGCAGCATTGCCGGACTTGCGCATCGGTCTCGTGCATGGCCGTCTTAAGCCGAAAGAGAAAGTGGCGGCGATGGATGCGTTCAAGGCCGGCGATTCGCGCGTGCTGATCGCGACGACCGTGATCGAGGTCGGCGTCGACGTGCCAAACGCGAGCCTGATGGTGATCGAGAACGCGGAACGGCTTGGTCTCGCCCAGTTGCATCAGCTGCGCGGACGGGTCGGCCGCGGCAGCGCGGCGTCCAGTTGCGTGCTGCTTTACCAGACGCCGCTGTCGCGCGCCGCGCGAGCGCGCCTCGAAGTCATGCGCGAAACCAGCGACGGTTTCCGTATCGCTGAAAAGGATCTGGAGTTGCGCGGCCCCGGCGAACTGCTCGGCACGCGCCAGACCGGCCAGCTCCAATTCCGCGTCGCCGATCTCGTCCGCGACGCGGCGTTGTTGCCTTCGGTGCAGCGCGTTGGCGAGGCACTTCTGCGCGATCATCCCGATCTTGTCCAACGCCTGATCGCGCGCTGGATCGGCGGCGCGGCGCGGTATGCGGGAGCTTGAGCTTATGACGGGCTGGTCCAGCCGAGTGCGCGCGGGCGTCGCCCTGCTGAATCCGCGCGAGTTCGCGCTGGCGCTCGCGCGTTGTCCCTATTGTGGTCCCAGCGTGTTCGTGCGCCTGCGACGCGAGGAGACTGGCGTGCGTTGCACGCGTTGCGCCGCCAGTGCGGTGCACCTCGCGCTCGGCTGGGTTTTGCGTGATCGCGTGGTGCGTCTCGGCGACTGCGACGCGTGCGAATTGTCGGCACGCGGACCGCTGGTCGCATTCCTCCGTCGCTCTGCGCGCAGCCTCGCGACCTCGGAATACTTCGCCGATATCGCGCTTGGCACGTCGCGCGATGGCGTCCGCTGCGAGGACGTCCAACGGCTGACCTACGCCGATGCGAGTTTCGATCTCGTCACCCACACCGAAGTGCTCGAACACGTGCCCGATGATGCGCGCGCTTTCATCGAGCTCTCGCGCGTGCTGCGAGCGGGCGGCGCCACGATATTCACCGTGCCGATGCATGAGGGCGAATGCACGGTCGAGCGCGCGCGATTGCGCTATGGCGTGATCGAACACCTGCACGCGCCGGTCTACCACACTGATCCTCTGCGCGCCGGGGCCGGTATCCTCGCGTTCCGCGACTACGGCTACGACATCCTCGATCGCTTGCGCAGCGCCGGCTTTGCCGAGGCCGTGCTGGTGACGCCCGTGCAGCGCATTCCGTGGATCGTTCCCCGCGCGGTCGTGGCCGCGCGCAAATCCGCATGAAGGACTCGCCGTGCAAACCCGTGAACTGCTGATCGATACCGACCCCGGCGTGGACGACGCGTTGGCGATCCTGATGGCGCACGCGCATGCCGACGTGGTCGGTCTTTCGATCGCGGCCGGCAACGTCGGGCTTGCGCATACGGTCGGCAACGCGTTGAAGCTGGTCGAGGTGATCGGCGTCGACACGCCGGTCTTCGCGGGCTGCCCGGTTCCATTGATCCTGCCGGCTGGCGATGCCGGCTTGGTGCACGGCGCGGATGGTTTCGGTGACACGGGTTATCTGCCGTGCACGCGTCGTGCGGCCGATGAACATGCGGCAGCGGCGATCGTTCGTCTCGCACACGAACGGCCCGGCCGTCTGACCCTTGTCGCGCTGGCGCCGTTGACCAATATCGCGTTGGCATTGCGCCTCGATCCGCAATTGCCCTCGCGCGTCGCGCGACTGGTCATCATGGGTGGCGCAGTGACCGGACGCGGCAATACGCATCGAGTGCCGGCCGAGTTCAATATCGGTTTCGATCCGGAAGCCGCGCACGTCGTGTTCTCGACGTGGCCCGCATTCGATCTGGTCGATTGGGAGGCGTGCCTGCGCCACGCGATGGCGTTCGACCGCTTCGACCGGATAGTTGGGAGCGGCGATGCACGCGCGACCTTTTACGCCGCGATTTCGCGCAACGCGCGCGCGTTCAACCAGGCTCAAGGTCGACACGGCATGATCGCGGCGGATGCATTGGCGATGGCAGTCGCGTTGGACCCGGGCATCATCCGGCGCGCCGAAAGCCACCATGTCGGCATCGAACTGGGTGGCACGCTGACGCGCGGCGCGACTGTCGTCGATTGGGAGGACCGCATGGACCCACCGGCGAACGCGCGCATCGTGCTGGATGTCGACCAAGGGCGCTTCGAGGTGATGGTCGCAAGGGCGCTGGGTTCGCCCGTGCTGGCCTGAAACATCCTTCCGGCCACAGCCTGGCCTGCCCAAAGCTTGCGTGAAAAGCAGTCGGCAGGGTAAACTGCCGTCCTTTTATCCGCCGCCAAGTCATTGAGCAGAGCCCATGAAAGCCGACATCCATCCAACGTACAAGCCGGTCGTGTTCCAGGACATCTCCAGCGATTTCTCGTTCCTGACCCAGTCGACGATGACCGGCAAGGACACCATCAAGTGGGAGGACGGTCAGGAATATCCACTGATCAAGGTGGAAATCTCCAGCCATTCGCACCCGTTCTTCACCGGCAAGCAGAAGATCGTCGACACTGCCGGTCGCGTCGACAAGTTCCGTCGCCGCTACGCGAAATAAGCACAGGATGCGCCTGTCCCGGCTGTGCAGGAATGCACGTTGAGCCGGAGGCGAGCGCCTGATTGCAATCAACCAAACGCCGGCCCTGGGCCGGCGTTTGCGTTTCCTGGCAAGCGAAAAGCGCGGAGTTCTGTGCAAGCGCGAACACGTCATAGGGCCGGCACGGGCGCTCGCATATGGTGCTGTGCAATAATTATGCGTTGACCGTAGCATCGTGGTCGTTCCCGTTCGTCGCGCGTTGCCCTGCCATGGCGTGTAGCGCGGCGCCACGCAGCCAGGAGTTCCGCCGTGTCCGATAAAACCGTCCAGATCACCGATTCCGCCACGAACAAGACCGCCACGTTTCCGATCGTGACCGGCACACTTGGTCCCCCGGCCATCGACATCGGCAAGCTCAACAAGGAAACCGGCTACTTCACGTTCGACCCGGGTTTTGCGGCGACCGCTGCCGCGCGCAGCGCGATCACTTTCATCGACGGCGATGCCGGCGTACTGCTTTATCGCGGCTACCCGATCGACCAGCTCGCCAAGCAGTCGAATTTCCTTGAAGTTTCTTATCTGCTACTCAACGGCCAACTGCCCGACAAGGCGAAATTCTCAGCGTTCGAGGACGAGATCACGCATCACACGATGATGCATGAGGCGCTGAAGAACTTTCTGCACGGCTTCCATCACGACGCGCATCCGATGGCGATGTTGTGTGGATCGATCGCGTCGCTGTCGGCCTTCTATC
This sequence comes from Rhodanobacteraceae bacterium, assembly GCA_003142815.1. Classification (GTDB taxonomy): domain Bacteria; phylum Pseudomonadota; class Gammaproteobacteria; order Xanthomonadales; family Rhodanobacteraceae; genus Dokdonella_A. Next base: position 230,837 of record PLNP01000044.1, read on the forward strand.
ACGACACACTCGACATGGACGATCCAGAACAGCGCCGCCTCGCGGCGATCCGCCTGATCGCGAAGATGCCGACGATCGCCGCGGCCGCGTACCGTTATTCGATCGGCTGGCCGATCCGTTATCCGCGCAACAACCTCGACTACGTGACGCGCTTCCTGCACATGATGTTCGAGGTGCCGAGCGAGCCGCTGCAACTGAGTCCGATCGTCGCGAAGGCGCTCGATTTGTTGTTCATCCTGCACGCGGACCACGAACAGAACGCATCGACCTCGACCGTGCGCCTGGTCGGCTCGACCGGCGCGAATCCGTATGCCTGCGTCGCCGCCGGCATTGCCGCGCTGTGGGGGCCTGCGCACGGCGGCGCCAACGAGGCGGTGCTGAAGATGCTGGCCCAGATCGGTGACGCGAAGAACGTCGGCAAGGCGGTCGAGAAGGCCAAGGACAAGAACTCCGGCTTCCGCCTGATGGGCTTCGGCCATCGCGTCTACAAGAACTTCGATCCGCGTGCCACGATCATTCGCGACATGTGCCACAAGCTGCTGGCCGACCTCAACGTCAACGACCCACTGCTCGATGTCGCGATGGCGCTCGAAGAGGTGGCGCTCAAGGATTCGTACTTCGTCGAACGCAAGCTCTATCCGAATGTGGATTTCTACTCAGGCCTGATCTACAAGGCACTGAAGATCCCGACCGAGATGTTCACCGTGATGTTTGCGATTGCGCGCACCTCCGGCTGGGTCGCGCATTGGCTCGAACAGCACCTCGACCCGGAAACCCGCATCGGCCGACCGCGCCAGATCTATACGGGTTCGGTGAAGCGCGACTATGTGGGGTTCGACAAACGCTGACGCGGCGTAGATTGGGGTGAGCTTTGCGACTGTGAAGGCAGGATGCCGGAACGAACATTCGCGCAGCGAATGGCCCGAAGAGCGGGCCGCAGGAGCGGCCCGTAACCCCAACGCTTCACGCGTCCACATAGCGCTCTCGTTGGACATCGCTGCGCTCAGTCCAACCTACATCGGCCGACTGCCGGCACCGATCAGGCCCTCCAGTGCGGCCAACGTCGCGCGCTGCGTCGGTTTCTCGCTGATCCGATCGAGTGGCGCCTGGCGCAACTGGTCGTACGGCAACACAGTGATGTCGATGGCCGTGCCATCGGCGCTGAACAGCAGGACCGGGAAGTCGCGTGTGGTTGTGCGGTCCAGACGCAGGCGGCGGCTGCGCTCTTCGTAGGGAATGCCGTTTTCGCGCAAGGTCGCGGTGACGTCGTCGGGCCGATCCGAGTAGAGATGCAGGCACACCGCGGAATGCTCGTCGGCGCTGCCTTCGAGCACGGCGCCGACCAGGCGCGGTTCGTGATTTCTGAAAAACCGCATCGCCTCGCGTGCGACCTCGCGCAGCCGATGCAGCGTTTGTGACTGCGCGTCGCCGTGGAACAGGCGCTGATGTTCGCGCAGCGCCTCCTCGATTTCGCGGTTCGCAGGCAGGCTGCCTTCGTCGAAGATGCCGAGCCGCTCGGCGGCCTTGAGTTTGGCATGACCATAGTCGCGCAACCCACTTTCGGTCATCAGGCGCGCGGCTTCGATCGCGATGCGTCGCCGCGTTTGTTGTGCGCGCGGCGCGGGCTCGTTGCCGCGATAGCTGGCCATCAGAACACGTCGTAGGCTTCGCGCTGTTCGCCGTTCTTGTCGTCAGTCGGCGGCGGCTGCGAAGCCAGCCGGCTCGCGTCTTCGGTCTTCATGACCTCGAGAATCGCACCGGGATCGCCAGCCGCGGCGAGCAGTCCGCTGGCTGCGTCGACGCGCACACGGGTGATGCCGGGCGGCATGTCGAACGATTGTTCCGGCACGCCCTTGAGCGCGCCGCGCATGTAATCGATCCAGATCGGCAGCGCCGCCTTGGCGCCGAATTCGCCGTGGCCGAGCGAGCTGAAATCGTCGAAACCGACCCAGCAGCTGGCGACAAGCTTGCTGTCAAAACCGGTGAACCAGGCATCGCGATGATCATTGGTCGAACCCGTCTTGCCGGCGAGATCGTTGCGTTTCAGGACCATCGCGGCGGCACCGGTGCCGCGGCGAATCACGTCGCGCATCAGCGAGGTAATGAGATAGGCATTGCGCGGATCGATCGCACGCGGCGCCAGATGCGGCTGTCCCGGCGTTTGCGATGGGGCAGTGGTGGTGCCTGCGTTCGCGCTACGGATCGGGCTCAGCGCGCTGGTGGTGGCATCGGTTTTCGTTGCCGTTGGCGTGGCCGTCGAGGTCGCGACCTGACGCTCGGCGCAAGTGGCGCAGGCGACCGCAGGATCGGCGCGATAGACGACCTTGCCGTCGCGGTCGTCGATTTCAGTGACGAGGTACGGATCGACGAGGTAGCCGCCGTTCGCGAAGACGGCGTAGCCGCGCGCCATGGCGATCGGCGCAACTGAAGCGGTGCCGAGCGCCATCGAGAGGTTTTCCGGAATCTGGTCGAGGCTGAGGCCGAAGCGGGTGATGTACTCGCGCGCGTAGTGCACCCCGATCGCGTCGAGCAGGCGCACCGAGACCAGATTCACGGATTTCACCAATGCTTCGCGCAGGCGCATCGGACCCTGGAAGGTATCGTCGTCGTTCTTCGGCGCCCACACGCCGTCAGGCTTGGACGGATCGGGGAACTGCACCGGCGCGTCGTTGAGCACGGAGGCCGGCGTGAAGCCGTGGTCAAATGCGGCCGAATACAGGAACGGCTTGAAGCTGGAGCCGGGCGAACGCGAACTCTGCGTCGTACGATTGAATTTGCTGCGCAGGAAACTGAAGCCGCCGACCATGCTTTCGATCGCGCCATCCTCGGGATTCAGTGCGACCAGCGCGGCTTCTGCGGCGGGAATCTGGGTCAATTTCCAGGCGTCCTCGCCGTCGCGGACGAGGCGCACGATGTCGCCGCGTTTGAGCACGGCGGCGACGCTCTTGGGCACCGCGCCGCGGCGGTCTTCGTCCAGGTGCGGGCGCGCCCACTCGATCGAAGCCAGATCCAGGGTGACGTCGTTGCCGTCGCCGAGATGGATCGACGCGCTCTTCGTATCGCTCTGGGTGACCAGGCCCGGGACGAGGTTGGCCAGCGGTCGATAGTCCTCGATCGCGGTATTCCACTCGACCGTGCCTGCGCCGGCGGCTAGGTCGACGTGCGCCTCGGCGCCGCGATAGCCATGCCGTTGGTCGTAGCTCTCAAGCCCATCGCGCAGCGCGTTGGTGGCCGCTTCCTGGCGTGTCGAATCCAGGGTTGTCTTGACCATATAACCATCAGTCAGCGCGTTGTTGCCGAGCCGATCGATCGCTTCGCGACGCACCAGTTCGGCGAAATAGGGCGCATCCACCTCGACCGGCGCCTCATGCGCCTGCGCGAGGTCCCGCTCATGCATCGCCGCGTCGTAATCGGACGGGCTGATGAAATGGTTGTCGCGCATGCGCCCGAGCACATAGCCACGTCGCTCAAGCGCGCGTTGCGGGCGGCTGAGCGGATTGCCGGTCGAGGGGAACTTCGGGATCGATGCCAGCATCGCGCATTCGGCGAGAGTCAGCTGGTCCAGCGTCTTGCCGTAATAAAACTCCGCCGCCGCGACCACGCCGTAGGAGCGGTGGCCAAAGAAACTCTTGTTGAGGTACAGCTCGAGGATTTCGTCCTTGCTGAGCGCGTTCTCGATGCGGAATGCGAGGAATATCTCCGACAACTTGCGCGTGTAGCTGACCTCCGGGCTGAGGAAGAACATGCGCGCGACCTGCTGGGTGATCGTGCTGCCGCCTGCGACGTGCTTGCTGCCGGTAGTCACGGTCAGCCAGACCGCGCGCGCGATGCCGCCGATGTCGATGCCGCTATGGGAGTAGAAATCGGCATCCTCGGCGGCGAGGAACGCGTGTTTCAGGCGCTCGGGAACGTCTTCGATGTGCACCGGCGTGCGCTTGGTCTCGCCGAACGTCTCAATCAGCTTGCCGTCGGCGGACCATACCCTGAGCGGCACCTGCAGACGCACGTCCTTGAGCGTTTCGACCGAGGGCAGCCGTGGCGCGATCAGCCAATAGACGGTGCCGAGTGCGAGACCGCCGAGAAGGATGCCGGCCAGTGCCAGATAGAGCGCATAGCGCAACAAGCGAAGAAAGAGGGTCATGCAGCGGGACTTGTGATGCCAGTCAAGGTATCTGCGGTAAGTGTCGGCGAGTATAGAGTCTATGGGAGCACGCGGCACGGGCGTGAGGGTGGTTGTTTCGAGGGATATCTGCGGCAAGCCCCTGTCGGGGCTCAATTTTGACAGGCCACTAGACAACCGTTGAAAAACCGTTAACTATTGTATTTAATGTAACGGCGCATCTTTCGCTCGTAAGAGCGCGTGGGAAAGGGGAAAAGTGTGGACCTGTTCACACCCAAAGCGCCGCCACTGATCGGCGTCGACATCAGCTCAACCGCAGTCAAACTGCTCCAGCTTGGGCAGGTTGGCGGTCGCTATCGCGTCGAACACTATGCGGTCGAACCGTTGCCGCCGAACGCCGTTGTTGAGAAGAACATCGTCGAGGTCGAGGCCGTCGGCGAAGCGATTCGTCGCGCGCTGAACCGTTCCGGCGCCAAGACCAAATTCGCCGCCGCCGCGGTCGCGGGATCGGCCGTGATCACCAAGGTGATCCCGATGCCGGGTGACCTGTCCGAAGACGATATGGAAGCGCAGATCGAGGTTGAGGCGAGCCAGTATATTCCTTACCCGATCGAGGAAGTCAGCCTCGACTTCGAAGTGCTGGGGCCGATCAAGGACAACCCGGACATGGTGAATGTCCTCCTGGCCGCCTCGCGCACCGAGAACGTCGATCTGCGCGTGGCCGCGCTCGATCTCGGCGGGCTCGGCACCAAGGTCATGGATGTCGAGGCGTTCGCGATGGAGAACGCGTTCAAGCTGATCGCCGATCAACTGTCCGTGCCGAAGGATGCGGTCATCGCGGTCGTCGACGTCGGCGCCACGATGACGACGCTGATCGTGCTCAAGAACCAGCGCACGATCTACTCGCGTGAACAGGTGTTCGGCGGCAAGCAACTCACCGACGAGGTGATGCGCCGCTACGGGCTCAGCTACGAGGAGGCCGGGCTTGCCAAGCGCCAGGGCGGTCTGCCCGAGTCCTACGAGGTCGAGGTTCTTGAGCCGTTCAAGGAAGCGATGGTCCAGCAGATCAGCCGACTCCTGCAGTTCTTCTTCGCCGGCAGCGAATACGGTCGCGTCGACCAGGTGGTGCTGGCCGGCGGCTGCGCATCGATCTCCGGCATTGCCAACTTGGTCGAAGAACACCTCGGCGTGCCTTGCATCGTCGCCAATCCGCTCGCCGACATGTCGCTTTCCGGCCGCGTGCAGGCGCAGACGCTCGCACAGGATGCGCCGGCATTGATGATTGCCTGCGGACTCGCGCTGAGGAGCTACGACTGATGGCAAACATCAACCTGCTGCCGTGGCGAGCCGAGCGGCGCAAGCTGCGCGAACGTGAGTTCTACATGATGTTGCTCGGCACGGCGGTCGCCGCGCTGGCGGTGTTGTTTGTCGCGATCTTCTGGATGGGGCAACTGGTCGACAACCAGAATGATCGCAATGCGTATCTGCAGGACCAGATCAAGGGCCTGGACAGCCAGATTGAGGAAATCGCGGAACTGGACAAGACCCGCTCGCAGCTCCTGACCCGCAAGGAAATCATCGAGCAGCTACAGTCGAACCGTTCGCAGATGGTGCATCTGTTCGACGAGATGGTGAAGACGATTCCCGATGGAGCGCGTCTCGCTTCGATGAAGCAGGCAGGCGACATCCTCACCCTGGAAGGCGTTGCCGAATCCAACTCGCGCGTCGCCAGCTACATGCGCAACATCGATGTCTCGCCGTGGATGGGGCGCACGGATCTGCGCAAGATCGAAAACAAGGCGGGTGCTGCGGGCACCGACAAGAAGATGCCTTACGATTTCTCGCTCGACGTGAAGTTGCACAAGCCCGAAGTGCAGGACCGGGACGGCAGCGAGGTCGGCGAGCCGGCAGGCGCTGCTCCGGGCAACGCCGCGAACGCTGCGCCAGCCGAAGCAAAGAAGCCTGCCGATCCCGGCGCGCAGCTCAATCAGGCGACGACCACGCTGGCCAAACCAGCGCCGGCTGCCAGCAACGCACCGACGCCGCCGAAACCGACGACAACTCCGGCCACGGGGGAGAAGAAATGAGCTTCCTCGATGACCTGCGCAACCTTGATCGCAACAACATCGGTGGCTGGCCGCAATCGGTCAAGGTTTTCTTCGCCACCCTCATCGTCATTCTCATCCTGTTCTTCGGCTGGTATCTCAAGATCAGTACCCAGCAGGATGAGCTCAACAGCGCGCAGCAGAAAGAAGTCACGCTGAAGAAGGAGTTCTCCGACAAGCAGGCCAAGGTGGTCAACCTCGCGGCGTATCGCAAGCAGCTCGACGACATGAAGGAGATGTTGCAAACGATGTTGCGCCAGCTGCCGAGCAAGACCGAAATGCCGGACCTGCTCAACGACATCACCCAGGCGGCATTGGCGGCGGGCATCGAGACCGAGCTGTTCCAGCCGGGTCCCGAAGTGATGAAGGACTTCTATGCCGAAAAGCCGATCCAGCTGAAGATGCTCGGAACCTATCATCAGTTCGGGGCATTCATCAGCAACGTGGCTTCGCTGCCGCGCGTGGTCATTTTGACCATGCACGACGTCTCCCTGCGCCCGGCCAAGCCGGCTGCCACGAATTCGGCTTCGGGAGGCGAGCTCAGGCTTGAAGGCACGGTCAAGACCTACCGTTACCTCGATGACGAGGAGATGGCGGCGCAAGGCGCCAAGCCCGGCGCCAAGGGTGCGAGCAAGCCTGCGACGGGGGGGAAATGACATGAATGTCCGCGTCGCTTTCGCGTATCGATTCGCTTGCGTCCTCGCGCTGCTCACTCTCGTCGGCTGTGCGTCGAGCGAGGATCCGCATCGCTGGGTCGCACAGGAAAAAGCCAAAAAAGGCGCACCGCTGCGGCCACTGCCGGTCGTCAAGACGTTCGAGACGTTCCTGTACAAGGATCAGGATCTGCGTGATCCGTTCGGCCTCAGCGCCGAAGAGCAGGAACAAAGCACAAACACAGGGCCGCATCCGGATCAGAACCGGACCCGCGAGCCACTCGAATCGTTTCCGCTGGATGGCTTGAAGATGTCCGGCACGATCGGCCTGGCGAACAAGATCGAAGGCTTGGTAAGGGATCCGGATGGCGTGGTTCATCGCGTCCACGTCGGCAACTATCTGGGTCAGAACTACGGACGGATCACCGCCATTGGCGAGGATCACGTCGACCTGGTCGAACTGGTGCCCAATGGCACCGGCGACTGGATGGAACGGCAAGCATCAATAGCCCTGGGCGACACCAAGAAATGATCGATTCATTGGGGACAAATCTCATGACCACGACATTCGCTGCAAACTCGGAGCGTCGCCTCGTCTTCCGGGCAACACGGCCATGCATGCTCTGGATGCTGCTTCTGCTCGGCTTCGTGCTGGGTGCTGCCGCGCATGCCGAGAACGTGCTGGACGACATCAGCTATACGGCCCTGCCGGGCGGCAAGGTTGAAGTGACGCTGAAGTTCGCCAGCCCGGTCGTAGCCCCGCATACGTTCTCGACGGAATCACCGCCGAGCATCGCACTGGACTTCCCCGATACGCGCAACGCGTTCGCCAAGCGGCATGTCGATATCGGCGCCGGTGCGACCTCGGGCGTGTCCGCGATCGAAGCGGCCGGCCGCACGCGCGTCGTCGTCGACCTGTTCCGCGTCGCCGGTTACGACACGCGCGTCAACGGCAACCATGTCGTCCTCACCGTCAACAACGGCTTGCTCGGCGCGACCAGCATGGCGGCAGCGGTCGGCAAGACCGATCCGACCAAGGCGGTCAACGCGGCGCAGGAGGTCGAGGTCTCCAATGTCGACTTCCGTCGCGGCAACAATGGCGAAGGTCGCGTCGTGGTCAGCTTCAGCGGCCCGGGTGCCGCCGTGAACCTGAAGCGCGAGGGCACCCATATCTCGCTCGACCTGCTCAATGTGAAGCTGCCGCCAAGCCAGGCGCAACATCTCGATGTGCTCGATTTCGCGACGCCCGTGCAGTCGATTGACACACGTCCAAGCAACAATGGCGTGCATATGGACATCGTCGCCAAGCAGCCGTTCGAACAACTCGCTTATCAGACCGGCAACGAGTACGTGATCGAAGTCTCGCAGAAGAAGGAAGACCAGAAGCTCAAGGGCAAGAATGCGGAACCGACCTATTCCGGCAGCCGTGTCACGTTCAACTTCCAGGACATTCCGACGCGCTCGGTGCTGCAGCTGATCGCCGACGTTTCCGACCTCAACATCGTCGTCTCCGACAGCGTGCAGGGCAACGTCACCTTGCGCTTGATCAATGTGCCGTGGGATCAGGCGCTTGACATCGTGCTGCAGGCCAAAGGCCTCGACAAGCGCAAGCGCGGCAACGTGATCTGGGTCGCACCGCAGAAGGAAATCTCCGATCGCGAGGAAGCGATCGCCGACGCACGCCTGAAGATGGAAGACAAGGAAGCGCTGGTTTCCGATTACATTCCGATCAGCTACGGCAATGCCAAGGACATTGCCGCACTGCTGACCAAGGAAACGCAGACCAACCAGGCGGGCGGCCAGCAGGGTAGCCAGCAACAACAGCGCGGATTCCTGTCAGCGCGCGGCAGCGTTTCGTTCGACGACCGCACCAACACGCTGCTGGTCAGCGACATTCCCTCGAAGATTGCGGAAATCCGTCAACTGATCGCGGTGCTCGATCGCCCGGTCCAGCAGGTGCTGATCGAATCGCGCATCGTGATTGCGACCGACAGTTTCGCGCGCGAGCTCGGCGTCAAGTTCGGTGTCAGCGGCGGTTACCAGGACAGCAACGGCAATGTCGTCACGACGTCGGGCAGTACCACCGCAACCGACACAATGAACAACGTGATCCTGAACAACCGGTTGAACGGGCCCGGACGCGGCCTGCCGGCCGTCGCAGCGGGCGCCGTTCCGGGTGGCATCGCGGTGCCATCGCTGCTCGGCGCCGCCGGCAACAGCCGCTTAAACGTCAACATGCCGGCAACCAATCCCACCGGAAGCATTGGCTTGGCCATCCTCGGCGCGGGTTATCTGCTCGATCTGGAACTTTCGGCGGCACAAACCGAAGGCCGAACCGAAGTCATCTCCAGCCCGCGCGTAATCACCGCCAACCAGAAAGAAGCCGATATCAAGCAGGGCCAGGAAATTGGCTACGTGACGTTTCAATCCGGCGTCGGTGGCGGTGCGGGCACGCCGACCGTGAACTTCAAGGATGTGGTCCTTGAACTCAAGGTCACGCCGACGATCACGGCCGACGACCGTGTCGTGTTGAACCTCAATGTCAAGAAAGACAGCGTGGCCGGCTATGTCGCCAGCCCGGGCGGCGGCTCGACGCCATTGATCGACAAACGCGAAGTAAGCACCCAGGTGCTCGTCGACAACGGCCAGACCGTCGTGCTCGGCGGCGTCTACGAGGTCAGCAAGTCCGACATCATCCGCAAGGTGCCGGTGCTTGGCGACCTGCCGGTGCTCGGCAACCTGTTCAAGAACAATAGTCGCAACGACACCAAGGCGGAACTTCTGATTTTCGTCACTCCGCGCATCCTGAGCGACAATCTCAAGTAAGCGGTGGTGTGGGCGATGAAGACCTTGCCGATCGGCAACCGAACAGCAACGAACATGCAGGCCTGGAGATTGAACATGAAAATTTTCGGCAAGACCTTGGGGCTGCTGCTCGCCAGCCTCGCCCTGGCCAGCTGCGGCGGCGCCGGCAGCAATGGCGGCGCGTTTTCGCCCGCACCGAGCAGCACGATCACGCTGAGTGCGACCAGCACGACGCTGCCGGTGAATGTGTCGGGGTACCTCCCAACGCAGTACGGCAACCCGACCCAAGCCACGGTCACGATGACCTGGCGCAACCCCGATGGTTCGCTGGTCAGCGGCCACGACCTCGACGTCAGCATTTCGCCACCGAATGTCGCCGCACTTTCGTGCTTGGTGGGTCCCGGGTGCACGAACGGCGATCAGCTGTTCGGCTCCATCGTCGTCGCCGGCATCAACGGTCAGGCGACCGTCTTCGTCAATGCGGGCAGCACCGCCGGCACGGCGAACTTCACCGTCTCCGGCATCGATCCCACGACCCAGCGGACGGTCAGCGCAAGCATGGTCTTCACCGTCACCAGCGGCGTGGGTCCCGCACCGGCGACTGTTACCCTGGTGGCGACCCCGACCGGCGTCTATCTGCCGAGCTCGGGCGGCAGCAATACGTCGTCGATCAGTGCCACGGTCCGCGATGGTGCCGGCCAGTTGGTTCCCGATCCGGTCAGCGGCAACAGCGGCGTCGACAACATCCAGTTCCAGATCGTCGGCAATGCGGGCGATGCGACATTGAGCAGCGGCTCCGGCACGGGAACGACGGTCACGTCGCACACCGTGCACGGTGTCGCAACGGTCTCGTTCCAGGCGGGCGACGCGACTCCGCAAGGCCCGGTGCAGATTCGCGCCACTGTCGACCGTGCCGACAACAACGTCAGCAACGGCATCCAGGATCCGATTTCGTTCACGACATCGATCATCGTGTCGGACGGCAAGCTGTTCAGTCTCGTCATCACCTCACCGACCACGAACGCGATCCAGGTCAACCCGGTCTCCAGCAACGTGACCTCGGGCAGCGGCACCATTCCGCCGAATCCGGACGGAACCTACAGTCTGACCGTCAGTGCGATCGGTACCGATCGCCAAGGCAACCCGGTCATCGCCGGCACGTCGATCCAGTTCGGCGTGGTCGATGGTCCGATGGCCGGCTTCCCGGCCCAGGGTGGCGGCACGTTCCTGATCGGCGGAAACGACGGCGATCCGCAAGAAGGCGGCACATTGTTCACCGCACCGACCGGGCATTTCCGCACTGCGGGTGGCGGCGCAGGTCCGGGCGACACGCTGCTGGTGTTCGGCAAACTCGTGCCCGGCAACCGCGACCTCGAGTCCGCGCGTCAGATTCAAACGGTTAACAGCGATACGAGCCTCAGCGTGACTTACCCGTTCAATCCGAACGACGACACTGGCACTTCGGTCAATTACGGCCCAGTGCTTCCGTACGTGATCGGTCGCGCGGAAGAAGGCAACATCGGAGCGAGCAGTATCACCGACGCGCATGGTGTTGCGCATACGACTCTGAACTATCCGGTTTCCCGCCTCGGCAAAGGCGCCTTCATCTGGGCCCAGGGCGCCAGCGGCGTCGTTGCCGCAACGGGACGCCCGCGTCTCGTCGCCGACATTTCCGGCGGCGGCTTCCCGGGCGTCGCGCCGGGCCAGTTGGTCGTCAATCAGACGCCGCTGCCGGGCAACACGACCGTGAATGTTCAGGTGTGCCTGTACGACAATCTCGGTGCGCCGATCCAGGGAGCGGCGATCGGATTCGGCTTCACGAATCTCGGTCTCGGTACCGGCAGTATTGACGGCACGCCGAACTCGGGCGTCTTCGCGAACCCGACCGGCGCGGGTGGCTGCACGAGCGGCGTGTTCACAACCAGCGGCCTCGCGGGATCGGCGGGCGGCACGGGCGGCCCTGTGGTGACCTTCACCGACGGACCAAGCACGCCTGCGCTGATCGTTCCGATCACGGCCAGCGGCAATCTCATCTTGCAGGCATCGCCATCCTCGCTCGGTGGCAGCGGCGGCTCGGTGACCCTGGTGTTGACCGACGCGAACGGCCATCCGGTGCCGAGTGCGCAGATCAGCGGCACCTGCACGGCGGGTGCCGGCATCGCGAGCACGATCGCGCCGACCGATGCGAATGGCCGCACGACGGCCAGCATCACCGCGAACCTCAACGCCTACGGCTCGAGCAACACCGCGACCTGCACGTTCACGACAGGTCTCGCCGGTGGCCCAACGGCGACGGTCAACCTGACCGGCACCGATTTGTGCACGGTCGATCCGACGAATCCGCTATGCACCGGCGGCACGCCGCCGACAAACGACGTGTTGTCGGTTGTCGTGGTTCGCGATCCCGCCGTGCCTGCCGCGACTACCGTGGCGGTAACGAGCACGCCTGCGGGTATCTCCTGTAACCTTATGGCGAATGTGTCGACTACGCTTTGCTCGGCACTGTTTCCAGACGGCTCCACGGTCCTGCTCAACGCGACTGCGACACCGGCAAGTGGCCGCACGTTCGTGTGGGGTGGTAGCTGCAGTGCCGTCTCGGCGACGGCCGCGACGGTGATCATGACGGCGGGGGCCAGCTGCACGGTCACTGTGCACTGATCGCCTTTTCCAAACTGGTATCTTCAAGGGCCGCAGCAATGCGGCCCTTTTTTTGTGTACGATCGGCTCACCGAGCATCCACATCACGCGTCGCCGAATTCGCAGGGGAACCGCGCAGTGCAGCTTTACAGCGTGTTGTTCAAGACGGGCGACACCATCTTCGCCGAGGGCGATGCGCCGAGTGGCGCGTTCCTGATTGAATCGGGCCGCATCGAGATCAGCACGATGCAGTTCGGCGAACGACGCGTCCTCGCCGAGCTCGGGCCGGGCATGCTGCTCGGCGAAATGGCGGTGATCGACGACTCTACGCGTACCGCGACCGCGTGCGCATTGACCCACTGTCGGCTCACCCCGATCGATGCCGACCAATTCGCCGAACGTCTGGCCGCCGCCGATCCGGTGGTGCGTGCGCTGCTGATGAGCCAGCTGACGCGTTATCGCTCAGTGCTGGCGACCCTTGCCGGCGATCATTCCGTGCAGGTCCATCCATCGCTCGCGCAGCCCGGGGACATCGGCGCGTTCAACAAGATCCGGCTCGAAAGCGAGTTGCGCGCCGCGCTCGAGCGCAAGGAACTGGACGTGCGCCTGCAGCCGATCGAGGAGATCATCAGCGGCAGCATCGCCGGCTACGAGGCGCTGGTACGCTGGCAACATCCAGAGCGTGGCGCGGTGTCGCCCGCCGAGTTCATCCGTCTCGCGGAAGAAACGTCGCTGATCGTGCCGATCGGCGATTACGTGTTCGCGCGCGTCTGCGACATGCTGGTCGAATTCAAGCGCCGTGGGCGAAAACCGTTGCCGTTCATCGCGATGAACCTTTCCGCGCGCCAGCTCGAGGATCCGAGACTCGTCGAACGAATTCTCGCGCATCTGCGCAAGCGCGATCTGCCGCCCGATCGGCTCAAGTTGGAAATCACCGAAAGTCTGGTGTTCGATTATGCGCACATCGGTGAACTCCTGGTGCGCTGTCACGCGGTCGGCATGCACGTCGCACTCGACGATTTCGGTACCGGCTATTCAAACCTGGGTCCGCTGCTGACGCTCAAATTCGACCAGATCAAACTCGATGCGAGTTTCGTCAGGGCGCTGGATCGCCCGCGCGGCGTCGCGTTGGTCGGCGTGATCGTGGCGATGGCGCGAGCACTCGATTGCGACGTCATCGCCGAAGGCGTGGAAACGCGCGAACAGCGCGAAATCCTGCACAAACTCGGTTGCCGCTACGCGCAAGGCTGGCTGGTCGGCAAACCGGCCACGTTTGCCGACGTGTTGAAAGCCTGAGTCAATGGTTCGGGCCGAGTTCAGACTCCGGCCGTACAAATCGATTTCCCGCTCTGCGCCTTTGGCGAAAACTTATCTCGCCTCGCGTTGTCCGAAGCCGCGCGCGCCCCGCGTGCGATCATTACCGGAACCTGAACTCTCAAAGCCATGGACATGCCCGAACCCACCACGGCCGCGGCCGCCTTTGCCGCACTCCGCAGCGAACTGGGCCATTGCATCATCGGCCAGGAAGCGCTGATCGACCGTCTGCTGATCGCGCTGCTCGCCGATGGCCATCTGCTCGTCGAAGGCGCGCCCGGTCTCGCCAAGACCACCGCCATCAAGGAGCTGGCCGCGCGTATCGAAGCGGATTTTCATCGCGTGCAGTTCACGCCGGACTTGCTCCCGGCCGATCTCACCGGCACAGAAATCTACCGCCCGCAGACAACGACGTTCGAATTCCAGCGCGGGCCGATTTTCCACAACCTGATCCTTGCCGACGAAGTCAATCGTGCGCCAGCCAAGGTGCAGTCCGCGTTGCTCGAAGCGATGGGCGAACGCCAGGTCACGGTCGGCCGCGATACGTACATACTGCCCGCGTTGTTTCTGGTCATGGCGACGCAGAATCCGATCGAGCAGGAAGGTACCTATCCGCTGCCGGAGGCGCAGCTCGATCGCTTCCTGCTGCATGTGCGCGTCGACTATCCGAAGGCGGCCGCGGAAGCGGCCATCCTGAAGCTTGCGCGCAATCGCGCCCGTGAAGCGTTGAGCACGCAGCCGGTGCCGCCCCGCATGCTGAGCCAGCAACAGATATTCGCTGCGCGCAGCGAGGTGCTCGACCTGCATCTGGCGCCGCAGCTGGAGGAATATCTCGTGCAGCTGGTGCTGGCCACGCGCGACCCATCTCCGTACGGCGCCGAGCTCGCGCGTTATGTTGCCTATGGCGCCAGCCCGCGCGGCACCATCGCGCTTGATCGCTGCGCACGCGCGCACGCGTGGCTCGCCGGCCGTGACTACGTCACCCCCGAGGACGTCCACGCGATCGCAGCCGATGTGTTGCGTCATCGCGTGCTGCTGAGTTACGAAGCGGAGGCCGAAGGCATCAACGCGGATAAGATTGTCGCGATGCTGCTCGAGCGCGTCCCGTTGCCGTGAGGTTAGTGGGCGGTGAGCCGTGAGCGGTCAGCGGCAAGAGCCTGTTCAGCAACGGGGCTTGCGTCGCGACCGCAAAAATCAAAATGCTTTTTTCCTCTCGCCGCTCGCCGCTCATCGCTCACTGAACACCATGCGCTCCAACAGCTCCGCCACCCAAGTCGCGCTCGACGAGCTGATCGCGCTTGCCGCACTCGCGCACGGCACCAGCCTCGCCCGCAGCCGCCGCAGCACGGCCTTGCGCAGCGGCGGCAACGCGTCGCGCTGGCGTGGCCGCGGCGTCGACTTTCGTGAGTCACGGATCTATCAGCCTGGCGACGAGATCCGCCACATGGATTGGCGCGTCACCGCGCGCAGTGGCAAGCCGCACACGAAGCTGTTCGAGGAAGAACGCGAGCAAGGCCTGCTGCTCGCGATGGACCTGAATCCCGGCATGCGTTTCGGCACACGCGTCCGCTTCAAGAGCGTGCAGGCCGCGCGCGCGGCCGCGTTGCTGGCGTGGATGGCGACCGCTGCAGGCGACCGCGTCGGCGCGCTCGGCTTCGGTGGCGGCGTCAATGGCGAGGTCAAGCCGGCTGGTGGTCGACGCGGCGCGCTGCATGTCCTGCGCGCGCTGCGCGATTGGGACGCGGCGGCGGATGGCTCTATCCAGGCGCCGTTGTCGCGTGCGCTCGCACGCGTGCGTCGACTGCTGCTCCCGGGCATGCGTCTGGTGCTCTTGAGCGACGGCTTCAGCACCGATGCCGATGTTGCGCAATTGCTGCCGCAGATCGCCGGTCGGCATGAAATCTCGCTGGTGCTTCTGCGCGATGCGCTCGAGCTTGCGGCGCCGCCACCGGGACGTTACGCGCTCCATCTCGGCGCGACGCGTCGCATTCTCGATTTCTCTGACGCCGGCGTGCGCGGCGCCTGGACCGAACGCTTCGCCGCGTCGCGCGAGCGCCTGCTCGGCCTGTGCGCAAAGCTCGGTATTCGCGTGATTGAACTCGATGGCGATGCCGACCTGCGTCGCGCGCTCGCACCGTTGCTCGCACGCAACCGCCATTCGAAGGTGGTCACGTGAGCGCGGTCACGCCAACTCCGGCGTCCGGCCCCGCCTTGCGTGACATCCATCTGCCGCCGCCGCCTTCATGGTGGCCACCGGCCCCGGGCTGGTGGCTGCTGGCGGCGCTCGCGTGCGTGCTGCTGTTCTTCGCGGTGCGCTGGCTGCTGCGCCATCAGCGCGAGCGGCGCTGGCGCCGGCAGATCCATGCCGAATTCGAACGGATTGCGGCGATGCATGCCGCGCAAGCGGATTCGGCGCAGTTCGCGGCGCAGGTATCGCACTTGTTGCGTCGCGCATCACGCCTGATCGAACCCGGTGCGGTGGCGCTTCGCGACGAAGCGTGGCTCGCGTTTCTCGACGCGCAACTGCCCGCGCTGCAGGCCGCCGCCGCGCCATTTCGCACCGGCTCTGGTCGTGCACTGATCGACGCGCCGTATCGGCGTGCCGCCGATCCGGCAATGCCGGCGTTCGACACGCACGCACTGCTCGATCTCGCGCGTACCTGGCTTGGCGCCGCGCTGCCGCGGAGGCGCGACCATGTTTGAACTGGCGTGGCCGTGGTTGCTCGCGATCCTGCCGCTGCCCTTCATTGCTGCGCGGCTGCTGCCACGTGCGCGCGGCACGATCAGCACCGCGCTGCATCTGCCGCATCTCGGCGTCGCGCTGCCACAGCAGGCGGATGTTGCGCCGGTGTCGCGCTTGCGCCGCACGCTCGCGTTGCTCGCATGGGCGTTGCTCGCGCTCGCCGCGGCGCGACCGCAATTTCTCGGCGTGCCGGAAGACGTGCCGCGTTCCGGGCGCGACCTGCTGCTCGCGGTCGACACCTCGGGCAGCATGAGCACCGAGGACATGCAGCTCGGCGGCGCGCCTGCGACGCGTTTCGCGGCGATCCAGGCGATTGCATTGGACTTCATCCATCGCCGCCAGGCCGATCGCGTCGGCCTGATCCTGTTCGGCACGCGCGCGTATCTGCTGGTACCGCTGACCTTCGATCTGAAAACCGTCGGCAAACAATTGGCCGATGCGACGATCGGCCTCGCGGGGCGCGAAACCGCGATCGGCGATGCGGTCGGCCTGGCGGTCAAACGCCTGCGCGCGCGCCCGCAGAAACAACGCGTGCTGGTACTGCTGACCGACGGCGTCAACACCGCCGGCGAACTCGACCCGGACAAGGCGATCGATCTTGCCGCCGCGAACGGCGTGCGCATCTACACCATCGGCATCGGTGCCGACGAGCTGCGTGTCGACAGCCTGTTCGGCAGTCGCGTCGTCAATCCGTCCGCCGACCTTGACGAGAAAATGCTGACCCACATGGCCGAGAAAACCGGTGGCCGCTATTTTCGCGCGCGCGACAGCGCGGCACTCGCCGACATCTATCGCGTGATCGACAAACTGGAGCCGGTCGCAGATACCACGCAGAGTCTGCGCCCGATCGACGAGTTGTACTGGCTGCCGCTCGCGGCGGCGCTGCTGGCCGGTGCGCTCGCGTTCCTGGTGCCGGGTTGGCGCATGCGTTTCGTGCGCAAGGTGGTGGCAACGTGAGCGGTACCGTCGTCAGCGCACTGGCGAACTTCCATTTCCTGCGTCCGCTCGCGTTGCTGTTGCTGCTCGCGGTGCCGCTGTTCTGGCTGGCCTGGCGCAATGGTCGCGCCGACGCGGGCGCGTGGCGTGCTGCGGTTGACGCACATCTGTTGCCGCATTTGATCGAGCGGTTCGATGGCGGTCCGGCTCGCGCGGGCATCACCCTCGCAGTCGTGCTGTGGACGCTGGCCTGTGTCGTCCTGGCCGGTCCCGCCTGGGAGCGCGAGCCGATGCCGCTGTACCGCAACCAGTCCGCGCGCGTACTCGTGCTCGAGCTTGCGCCAAGCATGCTCGCGCAGGATGAAAAGCCGAACCGGCTGACCCGCGCACGCTTCAAACTCGACGACATCCTCACGCGCAGTCGCGACTACCAGACCGCGCTGATCGGCTACGGCGCCGATGCGTTCGTCGCGGCGCCGCTGACCGACGACGTCGGCACGGTGCGTAACCTGGTCGATGCGCTCGAACCCAGCACGATGCCGGTCGCCGGCAACGCGACCGCGCGCGCGATCAATGCCGCCGCCGCGCTGATCGAACAGGCCGGCTTGCGCAGCGGCGAAATCATCTTGCTCGCCGACAGCGCGAGCGCCGACGCGGCCGCGGCTGCGCGCGAGGCGCACGCGCACGCCTTTATCGTGTCGGTGCTCGGCATAGGCACCTCGACCGGTGCCCCGATACCGCTGGCACAAGGCGATTTCGTGAAGGACGCCAGCGGCGACGTCGTCATGTCGCGACTCGACGAAGCGGGCTTGCGCGCGATCGCGGCGGCCGGCGGGGGGCGCTATGCGAGCTTGAGTCCCGGTGCACACGATCTGGATATGCTGCTCGCTGGCGCCGCCGTCGGCATCAGTGCCAACGAGGCGTCGAGCGCGCCTGCGGAAACCGTGCAGAGCGCGCGCTGGCGCGACCGTGGACCCTGGTTGCTGCTCCTGCTGTTGCCGCTTGCATTGTTCGGCTTTCGCCGCGGCTGGTTGATGACGGTCGTCTTCGCGGTCGTGGCACCGACGCCGAGCGCGCAGGCTGCTTCGTTCGCCGACCTCTGGCAGCGATCCGATCAGCAGGCCGCTGCCGCACTCGTCAAAGGCGATGCGAAGCAGGCGGTCAGCGTCGCGCACTCGCCGCAATGGCGCGGCAGCGCCGCGTATCGCGCCGGCGACTATCAGTCCGCCGCGAACGATTACGCAAAAACGAATGGCGCCGATGGCGCCTACAACAAGGGCAATGCGTTGGCCAAGCTTGGCCGCTACGACGAGGCGATCGCTGCCTATGATGAAGCGTTGAAGGCGGCTCCTGACATGGCGGATGCGAAAGCGAACCGCAAGGCGGTTGAGGATTTTCTCAAGCAGTCCAAATCGCAGCAGAACAAAGCCTCGCAGCAGGACAAGAAACAGGGTTCGCAGGGCGATTCGAAGGACCAGCAGCAGAAATCCGATCAGGACGCGCAAGACAAGAACCAGCAGCAGGATCAGAAGGATCAGCAGCAAGGACAGCAGCAGAGCGAAGGCGACCAGAAAGATCAGCAGCAGGGCGGCCAGCAGGACCCAGCGTCGCAATCGTCATCCGGCGACAAGCAGAAGAAATCGCAGGAAGATGCAAAAAACAGTGCTGACAAGGCGCAACAGGATCAGCAGAAATCCGCGTCTGGTGCTGGGGCGGACCAGCAGAACCAAGCCGCACAGGGGCAGGCGCAGAAGCCGGATGCGGCGCAGCAAAAGGCGCTGTCGAAATCCATCGACAAGGCGCTCGCCGATCCATCCCAGGCCGCCGACAAGAACGCCAAACCGCAGCCGGGTATCGCCACGCAAGATGAGGCGACACGCGAGAAGCAGCAGACACTGGAGCATTGGCTGCAACGCGTGCCCGATGATCCGGGCGGCCTCCTGCGACGCAAGTTCCAGCTTGAATATCAGCGCCGTCAGCAACGCGCAGGAGAAGGCGGATGACACGGACTTCGATTCGATCGTGCGTACAGTTCGCAGCGTGCGCGCTCTTGTTCGCAATGCTCTCCGCACATGCTTCGGCAGCGACGCTGCGCGCGTGGTTCGATCGCGACACGGTGCAGCTCGGCGAAACGGTGACCTTGAACATCGAGGCCGATGCTGCCAACACCACGCAGCCGGACTTCTCCGCGCTCAAACGGGATTTCGACCTGCACGGCACCCAGTCGAGCCAGCAAATCAGCATCGCCAACGGCACCAGTGCATCGAAAACGCTATGGGCGGTCGCGCTTGAGCCCAGGCACGAGGGTCGCATCAGCGTCGCGCCGATCACCGTAGGCAACGCACAAACCAATCCGCTCCAACTCAACGTCCTCGCCACGGTAGTCGCTGCGGCACCCAAGGGCGATGGTGACGTGTTTCTCGACATCAGCGTCAATCCGCTGACGCCGTATGTGCAGCAGGAAGTGCGCTACACGTTGAAACTCTATTACGCGCTGGATCTCGGCGGCGGCGATCTCAGCGAACCCAAGGCAGACGGCCTCGGTGTAAAACGGCTCGGCCAGGACAAGTCCTATGCCGCGACCGTGGGCGCACGCCACTATCGCGTCCTCGAACGCCATTATGCGTTGACGCCGGAACGCAGCGGCGCCATCGATATTCCGGCGATCGTGTTTCGTGGCACCGCCCTCAACGCGACCGATCCGATGAGTTTCTTCCGTGGTGGCCGCAGCGTCAGCGCACATTCCGATCCGGTGCATCTGGACGTGAAGCCAAAGCCTGCGGCGTGGACCACTTCCCCGTGGCTGCCCGCCGCATCGGTGCTGCTCAAGGACGAAAGCGAGCTGCCCGCCGAGGTGCACGTCGGCGATCCGATCACGCGCACCATTCGCCTGCAGGCGAAGGGGCTGGGCCACGAGCAGTTGCCCGAACTCAGCCTCGCCAAGCCCGATGGCGCCGAGATCTACCCCGACAAACCCGACACGCGCACACGCGACGATGGCGAGTGGTTGTATGGCGAACGCGTGCAGAAGTTCGCGTTCGTGGCGAACCGCATGGGTGCGTTGACGATCCCCGGGGTCGAGGTGCAGTGGTGGGATACGGAAAGCGATCGCGCCGAAGTCGTGCAATTGCCGGCGAAGACGATCACCGTGCTTGCGGCACAGGGCGCTGCGGCGGCGCCGGGCGCAGGCGTCGGCGCGACGCCCGAATCGGCCCCAACGCCGAGTAGCGCGCCGGCGTCCGCAGCGGCGCCGTCGCCGACACGCGCGACACGGCATCGTCTACGCATCTGGAAGACGCTCGCCGTCGTCGGCTTTGCGCTGTGGCTGATCACGCTGGCGTTGTGGGGGCGTTCGCGCCGTGGCGCGACGGTCGCGAAGACCGCGCCGGCACCTATCCCCGACACGTCGTCGCAGCGCGCGGCGTTCCTGCGCGCGTGTTCGCTGGGTGAATTCGCCGGTGCCGAACGTGCGTTGGTGGCGTGGGCGCGCAGCGAACGCGCCGACGTGCGCAATCTCGGCGAATTGGCGGCGCGGCTGGGCGACCCGATGCAACAGGGCGCGCTCGCCGACTTGCAACGAACGCGTTACGCCGGTGCGCCGTCGCAAGGTCTTGCGACGCGTTTGCAACACGCGTTCAAGGCGGGTCTTGCGTGGCGCGACGAGGCCGCCCGGCGAGTCGCCGTAGCGGCGCTGCCTGCGCTCTATCCGGAACGCGACTGAGCATGCTGCGTGTCATCAGAATAGTTCGCCCGCACTGCGAACCGCCAGCGACATGAAGCGCAACGCTCGCCATGGATCCCCCCGCCGCCGCGCGCAAGGCAGCCTGGGTAGCGATAGCGATGCAGTCGGCATTCGGCGATCGGCACCCGCAGGTCGCGCAGTACGCGATCGCTTATGCGCTCGTCAATGCTGGCAACGCCAAGCGGGCCAGAGCACTGGCAACACCGCTGTTGCCGGTGATCGACGCCGCATTTGCGGCAGACGCGCCGTTCGCTGACACGCTGGCGCTGAGCCGTGCAGACACCCGAAAAAAAACCGGCCCGCTTGCGCAGGCCGGATGGTTGCAGCGTCCTTGCCGGGCGACTCGCGTGGGAGAGGCGTCGATGCCTGTCCTCAATTTCGGTGGCAGCCGAAAATGACGATTCGCTCAGACGATACTTGCCGCCGTCACGGCACGTGCGTCGATCAGAAGCGGTATTCGCCGCTGACCGACACCAGGTCGGGATTGACGCTGAAGCCGTTCTTCGCCGCCTTGTAGTAGTCGTAGTTCAGACCAACGCTTAAGTTGTTGTTGAAGTCGTAGCCGAAACCCGCGCCTGCGTACCACTTGTTGCTGCTGTTATCGATGTGGGTGACCCCATAAATAGGGAAGCCATTAAAGTCAGAGCTCACGGAATTGACGTACCCGCCCTTGAGGTCGGCGCGGAACAGCCCGGCCCGACCGCTCAAATACCAATTGTCGGTGAGGTTGAAATGCGCATTGGCGCCGACGTTCCAGCCGGTGATTTTCGCATTGCCCAAGAATCCATAACTGGATTTCGGAGCAATGCTGCCGAGATCCGTATAGCCGCCTTCGACGCCGATCAACACGCTTGGCGCGACCGCCCAGCGATAGCCGATGTTCGCGGCGTAGCCGGTATCGCTGTCATCGTACGCACCGTTGCTCAGGTTCGACTGGCCGATGTTGCCGTTGATGAAGAAACCGCTGCTGTCGGCGGCGTGGGCGACCGGCAGTGCGACAAGACCGGCCGTGGCGAGGGCAATAGCCAACAATGTGTTTTTCATGGTTTTTCTGCTCCAACTATTTGTAGGAAACGGGACAGGGAGTGACATTTTCTTTTGTCGCCGAAGTTCGACCGCAGCCTTCGCGATCGGTTCGATGCGCTGGCGTCGCGCTTAAGATGGGATTCAGGGCACCTATTTCAATACCCATGAGTTCATGAATTATTCATGCTCGGCGAGCGCACGCCGTCCGCGGCTATCAGCCTGGTTTTCCCGTCGAAATCCGCAAATGTTGGACCTCCGTTTTCCGTCCGCAGCGCCGGCGAAGAGGAACAAGCGCAGGGGTTTGCGTTGGAACCAGGACAGGGCGCCGGTGCTCCCTCTCCCCCAACGGCTTCATCGTTGGGGGAGAGGGTTGGGGGTAAGGGGCGGGGGTTACATGCGGCGCGCGGCGTTGTGGCGCAAAAAGGCGCCGTAGCTGAAAAGCCCCATTGCGAAGACAGCAGCTTTCCAGCAGGTTGCCGCCCCGCCCTCGCTCCTCTCCCCAAGCGATGCTTGGGAGAGAGGGCTTTCGGGGCTCTGCCAACATTGCACGCTGTGACGAAACCTCAGGGTCAGGGGTGATTTGGTCGCTGGATCTGAATTCGTTCCGAGTCAGCGGCAGTCGCCGTCCGCTCAGCGTCTGCCGAGTTCGCGATTGAGGAGTTCGGCGAGTCGTGCCGCCGCCTCGCGCACGCGCTGCTCGGCGAGCGGACGCATGCGCGCCAGATAAGCGGCGTCGATCTGGTGGTCGCGCGGGTAGATGTTGTCATCGCGTGTCGCGCGGCAGGATTCTTCTGCCCACTGCGCGGGCGTACCGCGCGCAACCGGCAATGGCGTGCGTGCAAGTTCCGCCGCATACGCATGCCATCCGAGGAGGCGACTCGCAAGCACGGGCGTATCCCAGACGGCATGCAGATGGGTGCCGCGTCCGTTCAATTGCACCTGATATCGGTTGCCGCCGCGATCATGGCGATAGCCTGCATGGAGCGGCTGGTGCGCGTCGGCGATGAAGTGCACGACGAAGCGTAGCGCCACGGCGCGCTCCCAGTCGGAGCGCGAACGGTCGCCGAGGATGCGTGCATAGGTTTTGATCGCGCTGACCACGCAGCGGCCGTCCGGGCAATCGCGTGGTGGATCGTAGTGACAACCGGGCGATGTGAAGTTGACAAAGTGCAGTGTCGAGGTCGCGCGCCAGAGTGCGCGTTGCGATCGATCGTCGCGCAGATCGTCGGCCCAGGTCGCGACGTCTGCGAGCGAACGGTCGGCCGTCGGGGCGAGCAGACGTTGCACTTGCGCGTGCGCTGCGGGCGACAGGCGCTGCTCGGCGAGTTGCGCGACGATGCGATGCCCGCTCGGACCCCAGGCGCGGGCGAGCACGGGGAAGAAGACGAGTGCGAGCAGCCCGAGGCCAAGCACGAAACGCAGCATGAGATCAGGAATTCGATAGGACTTGTTGGCAGTGTGCCACGCGCTGCGTGAAGCGTTCGCTTGACAGTATCGATTACACATGTAATCTATAGCCTACGATTACGAGTGTAAACACATATGCAAATCAGCACAGCGGAAAGCCGGGTCATGGAGGCCCTCTGGCGGGTGCCGTCGCCGCAGAGCGCCGGGGATATCTTCGCCGTCGTTGCGGGCGAGCAGGATTGGCAGGAGGCGACGGTCAAGACCCTGCTCAATCGCCTGCTCAAGAAGCGTGCGATCGCGGCCGAGCGTGATGGTCGACGCTACTTGTATCGGCCACTGACCAAGCGTGGCGACTACGTGCATGCGGAAAGCAGGAGCCTGCTCGACCGTCTGTATGGCGGCCGCGTCGCGCCGCTAGTCGTGCATTTTTCCGAACGCAGAAAACTATCCAAAAAAGACATCGCCGAGATCCGCGCGTTGATCGAGGAGATCGATCGTGAGCGCTGACTTGTTCGATGTACTGGCCGCGATGGCGCTCGCCGGTTCCCTTGCAATTCTCGGTGTGCTTGGCGTATGCGTCCAGGCCAGCCACTGGTTCGGTGCGCAGATTGCCTATGCGATCTGGATCCTGGTGCCGATCGCCGTAGTCGCGATGGTGCTGCCAGCGCCGCTGCGACCGCTCGAGACGGTAGTGCGCGTAGTAGTGCATGCGGTTGCGTCGTTGGCGGGGCCTGTGTCCGCGCCGATGCAGGCGCCGATGGATTGGCGTCCTCATTGTTGCTGGGGTGGCTTGCCGGTGCACTGACGATGGTCGCGCGCTTTGCGCTGCACACGCTCCATCGCGGCGACAAGATTCTCGGCAAGCCGGTGATCGTCGTGCAACCCGGCCAGTCGACGGACCCGATAGTCCGGGATCCTTGCGGATGGAAGCGACGCTCGCGCTGCATGAGGCCGGGTGGAAACCGTCGTTGGCTGATCGCGGCAGCGCTGCGGGCTCGTCGCCTGTGGAGAATTGAGTCGGCCTTCATTGGCTCCATCGCAATGGCCCCGTGCGCGCAATGCACAGGGCCGGTACAATTCACAGCTTGCACTTTTCCGTCTACGTCGAAGGAGCAGTTCATGGCTGTGAAGATCGCGATCAATGGGTATGGCCGCATCGGCCGCAATGTGCTGCGCGCGCTGTATGAGGCCAAGCGCACCAACGATATCCAGATCGTGGCGGTCAACGACCTCGCCGATGCGGAAACGAACGCGCATCTAACCCAGTATGACACCGCACATGGCAAGTATCCGGGGGTGGTCGCCTGCGACAGTGGCGACATCATCGTCGACGGCGATCGCATCAAGGTGTGCGCCGAACGCGATCCCGCGAAGTTGCCGTGGGCAAGCCTCGGTGTCGACATCGTGCTCGAATGCACCGGTTTCTTCACGAGCAAGGCGAAGGCCAGCGCGCACATCGCCGCCGGCGCGAAGAAGGTGATCATCTCGGCGCCCGGCGACAAGGACATGGATGGCACCTTCGTCTATGGCGTCAACCATCAGCAGATCAAGGGCAGCGACCAGGTCATCTCGAATGCGTCGTGCACGACCAACTGCCTTGCACCGCTCGCGATGGTGTTGCATGAAAAGATCGGCATCGTGCACGGCCTGATGACAACGATTCACGCCTACACGAACGATCAGGTTTTGACCGACGTGTATCACAAGGACCTGCGCCGCGCGCGTTCGGCGACGATGTCGCAGATTCCGACCAAGACCGGCGCGGCTGCTGCGATCGGCCTGGTGCTGCCGGCGCTCAAGGGCAAGCTCGACGGCTTTTCGATGCGCATTCCGACGATCAATGTCTCGTGCGTCGACCTTTCGTTTGTCGCCCAGCGCGCGACCAGCGCCGAGGAAATCGACGCAGCCGTGAGGGAAGCTTCGGAAGGCAAGCTCAAGAATATCCTCGGCATCAACCACCAGCCGCTGGTCTCGGTCGACTTCAACAACGATCCGCGGAGCTCCGTCTACGACGCGACGCAGACGCGCGTGATGGGCGGCACCCTGGTCAAGGTGCTCGCCTGGTACGACAACGAGTGGGGCTTCTCGAACCGCATGCTCGACATGACGCTCGCGTTCGCGAACGCAAAATGAGTTCAGGATGAACTCATCCCGTGCAGGCCATGGATGGCCGACGACACGGGATCCAGCTTGCCTACGAAGTGGGAAGATGCTGAAGGCGAAAGCGGGCGCTCCGGGGTTCTCCCTAAAGCGCCCGCGCTCGCGCGCAGCGGCCCTCAATGCGCAACCAGCAACGGCAAATCGCTGTGCTGGAAAAGATGCCGCGTCGTCCCGCCGAGCACGAGCTCGGTGATCCGCGAATGGCCCCATGCGCCCATCACGATCAGGTCAGCGTTGGTGGCGTGCGCCGCATCGAGCAGCGCCGCGCCGGATTCCTTGCCAGCCTTGAACGCCTGGAATGTCGCTGTGATGCCACGCCGCGCGAACCACGCGCGCAGATCGAGCTTCGGCAGATAGCGCAGACCGAAGGGGCTTTCGCCTGGGGCGCCGTCCAGCACGCTCACGTGATCGGCACATTTGAGGAGTGGCAGCGCGCCGCGGATAGCCAACGTCGCTTCGCGGCTGTGATTCCACGCGACCACGACATGCGTGCCGACCGTCGCGCACTCCGCGCGCTCCGGTACGACCACGACGGGCGCCGATGCGCCGAACACGGTGCGTGAAACCACGCCCCAACCCGTTGGCGTGTTCCGGTCGAGTTGCGGGCGCTCGACGACGACGAGGTCACACCAGCGCGATGCATGACACAGCGACTCGATCGAATCGCCCTGTGCGACCTGCCATTCACCATCGATGCCGCATGCATCGAGTTGCGCGCGCCAGAACGGCTCGCACTGCAGCGCGTCTCGATACAGCAAATCGACTTCGCCCACGTATAGCGCCACCGCCTCCGGCGATGCGTATGCCGTTGGCGCGAGCGGCACGATATGCAGGCCGATCGCCCAGGCGCCAAGCCGTCGCGCAAGCGCGAGTCCGACCGTGCCTGCGGGCGTCGCGGCATCGCTGCGACGCACATGGATGAGCACATCCAGGGTGGCTGCTTTCGATACCTCGATATTGGATGTCGTCATCACGTTCTCCGGCGATGCGCTGGGCCTAGCTTACGACGTCGTGCGCGTTGCGTCGCGAGCGTCAGGTATTCGCGTCTTCTATCTAGGTGATCGCGCCGCTGGACCGGCCGTTGGTGCGGGCCTGCGCCATGCGGTGCGCGACCACGCGGCAGGCACCGCGCCCTGTCGAGCGGGTTCGCGCGCGTGCGATCGCGCGCGCAATCGTCGACAATCCAATCCGGGCATTCACTCGGGACCAAGCGCGATGCGTACGACGATTCTTGCTGCGGCTTCTGTGGATGGTGCGATGGCGCCTTCGACGACGCGCGTGCCGCCAGCCCGGTACAGCGCCGGGGAAGAAATTGCTTCGAGCGTGATTCACGGCATCGGCATCGTGCTCAGCATCGTCGGGCTCGCGATCCTCTCCGCGGTCGCCGCGCGCGGCGGCGATGCGCGCCATGTCGCCAGCGTCTGCATCTATGGCGCGACCTTGATCCTGCTCTACACGTCATCGACGCTGTATCACAGCATTCGGCACGCGGGTGCCAAGCCGGTACTGCGCCTGCTCGACCATGCGGCCATCTTCCTGCTGATCGCCGGCACCTACACGCCGGTCACCCTGATCAGCCTGCACGGTCCGTGGGGCTGGTCGCTGTTCGCGATCGTCTGGGCGCTCGCGCTCGCTGGCATCGCGTTGGAACTGCGTCGCGTGCGCAGCCGTGCACTGATGGCCGCGCTTTACGTCGGCATGGGCTGGGTCGGCCTCATCGCGATCAAACCCCTGGTCGCGAGCCTGCCATCTGGCGGACTGTGGCTGGTGTTCGGCGGCGGTGCCGCGTACACCCTCGGCGTACCGTTCTATTTGTGGAAGCGGCTGCCGTTCAACCACGCGTTGTGGCATGTATTCGTCCTGCTTGGCAGCGTGCTGCAGTTCTTCGCGGTGTTGCTCTACGTGTTGCCGGGCGCTTCGCGGTGAGCGCCATATTCGTCCACGTCCGTGACGCGATCACGTCTTGCGTCGGCGTCGGCCGCCCGAAATAGTAGGCGACCGAACGCACACTCATCGGCTCCGTTCCGAGAGCGCCGTTCTCGAGCTTGAAGACGATCAACTTGCGCCACGTCGGCGCATCGGTCAGGAACCAGCGGTTGCCGGGCCGTCGAAATAGATCCGCACGCGCACGTTCAATGGTAATGGCTGACTGATTCCGTTGCCCGTCGTCATCCAGATTCGCGTCAGCGCGCCGCTGCCGAGCTGCTCGAAGATGACGCCCTGGTCGCCGTCCACCTTAGGTTCGATGCGAATGAAGCGCTGACCGCCACGGCCAGGATCGACCGACGTTCGATCGAACCGACAGCCGTCCAGGCAATAGCTGCTTGCAAGGTAGTTGCCGTAGTCACCGCCGACGAGCGCGACGCTGCGAACGTCGCTCCACGTTTCCCATGGCGCGCCGGCCGCTGGCGGCGCTGCCGCTGTGCCAGCACACATCAGCAGGCTACCGATCAGTACATGGATCCATTTCACGCCCGATTCCCCTCAACCACATCGCGCCGGCACGGCGCTCAGCCGACCATAAACGCGAACGCGAAGATGCCGAGCATCGCGAAGCAGACCGCGAGCTTCAGCGCCGCACCGGCCAGGAAGCCGAGCCACGCACCGACGCCGACGCCAGTCGCCTTGTGCAACGTGCCGCCAGCGACCAGTTCGCCGATCAGCGCGCCGAAGAACGGGCCGAGCACGATGCCTGGCAGGCCGAAGAAAATGCCGACGAGGGTGCCCAGCACGGCGCCGATCACCGCATAACGGCTTGCACCCACTCGTTTCGCGCCGAGCATGCCGGCTACGAAATCGACGATGAGCGCGAGCACGGTCAACACGCCGAGTATGAAGAGAGTGCGCGTGCCGACATGTGTGAAACCGTCCGCCCATGCGGCGAGCAGCATGCCGCCGAACACGATTGGCACGCCAGGCAGAATCGGCAGAATCGTGCCGACGAAGCCGACCACGATCAGCACGGCGGCAAGCGCATACCAGATGATTTGCAAGTCCATGGGCGAATTGGAATCCGTTTTCGCGCGATGACGACGCCGGCGCGCGAAAATGCATCGTGATGACGATCCTCGGCAGCGCGCCGGGCCCGTACTCTACCCGACGCGCTGCGGTATTCGCCCAATCGCCGCGTACACCGTCGCACGCGCGCTATGTTTCAGGCACGATCGAGACGAAACTCGATCGGCACGATTCCCCAAGCAGGGACCGCCTGACCGTCGCGCAGTACCGGCCGGAAATGTGCACGCTGCACCGCTTCGCGCGCGGCAGTGTCCAGTTGCGGATGGCCGGAGCTGCGTTCGACCTCGATGCGTTGCACGGCGCCGCCGGCGTCGACCAGCACACGCAGCAGCACCGTGCCCTGCTCGCGCTGACGCACCGACGTCGCTGGATAACTGAGGCGAAGCGCACTGTCGTAAGCGAGCGTGCGCGTTTCGCCGCCCGCCGGCGATGTCGGCGCGTTGGTCGGCGCGGCACTCGCCGGAGCGCTCGCAACGGGCGTCGTCGCGGTGGGCGACTCGATCGGGCTCGTGGTAGTCGCGACCGGCACCCGCGGCACGGGCGGTGCCACGACCGGATGATGGCTCGGGTGCGGGTGGGGAAGCGGTAGTGGCTCCGGCGGTATCGGCAGCACAGGCGGCGGCTTCGTCTCGAAGACCGTTGCCCTGGCGACCTTCGGCAGAATGCGCGGCAACGGCATCGCGATCGGAATCGCGACCACGGCGACCACGATCACATGCATGGCGAACGTGGTACTCAGCGCGGTGACGCGCTGCCAGTCCAGGGATGAAGTCGAGGCGTCGGCGCGAACGGACATGGCGTTTCCCCAATTGGAAGGTCATTGGGTGCAACGCTGTCAAGATCCAAACGGGTTAGCCCTTTGAGTTTTCCCCACGTTTTTGCTTCATGAAGTCCCGCTCAATCAACGCGTTGGAAACAGAGCAGCGTGTCTTGTGCGCTCTCTCCCCCGAGCGATACTCGGGGGAGAGAGCTTCGAGACTTTACCGAGCTCGAGGAACGTGGAGAAACCTGCAGGGTTAGCCCGCGTTGCCAACCGCGCACGATGGCTCGCGGCGACTGCTACACGCGTCCGACCACAGGCAGCAGTGCGCCGGTGATCGCCGAGGCGCGATCCGACAGCAGGAACACGATCACATCGGCGAGTTGCTCGGGTTTGACCCAGCGCTCGAAATCCGCGTTCGGCATTTCGGCGCGATTCGGCGGTGTGTCGATGATGCTCGGCAACACCGCGTTCACGGTGATGCGATCGTCCTTCAATTCCTCTGCGAGCGCCTCGGTGAGCCGCGCGACGCCGGCCTTCGATGCCGCATACGCGCCCATGCCAGCTGCGGCCTTGATCGCGCCAGCCGCACCGACATTGACGATGCGCCCGCCGCCGCGCTTGCGCAGATGCACCAGCGCGGCCTTGCTTGCCGCGGCGGCGGTGCGCACGTTGACCCGATAAAGTAGATCCCAGGTGTCGAGATTGCCGTCCGCGAGGGTCTCCCAGCGGAACGCCCCCGCAATGTTGACCAACGCATCGAGCCCGCCCAGCGATCGCGCGACTGCGCCAAACGTGTCCTTCGCCGCAGCGGAATCGGCGAGGTCGACGCCGCCGAACAACGTCGCTTCGCCAAGCGCGGCCGTCGGGCCCGGTGCTGCCGCGCGATCAATTGCCGCGACGCGCGCGCCCGCGATTTGTGCAGCGCGCACGACTGCCGCGCCAAGCGTGCCAAACGCGCCGGTCACGGCAACCAACTTGTCATTGAGATTCACCGACATCTGCTCCGCTCTGAAAGTGCCCACAAGTATCGATGATAGTTCGATGCCGCGCGACGTGGCGGAGCGCAAAAGATGGACCAGCATTCCGTTCCTTCCCCCGCGCAGCGGGGGAGGGTCGAAGCCGCCTTCGGGCGACTGAGGGGAGGGCGGAAGGGGGAGGATAGCTTCTAGGTTGCCCCCCATTTCGAAAGCGCCCCGATCCGCGTTACGTGCCGCTCCTGCGGCACGCCCTGCGGGCCGGCTTCGCCGTTCGCTTCGGCATTCTGCCTTCGCAGTCGGCACGTGGACTCGCGCCATCCATGGCGCTTGCACTCCGGGTAGCTTCGCTGCTCAACACGGCAGTCCTGCCGTTTTGTCCCCGCTGTGCAGGGGAAGGGAAAGATGTTCGAGCCTTTGGTGCGCGCCATGCGACGTCGGCATGACGCTGCGTGCCGAGCGTGGCTCGCCGTGCATGGTCAGGCCCTCATCGCGTTTGGGGGCCGCTACGCGACGTGGATGTTGCACCTATGATAGGAATGCGCCGAGACTCTTATTGATCCGGCACTCAGAGTTTGAGTGCCCTCCGCTTTCCCTCCCCTGCCCAGCGGGGGAGGGCAAGGGTGAGGGATTGATTCGGTCGGTTTGAATCTGAATTCGTTTCGAATCAATAGCGGAGATCAGAACCCATGTCCAACATCGCCACGCAGGTTCGCGTGTTGACGCGATCGGTGCTCGTGATCCTCGCGATCTTGTGCACCAGCGCGTGTTATCTGGCGCAGGACGTATTGGCCCCCTTGGTATTGGGACTATTGCTTGCGTTGTTGCTGTCACCGCTGGTGACGCTGTTCCAACATGCCCGTATCCCGCGCGCGCTTGGAAGCCTCGCGGTGGTACTGCTGATCGTAGTCGGGATCACGGGCGCGATCTCGGGATTGATGCGGCCGGCACAGGAATGGGTGACCAACGCACCGACCGCCTTGCAGTCGATCGAACAGCGGCTGCGCCATCTGCGTGCGCCGTTCACCCAGGCGCGCGAAGCCACCCGGAAATTGGAGGACATGGCCCAACCGCCCGCCGCGAAAGTCGTGGTCGCGGTACAACCGAGCATGCTCGACGACATCGTGGCGGGCACGCCGCATGCGCTCGGCAAGATCGCGGTCGTTCTGCTCCTCGTCTATTTTTTCCTTTCTTCCGGCGACAGTTTCCTGCGTCGTCTAGTCGAGATTTCACCGGACATGCGCGAGAAGAAAGTGGTCGTGGGCATCGCGCGCGGCATTCAGCAGGAGATGTCGCGTTATCTGATCATGGTCAGCCTGATCAACCTTGGCTTGGCCGTTGCGACAGCGATCGCGATGGCCCTGCTCGGCGTGCCCAATGCGTTGCTCTGGGGCGCGCTGGCCGGCGTGTTGAATTTTGCACCGTATGTGGGACCCACGCTCACGATCATCACATTGACCCTGGTCGGGCTCGCCACGTTTCCTTCGCTCGGCCACGCGTTGGCGCTGCCCGGCGTCTTTTTCCTGATGGCCCTCGTTGAGGGCCAGATGATCACCCCTTTCGTGATCGGTCGTCGCCTCGCGATCAACCCGGTGATCGTTTTCATCTGGCTTCTGATGTGGGGTTCGTTGTGGGGCATCATCGGCGTATTGCTGGCCGGACCCTTGCTTGCGTGTTTCCGGATCCTCTGCCAGCACCTTCCATCATTGCAGCCGGTATCCGTGCTGATGGGCGATACCCGGACCGAGTCAGTTGAGTAGCCGCGATATCAAGAGGGATGTGAAATTTTCGGTTGCCCCGATGATGGATTGGACCGACCGCCACTGTCGGTACTTCCATCGCCTGCTCTCGCCGCATGCGCTGCTGTACACGGAAATGGTTACCGCGCCGGCGGTGATTCATGGCGATCGCGCGCGGCTGCTCGGTTTTGATCCAGCGGAACAGCCCGTCGCTTTGCAGCTTGGTGGTTCTGACACGGGTGAACTTGCCGCGGCGGCACGTATTGGCGCGGAGCTCGGTTATATTGAGATCAACCTCAATGTCGGCTGCCCTTCGGATCGTGTGCAGTCGGGGCGCTTTGGTGCGTGTCTGATGCGCGAGCCAGCGCTGGTCGGGGACTGCGTCGAGGCGATGCGCGATGCGGTCGCGCATACGCGCGCGGCGGTCACGGTGAAATGTCGGATCGGGGTGGACGATCAGGATGAATATGCCGGGCTTGCGGAATTCGTGGACAAGGTTCACGCATGCGGCTGCAACGTGTTTATCGTGCATGCGCGCAAGGCATGGTTGCAGGGCCTGTCGCCGAAAGAGAACCGCGAGGTGCCGCCGCTGAATTACGAGCGCGTTTATCGCCTCAAGCGCGAGCACCCCCAGCTCGCGATCATCATCAACGGCGGCGTCACCAGCGCGGCCGAAACGCGCGAGCATCTGCGCCACGTCGACGGCGTGATGCTCGGAAGAACCGCATACCACGAGCCGTACCGGCTCGCCGAGATCGACGCGGACCTGTTCGGCACGTCATTGCCCGATCGCGACGAGGTGCTTGCGCGGCTGCATCCGTACATCGAGGCACATCTCGCGCGCGGCGATCGATTGCAACACATCAGCCGGCATATTCTCGGCCTGTATCAGGGCCTGCCTGGTGCGCGCGCGTATCGACGCGTGCTCAGCGAGCGTGCGCATTGCGCCGATGCGGGATGGGAGGTCGTCGAACAGGCGCTGGCTGCGCGGCGCGGGGAACTGCGTAGTCGGGCGGCGTGAAGCTCCGCGCCCGCTGGCCGCGTGTGACGCGTGAGCCGAACATGTCTCCGCTGCCTCATGTAGGTGAATCAAGCGACTCACCAATCATTCCAACGCGCAGCTCCGCTTGGCATTCAAGGCACAATACGCGCCGCGATCCTGATTCCGTCCACGCAATGTCCCTGGTCAATCTTGTCAGCCTCGACTATTCGGTCGGTGGTCCTTTGCTGCTCGAACACGTCGACCTCGCGATCGAACGTAACGAGCGTATCTGCATTGTTGGTCGCAACGGCGCCGGCAAGTCGACCTTGCTGAAACTGATCGCGGGTGAGATTCGTCCCGACGATGGCGAGGTGCGCGTGCAAGGTGGCGTGCGTGTCGCGCGCCTGGCCCAGGAAGTACCGCATGACGTGGCCGGTTCGGTGTTCGATATCGTCGCCGGCGCGCTCGGCCACATCGGCGAATGGCTGGCCGAATTCCATCGGCTCACCCATCATCTCGATGTGCCCGGCAATGCCGACAAGATGGGCGCGGTGCAGCAGCGGATCGACGCCGAGCACGGTTGGAATCTCGACCAGCGCGTGACCCAGGTGCTGATGCGCCTTCAATTGCGCGAGGACGCGGAATTTTCGGAGTTGTCCGGCGGCTTGAAGCGGCGCGTGCTGCTCGCGCGGGCGCTGGTGGTCGATCCGGACGTGCTGTTACTCGACGAGCCGACCAACCATCTCGACATCGAGGCGATCGCCTGGCTGGAACAATTGCTGCTGGATTTTTCCGGCAGCGTCGTCTTCGTTACCCACGATCGCAGTTTTCTGCGCGCGTTGGCGACGCGCATCGTCGAGATCGATCGCGGACAGGTAACGAGTTGGCCGGGCGACTACGAAAACTACCTGCGTCGTCGCGAGGAGCGCCTGCATGCCCAAGCGCAGGAGCGCACCCTGTTCGACAAGAAGCTCGCGCAGGAAGAAGTCTGGATCCGTCAAGGTATCAAGGCGCGGCGCACGCGCAATGAAGGTCGCGTGCGCGCACTGGAAACGATGCGCCGCGAGCGCTCGCAGCGGCGCGAGCTTGGCGGCAATGCGAAGCTGCAGGTTGGTGCGGCGGTGGCGTCGGGGCGGCGCGTGATCGACGTCGACAAGATCCGCTTCGGCTATGGCGGCCGCCTCATCGTGGATGGGCTGACGACGACGATCCAGCGCGGCGATCGCGTCGGTCTGATCGGCGCGAATGGTTCCGGCAAGACCACGCTGCTGAAACTACTACTCGGCGAGCTTGCGCCGCAAGCGGGCGATGTGCGCCTCGGTACGAATCTCGAGATCGCGTATTTCGATCAGCATCGCACCCATCTGCGCGAGGACCTCTCCGCTCTCGACAATGTCTCCGAGGGTGCCGAGTTCATCCAGATCAACGGTGCGCGCAAGCACGCGCTCGGTTATCTGCAGGATTTCCTGTTCTCGCCGGAACGCGCGCGCGCACCGATCACCGCGTTGTCCGGCGGCGAGCGCAATCGCCTGCTGCTGGCGAAGCTGTTCGCGAAGCCGTCGAACCTGTTGGTCATGGACGAGCCGACCAACGATCTCGATGTCGAGACACTCGAGCTCCTCGAAGAACTGCTCGCGAGTTATCCCGGCACGCTGCTGCTGGTCTCGCACGACCGCGAGTTCCTCGACAACGTGGTGACCAGCACGCTCGCACTCGAAGGCGACGGCCGCGTCGGTGAGTACCTCGGCGGCTACACCGATTGGTTGCGCCAGGCGGTGCCGGCGCCGAGCAAAGCGGAGCGCGCTACCGCCGATGACGCATTCTTCGCTCCTGCGTCAGCGGTTCCGACCGCACTGGCGAAGCCCAAGCGGAGCTACAAGGATGCACGCGAACTCGACGAGCTGCCGCGACGGATCGAGACGCTCGAAGCGCGGATCGCCGATCTTGGCGCGAAGATGCAGGAGCCCGCGTTCTACCAGCAGGACAGCGCGGCGATCGTCGCGTCGAACAATGAACTCGCGGTGCTGCAGGCCGAGCTCGATGCCGCTTACCTGCGTTGGCAAAAGCTCGATGCGGGTTAACGAGGTTCGCGTGGGCTGACGGCAGCGCTGCCCTCGACGACAGCGCGCGCAGCGTGCTGGTCGGTCATGCGTGGCCTGGCAATGTGCGTGAGCTCAAGAACGTGCTTCAGCGCGCCGCGCTGCTTTGCCAGAGCGGCGTAATCACCGCGCATGATCTCGGACTCGTCGTAGCGCGCGGGAACAACATGGGATGCATCGCGCGGGCCGTGGAGCCCGACCGCGAGATGATCGAATCGGCACTGAAAAATGCTCGTGGCGTGATCAGTCAGGCGGCCGCCGAACTCGGCTTGTCGAGGCAGGCCTTGTATCGGCGCATGGACAAACTCGGTATCGAGAGCGGCGCGTGATCGCGTTGACTCCGGGTCTGACGACACTCTTCTCGTCATTCCGGCTCGCGGTGACCCTGGTGCTGCCGCAAACGGGCGAAATGCGCGAAGCGGAAAGGCGGGTCGATAGCCGTCGGTCCGAAACGCAAATCGCGCAGTGATGGCGTCGGGTTTCTCGCGCACGGCTTCCGCCGCATGCTCCGGTCTCGCCTATACTTGCGCCATCATCATCAGGGAGTGGGCATCATGGGCTTGGGTATCCTGCCGATCATCATTGTCGCGGTGGTGGTCATCATCCTCTACAAGCTCGTGCGCATCGTGCCGCAAGGCTACGAGTGGACGGTCGAGCGCTGGGGCAAGTACACGCATACGATGGAGCCCGGGTTCCATCTGCTGATTCCGGTCATGCAGAACGTCGGTCGCAAGATCAACATGATGGAACAGGTGCTCGACGTGCCCTCGCAGGACGTGATCACCAAGGACAACGCGGTGGTCAAGGTCGATGGCGTCGTGTTCTACCAGGTGCTCGACGCGGCCAAGGCGGCCTATGAGGTCGCCCAGCTCGAAGTCGCGATCATCAACCTGATCATGACCAATATCCGTACCGTGCTCGGCTCGCTCGACCTCGACGAGTCGCTCTCCAAGCGCGACGAGATCAACGCGAAGTTGCTGAGGGTGGTCGATGAGGCCACGCATCCGTGGGGCCTCAAGGTCACCCGCATCGAATTGAAAGACA
Organism: Rhodanobacteraceae bacterium; assembly: GCA_003142815.1. Classification (GTDB taxonomy): domain Bacteria; phylum Pseudomonadota; class Gammaproteobacteria; order Xanthomonadales; family Rhodanobacteraceae; genus Dokdonella_A. Next base: position 267,104 of record PLNP01000044.1, read on the forward strand.
TCCAGCCGCCGCGCGATCTGGTCGACTCGATGGCACGCCAGATGAAGGCCGAGCGCGAGAAGCGCGCCAACATCTTGGATGCCGAGGGCTTCCGCCAGGCCGCGATCCTGAAGGCCGAGGGCGAGAAGCAATCGGTGATTCTGGCCGCCGAGGGCGAGAAGGAAGCCGCGTTCCGTCAGGCCGAGGCACGCGAGCGCCTGGCCGCGGCCGAAGCGAAGGCAACCGAACTCGTATCGGTGGCGATCGCGAACGGCAACATCAACGCGTTGAACTACTTCGTCGCGAACAAGTATGTCGAGGCCTTGAAGGCGATGGCCAATTCGCCGAACCAGAAGATGCTGCTGCTGCCGATCGAGGCGACCGGCATCATCGGTTCCATGGCCGGTATTGCCGAGCTGGCCAAGAACGCGTTGTCCGAGCAGGGGCAGCCGCGACCGCCGGCGCCGCCGCGTGTGTCGGCGCCGCCACCATCACCACCACCACCGTCGGTTCGCTGAACGCCTCCATCGTCATTCCGACTTTCGCCGGAATGACGAAGAATCATCACGATTGCCCTACTGCGGTGCTGAGCTGATGGAAAATCTCGTGAACAACTATGGTTGGTGGCTGCTCGCGCTGGTGCTGATTGCCATGGAGATGATCGCACCCGGCTATTTCATGCTCTGGATCGGCATCGCCGCGGGCCTGATGGGCCTCGTCGCGCTCGTCGCGCCGACGCTGCCGGCAATCGTGCAGGCGCTTCTGTTTGGAATCCTTGCGATTGCATCTTGCGCGCTCTACTGGAAGTTCATCCTCCCACTCGCCGAGCAGCGCGACGACCAGCCGCTGCTGAACCGCCGCGGCGAGAAACTGATCGGCCAGCGTTTCGTCCTGGTCGAGCCGATCGTCAACGGCCGCGGCAAGGTCAAGGTGGGCGACGGCTCGTGGCTGGCCGAGGGGCCGGATTTGCCGGTGGGGAGTGAGGTCGAAGTTGTCGCTGTCGACGGAACCGCGCTGCGCGTCAAATCAGTCGTCTAGCATTGCTGGCGTGAATCTTTAGGGGCCGCCATGGAAGTTGCCGATCTTCTACTAAGAACTGCGTATGAGGATACGCAGGTGCTGATCACAAACGATTCTCTTGGAGACAATCTCAGTATCCGTCGTGGCACGCAAGAGAAAGTAACCCGCTCGCCTGGGAGGCGAGCGGAAAAGGGCATGGATGCCTGCTCCTGCCATAAACCAGCGTATGAGCACGGAGCGAAAGTCACTGGGTCCCGGCTTTCGCCGGGACGACGAACGGGGTGGTTGCCACCGCGGCGGAGACATCACCGCCCCTTCCCGCGATAATGCGCGCCCCAAACCTCGATCGCCACCATGACCCACAAGACCATCCTCAATGAAACCCACCGGGCGCTCGGCGCGAAGATGGTCGACTTCGGCGGCTGGGACATGCCGATCAACTACGGCTCGCAGATCGGGGAACACCATGCGGTGCGTCGCGATGCAGGTATGTTCGACGTCTCGCACATGACGGTGGTCGACCTGCACGGCGCGCGCACGCGCGAGTTCCTGCGCCATCTACTCGCCAACAGCATCGACAAGCTCAAGGTGTCGGGCAAGGCGCTGTACTCGTGCATGCTGAACGAGCAGGGTGGCGTGATCGACGACTTGATTGTGTATTACCTGACCGAGGATTTCTTCCGCGTCGTAGTCAATGCGTCGACGCGCGACAAGGATCTGGCCTGGATCGGGAAACAGGCGAGGGCGTTCGACGTGAAGGTCACCGAGCGTGCCGATCTGTCGATGATCGCGGTGCAGGGCCCGAACGCACGCGACAAGGTGTTCGGCCTGCTGATGCCGGAAACGCGCGCGAAGGCCGCGAAGATCGGCAAGTTCGTTGCGACCGAGGGCGACGGGTTGTTCATCGCGCGCACCGGCTACACCGGCGAGGACGGTTTCGAGATCATCGTGCCGGAAGCGCAAGCGGTCAGCCTGTGGAATCGTCTGAGGGATGCCGGCGTCGCGCCCGCCGGCCTCGGCGCGCGCGACACGCTGCGCCTCGAAGCCGGCATGAACCTGTACGGCCAGGACATGGACGAGACGGTGACGCCGTGGGAAGCGAATCTCGGCTGGACCGTCACGCTCGACGAGGGTCGTGATTTCATCGGCCGCGGCGTGCTCGAAAAGCAGAAGGCCGATGGTGGTCATCGCGTGATGGTCGGTCTGGTCATGGACGACAAAGGCGTGCTGCGCCACGGCCAGCGCGTGGTCACGCGGAACGGCGATGGCGAGATTCTTTCCGGAAGCTTCTCGCCGACGCTCGGCAAGTCGATCGCGTTTGCGCGCGTGCCGGCTGGTTCTTCCGGCACGCTGCAGGCAGACATTCGTGGCAAGCTGGTGCCGGTGCGCGTGGTCAGGTACCCGTTCGTGCGCGATGGCAAAGCCGGCGCCGGCGTATAAGTACCCGTTCGCGCGCGTGCGTTTCCATTGCTAGAATCCGCATCTGCTGCCCACATCCAGGACTTGAGCCATGCAAGAAATTCCCGGCGATCTGAAGTTCATGAAATCCCACGAATGGGCACGTGTCGAAGACAAGGGCACGGTCACGGTCGGTATTTCCGATCATGCCCAAGGCTTGCTCGGCGACCTCGTTTATGTGGAACTCCCGAGCATCGGCGATACGGTCAAGGCGGGCAGCGCGTGCGCGGTCGTCGAATCGGTAAAGGCGGCGTCGGACGTTTATGCGCCGCTTTCCGGCACCGTCGTCGCGGTCAATGAGGCACTGCCGGACAAACCCGAGACGATCAACGAAGATGCATACGGTGATGGCTGGATTTTCGTGATCAAGCCCGACAATCTCGCCGAAGAGCAGGAAGAGCTGCTCGATCCGGACGCGTATGCCGAGCTGATCGAAAGCGAAGACCACTGATCGCATCAGCACGCGCTGGCGCGTGAGGGCATGCAAGGGCGCGCGGTGGGCGCGCCCTTGTCTTTTGTTCGTTTGAACGCGGATCCGCCCGCGAAAAAAGCCGGCCATGCATAGCCGGACTCCTCAATAGAAGCAGAACCCCGAATCGCGAGTAGAACTCCATGCCGTTCATTCCACACTCCGAAGCCGACGTCAGCGCGATGCTGAAAGCGATTGGCGTTGCCCGTATCGACGACCTGTTCGACGAGATCCCGGCTGCGCTCAAGATCGATGCGCTGGCCAAGGTGCCGCCGGGTCTTTCGGAAATGGAGGTCGCGCGGCTGATGAAGGAGCGCGCCGCAGAGGACGGCACGCCGCTGAACTTCGCCGGCGCGGGCGCGTACGAGCACCACATTCCGGCCGCGGTCTGGGCGATCGTTTCACGCGGCGAGTTTTATTCGGCCTACACGCCGTACCAGGCCGAGGCCAGCCAGGGCACGCTGCAACTGATCTACGAATACCAGACGATGATGACGCGGTTGACCGGCATGGACGTCAGCAATGCGTCGATGTACGACGGCGCGACCTCGCTCGCCGAAGCCGTGCTGATGGCCGAGCGCTGCGCAAAGAAAGGGCCGCGCCGTGTGCTGGTGCCGCGCAGCGTGCATCCGGCCTACCGCAAGACCCTGCGCACGATCGTCGCGTTGCAGAACATCGAAGTCGTCGAATTCGATTTCTGCCATGAAGGCGACATGGCCGGCGGCATCTCGCCAGAATGGCTGGCCAGCCAAGACTTCGGTGCGTTCACTGCGCTGGCGATTGCGCAGCCGAATTTCTTCGGCGTGCTTGAAGACGTCGACGCGTTGACCGACTGGGCGCATGCGAACGGCGCGCTGGTCATCGGCATCGTCAATCCGCTGTCGCTCGCGGCGCTGAAGCCGCCGGGCGAATGGGGAGCGACCGCTGCAGATATCGTCTGTGGCGACGGTCAGCCACTCGGCGTGCCATTGTCGTCGGGCGGTCCGTACTTCGGCATCCTTGCCTGCAAGCAGAAATTCGTGCGCCAGCTGCCGGGTCGCATCGTCGGGCGCACCACCGACCTCGAAGGCAAGGAAGGATTCACGTTGACCTTGCAGGCGCGCGAGCAGCATATCCGTCGCGCCAAGGCGACCTCGAACATCTGCACCAACCAGGGTCTGCTGGTCACCGCAGCGACGATCACGATGGCGATGCTCGGTCCCGAAGGCGTGCGTCGTGCCGCCGCGAACAGCATGGCGAACACGCGCGCACTGCACGAAATGGTCATCGCGATTCCAGGTGTGCGTGCATTGTTCGCGCGGTCGTTCTTCCATGAGTTCGTGATCGAATTGCCGAAGCCGGCGACGACGATCGTCGAGGTCCTCGCGAAGGAAAATATTGTCGCGGGCGTCGCGCTCGGCGAAGACTTTCCAGAGCTCGGTGATGCGTTGCTCGTGTGCGTGACCGAGACGAAGACGCGCGCGGATCTCGACCGTTTCGTCGACGCGTTACGTCGCGCGATCGCCTGATCGAAAAAATATTTTGTCTGCTGTTCATGCATCGTTGGGTCGTGCGACCCGAACCGAACGCGCATTCGCGCATGACGCTGCAACCGCGTTTTTCCGCCGCCTTGAATTTCCAGGCCGCGTTTCCATTGCTGTTCGTCGAGACCCGGAAAGCCGCGTCACGTATAGCTCTCCGGGCTTATTGCCTGAGCCTAAACAAGTATATGATTGGGACGTATAGACGTCTAGACGTCTCAAAATAAATGTGGATGAAGCGCCCATTTGTCAGCTTTCCGGAGGCCCTTTCGACATCCAGCAGTCGTGTGGGAACTGCTTGTTTCCTCTAAGAAAATTGTTGACACGTGCGCGCGACAGTAATAGTTTCTGCGTCGGCGTGACAAACAAATATGTGAATCATGACTGCAGCCCGCTTCATCGCCCCATACATTGAGCACGGCACCAAAGCCGGGTCGGTGAAGAAGATCACGGTGTCGGTTCCGTTTCATGTTCTCAAGCTTGTTTCCGATGAACGGACCCGTCGCCAAGTCGGTAACCTGCGCCACGCCACCAACAGCGATTTGCTGTGTGAAGCATTCCTTCACGCTTTTACTGGGCAACCACTGCCAACTGACGAGGAGTTAAGACGCGATATGGCTATGAAGAAAGCAGCTGCAAAGAAGAAACCCGCAAAGAAAGCGGCCAAGAAAGCGGTAAAGAAGACCACCGCCAAAGCCAAGACCGCCACGGTTCGCAAGACCGGCGCGGCCAAGAAGCCGGCAGCCAGGAAAGCTGCGAAGAGGGTCGTCAAGAAGGCTGCAAAGAAGGCCAAGTAAGGCCTGCCTTCAACCCGGCCGCGGTGTTTGCGTGCCGGACTTGGCTGCCGGATTCGCGCCGATACGGTGCGAATCCGGTCAGCAGATAAAGTGATGCTGGTAACAAGCAACACCGCAATAGCAACAATCGGAAGTCCCTAGCTCTCCCTGCGGATAAGCCCAGCGCAGGGAGAGTATTTCCGAAGCCTCCCGCGATACCCTTTCCCCTGTCTACTCACTCCACTCGGCCGATGCTCGCCCGTGCGCATCGACGTGCACGCGCCGGGTGCGAGTCAACGTGGCCGCGAAATCGCGAACCGGCGACGCTTGCACGCGCGTTCGGACACTGATTCCTGCGCCGTGCCACAGCGTCGAGCGGGCTTTGGTTCCAGCGGGAATCACGCTCCACGGAATCGCGATCGCGTGCAGCGGCCGCTTGCGTTGCCGATCGTGGCGCACGCATTACACGGCATTTTCGGGCGGCCCTGGCGGTGCCTCGGCGCGCACGCGGCGCGTCGCGCCTTCGACGAGCATCGCGCCGATCGACGTGCGCAGTGCAAACGAAACGGTGCCCGCGAAAAAACGTCCAAGTCGCGCCACAGAGCGTGGAGGCACGAGACCGCACAGCAGGCCGCTCGCCAACCCCCCGCCGGCAGCAAACGCTGCACGATGCCTCGCGATCCTTGCGCGTATCGTTGTTGTCTCGATATGCCAGATGTCGCGCTCGCGCCGCAGACGCTGTTCGGCAAGGGCTGCGTCACGCCGGCGGATCAAGAGTTTCACGTGCGTGCATGTCCGATGCGACTGAGCATGCGGCGCGTACGCGGCATGCCGAGATCACGCCAGCAGCCGCGCATCGCGTAGAGCACGACGCCGACGCCGATGAGGTTTGCCAGCGCAACGCTGCCGATGCCGTAGAACACGTTGCCGGTCAGCTGATAGATCGCAGCCGCAATCGCCGCGCTGGTCGCGAGCCACGCGCCGACGCCGAGAAATATCAACGCAAAGCCGAGTCCGATCAAGACGAACGCGCTGCTGCGGGCGAGACGCAATTCGGCGCGCAGCAGCGCCAGCGCCGCCTCGGCGACGCGCACCGCCTGTTCCATTGCGATGCGCGCCGACACGAATGCGCCGTCTTGCGGCGCATCTTGTGCTGCCGCCTCGGGCGCTTCCATATCAGCGCCTGCGCAACCAGCGCGACACCACAATGCCCGCCGCGAACGCGATGCCGAAGGCGGCCAAGGGGTTTTCGCGGACTTGTTCTGCCGCTGCCTCGCCGAACTTCTTCGCGCCGTCTGCGAAGCGCGCGCCGGCGTCGCGCAGATCATCCTCAAGCCGGGCTCCATTCGCGCGGAGTTTCGCGCGCAGGTTGTGCAACTCGCCGTCAGCGGCTTCGCTGCTCTCTTCGGTGCTACCGGTTCTTTGCTCGCTGGTTTCATCCAGAGGCTGCTTTACTTCACGTACGCTTGCCATGGTCGAATCCTCGATGTTGCGGGTGGGTTACGCGTTGAGCGGCTGCATCAGCGACGTGGGTCGGTCGTGCGACGTCCGATCGACGCTTCCGGACGCTTTCGCTGAATGTGCTGGCAGCTTAAACAGTCAAAACTGAACGGTTTGCATCGTGTCGCGTCGGGCGGGTCTTGCGAGCGGCACGCATTGTGCGTTTTGAAATGCGTTATCTTTGCGTTGCGCCCGGCAATCGTTGCAGCGCGTACCATCCAAAACTCGGGGGGGGCGATCAGATGAATTCATTCGGTAATTGCGATGTGGCGGTCGACGCATGCGGCAGCGGACCGGTAGGGAACCGGCTCAGGCCCCGCTGGCGGATGCGCGGCGCGGCGTCTATGGCCCAGCTCGCGATCGCGGCGATCCTGGTCGCCGTTGTCGCGCTTGCTGCCTGGTGGTTCCTCGGCCAACGTGGCGCTGCACCGACGGTTGCCGTGACCCGGCTCGCGACGACGGCGGCTCCGGGCACACCGGCGGCGACTGCCCCGGTCCCGGCCGCGGATCTCACCGTCGGCCAGCTCTTCAAGGAAGCGCGCGCGGCAATGGGCGACAAGCGCGTGGCGTCGCCTCCCGGCAACAACGCATTGGAGTATTACCTCAAGGTTCTCGAGAAGCAGCCGGGGGATTCCAGTGCGACGGACGCATTGCGCGAGCTGTTTCCTTTCGCGACCGACAGCGTCCAGGAACAGATCAACGAAGGCAATTTCGACGAAGCCAATCGGGTCATCGGCCTGTTGGCCAAGGCCGATCCGAGCAATTACACGCTGACGATCCTGCGCAGCAAACTCGACGCGAAGAAGAAGCAGAACGACCGCGATCAGCAGCAGCTGGCACAGAAGGCTACGGCGGCGGCTGCACTGATCGCCCAGAAGCAAGCACCGGGAGCAGGGACGCCGACGACCGCTGAACCGGCCGCGGCGACGCCCGCGGAAACTGCGGCGGCTCCCGCGGCAGACACGACCGCAGCGGCGCCGAAGCCGAAGGTCGCGGGCGCGACGCCAGCTCCGAGTGCGGCGCCGCCTCCGGCCCCGGCCGCGCCGGTCGGCGAGACACGGGATGTGCGCGTCGTCACCCCGCCGCGTCCTGCCTATCCGCCTGCCGCTGCGCGCAACCGTCAGGATGGCACCGTCGAGGTGGAATTCACGGTGGCGGCGGACGGCTCGGTGCAGAACGCCAAGGTTCTCAATTCGTCGGCGCGTGTTTTCGACGACTCAGCATTGAGCGCCATCAAGAACGCGAAATTCGAGCCACGACTCGAAAATGGCCAGCCGGTGGCGTCAACCTTGCGGCGTCGCATCGACTTCAAGCTGGGCCAGTGATACGGGAACAGGCAGCCGCGGCCCGATCGCGGCTGGCGCTCGCACGGTTGACCTGTCGCCATGTGCGGCAGGAACGTGTCAGCCCCGCGCGCGGGGCGTCAGTTTTGGGCAAAAACGCGAACGTGCCTTTCAGTCCGTGCCGCCGCCGATGTCGGGACTTGCATCGTTGTCGATGCCGGCCCAGTTCACCTCGGGCAGGCCGAGATAGCGGTCGAGCAGCATCGGCATGAGCCCGGCCGGTGTGCTTGATTCGCAGTTCCACAGCATGACCGCGCCGAAGCGGTATTTCGGCAGGAACGCGATCATCGCGCGATAGCCCTGCACGGCGCCGGCATGGAACACCAAGGTCGTGCCGGCGTAGTCGTAGATGCGCCAGCCGAGCGCATATTGCGCGTTGTTCAGCCGGCCACGCCGCCATGACGACGCATGCAACTCACGCGCGGTCTCGACCAGCGGCTCGTGCAGTTCGGCGAGCAGCGCGGGCGACAGGACATTCGGGCGGCCGCCCATTTGCGCGATCAACCATTGCTCCATGTCGCGAATGCTCGCATTGACGCCCGCCGCGGGCGGCACATGGTAGTAACTCTCGTTCGGTGCGAACGGCGCCCAGCCGCTGCCGGTGCGGTGATGCGGCCGCGCCCAGCTCTTCGATGCTTCGAGCGCATCGCGACCATACGTCGCGGTGTTCATGCCGAGCGGATGGAAAATGCGTTTGCCTACCAAGTGAGAGTAGAAGTCGCCGGTCGCCGCGTAGGCGACGTCGCCGATCAGGCTGAATGCGATGTTCTGGTAGCCATAGCAGTCGCCGACCGGGCAAGCCAGCGGCACATCCTTGAGTTGGTCGACGATCAACTCGTACGGTTCATTATGTTCCAGCAGGTTGTCGTAGGTATTGTGCGGCAGACCGACGCGATGACTGAGGATATCGCGCACGGTGAGCCGCTGCGCGCTGGCGACATCATTGAGCGTGAATGTTGGCAGCATGCCGGCGATCCGGGTGCCCCAGCTCAGCCGGCCGTCTTCGACGAGCAAACCAGTCAGCGCGGTCGCGAACGCCTTCGACAGCGACGCGAGACGGAACACGGTGTCGCCGGAGACGCGCTTGCGCGTGCGGTAGTCGGCGAACCCGATGCCGCGTTCGAGCAGGACCTGATCGTCCTTGACGATCGCGGCGGCGAGGCCCGATACGTCGTTCGACGCTTCCAGGTTGTCGAGCCAATGGTCGAACTCGCGCGCGATGCCGGCGGCATTGTGCGAGACATCACGTGCGTCGGCCACCGGAATGACGATCGGTGCCAACATGATGGGCCTGCGCGCGTGCACCGCCAACTTGCCGCCATGGCGGGCGGTCACGCGCTCGGCCTTGCTCGATGCGAGAGTTGCGCGTTTCCTGTGCGCGGTCGCCGAGGTCGTCGCCTTCGGCGCGCTGTGCGTCGTGTGCATGCGCTGCGGTGACTTTGGCTTCTTCGCCTTGTCGGCGGCGCCGGCAGAAGCGGCAAACGCGACTGCGAGTGCTCCAAGCAGTGCGACAAAAATATGCTGGGTACGGCTCAATGCGATCTCCGGGGTCTGTGATGACCCTCGTGTTATCCTCAAAACGCATCGATTCTAGCCACTTCGCGAAAAGGAAAGGTAAATATGAGCCTGATCATTCTGATGGTGATCCTGATTGGCATCGGTTTGTTCGTCGTTGGCCTGTACAACGGGCTGGTCAACGGGCGGAACGGCTACAAGAACGCATTTGCGCAGATCGATGTACAGCTGACCCGTCGCTACGACCTGATCCCGAATCTGGTCGAAACCGCGAAGGCCTACATGGCGCACGAGCGTGGAACGCTCGAAGCGGTGATCCAGGCACGCAACTCCGCGGTATCGGGTTTGTCCGCCGCCAAGGCCAATCCCGGCGATGCCGCCGCGATGCAGCAACTTTCCGGCGCGGACAATGCGCTCACGCAGACGCTTGGCCGTCTATTTGCGCTGTCCGAGGCCTATCCGGATCTCAAGGCCAACCAGAACATGATGCAGCTCAGCGAGGAACTGACATCGACCGAGAACAAGGTCGCGTTCGCGCGCCAGGCCTTCAACGACGCGGTCATGGGGTACAACAACCGTCGCGAGATGTTCCCCGGCTCCATGGTGGCGAACATGTTCGCGTTCCTGCCCGCCGAACCCCTGAAGATCGAGTCGGAAACCAAACGCGACGTGCCGAAGGTTTCTTTCAGCTGATTCTCTCGTGCCCGGAACCGGATGATGCCGAAGTCTTCGTAGGAGCGGCTGTAGGAGCGGCTTCAGCCGCGATGCTCCTGCTCCTGCGCCATCGGAGAAAGAAAGCATCACGGCCGAAGCGCTCCTATGGTCCGACCTTTCGCCGCGTCCCCAACCATGAACTTCTTCGCGCATCAGGATCAGGCCCGGCGACAGACGCGGCGCATGCTGTGGTTGTTCGCGCTCGCGGTTGTCGCGATCGTCGCGGCGATCGATTGCGTGCTCGTCGTCGCGCTCGGCATTGGCAGTGCAAGTCACGCCAATGGCGGCGTTGGCTGGGGCGGTCTGTTCGCGGTCAGCGCATTCGTCGTGCTCGTGATCGGACTCGGTTCGCTGTATCGCACCGCGAGCCTGCGCGGCGGCGGGGGCGTGGTGGCGCGTCAGCTCGGCGCGGTGCCGGTGCCGACCGACACCGGTAATTTTGCGTATCGGCGCCTGCGCAATGTGATCGAGGAACTCGCGATCGCCGCCGGCGTGCCGGTGCCGGAAATCTTCGTGCTCGAGGACGAAGTCGGCATCAATGCGTTTGCCGCTGGCTACGCGCCGACTGACGCCGCCGTCACCGTCACTCGTGGAGCGCTCGACAAGCTCACGCGCGAGGAATTGCAGGGCGTGATCGGGCACGAGTTCAGCCACATCCTGAATGGCGACATGCGCCTCAATACCCGTCTGATCGGGGTCGTGTTCGGCATTCTCGTAGTCGCGACGATTGGCCGCAAGATCGCCGAAATTTCCAGTCGTGGCCGCAGCCGGGACAGCGGCGGCTTCGTGTTCCTCGGCATCGCGCTACTCGCGGTCGGCTACATCGGCGTGGTGTTCGGCCGCGTGATCAAGGCCTCGATCTCGCGCCAGCGCGAATTTCTCGCGGACGCGTCGGCCGTGCAGTTCACGCGCCAGACCGACGGCATCGCCGGCGCGCTGAAAAAGCTCGGCAGCCTTGCCGAGGGATCCAGGCTTGCCAGCAGCGATACCGAGGAAGTCGCGCACATGCTGTTTGGCGACGGGGTCGGGTACTCGGCGCTATTCGCGACGCATCCACCGCTCACCGCGCGCATCCTGCGTCTGGATCCCGCGTTTCGCGTCGAGGAATTCCAGGCCATCGCCGCCGCGTGGTCACAGCCGCGCCTGGTGCGCGACAGCGCAAGTGAAAGCGCGCGCGCGGACATCTCGATTGCGGGGTTCGCGCCGGTTGGGGCGGTGGCACCGACGCGCGAGGCGATGGCCTCCGCATTGCCCGCTGCGGGCGCCAAGGTGCGGCTGTCGCCGCAGGCGGTTGCCCATCAGGTTGGCAATCTCGGCAATGACGATCGCGCCGCCGCGCGGCACATTCATGCGACGATTCCCGATCGCCTGCGCGAAGCCGCGTGGCAGCCGGAACAGGCGATGGCGCTGGTGTTCGCGCTGCTGCTCAACGACGAAACGGATGTTCGCGCGGGCCAGCTCGATCTGCTTCGCGCGCACTACGACCCGGGGACCTGCGCCGCGGTCGAAGGGCTCGCCGCAGACCTCGCCGACCTGCATCCGATGCAGCGCCTGCCGCTCGCCGCGCTTGCGTTCCCGGCCCTGCGTCGGCGTCCGCGCACGCAGTTGACCACGTTCATGATCGTGTTGCGGCAGTTGATCGATGCCGATCGCCGGGTCACTCTCGACGAATATTGCCTGGCGCGCCTGATTGGCCTGCAGGTCATGGATTCGCTCAACCCGGCGGCGACGCAGGTGATCGGTCGCACGAAATTGCCCGAGGTCGCGGTCGAGCTGAAGGACGTGCTCGCAATCGTCGCGAAATACGGCCATGACGACGCGGCCGCCGCACAACGCGCGTACGTGCTGGGTCTGCAGGAAGTGTTGCCGGATGTGCCGGCCACGTATGCGCCGCCCGACGAGTGGGCGTTCGCGCTCGATCGCGCGTTGCCGAAGCTCGACCTCCTCGCACCGGCGGGCAAGGAACTGGTCGTACACGCATTGACGCGCGCGATCAGCGCCGACGGGATGGTCAGCGTCGCCGAAGCCGAGCTCCTGCGCACGATCTGCGCGGCCCTGCATTGTCCGTTGCCGCCGTTGCTGCAGAGCGTGGCCTGATATCAGGCAACCGATCGGCACACCGGCGTTTACGCTGGGTGCCACGCATCGGCGCACAGCGGGTCTGGCGCGCGATCTCTTGCACTGGCGCGCCGCGTCGACGAGCATAGCCGACCCGCGTTGCCGCTCCCGTCATGCCTTCGCCCCAAGATCCCGTCCATGCCCGTCTGGAAGAGCTGTTCCGTGCCTATGGCGCGCGGGTGAAAGTCCTTTTGAAGACGTATGGCCTGGACAAGCATGGCATCGATCTCGCCGATGTCGAGCAGGAAGTGCGCATTCGGCTGTGGCATGCGCTCGAGCGTGACCGGTCCGGGGCCTTTCATGCGTCTTATGTACAGAGGGTCGTTGCGAGCACGGTCATCGACGCGTTGCGGCGGGCGCAAGTCCGCGCCACGGAGCCGTTGCCGGAGGAAGACGACGAACAACCTGCCGAGCTCGGCGAGGGGCCGGTCGGGCCCGAGCGGAGCGCCGGCGATGTTGAACGCATGCAGGGCTTGGAGCGCTGCCTGGCCGAGATTCCCGAGCGTCGGCGTTTGCCGATCGCGCTGCATCTGCAGGGATTTTCCCTGCAGGAAATCGCCGACCTGGCCGGAATTCCCTCGGCCGAGGCGGCACGGAAACTGGTGTCGCGTGGGCTGGAGGAACTGAAAGGCCGCCTGCGCGAATTGGGTTACGGTGATTTTGAAGACTGATGCTTGAAGACTGCTGCCATGAACGAGATGTCGCTTTCCCGCCTTTATCGACGCCTGATGTCGGAACGTGCACAGCCCGCCGTGGACTCGGCTGATCTGGTCGCCGTCGCTGCGGGGGGGTCTGCCAGCGCCGATGAGATCGACAGCGCGCGTCGCGACCGCGTTGTCGCGAGTTTGGCGGCGTCCTCACCGCACGCCGATCTCGCGCGCATGCTGCATGCGCTGCAGCCTGCATCGGAATCCCTGGCCGAAGACGTCGGCGAGCGTGGCCGTTCGGCGCATCCCGCGCGCGTGCGCGAGCAGCGCGTGGCCGCCGGCGCTCGGCGTGGTCATCGCGTCCATCGACTGCGCTGGGCTGGCGGGATCGCGGCGTGTCTCTCGGTCGCGCTCGGCTTGTGGTCGTGGCACCACGAGGGTGCGCAGCAGCATGCGGTGATCGCGACGCGAAGCGTGTCGGCATCGGATCGCATCTTCGCGTCGAACGATGTGATTTTCTCGTCGTCGAGCGACGCCCATCAGCAAGAACACAGAAACGGTGGACGTGGCGACGAGTTATTCCGCGGCCATTTCTCCGGCTGAGTTCGGATAACCCGAGCGTCGTTCCAGACGCTGGTGAAACGCCCGGTTCAGCCGGGCGTTCTTGTTTTCAGGCAGCCGTCTCGACGGTGCTGGCGTGCTCGCGCGTCGCGTCGAATGTGATGGTCGGCCAGCGCTCCATCGTCAACTGCAGGTTGACCCGGGTCGGCGCGAGATAGACCAATTCACCAGTCGCATCGATCGCAAGATTCATCGCGTTCTTCCTGCGGAATTCCTCCAGCTTCTTCGCGTCATTGCAGCGCACCCAGCGCGCGGTGACGACGCCGACGTTCTCGAACGTCGATTCAACGCCGTACTCGTCCTTCAGACGATACGCGACGACTTCGAACTGCAACACGCCGACCGCGCCGAGAATCAGGTCGTTTGACATCAAGGGGCGGAAAAACTGCGTCGCGCCTTCTTCCGACAACTGCGCCAGACCTTTCTGCAACGCCTTCATCTTAAGCGGATCGCGCAGGCGCGCGCGTCGAAACAGCTCCGGCGCGAAGTTCGGAATGCCGGTGAACGAAAGCGCCTCGCCGGCAGTAAAGGTGTCGCCGATCGAGATCGTGCCGTGGTTGTGCAGGCCGATCACGTCGCCCGGATACGCGGTTTCCACGATTTCGCGGTCCGACGCCATGAAGGTCAACGCGTTCGCGATGCGCACTTCCTTGCCAGTGCGCACGTGCAGCATCTTCATGCCGGCGTCATAGCGCCCGCAACAGACGCGCAGGAACGCAACGCGATCGCGGTGTTGCGGATCCATGTTCGCCTGGATCTTGAACACAAAACCGCCGAGCGATTCTTCCTCGGGCGATACCGTACGCGTCGTCGTCGTGCGCGACTTCGGCGAAGGCGCGTGCTCGACAAAAAAGTCGAGCAGCAACTGCACGCCGAAATTATTCAGCGCCGAGCCGAAGAACACCGGCGTCTGGCGCCCGGCGAGATAGGCATCGAGATTGAACGGATGCGAAGCCCCCTGGACCAGTTCCAGTTCTTCGCGCAGTTCGTCGAGCGCCGCTGCGCCAATGCGTTCGGCAAGCACCGGATCGTTCAGGCCCTTGAAGATCGTCGAATCCTGCCGCGAGAAATTCCTGCCTGGTTCGAAGATGTGCACTTCGTCGAGCAGCATGTGATAGACGCCTTTCAGGCGCGAACCCATGCCGATTGGCCAGGTGATCGGCGCGCACGGGATCTTCAGCACCGATTCGACCTCGTCGAGCAGCTCGATCGGCGCGCGACCTTCGCGGTCGAGCTTGTTGATGAACGTCATGATCGGCGTATCGCGCAGTCGGCAAACGTCCATCAGCTTGATCGTGCGTTCCTCCACGCCCTTCGCGCAGTCGATCACCATCAGCGCCGAGTCGACCGCAGTCAGCACGCGGTAGGTGTCCTCGGAGAAGTCCGCGTGGCCGGGTGTGTCGAGCAGGTTGACGATGTATTCGGAGTAGGGGAACTGCATCACCGAACTCGTCACCGAGATGCCGCGTTCCTTCTCCAGCGCCATCCAGTCCGACGTTGCATGGCGCGCCGCCTTGCGCGACTTCACCGAGCCGGCCATCTGGATCGCGCCGCCGAACAGCAGCAATTTCTCGGTCAGCGTGGTCTTGCCGGCGTCGGGATGCGAAATGATCGCGAAGGTGCGACGGCGCCGGGTTTCGGTCAGGTGGTCGAGCATGACGGCAAGTTGTTGAAGGAAAAGAATCAATGATACCAATTTGGCGGAATCCACGGGTGCCGCCTGGTTGGGGCCGGTTTGTTCCGTTGGTCGCGCGTCTTCACGAGAAAAAAGACGTATAGACGGCTAGAAGGCTATTGACGTGAGGAAGTATCGTCGCTAGAGTGCGCGCACTGCTCATCAAGACCGGCTGAGGGACAGGCCCTTTGACGCCGGGGCAACCAGCGGGATTCGCTTCCCGCCACGGTGCCAACTCCCGCGGGGACGCGCATGTGCGCGGTCCGCCGAGAGATGAGTTGCAGCATCCGCTGGCGCACCCCGTGCCGGCGCGGCGTTGCAATCCGTTTCCGGTTCTTCGCGGCCCGATGGGCGAACAGGAGAACCGCAATGACCTTGCAGACCGACGCCTTCGCCATTGAGACAGGGCGCAGCCACGTTTCGTTCGGCGTTCCCGGGTGCAGCCCGTTGGATTTCAGCGCCACTTGCGGCGAACGCATGATCCGTCTGGCCCCAAAGTACGCCGACGGTATGCGCGATGTGCGCGTGCGCTGGGCGCTGCGCGGCGCGGCCGACGCACCCGTCGTGATCGTGCAGGGCGGCATTTCTGCTGACCGCAATGCTTCATCGTTGGCCGGCGCGAGCAGTGGCTGGTGGGACGCGATCGTCGGGCCCAACCGCGCGATCGACACGGAATGCCTGCGGGTGCTCTCGATCGACTGGCTCGATCGCTCCGACCTCGGTGACGCGCTTGCGATTGCCAGTGAGGACCAGGCGGATACGCTTGCCGCGTTGCTGGACGCGTTCGGTATTCGCCGCGTGCACGCATTCGTCGGTGCATCGTATGGCGCGATGGTCGGACTTGCGTTCGCGGCGCGTCATCCGCAGCGCTTGCACCGGCTGGTCGCGATCGCCGGTGCGCATCGCGCGCATCCGCTCAGCATCGCCGTGCGCAACCTGCAACGCGAGATCGTGCGTCTCGGTGAGCGCTTCGGTGACACCAGCGCTGGCCTCGACCTGGCGCGCCGTCTCGCGATGACGACCTATCGTGGCGAGCGCGAGTTCGCCGAACGCTGCGGTGAGGCGCCGACCTTCGAGGGTGGCCGCTATCGTTTCGCCGAAGAGGGCTGGCTGAAGGCGGCTGGCGCGAGCTTTGTGAAGCTTTTCAGCGCAGAACGCTTTCTCGCCTTGTCCGAATCGATCGACCTGCACGCGATCGCGCCAGAAGAAATCCGCGTGCCGACCGCGCTGATCGGCATCGTTTCCGACCGCATCGTGCCACTCGCCGACATCTGCGAGCTGCAGCGCCGCTGCGGCGCGCCAGCCACGCTTCACGTGGTCGACTCGCGCTATGGCCACGATGCGTTCCTGAAGGAGGACGCGCAGATCGGCGCGCTGCTGCAGGAAATCCTGAACCCAACCGGAGTCTGCGCATGAGTGCTTCATCCTGTACACGCGCGGTGCGCGCCGGTATTGAATCGGATACGCAGCACGGCGCGGTCGTGCCGCCGCTGCACCTCAGCACGAACTACACGTTCGAGGGCTTCGCGCGCAAACGCCAATACGACTATTCGCGCAGCGGCAACCCGACCCGCGACCAGCTTGGCGCTGCGCTCGCCGACCTCGAGGAAGGCGTCGGCGCGATCGTCACCGCGAGCGGCATGGCCGCGGTCGCGCTGGTGTTGGAACTGGTGCCGGCCGGCGGTCTCGTGCTCGCCGCGCACGACTGCTACGGCGGCACCTGGCGCCTGCTCGACGCGTGGGCGAAGAAAGGGCGCTTCCGCGTCGTGTTCGCCGATCTCAGCGATCCCTCCAGGCTCGCCGACGCGCTCGCGCAGAAGCCGGATCTGGTCTGGATCGAAACACCGTCGAATCCGCTGCTGCGAATCACCGACGTGCGCCGCGTCGCCCAGGCAGCACGCGCGGTCGGCGCACGTTGCGTCGTCGACAACACCTTCCTGTCGCCGGCACTGCAGCGCCCACTCGCGCTCGGTGCGGACATCGTCGTGCACTCGACGACGAAGTACATCAACGGTCACAGCGACGTGGTCGGTGGCGCGGTGATCGCGAAGGACAAGGAAACCGCCGACCAGCTCGGCTGGTGGGCGAACTGCCTCGGTCTGACTGGCGCGCCGTTCGACAGTTTCCTGACCCTGCGCGGACTGCGCACCCTGGTCCCCCGCCTGCGCGCGCACGAGGAAAACGCCGCGCGCGTCGCTGCCCTGCTCGAAGGCCATCCGGCGGTGACGCGCGTCTATTGGCCCGGTTTGCCCACGCATCCGGGCCACGCGCTCGCGGCGCAGCAGCAGGACGGGTTCGGTGCGATGCTGAGCTTCGAGCTCGAGGGCGGTGTCGACGCGATCGAGGCGTTCCTCGATGGGCTGCAGTACTTCTCGCTCGCCGAATCGCTCGGCGGCGTCGAGAGCCTGATCGCGCACCCGGCGACGATGACGCATGCGTCGATGGCGCCCGAAGCGCGGCGCAACGCGGGCATCAGCGATTCGCTCCTGCGTGTTTCGGTCGGCATCGAGGACGCTGCGGATCTGTGCGCCGATCTCGAGGCCGCGCTTGCGCGTGCCTCATCGCTCACGCTGCAGCGCAAGGTGCGCGCATGAGTGCATTGCCGAAGTTCGCGGCGCGCACGCATGACGCCGCGATGGTGCTGCTTGGTACTGGCGCCGTCGGCGGTGCATTGCTGCGTCTGCTGGCGACGCCCGCGGCGACCGGCCTCTATCTGGTCGGCGCGGCGAATTCGCAGCGGCAGATTGCGAATCCGCGCGGCATCGTGCCGGCGCAGGTTCGCGCGTTGCTGGCGGTCGCGACGCGGCCTCGTGACGACGCCGCGTTGCTCGGGGCGCTCGATGCAAGCGGCTCGGCACGTCGGGTCGTCGTCGACGCGACCGCATCGGCGGATGCGGCCGCACGGCATGCGCACTGGCTCGCGGCCGGGTACCACATCGTCAGCGCAAACAAGGCCGCGACCGGCGCAAGCCTGGCGGCCTGGAACGCATTGCGTGGTGCCAGCGTGCGCGGCGCGGTCGAGTACGGCGACGCGGCGACGGTGGGTGCCGGCCTGCCGGTACTGTCGACACTTCGCCGCCTGCGCGAATGTGGCGATCGCTTGATCGCGCTCGAAGGTGTGTTCTCGGGAACGCTGTCCTGGCTATTCAACCAGTTCGATGGCAATCGGCCGTTCTCGGTCCTGCTGCGCGAGGCGCGCGCGTTCGGTTACACCGAACCGGATCCGCGTATCGACCTCGGCGGCACCGATGTCGCGCGCAAGCTGCTGATCCTCGCGCGCAGTGCGGGCCACGCGATCGACATCGCCGAGGTCGAGGTCGAAAGCCTCGTGCCGGCGCATCTGCGCGATGTTGATACGGCGGCGTTTCTCGAACGCGCGGAGGAGCTCGACGCCGCGCTCGAAACACGTCGTGCGCAGGCTGAAAGGGTAGGGCGAGTGCTGCGTTTTCTGGCCCGGCTCGACGAGCATGGTAATGCGCGCGTCGGACTCGCCGAGGTCGCGCCGACGCATCCGGCCGCGCGGCTCGCCGGCACCGACAACCTGTTTGCATTCACCACACAGCGCTATCGCGCGCAACCGCTGGTGATCCAGGGACCGGGCGCCGGACCCGAGATCACCGCGCAGGCGCTGCTCGGCGATGTGCTTGCGCTGAGGGCGCAACGCGCGACCGCAGATTGAGGCTGATGTCGCTAGGATATGCAAGCCCTCTTCCCGAGTTTGCTCGGGGATGAGAGTTGGGTGAGGGGGCAGGCTCTGCCCCGCCCGTCATTTCGGTGAAGGTCGCGTTTTCAATGGGAGCGGGCAAATATGGATCGCGCTTGCAGCGCTCCTGTAGAAGAGCACGCCCCGTGGGATCCGTAGCCGCTAGCGCCATCGCTTTTGCAGGAGCGGCACAGCCGCGGTCGCTCTCTCGCAGGCGCCTGTTCAAGGATTTCTAGCGCGACCTCAGGATCACCGGCAACGCCATGATGCGGGCGGAACCGATCGACAACACGGTCAGCAGCACGGCGAACCGCGCGCAGGGCTAACGGAGTCGTCAACACCGCGCCGCGCGTTCATCTGCCGTGCTGGACGGATGCGCAGAATAGGCGCCTTGCGTACGCCACCGACGAGACGCTCGATGCCCGAAGGGCCGTCCATCGTGATCCTGAAGGAACAGGCCGCCCGATTCGCGGGCCAGACGATCCTGCGTGCCGAAGGCAACAGCAAGGTCGCCAAGACACGCCTGGTCGGCGAACGCGTCGTCGCGCTGCGCAGCTTCGGCAAGCAGTTCCCGATTGAACTGGGAGGCTTTTCGATTCGCATCCATCTATTGATGTTCGGCAGCTATCGCATCGACGAGCGCAAGGAGACGCCGCTGCGGCTCGCCCTCGGGTTCGCGGACGGCGAGCTCAATTTCTACGCGTGTTCGGTGCGTTACCTCGAAGGCGATCTCGACGATCTCTACGACTGGCGCGCCGATGTGATGCCCGAGCAGTGCGACCCCGCGCTTGCGCGCCGCAAGTTGCGCGCGATGCCGGGCGTGCCTGTCTGCGATGCGCTGCTGGATCAGGACGTGTTCGCCGGCGTCGGCAACATCATCAAGAACGAAGTATTGTTCGATATCCGCGTGCATCCATTGTCCAAGAACGGCGCACTGCCCGCGCGCAAGCTGCGCGAACTCCTCGATGAGGCGCGCCAATACAGCTTCGAGGTCCTGGAATGGAAGAAGGCACTCGTGCTGCGCAAGCACTGGCTCGTCCACAACAAGAGTGTCTGCCCGCGCGACCATGTTCCTTTCCAGCGTGCGTATCTCGGCAGAACGCATCGCCGCAGCTTCTTCTGCGAGTGTTGCCAGAAGAAATACCTGCGCGTGTAGCCATCGACCATGTCCTCACACTCCGGTTCCCGCACCGTCGTCTACGCCGCCCTCGCCGGCAACCTGCTGATCACGGTCAGCAAGTTCTTCGCCGCGACCGTCACCGGCAGCTCGGCGATGCTCAGCGAAGGCGTGCATTCGCTGGTCGACAGCATCAACGAGTTGCTGTTGCTGTACGGCCTGCATCGCGCCAAGGCGCCGCGGGATGAGACCCATCCGTTCGGGTATGGGCGCGAGCTCTACTTCTGGAGTTTCATTGTCGCCTTGATGGTGCTCGCGATAGGTGCTGGTGTGTCGTTCTACGAAGGCGTCATGCATTTGCGCGAGCCGGAGCCGATTGCGAATCCGCTGGTCAACTACATCGTGCTCGGGGTGTCACTGCTGTTCGAGGGGACATCGTGGTCGATCGCGTTAAGAGAGTTCCGCGCGCGCAAGGGCAATCTCGGTTATTTCGAGGCGTTCCGGCGCAGCAAGGACCCGAGCACGTTCACGGTCCTGCTCGAAGACAGCGCCGCGTTGCTCGGACTTCTCATCGCGTTCGTCGGTGTCTTCGGCGCGCAATTGTTCGATATGCCGCGGCTCGACGGCGCGGCATCAATCGGCATTTCGATCGTGCTCGCCACGACAGCGATCCTGCTGCTGCGCGAAAGCAAGAGCCTCCTGATCGGCGAACCCGCACACCCGCATGTGCGCGAATCGATTCTCGAAATCGCCGGCGCCGACCCCGGCGTGCGCCATGCGAACGGCGTGCTTACCATGCAGATGGGCCCGAACCAGGTCGTCGCCGCGCTGAGTGCCGAATTCGAGGATTCGTTGACGACGCCGCAGATCGAGGCCTGCATCGACCGCATCGAGAAGAATGCGAAGGCCGCGCATGTTGAGATCACCGCGCTGTTCGTCAAGCCGCAGACGGAAGCAACCTGGCGGGGGCGACGGCAAGCCATCGACGCGGCTTCAGAGCAGAAATGACGCCGGGGGTTGCGGCGAGCCGTCGTCGTCGCGTGTCACGCGCTCAGACTTCCAGCGAGCCAGTGGTGCAGAGGGCGAGCGACCTATTGCCTGCGGATCTCGATATCGCCGCTGAAGGTCTCGATCTTGACCTGTCCGGCGCCAGCGCCGTTGGTCGCCTCCAGGCTGCTGCCCGGCCCGTGGTCCGGTTCTTTCACCGCACCGAAATCGCTGCGGATGCTGCCGCTGAAGCTCGATGCACGCAGGCGCGCCGACGCGGCGGCCGGCAGGTAGAGATGCACGTCGCCGCTCATCGTCTCGACGTCGATGCGTGCGTTCGTGTCCGGTGTGCCGCGCAGGTTGATATCGCCGGACACGCTGCCTGCGTTGATCTCGCGATAGCTGCCGCTTTCCGCATCGATGTCACCGGAGACGGTCTCGAACTTGATCTGGCCGTTGAGACGACGCGTGCGGATGTTGCCGGATACCGTTTCCAGATGCGCGCGATCGGCCGTGCCGGTGAGGTCGATGTTGCCGCTGACGCTGCCGAGCTCGACTTCCTTCGCAGCGCTGTCCAGGCGCAACTTGCCGCTGACGCCGTCGACCTTGAGCGAGCGTCCGGCGACGCCGGACAGGTTCACGTTCGCGCTGACCACCTCGATCTTCATCTCCGCGGCTTTTGGCACCTTGATGTCGAGCAGCGTATCGCCCATGCGCGTGTCGGCGCCCCAACTGAACCAGCCCTGCTGGTCCGGCGGCTGCACCTTGATCGTCAGGTGGTCGGCGCCGCCTTCGACGCTGAGACCTTTCGCGCCGTCACCGAGCGTGCCGCTGATCGCGACCTCGGGCTTGTCCCAGGCGCTGACCGTGACTGAACCCTTGATGTTCGACACATCGATGCGCGCATCCGTGTTCACCGCGCGACTTTCATTGATCGGCGTGCCGGCGAGTGCGTCGCCAGCGACCAGCAGCAGCGCGAGCAGCAGGTACGTGGAATGGCGTTTCATGCGTGTGGTCCAGGCATCAACCGGCGCTCGCGCCATAGTGATCGAGTTTCATGCGCCGCGCGTTCGTGTGGTTCAGCAGGCTGACCAAAAACACCGCGTCGGGACGCTGTTCGAGCGCCTGCTCGAGTTCCGCATGCGCGGCGTCGAGCACGACGGCCGCGCCGACCAGGCGCGGATCGCCGCCGGGCGCGCGCGAGAAGTCCTGCGCATCGCGCGGCGAGACGCGCTGCGTCTTCGGCGAGAGTGCATTGGCGTCCGTCGCCGCCATGTCTTGCGCGAGGTCTTGCTGACGCACGCCGAGCACCAGCGCGCCGGCGACGACCGCGAGCAGCAAGCCAGTGGCGGCGGCGGCCAGCAGCCAGCGACTGCGTCGATGCGCGACCGGCATCGGTTCGCTGGCAGCGATGCGGGTTGCGATCGCGGCCCACAGGTCAGTCTGGGGCGCGCGCGGTGTATTCAAATCGCGCAGGCGGCGCTGAATTTCAAAGTCCGTCATGTCTGCTCTCCGAGCATCGTGCGCAGCAAACCGCGCGCACGATGCAATTGCGCTTTCGACGAGCCGACCGCCATGCCGAGTTCGCGGCCGATCTCCTCGTGCTTCCAGCCTTCCACATCATGCAGCACGAGCACCGCACGCGCGCGCGGCGGCAGTTTCGCGACCGCCTGTTCGAGGTCGGCGCGCTCGCCGGCGCAGAACGGCGTGACCGGATCGAATGCCGCTTCGAGCACGTCGTTCTCGACCGTGTCTTCCGGATCGCGCGAGCGCAGGTCCATCAACGCGACATTCACCGCGAGCCGGTGCAGCCAGGTCGAGAACGCGCTCTCGAAACGGAAGCTGTCGAGCTTCTGCCAGGCGCGTATGAACGCTTCCTGGGTCAGCTCCTCGGCGCGTGCCTCGTTCATCCCGCTGAGCCGCCAGACCGCGCCATGCACACACCCGGAATGGCGACGATATAGCGTCTCGAACGCGCGCATGTCGCCCCTGCGGGCGCGCCGGACCAAGTCGGTGTCGGCCGCTTCGACGACTTCGGTCCGTGGCGCATCGGTCATCGGCAGGGGCACGGCAAGGCAGGCGCTCATCTTGCCAGCTTGGATGCGCGGGAGCAGTGCAGGGTTTAGGCAGAGGACAAACGCGCCCCCTTCCGCCTGCGCACCTTCGGTGCTTGCCCCCCTTCTGCCCTTCGGGCACGTGAACTCGCGCCTTCCATGGCGCTCGCCCGCCGGGCAGCTTCGCTGCTCAAAACGGCAGTCCTGCCGTTTTGTCCCCCACTTCGCAGGGGGAGGAAAATCGCCACGATGTCCCGATGCGCACCTTCTCCCGCTTCGCAGGGGAAGGAGAAGCACAATACGATGCGACGTACGGTGGCCCATGCTTTCCCTTCCCCCGCGCGCGGGGAAGGTTGAAGCCGCCTTCGGGCGGCCGAGGGGCAGGGCGGAAGGGGGCGCTATTGCGTGAAGTCGCGATGCTATCCGTCAACCAGCGGCGGCCTTGCGCGCAGGCTTGTCATCCCGCTCGAGCGCCTCGGCAACACGCTGCTGCTCGGCCTTCAACGCAGCCGGGGTGTGGTTGCCGAACGAATCGAGATAGCGGCCGATGTCGGCGACTTCGTCGATCCAGCCTTCCGTATCGACGTCAAGCAGTGTATCGAGCGAGTGATCGTCGATGTCGAGACCCTCGAGATGAAGATCACGCTTGCCCGGCACGAAACCGATCGGTGTCTCCTCCGCGTGCGCAGTGCCCTCGCAGCGCCCGATGATCCATTCGAGCACGCGCAGGTTGTCGCCGAAGCCGGGCCAGAGGAACTTGCCGTCGGCGCCCTTGCGGAACCAGTTCACGTGGAAGATCTTCGGCAATGTCGCGCCGGGTTTGTCGAGCGACAGCCAGTGCGCGAAGTAGTCACCGTAGTTGTAGCCGCAGAACGGCTTCATCGCCATCGAGTCGCGGCGCAGCACGCCGACCGCGCCGGTCGCGGCGGCGGTCGTCTCCGAGACCATCGCGGTGCCGACCAGCACTCCATGCGTCCAGTCGCGGGCCTGGAACACCAGCGGCACCAGCGACGGGCGACGACCGCCGAACACGATCGCCGAGATCGGCACGCCCTGCGCGTCCTCGGCCTGCGGCGACCAGCTCGGGCATTGCTTGGCCGATACCGTGAAGCGCGAGTTCGGATGCGCGACCGGGCCGTTGGCCCGGTCGTAGGGACGTCCCTGCCAGTCGGTGGCCGGCGTGCCGGGCAGGCCTTCCCACCATGGCTGGTTGTCGGCAGTGACCGCGACGTTGGTGAAGATCGTGTCGTGCTGGATCGTCGCCAGCGCATTCGGATTCGTGGTCTTGCTGGTGCCGGGCGCGACGCCGAAATAGCCGGCTTCCGGATTGATCGCCCACAGCCGTCCGTCGGCGCCGGGCGTCATCCAGCAAATGTCGTCGCCGACGGTCCACACCTTCCAGCCGGCCTTGCGATAGCCCTCGGGCGGAATCAGCATCGACAGGTTGGTCTTGCCGCAGGCGGACGGAAATGCTGCAGCGACATAGGTTGTTTCGCCGGCGGGATTCTCGATGCCGACGATCAACATGTGCTCGGCGAGCCAGCCTTCGCTCTTCGCCTGCCAGCTCGCGATGCGCAGCGCGTGGCATTTCTTGCCGAGCAGCGCGTTGCCGCCGTAGTCCGAGCCGTAGGACTTGATCGAGAGTTCCTCGGGGAAATGCATGATGAAGCGACGCTCGGGATCGAGTTCGCCGACCGAATGCAGTCCCTTGACGAACTTTCCTTCACGCTCGATGCGCGCCAGCGCGGGCGCGCCCATGCGAGTCAGCAGACGCATGTTGGCGACCACGTACGGGCTGTCGGTGATCTCGACGCCGCAGCGCGAGATCGGCGAATCGATCGGGCCCATGCAGTACGGGATCACGTACAGCGTGCGGCCCTTCATGCAGCCGGCGAACAGCGCATCGATCTTCTTGTGCGCCTCGGCCGGCTCCATCCAGTGGTTGTTCGGACCGGCGTCGTCCTTGTTCCTGGTGCAGACCAGGGTCAGCTGCTCGACGCGTGCGACATCGCTCGGGTTCGAGCGGTGCAGATAGCAGTTCGGATGCGTCTGCGGATTCAGCGCGACCAAGGTGCCGTCGCCCAGCATCTGCGCGGTCAGCGCGCGGCTTTCCTCGTCGGAGCCGTCGCACCAATGGATCGCGTCTGGTTGGGTGAGTCGCGCGACTTCGTCGACCCAGCGGTTCAAGGCATCGAGTTGGCTGGCCATGGCATGGCGGCGCGGTGAGCGCCGTGAAATAAGAAGGGAACAACGACGGTAGCGGCGCGTTGCGGTCATTGCAAGGCGAAGCGCCGCACGCGGCGATGCCGCACGTCAACGTGGGATGAGGATGTCGATGAAGTCGCGGATGTAGGCTTCGAATTCGTCGTGGCTCATGCGGGGCTGCGCGACCTGTGCCAGCTGGATGAAGCCGACATACGCCGAATAGGCGAGGCGAGCCCGGTTTGCTGCCGTGGTCGCGTCGAAACCGGCCTGATGAAACGCCGCGGTGACGAACTCGATACGTCGCTGCGAAACGCGCTCGATGACCGGCCCGATCAGCGGCTGATCCAGCGCCTTGATCAGCGCTGCAAACACTGCATGCGATGGCCGTTTGTAGCTGACCTGGCGAATCAGCTCGCGCACGCGCTCGCGCGGATCGTCGACGGTTTTGATCGGAGTCAGCACGTCTCGTTCGTCGCTCTGCTCCCAGCGTTCGAGCGCAGCCTGGAGCAACGCGTCGCGCGTCGCGAAATGCCAGTAGAAACTGCCCTTGGTCACGCCGAGCCGGCGCGCGATCGCTTCGACGGCGACCGCGGCGACGCCGCTTTCGGCCAGCGTGTCGAGAGCAGCTTGTTCCCAATCCGCCGCGGACAAGCGGTTTTTGGGTTCGGATTTCGTCGCGCGCACACGCATCCTGGCAGTGTGCCGGAGCAGCTTGACGATTGAAAGCTTGACGGGCGCAGCCCGGAGCAATATTTCCATTCCGATCAAAAGCATAGTTTCCATACGCTCACGTGTTGACTTGTCGGCGAACGGCACTCCATACTTGTGCGTATGGCGTTCCCGCGTATCGTCCCTGCGTGGCGGTGCTTCACGGGTTCGAACAGGTTTCCGGGCAAGGAGTCATGAACGTGCTTGCTGTCCTTCCTTTTCTTGCTGCACTCATCGTTTCGCTCGCCAGTGCCTACCTGCGGGTTGGCTTGCGCGCATGGACAATCGCAACCGCGATCGCGATCGTCGCGACCGGTTTCGTCGCCGGTTCTTCATGGCTCGCGATGGCAATTCCGCTCATCGTGCTGGCGTTGTTCGCGGTCCCCTTCAATCTCGCCGACTTTAGGCGCCGGAAGATCAGCGCGCCCTTGCTCGCCGCGTTCCAGAAGGTCACGCCGCAGTTGTCCGACACCGAGCAGATCGCGCTCGAAGCCGGTACGGTCGGTTTCGAGGGCGAACTGTTCAGCGGCAAGCCCGATTGGTCGAAGTTGCTGAAATTGCCCAAACCCGAACTCTCGGTCGAGGAGCAGGCGTTCCTCGATGGTCCGGTCGAACAACTCTGCGCGATGGTCGATGACTGGCAGATCTGCCATGAGCTGGCCGACCTGCCGGCCGAGATGTGGGCGTTCCTCAAACAGAACAAATTCTTCGGCCTGATCATTCCGAAGGAATACGGTGGCCTCGGTTTCTCCGCGCTCGCACATTCGGCGGTATTGCAGAAGGTCGCGGGCATGTCGACGACGCTGGTCTCCACGGTCGCGGTACCGAACTCGCTCGGTCCGGGTGAGCTGCTCGTCCACTACGGGACAAAGGAACAAAAGGATTATTACCTGCCGCGCCTCGCCGATGGCCGCGAGATTCCCTGCTTCGCGCTGACCGGCCCGTATGCCGGCTCCGATGCGACCTCGATCCCCGATTACGGCATCGTCTGCAAGGGCGAGTGGAACGGCGCGAACGTGCTCGGCGTGCGCCTGACCTTCGACAAGCGCTACATCACGCTGGCGCCGGTCGCGACGATCGTGGGCCTCGCGTTCCGCATGCACGATCCGGACAAGTTGCTCGGCGACAAGGCCGACCTTGGCATCACCCTCGCGCTATTGCCGCGCGACACCCACGGCCTTGAGATCGGCCGCCGCCATTTCCCGATGAACATCCCGTTCCAGAACGGGCCGGTGCGTGGCAGGGACGTGTTCGTGCCGCTTGCGCAACTGATCGGCGGCCCGGACATGGCCGGGCAGGGCTGGCGCATGCTGGTCGAATGTCTGTCGGTTGGGCGCGCGATCTCGCTGCCGTCGAACATCGCCGGCGGCGCGCGCAGCGCCGTCGCCGCGACCGGCGCGTACGCGCGCATCCGCAAGCAATTCGGCGTCGCGATCGGCCGTTTCGAAGGCGTCGAGGAAGCGCTTGCGCGGATCGGTGGCTACACGTATGCGATCAGCGCGCTGTCCCAGGAAACTGCGGCCGCAGTCGATCGCGGCGAGAAACCCTCGGTGCCGTCGGCGATCGCGAAATATCACGCGACCGAACGCGCACGCGACATCGCGAAGGACGCGATGGACGTGCACGGCGGCAAGGGTGTGAGCCTCGGCCCCGGCAACTGGATCGGACGCGGCTGGCAGGGCGCGCCGATCGCGATCACGGTCGAGGGCGCGAACATCATGACGAGGAGTCTCATGATCTTCGGCCAGGGTGCAATCCGCTGCCATCCCTATGTCCTGAAGGAAATGCAGGCGCTGCACATTGCCGACTACAGCGAGAAGTTGAAGGCCTTCGATGCCGCCCTGTTTGGGCACATTGGCTTCGCGATCTCGAACGCGGTGCGCAGCTGTGTGCTTGGCCTCACGTTCGCGAAGATTGGCCGCGTGCCCGGCAGCGCCTACACGAAGCGCTACTACCGAAAGTTGAATCGCTATGCGGCCGCGCTCGCGCTGGTCGCCGACACCTCGATGCTGGTGCTCGGCGGCAAGCTGAAGTTCAAGGAAAAACTGTCCGCGCGCCTCGGCGACGTGCTCTCGAACCTTTACATCGCGAGCACGATGCTGAAACGTTTCGAGGATCAGGGGCGCCCTGTCACCGACCAGCCGTTGCTCGCGTGGGCGTTCCACGATTGCGTCTATCGCATGCAGGAAGCGCTCGACGGCGTGTTGCGCAACTTCCCGTTGCGCCCGGTCGCATGGTTGCTGCGCGTGTTGGTGTTCCCGTTCGGGTTGCGCGAAGTACCGCCGTCGGATCGCCTCGGCCACCGTATCGCCGCACTCCTGACCGCACCAAATGAAGCGCGCAGTCGTTTGATAGCCGGCATCTATCTGACCCCGAGTGCGAACAATCCGATCGGCCGCATGAACCAGTTGCTGCCCGACGTGATCACCGCCGAACCGGTCGAACGCAAGTTCCTGAAGGCGGTCAAGGGTGGTGAACTGGCCGGTTACGACTACGCCGCGCAACTCGCCGACGCGCAAGCCAAGGGCGTGCTCAGCGCGGCCGAATGCGAACTGCTGACGCGCGTGCGCGCGGCGACGTTCGAGTTCATTTCGGTCGATGATTTCGACTCGTCCGAACTCGCCGCGGGCGCGCGCAAGCAAGAGAAGCCCGCGTTGCGCTCGGTTGCGAATGGCTGAGGAAGGACTACGCGGCTTTTCGCCGCCTCTTGTAGGAGCGCTGCAAGCGCGACCGTCGCGGCGGTATGTATTCGTGCGCCGGTCGCGGCTTCGCCGCTTGCACCTTTTTCCGGTGTTCCTACAGGACATCGGATCAGGCGGCCAGCGCGCGTGCGTGATGGCGCAGGTGATCCTCGATGAATGTGCTGATGAAGTAATAGCTGTGGTCGTAGCCGGGCTGCAGACGCAGGGTCAGTGCTTGGCCGCTGTCGCGGCAGGCGCGATCGAGGCGTTCGGGTTGCAGCTGCGCTTCGAGAAATTTGTCCGCGTCACCTTGATCGACCAGGATCGCGCCGGGGAACCGCGCGCCGCTGCGGATCAACGCGCAGGCGTCGTAGGCTTTCCAACTCGCCCTATTGTCGCCGAGATAGCGTGGCAACGCCTTCTGGCCCCACGGCACCTCGCCCAGCGCGACGATCGGCGCGAATGCGGACACGGATTTGTAGCGATCGGGGTTCCTCAGCGCGATCGTCAGTGCGCCGTGGCCGCCCATCGAATGACCGCAGATGCTCTGGCGGGACATGTCGGCCGACGCGAAGTTCGCGCCGATCACGCCCGGTAGTTCCTTCGTGACGTAGCTGTACATGCGGAAGCGTTTCGCGAATGCGGGTGTGGTCGCGTCGAGATAGAAGCCGGCGCCTTCGCCGAATTCCCAGTCGCCGGTCGCGCCGTCGATGCCGGTGTCGCGCGGGCTGGTGTCGGGCGTGACCAGGATCAGGCCGAGTTCCGCGGCGATGCGCTGCGCGCCGGCCTTGATCACGAAGGTTTCCTCGGTGCAGGTGAGGCCGGCAAGGTAGTACAGGACCGGTGCCTTCACATCCTTCACCAGCGGCGGACGGAACACGCCAAACTTCATCGTGCCGCCGGTCTCGCTCGACGCATGTCTGTAGAAACCCTGCACGCCACCAAAGCTGCGTTGCTCGGAGATCGTTTCGATGCTCATCGCGTGTCCTCAAGGTCGGTTGGCCGCCGCGGCGCGCAAGCTGATTCCCGGAATGAGCGGCGCTCGACGTGATGATAGTGCGGGCAGCTATCATTACCGATTCGACGCAATATCGCAGCCGATGCCTTACACACCGATCGTCGCCACCCTGGGTTATGTGCTCTCGCCGGATCGCCGGCGCGTGTTGATGATCCATCGTAACGCACGGCCGGATGATCTGCATCTGGGCAAGTACAACGGACTCGGCGGAAAGCTCGATGCGGACGAGGACGCACTCGCCGGCATGCGCCGCGAGATCCGCGAGGAGGCCGCGATTGCATGCACGGAACTCGCCCTGCGTGGCACCTTGAACTGGCCCGGCTTCGGCAAGCACGGTGAAGACTGGCTCGGTTTCGTGTTCCTCATCACGCGCTTCGAAGGCACACCGCTTGAGCGCAATCCCGAGGGCGCCCTCGAATGGGTCGATCTCGACCGCATCGGCGAGCTGCCGCTCTGGGAGGGCGACCGTCATTTCCTGCCGTTGGTGTTCGATGCCGATCCACGCCCGTTCCATGGCGTGATGCGGTATCGCGAGGGACGCGTGCAGTCGTGGAGCTATTCGCGGGGGTGAGGAGAATCCGGTTCCTCGCTCGTCGTCCCGGCCCTTCGACGAACTCAGGGCGGGCCGGGCTTCGCCCGAGCCGGGGGATCCAGCGACTTGTGCAGCAGCGGAAGACCCTGGGCCCCGGCGTTCGCCGGGGCGACGATCCATCAGCGAGACGTTTCGGATGGAGTTGGTGTAGTCGCTGAAGCCAACGCCTTCGAATGCGCCGCACGCCAGCCGATCCAGCCTGAACTCGCGGCGGCAACCACGGTCAGTGCCGCGAAACCCGGCACGCTGGTGCCGAGTCCGCGCAGCAGGTTGAACCCGCTGATGACGATGACATCGCCGAAGCGCCACACCGCGGTATCGATGAAGTTCTTGGTCTTGTAACGCGTCTGTGCGTCGACGCGCGTGTACAGAGTATCCGCCGCCGGCTTGAATACGCCGTACGCGCTGGCGCGCGTGACCACCGCTATCGCCGCGATCCAGGGCCCGGCGAACACGGCAAAACCCGCAAGCATGATCGCCTTCAGCGCGCCATCCAATGCGAGTGCCGGCGCGGGACCGAATCGCACCAGCAGCGCTCGGGTCACGCCGAGCTGCAGCACGACCTGAAATACATTCGCGTAGAAATCGATGTTCGCGGAAAAATTGATACGCGCCTCGCGCGTCGCGTAAGTCGCGCCGCTGTAGTCGATGAGCAGTGCGTAGATCACCGTACCGACGCTGTCGCCGAGCAACATCAACAAGGCCAGACGACGCATCAGAGGGGATTTCAGCGTCTCGATCGCGCCGGCTAGGATGCCGCCGCCGATGACGCGCTCGTCACGCGTTTCATCGCCAGCGACCGGATGGCGACGCGACCAGCGCGATAGCGCCAGGATGCAGGCGATCGCGACGCCAAGCAGCACGGCGGAGACGATCAGCAGCGCGGACACACCGAGCGTCGCATTGAGCATCTTGGTCATGACCGGCCCCACGACTGCGCCGAGCGTGCCGCCGAGACCGATGACCGGAAACAGGCGATACGCCTGTTCGGCATCGAACAGGTCGGCCATGAAGCTCCAGAACACGGCCACCACGAACAGGTTGAACACGCTGACCCAGACGAAGAAAACCGAGCCAATCAGGCGCGCACCGATCACGTCCTGGATACGGAACAAGGGAATGAACGCGAGCATGCCGGCGATGAAGAACAGATACACCAGCGGCACGAAAATCCGTCGCGGAAAACGCGCGACCAGCGCGCCAAACAGCGGCGTCAGCGCCAGCGTCGCGACGAACGTGGCCATATAGAAGATCGGCAGCGCAGTGGAACCCACCGCCGCGGAAAGCTGGTCGCGTACCGGTCGGATCACGTAGTACGCGGCCAGTACGCAGAAGAAATACGCGAACGCGACGGTAACGGCGAACCATTCGTGGCGCTGGATGGCGGGGCGATTCGGCAAGCGCGGTCCAGTCGGGAAGCGCCGAAAGCCTAGCATGCGCAAGCGACGAAACAGACGGCGCGGCATAATCGCGCGATGAGGCCAACTCTCTCCGCGATTCACGTGTATCCGATCAAATCCTGCGCGCCACTGACGTTGGCGGAGGCCACGGTCGAAGCGCGCGGACTCGCCGGTGACCGCCGTTGGATGGTCGTCGACGCCACCGCCAAGTTCGTGACCGGACGCCGGCAGCCGCGCCTGACCCTGATCCGCGCGCTGCCGGATGATGAAGGACTGGCTCTGACCGCGCCAGGCATGCCGCCGCTGCGATTGGCGCCGCCGCATGCTGAAACGCGTATCGAAACCACGGTCTGGAAGAGCGCCGTGCATGCGCTACCTGCGACAGCGCAAGCCGATGCCTGGATCAGCGCCTACCTCGGCCAACCGGTGCGTTTCGTGTTCATGGATGCGGATTGCGTGCGCGCCGTCGACGCCGCCTATGGTGTGGTGGGCGACGAAGTCAGTTTCGCCGACGGCTTTCCGCTGCTGCTGATCTCGCAGGCCGCGCCGGATGCATTGAACGCACGCCTCGCGCAACCGGTGCCGATGCTGCGCTTCCGCCCGAGTATCGTCGTTGCGAACACCGTGCCCCATGCGGAGGATGACTGGAAGCGCGTCCGTATCGGCACGGTCGAGTTCGACGTGGTCAAGCCGTGCGGACGTTGCGCGTTCACCACCGTCGATTTCAAGCGTGGCCAATTCGATCCCTCCGGCGAACCGCTGCGCACCTTGCTGACCTATCGACGCACTTCGAAGGGCGTGATGTTCGGCCAGAACCTGATTCCGCGCGGGCGCGGCGTATTGCGTGTCGGCGATTCGGTGGAGGTTGTGAAATGATGGCACCAGCGCGCCCGCATCCGCTCGCGCAATCGCCGATTCAGGAAACGCCATGATCTGCGACTACATTATTGTCGGTGCTGGCTCCGCCGGTTGCGTGCTGGCAAATCGCCTCAGCGCGAACCCGACAAACCGGGTGCTGCTGCTCGAAGCCGGCGGCCACGACAAGTCCCTGATGGTGAAGATGCCCGCCGGCGTCGGCGGCCTGATCCAGGCCAAGGGCGACCATAATTGGGGGTTCTGGACCGAGCCGGAGCCCAATCTGGAAAACCGGCGCCTCTGGTGGCCGCGCGGCAAGGGCCTTGGCGGCTCCTCCTCGATCAACG
>PLNP01000008.1 GCA_003142815.1 Rhodanobacteraceae bacterium
AAAGACCGAGCGCGAACGCCGAGTTCCTGAGCAACATGGGGTTCCGGAAACGGTGGGAGAATTCTGTCTCGTCAGTCATGGACTGCCCCCTGATATACATCCGTGATCGACATGGGACTTCTCGGTACGGACCCACCCGGTCGCCGCCGCCCATCCAGTTCGAAGCTGACGCCAGGATAGCTAAAGCTATTGTGCACTCTACGCCGAACTTTCGAAGGAAACGCTGGGCCAGCAAAGGCAAGTCGCGAACGTCCTTTTGGCTGAAAGGCTGACGGTCAGGAGAACGGCTTCTGGCTGATCATCAACAGCGAACCGATCACGCGCTACCGGTGCCGCTGACCAAGCCAACCGGTGTGCGCATGGAGAGGCACTCGAAGCATCAAGCGCGATGATACGGATGCCCCGCCAGCATCGTCGTCGCGCGGTATAGCTGCTCGGCTACAACGAGGCGCACCAACATGTGCGGCAGGGTCAGCGACCCGAGCGACCAACGCTGGTCGGCACGCGCAAGGACATCGGCCGCGTGGCCGTCGGGGCCGCCGATCAGAATCGCGAGATCGCGGCCGCCCATCCGCCAGCGCGCGAGTTCCTCGGCGAGTTGTTCGCTCGACCACGGCTTGCCGCGGCCATCGAGTGCGATGACGTGGCTGTCTTTTGGAATTGTGGCGAGTACGGCGGCGCCTTCATCGGCGATCGCGCGGGCAGGATCGCGGCCCTTGCCGCGTGCGCCGAGTGGAATCTCGATGAGTTCGAGAGGAAGTTCGCGCGACAGGCGTTTCTTGTATTCGGCGAAGCCGTCGGCGACCCAGGACGGCATGCGTTCGCCGACGGAAATCAGGCGAGCGCGCATCGCCGCAGCGGTGAGCCGGTCAGCCTGCCAGGGTCGCCGGCATGTCGTCGCCGACCGTCCACAGGCGTTCGAGCGCGTAGAACTCGCGAGTGCGCGGCAGCATCACGTGGACGACGATGTCGCCGAGATCGACCAGCACCCACTCGCCTTCGCGATGCCCTTCGACGCCGATCGGCGGGAGTCCGGCACGCTTGGTCTGCTTGACGACTTCGTCGGCGATCGATTTCACATGACGTGACGACGTGCCGCTGACGACGACCAGAAGATCGGTCACATTGCTCTTGCCGCGCACGTCGATTTCCTGGATGTCCTTCGCCTTGAGGTCATCGAGCGCACCAAACACGAGACTGCGCAAGCGCTGCGCGACATCCGGAGATCTCGCGACTTTGGATTTGGTACGCGCACGCGGCGGTGCGGCGACTGCTTTGGATGGCGCCGATTTGCTGGTGCGGGGTGTCGACGCTTGCTTGGGTGGCGCCGCCTTCTTTGCGGGCACTGCCTGCTTCTTGGCGGTCGCTTTTTTCGCGATGGCGGCAGGCTTGCGGGTTGCGGGGGCCTTGGCGGCCTTGGACGTTGCTGCTTTGCGCGGCCGGGCGCGCTGTTCCGACGTAGCCAAGTGGAAGCGACCTCATCAATGCAATACGCCACAGGCGGCGCGGCCGCAGTATAGGCGCAATCGGGCGGTTTGGAGGAGTCGCACGGGGCCCGAACGACCACGCCGCGATGGTTCGTGTGCGACGCCGCTGCCCGCGATCGGACCTGAGTCCACCCCGACACGCTAAACTACGCGGCCTCATCTCACGCGGCGCGACCGCCCCGAGCCCATGTCTACAACGGACCGCGAGGCCCCCTCCGATATACCCCCGTTTCGCGACCTCGGCCTCGCCGACGCGTTGCTGCAAACGCTGGCCGAGGTCGGTTACGAGACACCGACGCCGATCCAGGCGGCGACGATTCCGCGGCTGCTCGAAGGCCGCGACGTGCTCGGCCAGGCGCAGACCGGCACCGGCAAGACCGCCGCATTCGCGCTGCCGATCCTGTCGCGACTGGATTTGTCGAAGACCAAACCGCAGGCGCTGGTGCTCGCGCCGACGCGCGAACTCGCGATCCAGGTCGCCGAGGCATTCCAGCGCTACGCCGCGAAACTACCGGGCTTTCACGTGCTGCCGATCTACGGCGGCCAGAGCTACGGGCCGCAACTCAGTGGCCTCAAGCGCGGCACCCATGTCGTCGTCGGCACGCCGGGGCGCGTGATCGACCATCTCAATCGCGGCTCGCTCGATCTCTCGCAGCTGACCACGCTGGTGCTCGACGAAGCCGACGAAATGCTGCGCATGGGTTTCATCGACGATGTCGAGGCGGTATTGAAGAAGACGCCGCCGACGCGTCAGGTCGCATTGTTCTCGGCGACCATGCCGACCCAGATCCGGCGTATCGCGCAGACCTATCTGCGCGATCCGATCGAGATCGCGATCAAGAACAAGACGACGACCGCGCCGAATATCCGCCATCGCTATTGGTATGTCAGCGGTGTTCAAAAACTCGACGCACTGACACGCATTCTCGAAGCCGAACCGTTCGACGCGATGCTCGTGTTCATGCGCACCAAGCAGGCCACCGAGGAACTTGCGCAGAAGCTGCAGGCGCGCGGATTTTCCGCCGGCGCGATCAACGGCGACATGTTGCAGGCGCAGCGCGAGCGCACGATCCAGCAATTGAAGGACGGCAAGATCGACATCCTCGTCGCGACCGATGTCGCCGCGCGCGGACTCGATGTCGATCGCATCAGTCATGTGCTGAACTTCGATATTCCGCACGACACCGAAGGCTACGTGCACCGCGTCGGTCGCACCGGACGCGCTGGGCGCAGCGGCGACGCGATCCTGTTCGTCACGCCACGCGAGAAGCGCCTGCTGCAGTCGATCGAGCGCGCGACGCGCCAGCCGATCGCGGAGATGCAGTTGCCGAGCGTCGACGCGGTCAACGATCAACGCGTCAACAAGTTCAAGCAACGCATCGCCGATACCCTGGCCGCCGGCGAGCTCGGCGTGTTCCAGCAGATGATCGAGCAATACGAACGCGAACAGAACGTGCCCGCGGTGGAAATCGCCGCGGCCCTGGCCAAGCTGGTCCAGGGCGAAGAGCCGTTCTTGCTGAAACCGCCGCAGCGCGATGTTTCGCGCCGCGACGAGAACCGCCCCTTCGATCGCGACGACCGCAATCGCCGCAATGCGCCACTGCACCAGCCGAGCGACCATTCGCCGCGTCCGTCACGTGCGTTCGAGAAAGCCCCGCACAACGAGCGGACACGCGGCGCCGGTCCCGATATCCCTGACGAGCTCACAGGGCCATCGACGAGAGATCGCGCGCGCACTGAAACCCGCCCGCCACGGTCACATCACGGCGAAGAACGCGATCACGCAACGCGCCGCCCACGCCGCAATGAGCGCGCACACGCGCCCGAGGCTGGCTTCGAGACCTTTCGCATCGAGGTCGGCCACGACCACGGCGTGCAGCCCGGCAACATCGTCGGCGCGGTCGCCAACGAAGCCGGCCTCGACAGCAAGAACATCGGCCGCGTCGACATCCGCGACGACCACAGCCTGATCGACCTGCCCGAAGACATGCCGCAGGAAATCTTCAAACACCTGAAGAAGGTCTGGGTGTCCGGCCAGCAATTGCGCATTACGCGCGGCGGTGAGGAGCCGGATTTGTCGAAATCCGAGCGCAAATCGCATTCGCCCAAGCCACCCTCGTTCAAGCCGGGTGGCTTCGACAAGCCGAAACGACCGCCGCACAAGCGGCCGAAATAGCAAGCGCAGACGTCGGCCCGACGCGGCGATGTACGGCCGACTTCGCGCGCGTGATCCAGGCGTGCGGCGAGGATATCGAAGTGCCCTGCGCGAAGCTGCTGCCGTTCCTGACGCGGGACGGAAAAGCGGCCGTCACGTCGCTGATGGCCGCCAGGCATTAGCCGCGATAAGGCGCCAGCAACGCCGGATTCGCGAACGTGGCATCCGGCATCAGGTAGCGCGGCTCGCGCCCGGCGGCGAGCAGGTCGCGTACCTGACTGGCGGAGATGTCGAGCGGCGTGACTGGAATCTGCAGCACCCGGCCCGCCGCGGACTCGCGCAGCGCTGCCGCGCTCGCGCAGCGGCGCGAGGCGATCTTCGTGCGCAGCTCGGTCGGCGGCGTGCCACCATGACCGGGCCGGGTCAGCACGCCGATATGGGCGAGGTCGAACAGCTCGCGCCAGCGGTGCCACGTCGACAGTTCGGCGAACGCATCGGCGCCGACCAGGAGAACGAGCGGGCGTTCGGCGCCGATTTCGGCGCGCAGATCGAGCAGCGTGTCGATCGTGTACGAGGGACCTTCGCGGCGCAGTTCGCGCGTGTCGAGCGTGAGCCGATCCTGTCCGGCCAAGGCCGCGCGCACCAGTGCCGTGCGTTGTTCGGCCGACGCAATGGGTTGATCGCGATGTGGAGGCACGCTGGCCGGCAACAACCGCACATCGGCGTCGAGGAATTCGGCGGCCTCCCACGCGACGCGCAGGTGCGCGTTGTGGATCGGATCGAAGGTGCCGCCAAGGATCGCAAGCGGGCGGGTCATGGTTGTGGCCTTCTCGCGACGGGCCGCAAAAAGCGCCCCCTTCCGCCTGCGGCGCCTGCCCCCGCTGCGCAGGGGAAGGGACAGCGCACGCTTTGTCGTTCCTTGTGCATGGCGACGAGGGACATCAGAGCGTGATGCCATTTGCCGTTCCTTCCCCTGCGCCAGCGGGGAAAGGTGTGCGGAGGGCGCAAGGGGGCGCTTTTCGGGGCAACGGACGGTGCTGAACGGTCGCGGCTGCCCGGGGCTCTTTGACAGCCATGCGTATCGTGCCTGGACGTCGTCATGGCGCGAGCAATCCAGCGGCGCGGCGCGGCGCGGCGATCGCCGCGATCAATCGTTCCAGTTCGCGCCAGGCGTCGCCGTCGCCGCGTCCCTTGGCAATGCGGTCGATGCGTCCGACTTGGGCAAGGCAGCGTTCCCAGTGCGCGCGGCCGCCGACCTTCAACGCGTGACGAAACAGCGTTTCGCGCGCGGCCGGCCAGATGTGTTCGCTGCGCAGCGCAGTGCCGAGATTTGCGCCAGCCGAAGACAGTCGCACCAGAGCGCGCAACTGCATGAGAATCCAGCCCAGCAACGGAATCAGTTCTTCTCCTTCGACGCGCAAACCAGCGACGATATGCAGCGCGCGGCTCGCGTCGCCACCAATGGCCGCATCGGTCAGGCGGAACACGTCGTAGCGCGCGTCGTCGGCGACGCTGGCTTCGAGCGTTTCCGCATCCAGCGTTTCGCCGCCATGCAGCAACGCAAGCTTGTCGATCTCCTGCGCCGCCGCGAGCAGATTGCCCTCGACTCGACTGGCGAGGAGCGCGATCGCATCCGACGTCGTCTTCAGTCCACGACTGGCCATCCGCGCGCCGATCCACGCCGGCAGCTCTTCGGCCTTGAGCGGCCAAACCGGCACCACGATGCCGGTCTTCGCGAGC
The DNA here is from genome assembly GCA_003142815.1 of Rhodanobacteraceae bacterium. GTDB lineage: Bacteria > Pseudomonadota > Gammaproteobacteria > Xanthomonadales > Rhodanobacteraceae > Dokdonella_A. Next base: position 5,383 of record PLNP01000008.1, read on the forward strand.
GCGTCGACCCATGCGCCTTCGTGCTTCTTGCTCCAGTCGTTCGCGGTGATCAGGAGCACCGTATCGGGCGGCGGCGCCTTGCAGAATTCGATGATCGCGGCGCTGCCATCCTTGCCGGGCTTGCCGGTCGGCAGGCGCAGATCGATCAGCTTGCGGCTGTCAAAAAGGGAAAGCGTTCGACTCGCATCACCGAGCAGGTTCCAATCGAAATGCTCATCGACATCGAGCACTTCGCGTTCGGAATAACCGAGTTCACGCGCACGCACGCGCAACGCATCGGCCGCCTCGATCACGAGCAGATGCTCGGCGCCCGCGATCAGGCAGGCGGGTTTCAGCTCGGCGCCGGAAATCTGTTTGCGGAACGCGGAGAGAGTCGTTGCCATCCGGCATTCTAGTGCGTCGGTGCTACCGTGCGGCGCTCGGCGACGATGGGCGCAGCCGGCGCGAGACGCGGTCGCGCTTGCAAGGCCCGATCAGACTTGCATGGATCGAGTCGCGGCTGCGCCGCTTGCACCTTTTTCCGGTGCTCCTGCAAAAAAGCACGCCTGAGCATGATGGGCTGGCTCAGGGTTTCCCTTCGTTGTTCGCGTGTGCGAGCGCTTCCAGCCGGCGCAGGATTGTCTGCACCATATCGCGTTCCAGTTCCTTGCTGAGCAGATCGGTCTCGGCGGCGACGCCGAGCGCCTGGGTCGCATCGAACGTGAACTCGCGTGCGAGCTCGATCGTCTGCTTGGGCAGGATCGTGGTACCGGACGCGTCCTGCACCTCGAATTCGACGTGGTAGCGGATCGCGTATTCGTTCGCGCGCGCGGTGCCACCGACCGAAAGCACATCGGTCGAGAACGTGTTGGCGCTGATCTTCAGCACAGCCGTGTCCGGCCCGGTCGTGTCGACGACCTGCGCGCCTGAACGCGGCAGCGCCTTGCTGAGGTCCTTGGCGAGTTGACTCGATGCATCGGCGATTTCCAAATGCACACGCTGCATGCTCGGCGGCAGTTGGGCTTCCTTGCGCAACTGGAAACCGCAACCCGCCAGTAGCGCGGCGAGGACGAGAGGCAGGGCGAACGAAGGGCGGCTGGAGATCATGTACGGGTTCCGGAGCGGATCGGTTGGCTGGATTCAAGCAGATCATACGGCGCCTGCCAGCCCGGCAGCGAGCGCAGGCGGTCGAGCCACGCGCCGATCGCCGGCCACGGCGCGAGATCGAGATCGGCCTGGTCGGTCCAGTGGAGATAGGCGCAGCGCGACACGTCGGCGATCGTAGGCGCGTCGCCGAACAGCGAGTCGCGACGGAAATCCTCGCTGCGCTGCTCGCGGGGCACATTGAGATCAACCGCGCGCTGCTCGAACACAATGCCCATCAGCGCGACCTTGCAGCTGTGGCCGGATTCGCGGTTGGTGTAGAGGATGACACTCATCAAGGCACCGCTAGAAAGAGCTCGTCATCCCGGTCCTTCGACAAGCTCAGGACAGGCCGGGATGACGAGGCTGAAAGGTTTTCGTCAAACCACGATATTCACGATCTTGCCCGGCACGACGATGATCTTCTTCGGCGTCTGGCCGGCGACGAAGTCGGCGACTTTCGGTTCCGCCAGCGCGAGGCGTTCGATCTCGTTCTTGCCCGCGGAAACCGCGACCTCGATCGTGCCACGCAGTTTGCCGTTGACCTGCACCGCGAGCGTGAGCGCGTCTTTCGTCAGCGCACCCGGGTCGGCCTTCGGCCACGGCTGGTCCTCGATCAGCGTCTCGCCATGCCCAAGCACCTGCCACAGCGCATGCGCGATATGCGGGGTGACCGGATTCAGCAGCAGCACCATTGCTTCCAGCGCCTCATGGCGCACCGCGCGACCCTGATCGCTCTGGTCGTCGAACTTGCCAACCGCGTTCAGGAGTTCCATCAGCGCCGCGATCGCGGTGTTGAATGACAAGCGGCGACCGATATCGTCGGAGACCTTCTGGATCGTCTCGTGGAGCTGGCGGCGCAGCGTCTTCTGCGCGGCGTTCAGCGCGGATGGATCGACGGCGCCTGCGGCGCTTGCCCCGTTCCGGCCTTCTGCTACCTTGTATTCGCCACTTCCCTGTGGCTCACCCTGCGGGCAGCTATCGCTGCAAACATCGGCAATCCTGCCGATGTTTCCCCGCTGCGCAGGGGAAGGGAAATCCGAGTGATCTTCGGTCACAGGCTTTATGGATGGATGGCCTGGCGCGGCCGCATGCGTCGTCACCTCGCGCCAGAACCGGCGCAGGAAGCGCGCCATGCCCTCGACACCGGCCTCGTTCCATTCCAGCGACTGCTCCGGCGGCGCGGCGAACATCGAGAACAGGCGCACCGTGTCGGCGCCGTACTTGCCAACCATCGACTGCGGGTCGACGCCGTTGTTCTTCGACTTCGCCATCTTCTCGGTGCCGCCGATCTCGACCGGCTGGCCGTCGGCCTTCAGTACCGCGCCGACGACGCGCGCGCGTTCGTCGCGCTGGATCTCGACATCGGCCGGGTTGATCCAGTCCTTCGAGCCGTCGGCATTGGTGCGATAGAACGTCTCCGCGATCACCATGCCCTGACAGAGCAGATTCGTCGCCGGTTCGTCCGCCTGCACAAGCCCTTCGTCGCGCAACAGCTTGTGGAAGAAGCGGAAGTACAGCAGGTGCAGGATCGCGTGCTCGATGCCGCCGATGTACTGGTCGACCGGCAGCCAGTAGTTCGCGCGCGCATCGACCATGTCGCTCGCACCCGGCGAGGTGTAGCGCGCGTAATACCAGCTCGATTCCATGAACGTGTCGAAGGTGTCGGTCTCGCGCTCGGCCGCGCCACCGCATTGCGGGCAGGTGGTCTTGCGCCACTCCGGATCGGCCTTGATCGGCGACTTGATGCCGCCTGCTTTTGTATAGGAGCCGGCGACATCCTCGGGCAGCACGACCGGCAACTGGTCCTCGGGCACCGCTACAGCGCCGCATTTCGCGCAATAGATGATCGGGATCGGGCAGCCCCAATAGCGCTGGCGCGACACGCCCCAGTCGCGCAGGCGCCAGTTCACGCGGCGCGCGCCGTTGCCCTCGCGCTCGAAACGCGTGGCCAACGCGTCGAATGCGCCGCGGTAATCGAGGCCGTCGTACTCGCCGGAGTTCACCAGCGTGCCGTACTCCGTATACGCACCATCCTCGATGAGGCTGCGCTCGAATTCCTCGACCACGCCGACCGCGGCCGGCGCCTCGTAGACGTCGATCGCGCGGCTCTCGCCGAGTGCGGCCGACATCGCATCGGGATTCCCCGCCACGTCGCGGCCAAGTTCGCGGATCGCATCACGCACCGCGTCGCTGACGATGACCATCTTGATCAGCAGGTCGTACTTGGTCGCGAATTCCCAGTCGCGCTGGTCGTGGCCGGGCACGGCCATCACCGCGCCGGTGCCGTAGCCCATCAACACGAAGTTCGCGATCCAGATCGGCACCGTCTCGCCGGTGACCGGATGGACCGCGGTGAGCCCGGTGTCGATGCCCTTCTTCTCCTGGGTCTCGATGTCCGCTTCGGCGGTGCCGCCGTGGCGGCATTCGTCGATGAACGCGGCGATTAGCGGTTTGCTCTGCGCGGCCTTCAGCGCCAGCGGATGCTCGGCCGCGACCGCGAGATAGGTCACGCCCATCAAGGTGTCCGGGCGCGTCGTGAACACGCTCAGCGGTTCGCTCTCGCCTTCGACCTTGAACTGGATCTCGATCCCTTCCGAGCGCCCGATCCAGTTGCGCTGCATGGTCTTGACCGCATCCGGCCAGCCCGGCATCCGGTCGAGCCCGCGCAGCAGTTCCTCGGCATAGGCGGTGATCTTGAAGAACCACTGCGGAATCTCGCGCTTCTCGACAGACGCGCCGGTACGCCAGCCGCGGCCGTCGATGACCTGTTCGTTGGCGAGCACGGTCTGGTCGACCGGATCCCAGTTCACGACCGACTGCTTGCGGTACGCGAGGCCCTTCTTGAACAGACGCAGGAACATGCGCTGCTCGTGCACGTAGTAGTCGGGGCGGCAGGTCGCGAACTCGCGCGACCAGTCGATCGCGTAGCCGAGCGTCGCCAGTTGCGCGCGCATGTGCTCGATGTTCGCATAGGTCCACTGCGCCGGCGCGGTGTTGTTCTTGATCGCCGCATTCTCGGCGGGCAGGCCGAACGCGTCCCAGCCCATCGGCTGCAGCACGTTGCGGCCCTGCATGCGCTGATAGCGGCTGATCACGTCGCCGATCGTGTAGTTGCGCACGTGGCCCATGTGCAGCGCGCCGCTTGGGTACGGCAGCATCGACAGGCAGAAGAACTTCGGCTTCGGCGATTGCTCGTCGACGACGAACGCGTGCGTCGCATTCCAGAAGGCTTGCGCGGCGGCTTCGACCGCCTGGGGTTCGTAGGTTTCCTGGGATTCTTGCATCGGCATGGTGCCGTGCGCGGATCACGAAATCCGCGCACGGCGCGATCTTTGATAGGGGCTGGCGAGCCTAACCCAGCGCGCCGGAAGAGGAAAGCTGACGACCCGGACACAGCGCGGGCGCGGCCCAGGTCGGTAGGGCATGAGGGAGCCGGACAACCGGCAGCGCCGAGCGCGCACCGGCGGGATGGCAGCATTTGGCGCCAGTTTGCGTATTAGCTCATTGGGGAACGATTCCCTACCCAACCGGATTGAGGAGAAAATCGGAATGAAACGCTTGACGTTGTGCGTCGCGCTTGCCGCGGCGATCGGGATGGGGCTCGGCGCATCGTCGGCCCTGGCAGACAGTTTCACGTATCACGGCTCGCTGCAGGATGCCGGCAAAGCCGCCAACGGCAGCTACGACATGCAGCTGACGCTGTACTCCGCCCAGACCGGCGGCCACGTCGTCGCGGGGCCGCTCACGTTGTTTGCGGTCACCGTGAAGAATGGAAACTTCGTGACCAATGTCGACTTCGGACCGATGGCCGCGCTGGCCAGTCAGGGCTGGGTCGACGTGAAGGTCAAGCCGGCGAGCGGCGGCAGTTTCGTCGCACTCGACAACCGCTCGCCGGTCGCCGCGCCGGACAGCGCTTGTCCCGGTTCGTGGGCCTTGGATGGCAATGCTGGCAATCCTGCCGGCAGCTACCTCGGCACGGCTGATCTCAACCCGCTCGTCTTCGAGGTGAATGGAGTTTCCGCGGGCCTGTTCTACGACGACTCACCGAACAATCCGGTGTTTAATGTCTATGGCAAGACCTCGCTGGCGTTCTCCGATGGCGCGTTCGGAGTAGATTCCCTGGCCGCAGGCTATCACGGGCAAACATTGAACGAGGGCTCCTTCGACTGGAGCCCCCAATACGGCACGATCGCCGCGGTTACGGACACTGCGACCGAACAATTTATCGTCAATGCCCCGCACGGCGTCGGCATCAACACCGCGTCGGCCCCCGACGGTGCTCCGCTGCGCGACGAACTCACGATCGCTGCATCGCCGGATCTGCCGTCCAGCAATGCCGACATCACGCTCGAAACCAGCACCCAGGCGACCGGCTACAACGGCTTCAACATAAGCGCGATTCCGGGTGGTTATTTGCAGCTCAACGGCCTGTACGACACCGCGGGGACGCTTTCCTACGACTCACTTCTATATATCAATTACATCCATAGCGCGCCCGGATACGGCCAGTTCAGTTTGAATGGCGCAAGTGGCTTCAATGTGCTTCAGGTTGGTTTCGACGCTAACAGCGGCAACGGCGCCTACCTGAGCAATGCCGGCGTGTGGACCAATGCATCGAGCCGCACCTTCAAGGATGCGTTCACGGCGATCGATCCGGTGACGGTCCTGCAGAAGCTGGTGGCGTTGCCGGTCAAGGCCTGGTTCTACAAGGGCAATCACGACGACGGCCAGCACATGGGCCCGGTCGCGGAGGAGTTCGCCGAGACGTTTGGCCTCGGCAGCAACGAGAAGTACATCGGCACCGTCGACGAAAGCGGCGTGGCGCTGGCGGCAATCCAGGGCCTCAACAAGAAAGTCGAGACGGAAAACGCGGTTCTGAAACAGCAGAACGCCGAACTTCAGGGCACGCTCGCGTCGGTCATGGCGCGCCTCGACAAGCTGGAAAGCCCAACAGGAGAGTGACCATGACCACACTCTCACCGGCAATCCGCGGCGGACCGCTGCTGGCGCTGCTGGCGGCCGCATTCGCGGTCGCACCGGCAACCGCTGCCAACGATGTGTCGCATCACCGCTACAGCATCATGGGCAGCCTGACACCGTCCACGCAATCGACGCCCGCCAGCGGTGGAGGCCTGCAGCTCAAGTCCCGCCTCGGCAGCACGCAAACCGAAGTGCCTGTGCAAGCGGGCGGCGGCCTTGCATTGATCGCGAAAATGGCTTACGCACCGACGGTCTGCTACGGCGACACGATTTTCCGCGACGGGTTCGACCCATAGGCGACATCGTTTGACGAAACGCACGCGCGGCCCCAACGGGCCGCGCATTTTTTTGTCCGCATCCCGGAACACCTATCGGCGGGCCAGTGCAACGCGCGTCTCGACCGTCAGCGGGAACGTCTTGCCACGTGTACGCTCGAGTGTTTCCTGCGCACTCGCCAGCAATCTCGATGCTTCCTCGCGGCGCCCACGCGCGAGCAGGCACAGACCCAGCGCACTGCGCGCGGAGGCCGTGCGCCAGTGCTGATCGCCCCAGGTCCTGACAGACAGATCCAGTGCCTGGCGCAACAGCGGCTCTGCTTCCGCGCCGCGTTTGGCATCGACCAGGATGCGCCCCTTGACGATTTGCGCTGCGACGATCGCATCGTCGTCCGGCGGCAGTTGCCGGGGCAACAGGCTCAACGCCTCATCGATGTGCACCAACGCCTGCTCGTGACGGCCGGCCATCCGCTCCGTTTCGGCGAACGCGGACAGCGATGCGCCACGCTCGCCGGGCGAGGTCTTCGGCCTGGCGTCGTAGGTCGACTGCGCCTGCGCATGCAGTGCCAGCGCCTCCAAACTCCGGTCCGTCATCCGCGACAGCACCGCAAGCTGGACGAGATTGGCCGCGACAAAGCCGCTGCTGTCGCCAAACGCACGCCGCAAATCGACCTGCGCGCCCCGCAGCAACGTCTCCGCGTTGGCGTAGTCGCCGAGCTCGCGCAAGGCCATGCCGAGATTGTCGCGCACGGCGATCGCGTGTGGATCGGCGCTGCTGCCGTGTGCCGCGAACGCGGCGATCGCCTCGCGGTCGAGCGTGGCGGCGCCGGCGAAATCGCCAACTGCATAGCGCGCAGCCGCGAGCGAAAAGATCACCGTTGCCGTGATTGGATTGTTTTCGCCCAGCGATCTTCGCGCCAGATCGAGGGCGTCACGATAGTCGCGCTCGGCGTCCGCGTAACGATGCGCGCGCAATTCGAAATTCGCCTGCGCACAGATCGCCGCGACGACAAGCGGATGAGACGGTGGAAAGAGCTGTCGCTGGATCGCGACACCCTCGCGCTGCAGCGGGATCGCATCGGCGAGGCGATTGGTCGCCGCGTCGGCCTCGGCGAGTGCGGCCATTGCGATCGCCGCATCGAGGCTTTGCCTGCCATGCTCGCGCTGCGTCCGCGCCAGCACCTCGATCATCACGTTGCGTGCCGCCTCGGGCTCGCCCATGCTGCCGAGGAGCAGCGCGCGGTCGGACAGAATGTGCGTCGTCCCGCTGCTTGTATCCGGTAGAACATCGCGCGAAATCTCGAGCGCTTCGCGCAACCAGGCATCGGCCTTCTTGAAATCGCCCTGCGCCATCGTGATTTCGGCGGCGATCGCGAGATCGCGCGCAGTCCGCGCCGAGTGGCGCCCGTCGATGGGTTGGTCCTGATGAATCGCTTCGCCAATGGTTGCACTCGCGGCCGCATAGTCGCCCTTTCCGGCCTGTGCCTTCGCCAGTTCCGAATTGACGTCGGCAAGAGCACCGTCCCCGGGATCGGCGGCGCGCGCCTGCGACTGCCGCGCACGTTCGAGCATCGTGATCGACGCGTCGAAGTCGCCGAGTTCGTGATAGACCTCGCCGAGGACCAGCGCGAATTCCGCGCCGAGTTCGGGTTCCTTCGCGAACTGCGCATCGAGGCGTCTGGCGGCGATGTCGACCGCGTCCTTGACGCTGAGCGTGTAGCCGCCCGATGTCTTTCCGGGCTCGGCAATCCGGAATGTATCGAGCAGGAAACCCTTCACCGCTTCGGCGCGCTCCGCCTGCTGTTTCGCCAGCGCGGCCGCCGAGTTCGCGCGCTGCGCCTCGTGGCGCGCACGCCGTGCCTGGACCAGCGCGACGTTCATGACGGCGAATCCGGCCAGCAAGGTCGTCGCCGCGATTGCGACGCCGATGCGATGTCGCGTCACGAACTTTCCGATTCGATAACGCAGGCTGTCACGACGCGCGCGTATCGGCAATCCGGCGCGAAAGCGGCGGATGTCCTCGATCAGCGCATCGACCGACGCATACCTCCGATCCGCGTCGCGTCGCAACGCGGTCAGGACGATCAGGTCGAGATCGCCACGCAGGAACGAAGCGGCCACCGGCGGCACGCTTCGCGCGGTGATCCCATCCGTTTCCTCGCGCAGTCGGCTTCTGACCGTCACACTTGGCGGTGCACAGATGGACCCTTCGATGATCTGCAGGCACTCCAGCGGCGACGCATCGTCGACGATTCCATAGGGACGCACACCGGTCAGAAGTTCGTGCAGCAGTACGCCGAGCGCATAGACATCGGTCGCCGTCGACACGGGTTCGCCACGCAGTTGCTCCGGTGCGGCATAGGCCGGTGTCAGCGGATGCACCCGCCATTGCGTGTCCGCCGACTGTCGCACATCGAGCAGCGTGGCGATGCCGAAGTCGAGCAGCTTCACCTCGCCGTCGGCAGTGACCAGCACGTTGGACGGTTTGATGTCGCGATGCACGACCAGCTGGCGGTGCGCGAACTGCACGGCTGCGCATATATCCAGAAACAGACGCAGACGCAGCATCGGATCGTCGGGCGCGTCCCGCACGTGGTCCATGAGTGGACGACCATCGACGAATTCCATCGCGAAATACGGGTCGCCCTCGGCTGCGATTCCACCGTCGAGCAGGCGCGCGATATGCGGATGCTCGAGCCGCGCGAGAATCTGGCGCTCGCGCAGGAAGCGCCGGCGCAGCGCCAGCGCGTCGCCGCTCGCCCGGACCACCTTGATCGCCGCGCGCTGTTCGTATTGACCATCCGCGCGTTCGGCCAGATAGACGACGCCCATGCCGCCGCGCCCGATTTCGCGCACCGCCCGCCACGGACCGATGCGGAGTCCCGACGCATCGCGCGTCGATCCGCCGTCCGGATCTGCTGCCCAATCGGCCGCGACGCGCGCCGGTGCGCCCAGCGGTGTCTGCAATTCATCGCGCGCAGCATCCTGCCTCAGCAGCGCCTCGACCTCGCCGCGCAGTGCCGTGTCCGCACCGCAGGTGCGATCCAGCGCGGCCTCTCGCGCGACCTCGGGCAGTTCGACCAGCTCGTCGAAGATCACTGCAATGCGGCACCAGCGTTGCGCATCCATCGCCGTTCACTCCGCACGCGGAGCGACCGCCATCTGTTCAAGCAGGAACGCGCGCGCCCTGCGCCAGCTCCGGAACGCCGTGCGCGTAGCGACGCCGCGCAGCGCGGCGACGTCCTCCATCGCAAGGCCGCCGAACACATGGCACTCGACCAGCGCAACGAGATCGGGGTCGAGGCGTTCGAGCGCGTCAAGCGCGCAGTCGAGCGCGATCACGTCAGGGAGCGAGCGATCCGTCGACGGAAACTCGTCGCGCATCCCGGTCCAGACAAAGTCGCCGCCGCGCTTGCGCGCGCCGCGGCGTCGCGCGTAGTCGACGAGGATCTGTCGCATCGCGCGCGCCGCGAGCGCGAGAAACTGCCCACGACTGGAATCGGGATCGATCCGGTCACGGAGTTTCAGATAGGTCTCATGGACGAGCGCGGTCGTGTTCAGCGTGACCGCCTCGTGCTGCGCGCGGCGTTCGCGGCGCGCAAGCCGGTGCAATTCGTCGTAGACCAGCGCGAACAGTGCGGGCTGGTCGAGCGGGCAAGCGGTCCCTGGCGGTACTTGACCGGATTCCATGACGACTTCGATGCCCCCATCGCGGGCCGAGATGTCACCAAACGTCAGTGTAGCAATGTTCAATCCGTGACAGCGGGCTATGATGCCCGAATTCTTCCGCCGGAAGTCGATCATGAAACAGCGACTGCAGACACTCCTTCTTGCGTTGTGCGCCGCTATTCTGCCCGCCTCCACGCTGGCCGGGGAATCCCCGGCGCCGGCGCAGGATGTCGCGGTTCACTGCGGCCACCTCGTCGACACCGTCGCCGGCCGGCTGCTCGGCGAGACGACCGTTGTCACGGCCGGCAAGCGTATCAAGGAAGTCAAATCCGGCCGCGTCGACGTGCCGGGCGCGCAGGTTGTCGAACTCGGCGACGCGACCTGCCTGCCCGGCCTGATCGACAGCCACACGCACCTGACCGGTCAGACCAGCCCGACCAGCTACACCGACCAGTTCCGCTGGAATGTCGCCGACTATGCGATCCGCTCGACCGTCTACGCGAAACGCACGCTCGACGCCGGCTTCACGACCGTGCGCAATGTCGGCGACAACGACGGCGAATCGATCGCACTGCGCAACGCGATCAATGCCGGCATCGTGCCGGGCCCGCGCATCTTCACCGCGGCGCAGGCGATCGGCTCGACCGGCGGCCATGCCGACGGCACCGACGGTTATCGCAAGGATCTCGCCGGCAATCCCGGCCCGAAGGTCGGCATCATCAACGGCGTCGACGACGCCTGGAAGGCCGTGCGCCAGCACTACAAGGACGGCGCCGACTTGATCAAGATCATGCCGTCCGGCGGCGTGCTCGACGAAAGCTTGAGCGTCGATAACGCGCAGATGACGATCGAGGAGATCAAGGCCGTCGTCGCCGCCGCACACGACTACGGCTTCACGGTCGCCGCGCACGCGCACGGCGCCGAGGCGATCCGCCGCGCGGTGATCGGCGGTGTCGATTCGATCGAACACGGCACCTTCATGGACGACGCCGACATGAAGCTGATGAAGGAACACGGCACTTGGTACGTGCCGACGATCATCGCCGGCAAGTATGTTGCGGAAATGGCGAAGGTTCCCGGCTATTACCCCGCGCAGATCGCGGCCAAGGCGCTGCAGGTCGGACCGATCATCCAGGCGACCGCCGGCAAGGCCTACAAGGCCGGCGTGAAGATCGCGTTCGGCACCGATGCGGCCGTGTATCCGCACGGTCAGAATGCGAAGGAGTTCCAGTACATGGTCGACGCGGGTATGCCGCCGATGTTCGTGTTGCAGGCGGCAACCACACACGCAGCGGAACTGCTGAAGAAATCGAAAGACCTCGGCAGCATCGAGCCCGGCAAGTACGCCGACGTGATCGCGGTCGCCGGTAATCCGCTCGACGACATCGCGCTGATGCAGCACGTCGGCTTCGTGATGAAGGAAGGCCGTATCTACAAGGAGGACGGCAAAGCGGTGACGCCGCTAGCGCAGGCCATTGCGACTCCATCGGTCGCGCAGGGCGAGGAATTGCAAGGGTATTGAGGTCGTTCCGGCGACCGGCGTTCTGCGGCGACGCATGCGAAACCAGCCCCATCCCCACCCCAGCCATCCCCTTGAAGGGGAAGGAGAAGAACGCGCAGATCTCCCTTTGCAAGGAAGGGAGAACAGCCATGTGATCCCCCCCTTCGAAGGGGGGAACCCACAGCCCTCCGCTTCAAGGGAAAGCTTGGAGGGATGGTGTTCACGAGCGACTACACGCGACCACGATTCGACCGGGGCCGCGCTGTCTGCGATGTCAAGTGTTGTTCACTTCACCTTGCGATCGCATTGGGCTGGCACAATCTGCGGTCGACCGATACGGAGTCCGCCATGTCCGCCAATCCACCCTCCCCGCAGGTTTTCGACGCCACCGAAGCGAATTTCCAAACCGATGTGCTGGATGCCTCGTTCCAGCAACCGGTGCTGGTCGACCTGTGGGCGACCTGGTGCGAGCCGTGCAAGGCGCTCGGGCCGCTGCTTGAAAAGGTCGTCGGCGACTACAACGGCGCGGTCAAGCTGGCCAAGATCGATTGCGACAAGGAGCAGGCGCTGGCCGCCTCGTTCGGCGTGCGCAGCATTCCAACTGTCGTGCTGATCCGCGAAGGCCAACTCGTCGACGCGTTCACCGGGGCATTGCCGGAAAGCGGGATTCGCGAATTCCTCGCGCGCCACGTGCAGCCGACTGCGCCGGCTGACGAGGAGCCCATCGCCGCAGCGGCGGTAAACGAGACGCCGGAACAGGCGATCGCGCGTATCCAGCAGGAAATCGCGGCGCAGCCGGACCAGCCGGAATTGAAACTCGATCTCGCCCTCGCGCAGATGCAGGCCGGCAACGCCGCCGCCGCGCAGGCCGAGCTCGATGCGCTGCCTNNCCACCGCGCACGCCGTTTGCGCAGCCAGCTCGAATTCGCGCGTATCGCCAAGGACGCACCGCCGGCGACGGAGCTGATCGCGCGCGTCGAGCACGATCCTGCCGATCTCGCCGCGCGCGACCTGCTCGGCGTGCGTCTGTTGATGCAGGGCGATCCGATCGGCGCGCTCGAACAATTCCTCGCCGTGCTGAAAGCCGATCGCAACTGGAACGATGGCCAGGCGAAAAAGCGCCTCGTCGCCGCGTTCAGCGTCCTCGACGACGCCGAACTCGTCGGCACGTACCGACGCAAGATGTCGTCGTTGCTGTTCTGAGCGGGCGCGTCCGGTGCGGAAAATTTCAGCCCACGTTGTGCGGCGCGCGATGAACCTGTGGCCGCCGTTCCTGTTCGCCGGCATCCGCGTGCTCGAGATCGCCGACGACTGGAGCCGCGCGCGCGTCATGCTGCGCCGGCACTGGTACAACCGCAACTACGTCGGCACACATTTCGGCGGCAGCCTGTTCGCGATGACCGATCCGTTCTGGATGCTGCTCGTGATGAACCGCCTCGGCGGCAACTACATCGTCTGGGACAAGGCCGCCGAAATCGAATTCGTCGCGCCCGGCCGCGCCGATGTGTTCGCCGAGTTCGCCATCGACGCGTGCGTGCTCGACGAGATCCGCGCAGCAACCAGCACCGGCGAGAAGTATCTGCGCTGGTTCGAGACCGACGTGAAAACAGCGGCCGGCGACGTCGTTGCGCGCATGCGCAAGCAGCTCTACGTGCGTCGAAAGAAGGGCGTGGGCGCCGCCGGCACTTTCTGCTGACCCTGGCGTCGTCGCCAGACTAAGTTCGCAGATGCCCCTACCTTGTGACCGGATCCGCAGTCGCGGGTGGAACCATGCACACCCGGCACCGCGACTGCATCGAGAGTCCGCAACCGCGCCGGCGCGTAGCCTTCACATCCTGGGTCACGGGCCAGCCAAGCATCCCGCCCAACCACGGGCAGGCAGCGCCGGAATTGGCACGCGAACCGCTCTTTTGGCCGGCATTTCAATGACTGGACCCAGCGGCCTAACAGATGCCGCAGACCAGGGAACGCGCTATACTTTCTATAATCGGTCCCTTGTGAAACACGAACGGAGCGGCCGGGAACGCCCGAGCGGCGGGCAGAACATGGTAGTTCATACTCCAGGGAGATCACAATGAAACGTATCAACGGAACGCCGACGCGTCTGCTGCGCGTCAAGTTGTTGCCGGGCTGCCTCGCGCTGGCCTTGGTGGTCGGATCGAATGTGCTGTCGCCCGAGTACGCGAATGCGCAGGCTTCACTCGCCAACGCATCGCGCTCCAATGAACCTTTCGTCGCGGCTGCGCACACCGCTGGACTGCCTGGCCCGGAATGGCAGGCCTTGATCGAGCGCATGCAGAGTGCGGCGCGCACGCCACCACCGGTGGCCGCCCCCTCGATTGCGGTCAGCAATTGCAACGACAGCGGCCCCGGCAGCTACCGCCAGGCGGTCGCCGACGCGGTCAGCGGGGACACCATTGATCTGACCAGCACCGGTTGCAGCACGATCACGCTGACCACCGGCGACGTCCTCACCTTCCTCAACGATCTGACCCTGCAAGGACCGGGCGCGCTGACGCTGACGATCGATGGCGGCTCCTTGTACCGGCCACTGGAACACCTCGGAACCGGCACGCTGCACATCAACGACCTCTCGATCGCGGACGGCAAGAAGTATCTTGCGGACGGTGGTACCGGTAACGCGAGCGGCGGCTGCGTCCATTCCCAGGGCGTGGTTAGCGTCGACCATGCGTGGGTCAAGTACTGCGATGCGGGCAGCTCGAGCACGACCATCGGGGTCAAGGGTGGCGCGATCTATGGCAAGGCCGGCGTGACCGTGCTCAACAGTCTCGTAACCGGCAGCACCGCCCATTCCTCGGGCAACTTCGCCTATGGCGGCGGCGTGTACTCGGCCGGTGATCTTGCCGTTGTCTATAGTTCGATCAGCGGAAACACCGCGCACTCGACCGCAAGTTTTGGCCAGGGTGGCGGCGCCGAGGTTGGCAACTTCTATACTGCGGGCGGTACTACCTTCATCAAATACAGCACCGTCCAAAACAATGTCGTGATCGGTATCGTTGGCGATGGTCTGGGCGGCGGCCTGTACACCACCGGCAACGTCTACATCCTCAATTCGACGATAGCCGGCAACCAGGCGGATTTCGCGGGTGGCCTGGATTTGAAAAAAGGAGCGACTGTCACCGCGCCGTTCAGCATAAACAGCAGCACGATTTCGGGTAACAATTCGACAGGCTATATCGGTGGCGTCTACGTCGGCCAAAATCCCACCCAGATCAACAACAGCACGATCGCATTCAACACCGCCCACACCAACCCGAAATACGGGGCGGGCCTGAAGATCAACGGCGCGGCGGTCGACCTGCAAAGCACGATCATCGCCAGGAACACGACGGACGAGGGTAGCGGGCCGTTGGTCGACGACGTCGGTGGCGATAGCGGCGCGTCCCTGACCGGCGCCAACAACCTGATCTTCGTTTCGGCGCTCGCGACTCCGCCGGACACGGTAGTGCTGACGGACCCGCTGCTGGGATCGCTGTCGTCCAACGGTGGCCCCACCAGTACGCATGCACTGTCGCCCCTGAGCCCCGCCATCAACACTGGCAACAACAGCGCCAGCGTGTCGTGGGACCAACGCGGCTCCGGCTATCCGCGCGTGATCGGTGCCGGCCCCGACATCGGCGCGTTCGAACTCGACCTGAGCGACGTGATTTTCGCGAACGGATTCGACTGACCCGGAGCAGCCCGTGCAGCCGCCTCGGCAACCGTGGCGGCTGCATCCGGCAGGCGCTTTTCCGCAAGCTGCCCGGCGTACCTCGCCGTATCGTCACCCCAGCAGGAAGCATCGCGATTGATCACGAGCAACGGCGCCTCATCACCCACATTTCCGGAAGGCACCGCAGCTGAACGCGGTTTCCGTTTCATCGTCGACTGGCCTGCGGTCGCCGGGACGACGTCGCGGCGATCCGCGCATTCAGGCGCCGCGAAGGCGCGCTGACCGACGACGCGCAGATGGACCCAGCATGGTTCGTGGCAGGATGAGAATACCTGCCCCTTCGCCGCAGACGGAGCTGCCATGAGCACCGCCCCTTCCGCAGACCCAGCGACCGCAGCCGCCGCATCCCCCACCGCAGAAATCCCGGTGCAGGAAGCCTCGGTCGTCGAAGTCCTCGGCAGCGTCCACACCACGAACTTTCCCGACCTGCTGCGCCAGCTCGGCGGCTGCCTCGTGGTCAGTACCTACCAAGCCGGCAAGCTGGTGATCCTGCGTCCCGACGGCGCGACCATCAACACGCACTTCCGCACCTTCAACCGACCGATGGGCATGGCCGCCGACGGCGAACGGCTGGCGCTCGGCGCGGCGATCGAGATCGCCGAGTTCCGCAACATGCCGGCGGTCGCCAAACGCCTGCAGGATCCGCCCCGGCACGACGCAGTCTATCTGGCGCGACGCAGCCACATCACCGGCGCGATCGACATCCACGAGATGGCCTGGGACAAACACGGCGACCTGTGGTTCGTCAACACGCTGTTCTCCTGCCTGTGCACGCTGGATACCAAATCGAGTTTCGTGCCGCGCTGGCGGCCGCGCTTCGTGACGCATTACGCGCCGGAGGACCGCTGCCACTTGAACGGCCTCGCGATGCGCGATGGCCGGCCGCGCTATCTCACCGCGCTCGGCGAATCCAACAAACCGCAGGGCTGGCGCGAGAACAAGCGCGCTGGCGGCGTGCTGTTCGACATGGCGACCGACAGCGTAATCGCGCGCGGACTGTCGATGCCGCACTCACCGCGCTGGTACGACAACCGTCTCTGGGTGCTCGAATCGGGCCGCGGCGCCCTCGCCACGATCGACCCGAAAACCGGCGCGAAGACCGACGTCGCACGCGTGCCGGGTTTCGCGCGCGGTCTGGATTTCATGGGACCCGTCGCGTTCATCGGCCTGTCGCAGCTGCGCGAAAGCAATGCGTTCACCGACATCGAGATCACCGAGGACAACAGCGAACGCCAGAGCGGCGTCTGGGCGGTGCACATCGGCACCGGCAATACGATCGGCTTGCTCAAGTTCACCGGCGGCGTGCAGGAAATTTTTGCCGTGCAGGCGCTGAAAGGAGTGCTCTTCCCCGAGATCATCCACGACGGCGAACACCTCGGTAACTCCTACGCCCTGCCCGAGGAAGCGCTGCGTGAGGTCGGCTTCACCCGGCCACCGGAACCGATCGGCTACGCATAAGCGCGCGCCGCACTCCCCAAAGTCACCCAAGCCCCAATCAGCGAGGTCAACAGCGTGACAGAAGCCGGCCCAGCGACACCAACCGCGATCCGATTCGTTGCCGACTGGCAATCCCTGGAGCCGGCCAACTCCGATGCAATCGGCGAGTTCTGGCGGCGCGAGGGCGCGTTCACCGACGCCTCGCAGGTGAGCGCCCGTCTGCCGCAGGTGGTCATGCACGCCTGCGACGGCGACGACATCGCCGCGGTGTGCACCGCGGTGCCGATGACGCCACCCGCGTTCGGGCAGCCCGTGTACTACTACCGCTCCTTCGTCGGCAAGAAGTGGCGCACGACGATGCTGATCGAAAAGCTGCTCAAACGTGCCCAGGTCGTGCTCGAAAACTACGCGCGCGAGCGCGACTTTCCGTGCATCGGCATTCTGCTCGAACTTGAGAACGCGCGCTTCAAGGAACGCGGTCGCATGCCGGTATGGCCGCACACCGGCTTCGTCTACGTGGGCAAGAGCGGACGCGGGCTGGAATCGCGCGTCGCGTTCTTCAAGGGCGCCCAGCTCAAGGACGCGAAGTAACCTCGCCTGCCTGCGCGGGCAGTTGATCTCGATCGCCAGCATCACGCTGCGCAGCGCGGCGCGGTTTTCGACGAAGCTGTAGTCGCAGCGCGGAAACATCGCGCGCCCTATCGCGTGGCGACAGACGCGGCGCAGGCCGAGTTCGCGCTGCAGCACCCGCGCAACCGTGCTTTTGCCGGCGCCGGACACGACCAGGGCGGCTGCGGCGAGGCCTCACTCGAAGCCGCCCCAACTTGCTGCTGTTCGCTGGCGTTCGTGCGTTGCAACCAGCCTACTGCGTTCGCGGCAACGGCCGCCCGTCCGCCGCAATCCGACGCCGCTGCCGACGCTTCGCTAGAATTGTCGTACTGTCGTCGCGTATGCCCATGACCAACCTGAATCTACGGTTCCAGATACCCGGTTATCGGATCATCCGCCGGCTCGGACTCGGCGGTATGGCGACCGTGTACCTGGCGATCCAGGAATCGCTATCGCGGCCGGTCGCGATCAAGGTGCTGGCCAGCGAACGCGCACCCAGCGACGAATTGGTGCAGCGTTTCGAGCACGAGGCACGCACGATCGCGCAGCTTGATCATCCGCACATCGTCAGCATCTTCGATGTCGGCCGCACTTCGAACGACCAGATCTATTACACGATGCCGTATCTGCCGAACGGCGATCTGTCCACGCGCAATCTGCGGGACAGTCCCGATCGGGTGCTCACCGTGATCCGCGCGATCGCAGAGGCGCTCGGCTGCGCGCACGACCAGGGCATCGTGCACCGCGATGTGAAACCCGAGAACGTATTGTTCGACAAGCTCGACCGCCCGCTGCTCGCTGATTTCGGCATCGCACTCAGCGGCTCGCACGAGCCGCGCATGACCCGTGAGGGCGCGACGATCGGATCATCCGGTTACATGAGCCCGGAACAGGCGCGCGGCCAACCCATCGACACACGTTCGGACTTCTACAGTCTTGGCGTGGTCTGCTATGAACTCCTGACCGGTGAGATGCCGTTCCATGGAACCGACGCGCTCGCGGTTGCGCTGGCGCATATCGAAAAACCGGTGCCGCGCTTGCCGGTGATGCGGCGCGTCTGGCAGCCATTGATCGACAGGGCGCTCGCCAAGCATCCCGACGCGCGTTTCCAAAGTGCCGAGGAACTGCTGGCCGCGCTCGACGTGGTCGAGAAGCGGATGCGCGCCCCGGCACACATCGGGATGGTGAAGTGGTGGCTGCCGCTGGTCAACAGGATAGGCGCGATCCCGCGCCACCAGCGCGCGATCGCGCTCGGCACGTTCATCCTGGTCACACTGGCCGGGTTGTTGGCGCTACTGCCGCAAATGCCGGAACGCGCGGCGATACCGAATGTGGCACAGGCCAGCGTTGAACAGGCCACGCCTATGCCCGCGGACGCGTTGTCTGCCGCCAACGCCACGCCGACCGCGGGCGCAGCCTCGCCGAACCCCGCGAATCCGGCTGTGGACGCAAGCACCGTCGCGACTTCGACCGCCGCCGCAGATGCCTTCGCGGCAGCCAGCGCCGAGCTGAAAATCGCCACACGCGACCAGCACCTGCAGCAGGCGACTGACCTGATGTCGATCGGACACATGGTCGCGCCGGACCGCGACAACGCGGCCGCGCAGTACCTGGCGATCCTTGCCGACGAACGGCACCAGCGCGATGCGCTGAACGGCATTGCGCGCATCCTCAACCTGCTTGCCGCGCGCGCGGCCAAGGCGATTGAGGCCGGCGCCACGACAGACGCGATCACGCCGCTCACGCAAGGTGCCCAGCTCGCCGAGCGCGCCAAGCTCTCGTCCGGGAAGATTTTCACCGCGTTCGTCGCCCCCATTCACCACGCCGTGAAGGGCAGAAGCGCACTTGCGCACGATCCGTTCGACACGACAGAGCTCAATGCATTGGCGCCGTTGCTGCCAGTGCTTGCGCGCATCGATCCCAAGCAGGCGCACGCGTTGCAAGCCGACCTTCGCCGCCCCGCCGAACTGCTGCGCGACGGCGGAAGCTTCAGCGATGCAGGCGGCCCGAAGATGGTCGTGGTGCCGGCCACACGCGCCGCAGCGGCGCATATCGACCATCCATTTGCGATCGCGATCGGCGATGTCAGCCGCGGCGCCTACGCGCGCTTCGCGAGTGCCAGCGGTCGCGCGTCCGCACGCTGCCGCGAATCGCAGCGCCTGTTCGCGCACTCGCGCGGGCTCGGTTGGCGCAATCCGGGCTTCGCGCAAGATGACGATCATCCCGCTGTCTGCGTCAGTTGGGATGACGCCAACGCGTACGCGCGCTGGCTCAGCCAACGCACCGACGCGCATTACCGCCTGCCGATTCAGCAGGAATGGCTGCTGCTCGCGCGCGCGGCCCGGGCGAGCGCCGATTGCACCTCGGCCAACATCGGCGAGCGCTCGGGCAACGCCGCACATTGCAATGACGGTTATGCGCAAACCTCGCCGATCAGCCATTTCCCGGCGACGCCGCCGGGCATTTACGACATCAGCGGCAATGTCAGTGAATGGATGGACGGCTGCGCGAAGCCCGGCGGCAGCTGCCGCAAACACGCGTTCCGCGGCCTCTCCTGGCGCGACGACGACAGCGAATCCAACCTCAAGCGCATCGACACCGCCAGCAGCGACATCGGCTATGCCAACGTCGGCTTCCGTCTCGTGCGCGAGTTGCCCAGTGGCAATGCGTCGCGTTGATGCAAGACACATTCACCCTCGTCCATCATGGGCGGCAGATGACTACGCAACACTCCTCTCCATTGTGAAACCAGCATGCGACCTCTCTACGTCCAGCGTTACCTGCTCACCGGCTTGCTCACGTTCATTCCGATCTGGCTGACCTGGGTCGTGTTCAAGTCGATCTTCTCCCTGCTTTCGCAGGTGAATCTGCCGTGGATTTCGGCCTTGTTCGACGCGTTGGCCGCGGTATTTCCGGGGACACTGGGCCGGCTCAATCAGGGCTGGCTGATTTCACCGCTCGCGTTCGTCGTGACCCTGGTCACGCTGTATGCGATGGGGTTCGCCGCCAACCGCGTGCTCGGCCGACGTATGCTTGGCGCGTTCGAACGCGTGATCGACCGCATTCCAATCGCGCACAGCATCTACGGCGGCGCCAAGAAACTGATGGGCATGCTGCAAAACAAACCCAGCGGTACGCAGCGCGTCGTGTTCATCAATTTCCCATCACCGGAACTGAAGACGATCGGATTCGTGACCCGCGTATTCCACGACAGCGAGGGCAACGAGTTGGCTGCGGTCTATGTGCCGACAACGCCCAATCCGACCGGCGGCTATCTCGAAATCGTGCCGATCGAACGCCTGGTCGAGACCGACTGGAGCGTCGATCAGGCCATGGCATTCATTCTGTCGGCCGGCGCGGCCGGCCCGGATACGCTGCCGTTCGCGGTCGAGCGCAAGGCGTCGGCATTGGTGGAGTGAGGTCACCGCCGCCCTCGCGACTCGCGCTATTCCGTGACGATGATCTTCTTCAGGTTGTCGAGTCCAATCTGATAAAAGCCATTCATCGCGACTGTCGCGGCCGCATCGTTTTCGTTCGCGGCCGGATTCGGGCCGGTGTTCTTGCGCTTGAACGTGCCGGACCACGTCACCTTCGACCGATTCTTGCCGGCCGCCTTGATACTGATCATCGACGTATAGCTGCTGACGGGCAGCGTACCTTCGAGAATCCTGCACCTGAAGCGGTGATGCCTGGCATCGAAGCCGAGCAGTTTTTCCTTGACGGTGTCCCCGGAGGTGAGCGTGACCAGCCGCTCGGCGCCGATCACGTTGCTCGTGCCAGCGACGATCTCGTCCTTGGCGACGCTGGGATGCCAGGTATCGAAGGCATCGAAGTTCTTGATGCGCTTCCACACCGGCCCCGGCGACGCATGCACGATAACGCTCTTGCTGACCTTGAGCACCGGCGCGGTCGCCGCAAGGCTCGAATCCGACGCCAGGGCCAGCAGGAACACCGCGATAATGCCGATGATCTTCATGACGACAGCCCTCCTCATGCCTGCTTTGACATTCGCGAACGCGGTCCGCTGGCTGCTCGGCCCGATGGGTATCGAGCACTCGAACAAAACCCGAATTCCCTCGCCTTCGCGCCGTGTGGACAACGACGTCGGCTCTGTGGCGCCCGTCCGGAAGCCCGCCTCCGAGCCTTCATTCTGGTTGCAGCGACGCCGTCTACGCAAGCAATTGTGAATATCCGCTCCGGCAGGCCTCAATACCGTACCTGCGGCGGCCCGGATGACCCACGCGATGGCGGGATTACCTTCGACACTGTGCCACACGGCCGCGCGCGCTTACGCTCACCGGTCAATCGTATTGGAGCGACGCATGTCCTCATCCAGGATCGGCACGCTGGCGATCGCGATCGCCCTCGGCGCATCAGTCGGCGCCGGCGCCCACACCAACGAACACGGTATCGACGCGCAGAATTTCGATGCCACGGTCGGCGCGTGCACCGATTTCTTCGCGTACGCCAATGGCGGCTGGTTGAAATCGAACCCGATTCCCGCGGCGTACAGCCAATGGAGCCTGGATGACGAGTTGCGCGAGCGCAATCTGGCCTTGCTGCGGAAAATTCTCGACAAGGCCGCGAAGGATCCCGGCGCGGTTGGCAGCACGTCGCAGAAGATCGGTGATTTCTACGCGTCGGCGCTCGACGAAACAGCGGCCGATGCGGCCGGTTACGCGCCGATCAAGCCCGATATCGTACGCGTCGACGCGCTGAAGTCGCCGGCCGATATCGCCGCGCTGGTGACCGCGTGGCACGCGCAGGGTATCGCGACGCTGTTCAATTTCGGCCCCGAATCGGACATGAAAAACGCGAACTTCATGATCGGCTACGCGACCCAGGGCGGCCTTGGGCTGCCCGATCGCGACTACTACACGCGCAGCGATGCGAAATCGAAGGCACTCCTGGCGAAATACCGTGCGCATGTCGCGCGCATGCTCGGCCTGATCGGACAAAAGAATGCCAATGAGCAAGCCGGCTGGATCGTCGATCTCGAAACCACGCTCGCGAAAACGTCGCTCGACCGCGTCGCATTGCGCGAGCCGCTCAATTCGTACTCCATGGTTTCGCTCAAGGACGCCGACGCGCAGACGCCGCATTTTTCCTGGAGCGCGTTCTACAAGGCACTCGACCGCCCAGACGTGACCCGTTTTTCGCTGGCGCAGCCGAAGTTCTTCGCGGCCGCCGACGCGGCGCTGACGAAGGTACCGGTTTCGCACTGGCAGGCCTATCTGCGCTGGCATCTGGTCGATTTGGCGGCGCCCGCGTTGGCCAAGGATTTCGTCGACGCCGATTTTGATTTCCACGACCGCACCCTGCGCGGCACGCAGGAGCTGAAACCACGCTGGAAGCGCGGGATCGATGCGACCAACCACGCGCTCGGATTCGCGGTTGGCGAGGCGTATGTGGCGCGCACGTTTCCGCCCGAGGCGAAGGCGCGTGCGCTGGCGTTGGTCAGCAACCTCGAAGTCGCGCTGCGTGCGCGCCTCGCCAAACTCGACTGGATGAGCGAGGACACCAGGAAGGCCGCCTACGCGAAGCTCGAAACGCTGGTGCCGAAGATCGGCTACCCGGACAAATGGCGCGATTACTCGAAGCTCACGATCAAGCGCGGCGCGTATTTCGACAATGTACGCGCCGCGGTGGCGTTCGAAGCGCAGCGCGAGTTTGCGAAGATCGACAAGCCGGTCGACCGCACGGAATGGGGCATGCTGCCGCAGACGGTCAACGCGTATTACAATCCGATGCAGAACGAAATCGTGTTCCCGGCCGCTCAGTTGCAGCCACCCTACTTCGACGCGACGCTGGATGACGCGGTCAATTACGGGGGTATCGGCGCGGTGATTGGCCATGAAATGCTGCACGGTTTCGACGACGAGGGCAGCCAATTCGACGCGAAGGGCAACTTGAGCGACTGGTGGACGAAGCAGGATCGCGAACGCTTCAATGCGCGCACCGCCAAACTCGTGCAGCAATTCAACGCGTACGTCCCGATCGACGATCTGCACATCAATGGCAAACTCACGCTCGGCGAGAACATCGCGGATGTCGGCGGCATCGAGGTCGCCTGGGACGCATTCAAACTGACCGATCCGGGCAAGTCCGATGAAAAACGCGACGACTTGACGCCGGAACAGCGTTTCTTCCTGTCGTTCGCACAAAGCTGGCGTACCCAGCAGCGCCCCGAGGCCTTGCGCCTGCAGGTGCAATCGAACGAGCATGCGCCGGCCAAATTCCGCGTCGACGGGCCGGTCAGCAACCTGCCGGCCTTTGCGGCGGCGTTTTCGTGCAAATCCGGCCAGCCGATGGCGCGTGCTTCCGCGCAACGCGTCGATATCTGGTGAGCTGCGAAATCCCTTAAATCCGCCTACACCATCTGGAATGGAGAGTTTGAACATGCGCAAAGTAGTGAACCGTTCTCTCGCACTCGCGATCTGCGCGGCGCTGTCGACGACCGCGATCGCGGCGACGCAGACGACGTTCGAGGTCAGCCAGCTCGATCAGAAGATCAATCCCTGCGGCGACTTCAACGGGTTCGTCAACTCGAAGTGGGTTGCGGCCAATCCGATCCCCGCCGACCACACACGCTGGGGCGCCTTCGATGAGCTGCGCGAGCACAGCCTGCAGACGCAGCGCGGCATCGTCGAAGCCGCTGCGCGCGACGCGAACAAGGCGAAGGCCGGTTCCATCGAGCAGAAAATCGGCTGGTTCTATCGCTCCGGCATGGCCGAAGGCGCCGTCGAAAAGGCGGGCTATACGCCGGTGCAGCCGGAACTGGCGAAGATCGCCGCGCTGAAGTCGCCGGCCAACATCGCCAACTATCTCGACGACAGCTTTGCGCGCGGCCAGAGCGGTCTGTTCAACGTCGGCTCCGGCGCCGACTTCAAGAACTCGAAGATGCAGATCGCGTATGCGTTCCAGGGCGGCTTGGGCCTGCCGACCGCCGAATACTATTCCAAACCCGACTATGCCGACCTGCGCACGGCGTACCGGGCGCATATCGCCAAGATGCTGGAACTGACCGGCTCGAAAGCCGCGGACGCCAAGAAGGAAACCGAACAGGTGTTCGCATTCGAGACGCGGCTGGCCAAGGTCTCGCTGATGCCGGTCGAGCTGCGCAAGCCGGAAAACCAGTACCACTTCGTGAGTCTTGCCGATGCCGACAAGGCCTCGCCGAATCTGTCGTGGTCGAAGTTCTTCGCCGCCCAGAAAGCCGACATCCAGAACGGCTTCTCGCTGTCGCAGCCGAAGTTCTTCGCCGAGGTCGACAAGATGATCGGCGACGTGCCGGTCGCGCAGTGGCAGAGCTATCTGCGCTTCCACGCGATCGATTCGGCATCACCGTACCTGTCCAAGCCGTTCGCCGAAGAGCATTTCGCGTTCAACAACAAGACGCTCAACGGCCAGAAGCAGCAGGAACCGCGCTGGAAGCGCGTGCTCAGCGCAATGAACGAGACGATGGGCATGGCGCTCGGCGAGCTGTACGTGGCCAAGGCGTTCCCGCCGGAATCGAAGGCGCGCGCGGTCGAGCTCGTCAACAACGTCAAGGACGCGCTGAAGACGCGCATCGAGCACCTCGACTGGATGAGCGACGCGACCAAGCAGAAGGCGCTGGAAAAGTGGGCGACCTTCCTGCCGAAGATCGGTTACCCGGACAAGTGGCGCGACTGGACGGGCGTGACGATCAGCCCGGACAACTACTACGGCAACCTGCTCGCGGCGACACAGTTCGACTACAACTACGACATCGCCAAGATCGGCAAGCCGACCGACCGTCTCGAGTGGGGCATGACGCCGCAAACCGTCAACGCGTATTACAACCCGACCGACAACACCATCAACTTCCCGGCCGCGATCCTGCAGTCGCCGTTCTTCGATGCGAAGGCCGACAACGCGATCAACTATGGCGGCATCGGCGCCGTCATCGGCCATGAAGCTTCGCACGGCTACGACGACGAAGGCAGCCAGTTCGACGCGCAAGGCAACAACGCCGACTGGTGGACCAAGGACGACCGTACCAAATTCGAGGCGCGCACGGCGAAACTCGTCGCGCAGTTCAACGCGTACGAACCGTTGCCCGGCAAGCACGTCAACGGTCAGTTGACGCTCGGCGAGAACATCGCCGACCTCGGTGGCATCAACGTCGCCTACGACGCGTTGCAGATCGCGCTGAAGAAGAACCCGAGCGAGGACAAGAAGATCGACGGCTACACGCCGGACCAGCGCTTCTTCCTGAACTTCGCGCGGATCTGGCGCGGCAGCATCCTCGCCAAACGCCAGGAAGTCTTGCTCAACGTCGACCCGCATGCACCGGCACAATTCCGCGCGACGGGTGCGCCCTCGAACACGCCGGCGTTCGCCGACGCGTTCAAATGCAAGGCCGGTGACGCGATGGTGCGCGATGCCGACCACCAGGTGAAGATCTGGTAGTAGCGCATGGCAGGCGCTCCTGCCCATTCCTGGCCGTAACCAAGGCGCCGCTCACGCGGCGCCTTTTTTACTGAAGAAGCATGCGTATATTTTCGGAGGCATCAAGGCGCGATATTTAAGGATGCGCTGGCAAAAAGATGTGATGTGAAGTTGACCGCCCGCTTCGAGGCTTCAGCGTGCGCGCAGATCTTCCAGCAAGATGCCGGAGCGTCGAGCCTCGTCCTCGTGCCCTGAATCGCGCCACGTTTCCGCAAGCGCATCGGTATACCAATGGCGCATGGACGGCAGTTCGAGCAGACGCTTCACATAGGCGGCGCACGCCGCATCGAGCGGCAGGCCGTAGGTCCGCACGCGGAAGGCCACCGGCGTGAAGAATGCATCGACCGCGGTGAACACCGCGCCGGCGAGGAACGGGCCGCCGAAACGGGCGAGGCCCTCGTTCCACAACTCGCCAAGGCGGCTGATGTCACGCTGCAATCCCTCGGGCATATGCTCGATGCGCACGCGGATGCCGCAGTTCATTCCGCAATGTTCGCGCAACGCGCTAAAGCCGGAATGCATTTCCGCGGCCGCGCAGCGAGCCCATGCGCGCGATCCGGCATCGGACGGCCATACGCCTGGGTGCCGCTCGGCCAGATATTCGGTGATGGCCATGGAATCCCACACTGTGGTGTCGCCATCATGCAGGCACGGCACCTTGCCAGTCGGCGAAAACTCACGAAACGCGCCCGCGTTCGCCCCCTGTCCGAACGGGATCAACCGCTCGTCGAACGGGAGGTTCAGTTCGCTCATCAACGCCCAGGGCCGCAATGACCAGGACGAGTAGTTCTTGTTGGCGATATAAAGTTCGACCATGGCGCGGGTTGCTCCAGATAGGGGTTGGCTAAGCCGAGCCGGTGGTGCAAAAGATCGGGTGGATACTCGACGAGCATACTCGGCGAATCATCAGCCGATTCATGTCTGCTCACAAAGCTCGACGTCCGTTGCCACTTTCGACGCAGCCACCGGCAAGGCACGCCGCCGTGCATTCACCAGCGCCACGCCAGCCACGGTAATGGCGTCGCCGACCAAGGTGAGCGCCCTGGCCGTAGCCCTGCCACCCGCCGATCAGCGGCGACAGATAGATGAAGCTGCTGACTTGCGGGGCGGCACGCTTCACGGCGATATTCCACGCGATACAAAATAGGAAATGGCGGTCAGGTTCATCTTTTTTTGGCCGACCAGCACGATATTGCCGCCGGCCTGCTGCAGCACGGCCTGGGTGGTGTCGGCATTGTTGCCGCCGAGGTCGAATGGAATGGTCGAGTACCCATGGAGCAAAAGCCAGGGTCACCGCTGGCGGCTCCCACGGCGCTACTGCGACTGGCGAGGGCAACGACGACAACAACGTACAACGCGACATGAAATGGACGCACGGCACGTCCGATCTGGCTATGCCGCCTCGCCGTGCACAACGCGCAACATGCGACGGCACCCAGTGGCGCTACCGCAAAGTTCTGCCTGGACACCGGTATGCGCGCTGCGCACGACACGCGGGTGACGGCGTCGTCAGTCCAGCTATGAACCACCGCACATCCGACCACGCCGTGGCGCGTATGCAACGCGCACGCCGAGGCGGATAATTCGCCCCCGCCTTCATTCACTTCCTCATGGCATTCGTTCCTGGTCAACGCTGGATCTCCAACGCCGAACCCGAGCTTGGGTTGGGCACCGTCGTACGCCTCGAGGGGCGCAACGTGCAGGTGCTGTTCACCACGGCCGGCGTCCTGCGCCATTATGCGATGCATGCCGCACCGCTCGCGCGCGCCGAGTTCCGCATCGGCCAGAGGGTCGCCGGACAGAAACACGATTTCGTCGTCGAACGCGTCAGCGAAGCAAAAGGACTGCTGACCTACCACGCCAGCGAACACACGCTGCCGGAGGCCGAACTCGACGACGCACAACCGATCTCGCGCGCCGACGAACGCCTGCTCTCGGCGCGCGTCGATCCGCCCGATCGCTTCGACTTCCGCATGCAGGCGTTGACGCGCCGCGCGCACGCCATGCGCTCACCCGCATACGGCCTTGCCAGCGCGCGTATCGACCTGATCGCGCATCAGCTGTGTGTCGCCGGCATCGTCGCGCAACGCCGTCCGCCACGCGCGCTGCTCGCGGACGAAGTCGGGCTCGGCAAGACGATCGAGGCCGGCATGATCCTCGCGCGCCTGATCGCCGCCGGTCGCGTCGCCCGTGTCCTCGTGCTCGCGCCGGCCAGCCTGACCTGCCAGTGGTTCGTCGAACTGTTGCGCCGCTTCAATCTTTCGTTCTCGCTGTTCGACGAAGAACGCTGCGAGGCGATCGAAGTCGGCGACGCCACGCGCAATCCGTTCGAGGACGAGCAGTGCGTGATTGCCGACATCAGCTGGCTCGCTGGCGACGCGGAGCGCGCTTCGCAAGTTGCCGATGCCGAGTGGGATATCGTCGTCGTCGACGAAGCGCATCACCTCGAATGGTCGCCCGGAGCGACCAGCCCGGCGTACGCGCTGGTCGAACGACTCTCCGCACGATCGCCTGGCCTGATCCTGCTGACCGCGACGCCGCAACAACTCGGGCGCAGCGGACACTTCGCCAGGCTGCGCCTGCTCGACCCCGCGCGCTATGTCGATCTCGACGCGTTCGTCGCTGAAGCCGACGACTATGTTGGCCTCTCCGCGATCGCCAGCAAGCTCGTTGACGGCGCGGCGCTGAATGCGGGCGACCGCAAGCAACTCACCGATCGCTTCAGCGGTGATGCCGAACTCCTCGCGCTGCTGCAAGGTTACGATGAGGACCGCACTGCGACGCGCTCCGCGCTACTCGACGCGCTGATCGACCGCCACGGCACTGGCCGCGTAATGTTCCGCAACCGCCGCGCACAGATCGGCGGCTTCCCGCGTCGCGTCGCCGACATCGCGGTGCTTGATGGCGGCGAACTCGACGACGCGCAGCGCCAGCGTCTGCTCGCCGAATTCCACGCTGACGCACAGACGCATGCGCCGGAGGGCGGATACGACTACGCCTCCGATCCACGTTTGCCATCGTTGGTCGCCCTGATCGAGAAACTGGCCGGCGAAAAACTGCTGCTGATCTGTCGCAGTCAGGCCAAGGTGCTCGCGCTCGAAGAAGCGTTGCGTTCGAGGAGCGGCGTCAAGGTCGCGCGCTTCCACGAAGGCATGAGCATCCTGCAGCGCGACCGCAATGCGGCGTGGTTTGCCGAGGCCGACGGCGCGCGCGTGCTGCTGTGCTCGGAGATCGGCTCGGAAGGCCGTAATTTCCAGTTTGCGCACCATCTGATCCTGTGGGACCTGCCGCCCGATCCGGATCTGCTCGAACAACGCATCGGCCGCCTCGATCGCATCGGCCAACGTCACGACATCGTGATCCACGCCGGCGTGTTCGGCGGCACCGCGCAGCACGCTCTGCTGCGCTGGTATCACGAGGGCCTCGACGCGCTGTGCAGCAGTCCGTCCGACGGTCGCGAAATCCTGCGCCGCTATCGCGCGCGCCTGCTCGCCGAGGCGCAGCGTCACGCGCTCAGCGCGGAGGATCCCGACGTCGAGATCGACGCATTGATCGGCGAAACGCGGGCGACCCATCGCGAGCTTTCCGAACTCGTCCAGGCCGGCCGCGACCGCCTGCTTGAACTTGCGACCGAACGCCACGCACGCGAGCAACAGCTCGATGCCGCGATGCGCGCGCAGGACGACGATGCAGGCATGGATGAGTTCATGCTCAGCCTGTTCGAACAATTTGGCATCGACAGCGAGGAGACTGGCCCGCGCACGACCGTGCTCGATCCGGAATATCTCAGCACCGATGGCTTTCCCGGCCTCAAGGACGGCCCGCAACAGGTGACATTCGATCGCGCAACCGCGCTCGTCCGCGAAGAACTTCCGCTGCTCAGGTTCGATCATCCGCTCGTCGTCGGCGCGCTGGACCTGCTGCTCGAAAGCGAGCAAGGCAATGCCGCGTTGCTGATCGATGCGGCGCTGCCACCGCGCACCGCATTGCTCGAATGCGTGTTCGTGCTCGAATGCGTCGCCGACAGGAAGCTCAACATCGGCCGCTTCCTGCCGCCGCTGCCACTGCGTGCGGTCGTCGACACGCGACTCACCCCGCGCAACGACTACGTGCCAAACCCGACCAGCCTGTTCCGCGCGAAAGAACAGCCAATCGATGCCGCGCGCTATCGCCCGCTGCTCGCCAAACTCGTCCCGCCGATGCTCGCCGCCGCCGAGACCCAGGCACGCGGTCTCGCTGCGAACGAAATCGGCGCGGCGCTCGACGCAGCAGGACGCGAACTCGGCGCCGAACACGCACGTTTGACGGCGTTGGCGAAGGTCAATTCATCCGTCCACGCCGACGAGATCGACGCGATCGCCGCCGAACTCGACGCGTCGCGGCAGGCGCTGGCGACCGCAGTGCCGCGGCTCGATGCGATCCGGTTTGTCTGCAGTGCGGATATCGCGGCGCGCTAGCAGTCCGGTGAAAATCGGCACATACGTGATCTTGCATGATCATGCGAGATCGCGCATACTTATCAAATGAACCGCATCGTTTGGGTCGGCGCCAGCAAGGACGATGTCAGGGCATTCCCCGTCGATGCGACGCGATGTCGGCTTTCAGTTGAGCAAGGTTCAACACGGTGAAGATCCCGACAACTGGAAACCGATGAGCGTGATTGGTCCGGGGTTCGCGAGATACGGACACGCGAACGCTCAGGCATGTTTCGCGTCATCTACGCTGTCCGTTTCACCGACGCGGTATATGTGTTGCACGCGTTCCAGAAGAAGACGCAACGGACGCGCAAAAGCGATCTCGAACTGGCGCAAGAACGCTTTCACTCGATACTCAGGTGATCCATGAACCGTAAACCCGGCGCTGCGAAAAAGAAAATCACGCTGACGCGCGGCAACCCTCACGGCGTGTTCCACGACCTGTTTGACGCCGACGAGGCAGCCGAACTGACGATGCGTGCTGATGTGCTGCGCGGACTTCAATCATGGCTCGTCGATTCGGAGTTGACGCAGACGGCTGCCGCAAAGGAACTCGGAGTGACTCAGGCGCGGATTTCCGAGATCAAACACGGCAAGATTGGATCATTCAGCCTCGATCTTCTGGTGCGACTTGCGGCGCGCGCGGGATTGCGGCCACAACTGCGGCTGGCGGCATAAAAAGGGATGGACGATGACCTATATGCAGTTTTTAAGAAAGGACGAAAACGAGTTCAAAGCGTGGGTCGACACGCATCCCGAGGGTTTCGTGGTGAACTCACGACCTACTGGACTAAACAAGAGCTACATCATTGCCCATCGACCCCGGTGCAAGACGTATGGCAGGCATGTCGGTTCGATGACCACTTACTCGAAACATTGTTTTGACTCGGCACTTGATGGAGTTAACTATTTGCAAGCTCAAGGTTTCGGACGACCATCCTTCGGGTGCGGAAGTCGTAAAGTTTCCGAAGTGGAATCGACAGACAATCACGAGTTGCTGATCGCTCGTGCCATTGTCCTTCTCTCCGAAGGCATATCGGATGATCCACCGGGAAATCAACATCCTTCTAGAATTCAAAGCCTCAGTAGCTCAGGTTTCGCCAGAGATCCACTAGCAGGGTGCTGAAAAACCCCCGCAAGCGTGTTTTTGCGTAGTCATCCAGAAATCTGTGCGTCGTAAGTGGCTGTTTCTATTGACGCTACAAAGTACACATTGCGTCATTTTACGCACCATTTTCGTTTCGAAGGGGTTTTTCAGCACCCTGCTAATCGTCGCTCGAGTCCTGCAATATGCAAATGGAACTTGCGAGTTGTGTAGATCGAGCGCACCTTTCAGGACTCGAAAGGGCTCGCCATATCTCGAAGTCCATCACGCGCACCACCTTTCAATTGGCGGCCCTGACACTGTATGCAACGCAGTTGCTCTTTGCCCCAATTGTCATAGGGCCGCACATTTCTCTGAGCATGCAGCAGCGCTGACCAATCTTCTCTATGAGAGCATTCCGCGTTTACGAAGACTCTAGTAACGACCTGCTTACTTCGTAAACGTGTGATAGCGCGGTTGGGGATCAGAAACAAATTAGATCCTACGCCGCCCGCGCCTGCCGCATCAGCAACGCCAGCAGCGCCGCAATCTTGTCGCGCATCTCACGCCGATCGACGATCAGGTCGATCGCGCCATGCTCCAGCAAAAACTCCGAACGCTGAAAACCCTCCGGCAGGGTCTCGCGTACGGTCTGCTCGATCACGCGCGGG
>PLNP01000036.1 GCA_003142815.1 Rhodanobacteraceae bacterium
AAGGCACCGGTCTTGACTGCGCTGCAGGAGCAGCGCGAACAATGTCGCAGAGCGGCATTGGCCCGAAGGGCGGAGGGCAGGATGCCCGGAGTCAAACCGGCGTTCGCCGGCCCACAAGAAACAAAAGCGCACGAAACACGGAGAGATGGCCGAGCGGTTTAAGGCACCGGTCTTGAAAACCGGCGTGGTAGCGATACCACCGTGGGTTCGAATCCCACTCTCTCCGCCAGATCCGCAAAGCGCCCCCTGGTGGGGCGTTTTGCGGATCTGGGGGAACGGGGGTGGGTGGACGAACCCGCCGGGTCGACAAAATTGTCTGGAACAATTTTGGACAGCCGAAGGCTGGCCCCGGAGCGCGTAGCGCGCAGGGGTGAGGCTCAGGGATGAGCCGAACAATCCCACTCTCTCCGCCAGACAACCATATAAGCCACTGATTTAAGTGGTTTTTCTGTAGAGAATCTATCTGTACCCCCCGTTCGTGCCCCCGTTCAGGACTGTGGCAGACGGTAGGAACCCGGATGCGGGAGTCGAACTCGTCCAAAAAAAATCCGGCGCATGGCCGGGCTTGTCGTCGCAGTGGATCAGGCGGTCCTGCGCGCGAACTTTTACGCCAGCTCGATCCTATGCCGAGCAGCGTTTGGCGAGCGCAAAAAAAGCCCCGACGAGCGGGGCTTTTTCGATCGATCGGATGAATCAGGCGCGCTTGCGCTCCCGTTCCAGGAACTCGCTAACCGGGCTATCGGCGCCGCCTGCCTCTTCTTTTTGGACCTCGGCAACGGCAACGAGCTCGTGCATGATGTCCCTCATTTCTGAGATGACAAAGCGGTTCAGCAGATCGCGGATCATCGGCTGATACGCGATGCCACGATAGGTGGCAACTAGTTTTAGGTTCGCGATCAACGATCGCTGCAGGCGAATCGAGATAAGTTGCAGACACAGCGACTCGTCAACCGCCGTGCAAACGACAGGGTTTGCAACGATCACATGTTCCTCGTTGCGACCGAGCTCGCCGGCGTCCCACGGATCTTCTGACTCAAGTTTTTCGACGGTGGTATTCATCTTTTCCTCTCAAAAATCGCTTGGTTTCCCATGCGATCTATAGATGCGAAGTTCGACCTCGTTGGCGTCATAACATGTTCGGACGTAAGAATTCTGATCCCGCTGGATGAAGCAGACCTTCAAGAGGCGGGACCGATTGGTGGGAGCAACAAACCACATGGTCGGAGGATCGATCGGTGTTCCTCGCGTGAATCCAACAGTAGGTGACCCGTGCGATTTTCGAAACACTGCTTTACGTCAGCTTCCACGATGCCGTGCTTGCTAGATAGCTTCGCGGCGATCTGAGATGAGATGACGATCGCCATGGGCGAATTCAATCCTGGTGAACGGTGATTGTATATATGGCTAGATCCAGCTGCAAAGGACTCTTGCAGGAATTGTATATATGATCGATGAACAAGTGCACAAGTGCCGTAAGGTCCAGCGACTTGCCAGGTTTAGCCCCCGGCAAGCGCCGATCCACAGTGCTTGCACTTGATGGCGGGCCGGACCCGCTCGTCGCAGAACGGGAAAAAGGGGAAAAAGAGGCCAGATTCATTTACTTGAGGGAAAAAAGTATTCAGGTTCATTGACTTTGCGTGCAAAGTTCATTCGAAATCTGGGTTCACTGCGGATCAACGTCGTCGCCGTTGGCCGCGGTGTTCGCTCAGCTCGCATCCCCGCTGCGCACGAGCGCCCCACGCACCAGGCGAGCGAGCAGGCGTTCGCGCAACGACTGCACACGCTGCCCAAGCTGAAGTCGGGCGAGACACTCGTCGGCGCCCGCCACGTTGCCTGGCGCGATCAACGCACCGAGCAACACGGGCCAACAGCGGCGCTGGCCAAGTTGGCGCTTGAGCCACAGCAGGGCCGGGAGAAGTCTGCGTTCGACGGAGCTGAAGTCGCTGCCGAACGGAAATGGCGGGAGGAGCCCACTGGCGGCGAATGGTGCCAACTTCGCGCGGAGTGCCGCCGGAGTATTGCGGCGCCATGCCTCGGGCACCTGGAAATCGCGTGGCAGCTTTTCTGCGCGTATCGCGGCTTTTGCGAGTTCGTCAACGAAGCGTGCATCGCAGATTGCGAGCATCGCGCGCGCGCAGGCTTCGTCGGATTTTCCGCGCAGATCGGCGATGCCGTATTCGGTGACATAGATGTCACGCAGATGGCGCGGAATCGTCGTGTGTCCGTAGTTCCAGCGGATGTTCGATTCGACACGTCCGCCGTTTTCATGCGTCGCGCGCAGCAGAAGCACGGAGCGTCCGCCGTCGAGCGCGTGCGCCATCGCGACGAAGTTGTACTGGCCACCGACGCCGCTGACGACACGACCATCTTCAAGGGCATCGGACGCAGCGGCTCCGAGCGCGGTTGCGATCATGCAGGTGTTGAAGAAGCGCGCATCACGGCGTTGCGTGGTGTCAAGCTGCTCGCGCCCACCATAGAGTTGATTGACGTCGGACACGCGACTCATCCAGAGCCCAGCGTAGTCGTCGCCTTCCAGCTCGCGCAACCACGCGTAGAACTCTTTCGAGCCGAGGAAGAATGCGCCCTTGAGGTAGTGCCCGCCGCGCCAGCGCCGGCCTGCCATCGCGCGATCGAGCGCAGCGAGGTTCGCGAGGTCGTCGAGTTCGGCCGCGATGATCGTGCCATCGGCGAGATGCAGCGCGTCGTCGCGCCAGGCCGCGTCATCGCGCAAGGCGCCGAGCCGGACCAGGTGCTCGACCGTGGCCGCATCCATCCGCACCGGCAACAAATTCGCGCCGCGCATTCGCGCCGCGTCGCCGCTGCGCAGCGTCGTGCCGACAACGCCCGCATCCAGCACGCGCTGGAGCGCAATGTCGTCATAAACCGCGCGGGTCAGGATGCCGGCGCGGCGCAGGTGCATGAAGCCGTCCATGACCATCTCGCTGGCGCCGTACAAACCGCGCGCAAACGGCGCGACACCGCCGTGGCGGTCGATCAGTTCATCCGCGACCGGATCGTCGCCACGCAGTGCGCGTAACAGGTCGATGTACTCGGCGTTGCGGCGATGACGCAGCAGCAGCCCTTGCACGATCGCGTCCGAAAGCGCGCCGATGCCGATCTGCAAGGTGCCACCATCGCGCACGAGCGCGCTCGCATGCAGGCCGATCGCATATTCGGTGAGGTCGACCGCGCCGAGCGGCAGCGCGAACAACGGCTGCTTCGCCTCGCCCTCCTCGATCAGCGCGTCGAACCATTCCGCGCCAACCTCCGCGTTGCCACCGAGAAACGGCAGGTCGGGATGCACGACGCCGATGACCAGCGGCCGTGGTTTGCCGCGCGCTGCGATCGCATCGAGCACGTCCAATGTGACGTCGGGATTGCAGGAAAGACTGTAGCGCGCCGTGTTGCCGCTGCCACGCCGGGCGACCAGTTGCATGATCGCGTGCAGCGCTTCGCCGTCGGCAAGATCGCGCGCTACCTGGGTGTAGTTGATGCTCGCGTAGTCGCGTTGTGCGCGCGCTGAGTGCAGCATCGCGCCGGACTGGAAATAAAATTCCTGCACGCGAATGTTTGGCGGCAAACGATTCGCCTTGAGGTCGACGACGTAATCGAGACGCGGATAATCCGCGCCAAACTGGCGCTCGACGAACGGTGCGAGAAAACGCCGTTCGAGGTCGCTGCCCGCTTCCGGTGGATCGAGCGACAGCGCGGTATAGATCGTCAATCGACGCGCACCATCCGCCTTGATACGGCGGTACAGCGCATTGATCAGATGATTCGGCTTGCCGAGGCCGAGCGGCGCCGCGATCGCGAGACGATCTCCGCCGCGCGCGAGGATCAGCTCGACCGCGTCGTCCAGCGAGATGGAGTACGAAGGTCCGTTCACAAAGAGTCTCCTGCCGCGGCGCATGATCGCAGATGGTGGCGGCAACGCGCACGCCGGATCCATATTGATGCGACACGATGAAGTTTTTTCCGTTCGCCCTGAGGCCTTCGACGGCGCTCAGAACAGGCTGCGCCGCGTAGCGGCAAAGTCGAAGGGTGTTGTGTGAGGCTTCGACTTCGCACCTTCGGTGCTACGCTCAGCCCGAACGGAATCAAAAACATATTCATGCCAGATCAATAACCCCACCGGCTGTTCTATCGCGTTGGATGGATGTCACCGCCAGCGCGTGACGTTGCCGGCCCGTTTGCCTTAACCTCAGCGCATGGGGGTCGCCAAAACCGACGAGGAACTGATGCTCGCTTACGCCGGAGGCGACTTGCTCGCCTTCGAGATGCTCTATCGGCGCCATCGCGGCCTGCTGTACCGGTTTCTGCTGCGCAGCCTGCGCCATCGTGCCGACGCCGATGAGCTGTTCCAGGAAACCTGGAGCCGGCTGATCGCCGCGCGCGAGCGCTACCGGCCGGACGCGAAGTTCACGACGTGGCTGCTGCAGATTGCGCACAATCTCGTGATCGACCGCTTTCGTCGGCAGCGCCCGCAAGCGTCGCCGGAAGAAACCGAAGCCGTGTTGCGCGAACTCGATGCCCCCGAATCGGAACAACCCGAACGCGCGCTCAGCGATTTCGAACAGCGTCGTCGCCTGCAATTGGCACTCGAGGACCTGCCCGAAGAGCAACGCATCGCGTTCCTGCTGCGCGTCGAAGGCGGCCTCGGCCTGGAGGAAATCGGGGCCATCACCGGTGCCGGGCGCGAAACCGTGAAATCGCGCCTGCGCTATGCGCTCGCGCGCATCCGCGCGAGGTTCTCGTCGTGACCCTGCCGCGTGACCGCGAACGCGATCTCGAGCGTCTACTCGGCGACGATGGCGGTGAATTCGGCATGCTGTATCGACGCCTGCCACGCGCCGAACCGCCGCGGCGACTCGATCGCGCGGTGCTCGGCGAGGCTGCGCGCGCGGTGCGTGGGCGAACGCCGCGCCGGCATCGCTGGATGGTCGGTCTCGGTTCGGCGGCGGGCATCGTGTTGGCCGCCGGCATCGCCTGGCATGTCGGCCAGGATGCGCTACGCGAGCCGCCGTACCAGAGCGGTCATGTTGTGCCGATAGTCGTACCGGTCGAGCCGATCACCCCATCGACCCGGGGCAGACGCGAGCGCGCCAATGAATTGCCCAATGCAGCCGCGAACCTGCCGACGCCGATGTCGCCAGAACCCGAAGCGCCCGCGAAACCGGCGCGCCCGGAACTCGCGCGCAAGGCCATCACAAAGCCGGCACCGCCAGCGCTTGTGCGACCAGTAGCACCGCCTGCTGCTCCGCCGCCGCCCACGCCGTTCCCCGCCGAATCCGCGCAGCGCGAGCAACGCCCGCAAGCCGCGTCGGCCGCCGCACGATCGCCTGCATCGGCGCCTGCCGCGAAGAGTGCGCAGGCCAGCGATGCGCTCGATCAGGCCGTGCCGCAGCGGATTCGCGGCAGCGGCCCGTCATCACCGTCGAGTTCGATCGAATTACGCCGCGACCTGCAGCTCGCGCCGGATGACTGGCTCGCACACATCCAGCAATTGCTGCTCCAGGGTCGGCGCCAGCAGGCGGTCGAAAGCCTGCGCCTGTTCCGCAGCGCGCATCCGCAGCGGCAGTTGCCCGACGAGTTGCAAGCCCTGCTTGAGTGATCCACGCGCTCGCCGAGCGCCGGCTACACTGCGCATCGATGAGCGCGATATTCACCCTGCACGGCGAAGCCCGCCTGCAACAAGACATCAAGAAAAGCCGCTTCCTCGCCCAGGCTACTGCGGTCGATGACGTGGATGCAGCGCTTGTGTTCTTCGCACGCGTTGGCGCGCGCGACGCAACCCATAATTGTTGGGCCTACCGGATCGGCGCGCAATACCGTTTCAACGACGATGGCGAACCCGGCGGCAGCGCCGGGCGGCCGATCCTGCTCGCGATCGAAGGCCAGGGACTGGATCGCGTGGCGGTCGTCGTGACCCGTTGGTTCGGCGGCATCAAACTCGGCGTCGGTGGTCTCGTGCGCGCGTACGGTGGCTGTGCCGCCGAGTGCCTGCGTTTGGCCGCGAAGCGCGAGTTGGTCGAACGCATCCATGCGCGCGTGCGCTGCGATTTTTCGGCCGCGGCGACGCTATACGCGCGATTGCGCGAATTCGATGCGATCAAGCACTCCGAACACGCCTTCGCGGATGGCGTCGAACTCGAACTCGATGTGCCAAGCGCCCAGGTCGCCGCGCTCACCGCGTTCGTGCGCGACCTGACCCGCGGACGCGGCACGGTCGCGCTGCCGCCTTGAACCAGCGCCACGCGCCCGCACCTCGTTGCGACCCTCGCCTGTGGCCGTGCCGATGACCGACAAACCCGCCGAAGCTCCGCGCCGCATCCGTTCGCTGACCCGATTACTGCCCTATCTGCGTCCGTATCGCGGCTTGATCGCCGGCTGGCTTGGTTTCCTCGCGTTGTCGTCGACGGCGACATTGACCTTGCCGCAAGCCGTTCGCGTGATGATCGACAACGGTTTCACGCAGGCGAACGCGGCGGTCATCAATGCGAGCTTCCTCGGCCTGTTCGCGGTCGCGGCAGTGCTTGCGGTCGCGACCGCGGCGCGCTTCTTCTTCGTCAGCCTGCTCGGCGAGCGGGTCGCTGCGGATCTGCGTCGCAATCTCTACAACCATCTGCTCACGCTCGACCAGGCGTTCTACGAGCACACCCGCACCGGCGAGCTGGTGTCGCGGCTCGCCGCCGATACCGAACTCGTGCAGACCGTGGTCGGCTCGACCCTGTCGGTCGCCCTGCGCAGCGTGGTCACGCTGGTCGGCGGTTTCGTCGCGATGATCCTGACCAGTCCGCGCCTGGCCGGCTTCACGGTGCTGGTGATTCCTGCGGTGATCCTGCCGATCGTGATCTTCGGACGCCGCGTCTCCCGACTTTCGCGCGAGAGCCAGGATCGCATCGCGGACGCGTCGGCGATCGCGGCCGAGTCGTTGAACGCGGTGCACACCGTGCAGGCGTACACGCGCGAGCCGAAGGAATCGGCGCGTTTCGCGGATGCGGTCATGCGCGCGTTCGCGACCGCGCGCCGCCGCATCATGATGACCGGAACGCTCACCGCGCTGGTGATCCTGCTCACGTTCGGCGCAATCACGCTGGTGCTCTGGGCCGGCGCCAAGGCGGTCATCGCCGGCACGATGGCGGCCGGCGTACTCAGCCAGTTCGTGCTCTATGCGGTGCTCGCGGCCGGCTCGGTGGGCGCGCTGACCGAAGTCTGGGGCCAGGTGCTGCGCGCAAGCGGTGCGCTCGGGCGCATCGGCGATTTGCTCGACACCGAGGCCGCGATCCGTTCGCCTCTTCCGGCGCAGACACTGGCGAAGCCCGCGCGGGGAGCGATCCGTTTCGAGCACGTCGAGTTCCGCTATCCGTCACGGCCGGAGCGCGCCGCGCTGCACGACTTCTCGCTCGAGGTCGAACCCGGCCAGACGATCGCGCTGGTCGGACCTTCCGGCGCCGGCAAGACCACGGTATTCCAGCTGCTGCTGCGTTTCCACGATCCGCTCAAGGGCCGCATCACGCTCGATGGCGTCGACCTGCGCACGCTTGCGCTGCCGGAGCTGCGCGGCAGCTTCGCGTTGGTGCCGCAGGATCCGGTTCTGTTCGGCGCCAGCGCGGCGGAAAACATCGGGTTCGGCCGTACTGGCGCAGACACCAATGAGATCATTGCCGCGGCACGCGCGGCCGAGGCGCACGAGTTCCTCGACGCGCTGCCGGAACGCTACGACACCTATCTCGGCGAACGCGGCGTGCGCCTGTCCGGAGGTCAGCAACAGCGCGTGGCGATCGCTCGTGCGCTGCTTCGCGACGCGCCGGTACTGCTGCTCGACGAGGCGACATCCAGCCTCGACGCGCAGTCCGAACACCTGATCCAGCATGCACTGGAGCGGCTCAAGCAGGGACGCACGACCTTGGTCATCGCGCATCGCCTGGCGACCGTGCAGCGTGCCGACCGCATCGTGGTGATGGACGCGGGCCGCATCGTGGCGCAGGGCACGCATGCCGAGCTCGTGCGTGAGGACGGGCTCTACGCCGAACTTGCGCGCTTGCAGTTCGCGGCCTAGGCGTCTAGACGGCCAACAGCGAAGCGATGATGCGCGGCACCTCGGCGGTCGCCGCTTCCAGATTCGCGAAAATCTCGGGCAGGCTGATTTCGGGAGCCTGCCCTGAGCCTGTCGAGGGACCGCATCCAGCCGCCCAGTTCGCGACCAACGCGAGGCACGCGTATTCGAGGTCGAGCTCACGCGCGAGCGCGACTTCCGGCATGCCGGTCATGCCGACCAGATCGCAGCCGTCGCGGCGCATGCGCGCGATCTCCGCACGCGTTTCCAGACGTGGCCCCTGGGTGGCGCCGTAGCAGCCGCCGTCGACGACCGCCAGGCCAGCGCGCTGCGCCGCGGCCAGCAAGTCCTTGCGCAATCCTGCGCTATACGGTTCGCTGAAATCGATATGGCGCACTTCGGCGCCGGCGACATCGCAATAACTGGTCAACCGCCCGTGCGTGTAATCGATGATCTGATCGGGCACCGCCCGCACACGCGGCCCCATGTCAGCGCGGATACCGCCGACCGCATTTACGCCGACCATGCGGCGCGCGCCGAGATGATGCAACGCCCAGACATTGGCCCGGTAATCCACGCGGTGCGGCGGAATCGTATGCGATTCGCCGTGGCGCGCAAGAAATGCGATGCGTCGCGAGCCGACATTGCCGGTCACAATACTGTCGGACGGCGCACCGTACGGCGTGTCGACCGCGTGACGCTCGACGTGCGTGAGCCCCGGGAACTTGTAGAGGCCGGTGCCACCGATCAGGGCGAGATCGAGATGTCGGGTCATGCGTCCACCACGTAGATGGCAGGCAGGTTACGCCCCTGCTCGTAATAATCCATGCCATAACCGAACACGTAGCGATCCGGCACTTGGACGCCGACGAAATCGGCACGCAGGTTCGGCACGGTGCGGCCATGGCGCTTCTCGCACAACACCGCAAGCAGCACGCGCGCGGCGCCCTGCTCCCGGCAAAAATCCCGGATCGCGTTCAAGGTGTGGCCTTCATCGAGAATGTCGTCGACGAGCAGCACCGTCGCGCCCGCGAGCGCAATCGACGGTCGCTTGATCCAGTGCAACTCGCCGCCGCTGGTCACGCCGCGATAGCGCGTCGCATGCACATAGTCGAACGTCAGGGGTGCCGCAATCGATGTCGCGAGTTGGCCAGCGAACATCAACGCACCTTGCATGACCGTGACGAAAACAGCCGGCTTGCCCACGAGTTCGCGATCGATCTCGCCGCCGATCCGCGCGATGGCGGCGGCGAGCGTCGCGCGGTCGTGAACCAGGTCGGCGCGAGCCAGCGCGTCGGAAAGTTTGGGTGTCGTCATTCTCTGCGTTGTGTGGTCTGTGCAATATCGAGTGCGGCGAGGCGCGCGGCGAATTCGTCGCGTTGCGGGTTGCGGGCCAGCGCGTCCCAGGTTTGCGCGACGGCACCCTGCAACATCGCGAGCCGCGCGGGCGCGCACGGGGTTGCGTGGGCGCTCGCTGCGATCGCCTCGTCGACGAGCGCCGGGCTGCAGGCAAGCAGCAGATCGCAGCCGGCGAGCAAATGGGCGCCGATGCGAGCGGCGATGCCGCCGAGTGTTTCTGCGGCGGCCATGCCGATATCGTCGCCGATGACGACACCGCGAAAACCGAGTTCGCCGCGCAGGACGTCTTCGATCCAGATCCGCGAATAACCGGCCGGTTGCGCGTCGACCGCGGGATAGGTCACGTGCGCCATCATCACCGCTTCTGCGCCTGCCGCGACGCCGTCGATGAACGGAACCAGATCGGCGCCACGCAAATCATCGAGCGAGCGCGGATCGACCGCGGTATCGAAATGGGTGTCCTCGGCAATCGAACCATGCCCCGGGAAATGCTTGAGTGTCGCGGCCATGCCGGCCAGGCGCATGCCGCGCAGATAGGCCTGGCCGAGTTCGGACGCGACTTGCGGATCGGCATCGAATGCGCGTTCGCCGATCGCGCGATTGCCGCGAGCGAGATCGACGACCGGCGCGAAACTCACGTCCACCCCGATCGCGCGCATCTCGCTGGCCATCAGCCACGCGTGTTCCTCGGCTCGCGCGATCGCGGCGCGTGGATCGCGTGCGTACAGCTCGCCGATGCGGGCGAGCGCGGGCAGGCGCGTGAAGCCGTCGCGAAAGCGCTGGACCGGGCCGCCTTCCTGATCGACACAGACGAGGAATGGCTCGGCGCGCTCGGCGCGGATGTCGTCGATCAGCGCCGTGACCTGGTCGCGATCTTCGAAGTTGCGCGTGAACAGGATCACGCCGCTGACCTGTGGCGCAGACAGGCGGGCGTGGTCTGCATCGCTCAGGGTCTTTCCGGAAAGTCCGATAATCAGCATGGCGCCATGTTCGCATCAGCAAGCGTCATCGATATTGCGCTCCGCTGCGGTCCAGCGCGAATACGGATGCGCGGCGAGGTTCAGATTGTAATAGCGCTTGAGGTCACTGACCTCAGGGCCGAGCCAAGCCGGCCGCGGGGACGGCGCGTCGATCGTGTCCAGTTCAAGCTCGGCGACAATGAGACCGGCATTATCGCTGCGGAATTCGTCGATCTCGAACGTGTGGCCATCGACCTCGACGTAATGACGCTGCTTTTCGACCACGGCGCCGGCCAGCGTCGCCAGCATGCGTTGCGCGTCATCGAGCGCGATCGCGTATTCGTATTCGTCGCGTGCGATACCGGCAGTCGCCGATTTTATGTTGAGGAATGCGTGTTCGCCGACGACGCGCACGCGCACCGAGCAGCGCGCAGCGGGAGGTCCGGCCAGATAGCCCTGCGCCATCGTTTCGGCACGCAATGCTTGTGCGCGCCAGCCATCGCCGACAACCAGGAACTTGCGTTCGATCTCGACCTTCATCGCTCAGCGCCGCTCAAACAACGCGATGGATTCGACATGCCCGGTGTGAGGGAACATGTCCATCACGCCCGCTGCGGCGAGGCGGAAACCATGCTGCGTGACCAGCGTGCCCGCGTCGCGCGCGAGCGAGGCCGGATGGCAGGAAACGTAGACGATGCGATCGGTGCCCTTGCGCGGCAGGTATTCAAGCACGGCGGCCGCGCCGGAACGCGGCGGATCGAGCAGCAGTTTGTCGTGGCGACGCTGCGCCCACGGCGCATCACGTTGATCGGCAGCGAGGTCGGCGGCGAAGAATTCGGCGTTGTCTATATGGTTGCGCATGGCGTTCTCGCGAGAGCGTGCGACCAAGGCTGCGTCGCCCTCCACGCCGATCACGCTACCGACACGACGCGCGATCGGCAGCGTGAAATTGCCGAGCCCGCAGAACAAATCGAGCACCACGTCGGCCGGCTGCGGATCGAGCAACTCCAGCGCGCGCGCGATCATGCGCTGGTTCATGCCTGCGTTGACCTGGATGAAATCGAGCGGGCGAAATGCGATGTCGATATCCGATTCGGGAATGCGAAACGACAACGCGATGTCGTGCGGCCAAAGCGCGTGCACGCTGTCTGGGCCGCCCGGTTGCAACAGGATCGCAAGGTCGTGCGCCTCGCCGAACGTGATCAACGCATGGCGATCGCTTTCCGACAATGGCTGCAAGTTGCGAAACGTCAACGCGACCGTTTCGTCGCCGGCAGCGATTTCGATTTGCGCGATCTGGCTTTTAGCATCGAGGGAGCCGACCAGTTCAGCGAGCGCGGCAAGCCGCTCGCCGACTTGCGGCAGCAGCGTGTGGCAGATCGAAAGATCGGCGACGAAGCGTGGATTGACCTCGCGAAACCCAACCAGCGCCTTGTCCTTCTTGGCGACCCATTTGACCGAAAGCCGACCTTTGCGGCGATAGCCCCAGGGCTCGTCAGTCAGCGGATCGAGCCATGCGGCAGGTATAACTTTGCCGATGCGCTCGAAGTTGTCCGCGAGCACGCGCTGTTTGGCGGCAATCTGCGCGGCTGGCGACATGTGCTGCAAGCTGCAGCCGCTGCAGGTACCGAAATGGATGCAACGGGGCTCGACTCGATCGGGCGACCGCGTCAGCAGTTCCTCGACTTTCGCTTCATCGAAACTGCGACTGCGCTTGGTCAGCGCGATACGCACACGC
Source organism: Rhodanobacteraceae bacterium (assembly GCA_003142815.1). Classification (GTDB taxonomy): domain Bacteria; phylum Pseudomonadota; class Gammaproteobacteria; order Xanthomonadales; family Rhodanobacteraceae; genus Dokdonella_A. The sequence continues at coordinate 12,113 of PLNP01000036.1, forward strand.
TCGCCCGGCAGCGCGCCGGCGACGAATACGGCTTTGCCGTCGATGTGCGCAACGCCGCGGCCATCGTGGGTTAGGTGGGTGATATCTACTTCTGTCGTTTGCATGGAATGAAAATAAAGCGCTCCCTCCCCGTTGAAGGTGAGCGCAGCGATTCGATGTGGATGGTTTTGGTATGGCCGGGAACGCAGCATCCCCGACACTCGTCATTCCGCCGAAAGCCGGACTGCGTTTGCAGGAGCAAACGCGAACGGCGAAGCCGGGCCGAAGGCTGAGCCACAGGATGCGGCGAATAATCCAGCTCCTTCTGGCGAATGCAAAGACGCTGGATCCCGGCTTTCGCCGGGACGACGATTTTTCAAATTGCCGACACTGGATCCCGTGTCATCGGCCATCCATGGCCTGCACGGGGTGATGACATCCTGTCATCACTTTTGCTTCCAGGCACCGCTTGCGTCCTGATAGTACCAGCCGGCATGCGCCCGCCCGATCCATTGCTTGGCGAACGCGGCGCGAATCTGCGTTTCCCATTCGGCGTGGCCATTGGCGAGCGCGATTTCGTGGTAGGCGGCCTGGCGATCGCGGTTTTCGTCGGCAACCGCGGCATTCAATGTGGCGCGTTCGGAAAGTGGCACGCTGGCCGCATCACGTACCGCGACCAATCCGTCTTTGCTGAAACCGACCGCGCCGCTCGCGCAATACTTCGTCAGCACCGAGGCGAAACGCTGCTGCATGCGCGCCTGGATCGCCTGGATCTGCGGCGTCTGGATGGTGATGTCGACCTGCTGCGCGTAAGCGCTCGGGATCAGCAGGTCGAGCAGCACCGCGCCCGGCGACTTGCCCGGCGGCGGCTCGGTCGCTGGTGGCGGCGTGTCCTTGGCCGGCGCGCCGATCACCTTGTCGACGAACTGCTGGGCGGCCTTCGCCGCGGCTGCTTCCGGAAAATAGACGTTGATGGTGACGCACGCGGCGAGCACCGCGAACGCGGCAGTGAGTGCGGTCCAGACGACGAACTTGCGCATGCGTTTCTCCTGGAAAGCGGCCATCCGCGGCCGCACTGTTCAATTTATGATTGGCCCCTGCCCCTGCGTCGCTTCCTGCAAACGACGCACGAGGGTCGGCCAGTCGACGCGGCGGCGATGACCGACAATCGTTATGCGCGGCACGCCGGAGCCTTCGACGATAGTGTAGCCGTCCGCGCCTGAATCAGCCGCGCCCGCGCGCGTCACGGCGGCAGCCTCGATGCCAGCCATTGCGCACACCTCGTCGCGCAGTTGGCAGCGGATGCCGAGCCGGCGGTAGCCGAACGTGTTGAACATCTTCAACGCCATCGTCTGCAGGCTGCTCGAAAGCCCCCCGCCCCCGCCGATCGCGGTGAGGTCGTTGACGGCCTTGTAGCTCATGCGCCCGCCACCGCTCGTGCGCAGCCACGCATCGAACGCAACCGGACTCCAATCAAGCAGCCGCAGATTCGCGATCGTGCCGTCGAGTCTGCCGCTCATGCCGCCGAACGAGAACGCGCTGGTCAGCTGATCCAGGTCGAAATGCTCGAAGTGGAGATCCGCCCCCAGCGCAGGCGCAACCCCGAATGGGCGTTGCAGGACCAGACCGCTGACGCCGAGGTGCCCATCGAACACATAGAGGTCGAGGCCGCCGTGCAGTTCGATCGTATCGCCAGCGAACACGATCTCGGGAATGCCGCCGGAAAGACTGCCGCCGAAGCGTGGCCAGCCAAACGCGGTCGAAAGTTTCGCCATGTCGACACCAACGACCGCGAAGGAACCGGCGTAGCGGTCACCGCGCGGCGAACGCGGCTGCAGGCTGATTTTTTCGAGACGCACCTGGCCACCGAGTACGTCGACCGCGACCGGTTTTGCCAGCACGATCTGGCCGTTCCGCGATTCGAACGCAGCGTGCGCGGCGCCGAGAGGAATGCGGAACAATTCGGCGGATTTCCAGGCGAGCGCGCTCGCCGGCGTTTCGGCGCGGATATCCCAATCGACACCGCCGTCGAGGCCAGCCAGCGTGAAGCGGCCGGCACCATCGTGCAAATCCACGGCATGTGCGGTGAACGCAAATCGTTGCAGGCCATCGGCATCGAATTGCAGTGCGCCGGACAGCGTGCCATCGGCCACGAGTTCGCCATAGCCTTTGGAGGCGAGCCAGCTATTTGCATACCGATCGAGCGCAGGCCCGAGTTCTGCGTTGCGCAGCTCGAGTTGCAGCGCCTGCAGCGGCCGCGCGTCCGCGGGTGCGATTTCAGCGTTGGCGCTGAGATCGAGCACGCCGGGATCGTTCCAGTCGAATCGCTGAATGCGCCAATACGCGCCAGCGAGCGTGGCATCCAGCGTCGCCTTGACCGGCAGCGCAGGCAACTTCACGTAAACCGGCCCGGCCAGCGCCTCGCCACCCTTGAGGTTCGCGTCGACCTGCACGCGGGGTTGACCCACGCTGCCGGATACGCGCAATCGCCCTTCCGCGGCGAGATGCGCGGCGGCGAGCGAACCGTCCTTGCTGTCATAACCGATGCCGCTGAACGCGAATGCGGTATTCACACGGTCAGCCTGCGTCGATTGCGGGCGCAATACGGTTTCCTGAAGTTTCAACTCACCGCCGAGCAGTTTCGTTCGCAGCGAGCCAAGCAGGTGCAGTGCGCCGTTGCGCGACTGCCAGCGCGACGATGACGCCGGCAGTTGGATGCCTTCGATGCGTGCGGATTTCCATGCAAGCGTCGTCGCCGGCTGCTCGCCCGCAGCGGCCCAGTCGATACCGCCCTTGATGCCCGCCAGCGCAATGCGCCCTGTACCGTCGTCGAAATCAAGCCCGGCCGTCGCCAGCGCGATCCGCTGCGGACCCTGTTCGCCGACTGCAAATTCACCAGACAGTTCGCCCTTCAGAGCCAGCTTGGCGAGTCCTTGTGCAGCGAGCACATCCTTCGCATAGCGCTCCTTCGCGAGCGGAAACAGGGCGCGATCGATGCGTACGTCGAGTGCGCGCAGCGGAGCCAGCGCGGCAGGCTCGAGCGCTGCGCTGGCTTCAAACTCGAGCGCCTGCGGATCGCGCCACGCGAAGCGGGTGATGTCCCAGCGCCCATTGCCACGCACGATCGCATCGAGATTCGCAACGACTGGCGCGTCCGGCAAGACCACATGCACGCCACCGATGTGGAGGCTGCCGCCGCTGAATGCCGCATCGGCAACGAGGCGCGCGTCGGTATCCGCCTGCGCCCAGTCCAGCTGCCCGGCAACCGCAAGAGCGGCGCCAGATACGGTGCCATCGAGCGTGTTGAAAGCCAGGTCGTCGGCCTTGTAGCGAGCCTCGATGTGGCCATCGGCCAGCTGTTTCGCGTCCGCATCGAACACGCCGGTGCGCACTTCACCGCTTTGCCATGCCTGCGCGAGCGATGCGTTGAGCCACGCGGCCGGCACGCGCTGCAGTGACACCGTGATCGCGTCGCCGGCTGCAAATGGAAGCGTCAATACGACGCGGCCGCTTTTGCGCGCCAAGGCCAGTTCGATATGGTGGTCGGCGACGCGCGCAGCGAGGTCGGCGCTTTGCGCGGCTGCGCCGTCGGCGAGGAAGTGGACGGGGCCCGCGCAGGCAAGATCGCCGCCGTTATCACGCTTGAACTCACAGGCCCAGTCAAGGCGACCGCGCAGCGCGAGTTGCGGCACTTCGATGCGTCCGGCGCTCAGGTGCAGCGACGCCGTGCCGGCGTGCTCCTCGACGATGATGCGCAACGCCTCCGCACTCGCATGCGGGTCGTGCAGTTGCGCCGCCGTGAGCGTGAGCGTGCGCGCTTCAGCGGCGACGCTCGCCAGCGCAAGCACGCCCGCGACGAAGTGTGTCCAGCCATTGCGGATTGACGAATTTCGCATCGCCGACCATTCTGCCAGTCATTGCTGCCCTGGTGCCCGCCTTGCCGAAACCACGCATCCTCGTCGCCGACGACAATCCACTCAGCCTGCGTTTTTTTGCCGAGGCGCTCGATGTGCTCGGCTACGCTATCGGCGAGGCCGCGGATGGCGCGCTGGCGCTCGATCACGCGAACGCGTCCGCCTACGACGTGCTCCTGCTCGACGCACACATGCCGAACCTCGGCGGTGCCGAGGTACTGGCGCGAATCCGCGCGCAAGCAGGCCCGTCGCAACACGCGATCGCGTTGGCGACAACCGCCGACAACGATCGTGCGACGCACGCGGCGCTGCGCGCATCCGGTTTCGCCGATGTGTTGACCAAACCGCTCAGCATAGACGCGCTGGGGACGGTGCTCACTCGACATGCGCCAAATTCAGCGCATGCCACGCAAGCCCGCCACGACGAAGCGCTCGACGATCGCCAGGCGCTCGCTGCCGCAGGCGGCGACGCGGCAATCGTCGCCGCATTGCGTGGATTGCTGGTGCGCGAACTCGAAGCGGTGCCGGGCGAGTTCGCCAGCCTCGGCGAAAGCGAGGATGCCAACGCGCTGCGCGAACGCCTGCATCGACTGGATGCATCGGCCGGATTCTGCGGTGTGCCTGCGCTGCTGCATGCGGCGTCGGCATTGCGTGCCGCCCTGGGCGCGCCGGCGTGGCCGCATTCGGCGATTCTCGAATTTATCGCTGCTTGCGAACGCGTCCGCGTGCTGCTCGCGCGTTGAACGCTATGACGATCCGCCGGAAGATGTCGGGCGCTCTTGCGCATCCGGCAACTGCTCCATGCGTTGCTCTACCTCCGGCATCCCTGCCGTCGCCTGCGATGTGCATGGATGCACGAGTGTCGCTAGAGGCAGGATCGCCGGAGCGACCGCTCCCGGCACTCGGGCACCCATGCCCATCGGCCGCGATGACAACGCCCAGGCGTTGAGTTCGCCACCAAGCAGGTGGCGAACGGTCACACGCACCAGACGGCGCAATTGCGCGAGCTGGTCGTCTGTCGGCCGCTCATCGCGATCGAGCGCGAGCAGCGCCGCGCCGCTCAACCGCGGCCAATCCGTGCCGTCGCGCCATTCGCTCGCGCCGGAATCAGGGTCGTAGCAATAGTCGACTGCCGCTTCGATCGCCGCGCCCGCCACGGTGTGCGTCAGTGCGAGCGCATAGCCGATATCGGCAAGAAAATCGCGTTCGAAGCGGCGCAAGGTCCACGCCATGTCCGCATCTTCGGCGAGTCGCGCCAGACATTGCGCGTAGGCCGCGAACGCAAGGGTTTGCGCGTCGCTGCGCGCGCCGAGACGCAGCACGAGCTCATTGAGGTACATCGCCGCGAGCAGCGCATCGCCGGAAAGCATGAACGGTGCGCTCGCCGCTTCCGCGTCGGTCAACGTGCCCAGTTCACCGCGTGCGATCCAGCTGAGCAAGAGCGGTTGCAACGGTTGCAGCACGCCACGTGGCAGCCGGCTGCGCTCGCGGCGCACGCCACGTGCGACCAGCCCGACCCGGCCATGATCGCGTGAAAACGCGTCGATCAACAGCGAGGTTTCCCGATAGGGGCGCGCATGCAGGATGAACGCGGGTTGCTGGTCGATGCGCATGGTCGCGACGCCGCCCGCGACGCGCTACTCGCTGTAGCCGAACTGCTTCAACGCAGCCACGTCGTCGCTCCACGAATCGCGCACGCGAACCCAGAGTTCAAGGAAAATGCGACGATCGAACAAACGCTCCATCGAGCGCCGTGCGGAGCTGCCGATCTTCTTCAACTGCGCGCCGCCGGTACCGATCACGATCGCTTTCTGGCCTTCGCGCTCAACCCAGATCACCGCGCGGATCCGGGTGATGTCGCTGCCGTCCTCGAAGCGCTCGATCTCGACCGCAGTTGCGTACGGGAGCTCGGCCGCGAGTTGCAGCATCAGTTGCTCGCGGATCATTTCCGCGGCGAGAAAGCGTTCGCTGCGGTCGGTGAATTCCTCTTCTGCGTGGAGCAGAGGACCTTCCGGCAGGCGCGCGACCAGATCGTCGAACAACGCCGGCACACCATCGCCGCGCCGTGCCGCGATGAAATGCACGGCCGCGTAATGGCGCTCGCGGGTGATCTCGCCAGCGAACGGCAGCAGCGATTTCTTGTCGGCAAGGCGGTCGACCTTGTTGATCGCGAGCAGGCAGGGCGCCGCTTGCGCAGCGACCAATTTCCAGACGTCCTCGTCTTCGTCACGCCAACGCACGCCATCGATCACGTGCACGAGCACGTCGGCCTCGTCCGGCACCTGGCGTGCCACCCGATTGAGCTGTCGATTCAGAGCGCGCTTGCCACCCTGATGCAGGCCCGGCGTATCGATGAACACGACTTGCGCGCCGGGTCGCGTGACGATGCCGACGATGCGATGCCGCGTCGTCTGCGGTTTCGGCGTGACGATGCTGAGCTTGGTGCCGAGGAGCGTATTCAGCAAGGTCGATTTGCCGACGTTCGGGCGCCCGATCAAGGCGACGCGACCGCAGCGGTGGATCGATTGGGACACGTCAGTGCTCATCGTCGGATTTCGATTGTGCTGCAGCCAATGCCGCTTCGGCGGCGATCTGTTCGGCCGCGCGGCGGCTGGAGCCGCTGCCGTGTGCGGAAATGTCAAAGTCTTCAACGCGGCAGCATACGTCGAACATCCGTGCATGTTCTTCGCCAGTACTGCCGGTCAGTTCGTAGAGCGGCAGCGGCCGGCTGCGCGCCTGCAACCACTCTTGCAGCCGCGTCTTTGCATCCTTCGGCGTGCCGGCACCGGCAGTGACGCGTTCGGCAAACAGGCCACGCACGATGTCACGGCAGGTTGCCCAGCCCGCGTCGGCATAGATCGCCGCGATCAACGCCTCGAACGCGTCGGCGAGAATCGAATCGCGACGGAAACCGCCGCTCTTGAGTTCACCGGATCCGAGATGGAGTCGTTCGCCAATCTCCTCGGCGCGCGCGATATCCGCCAGCGCCACACCGTTGACGAGCGCGGCACGCAAGCGTGTCATCGCGCCCTCGTCCGCGCGCGGGTGGCTTTCGTAGACAAGTTCGGCGACGAACAGGTTGAGCAACGCGTCGCCGAGGAATTCCAGGCGCTCGTTGTTCGCGTGCCCGGCACTGCGATGCGTCAGCGCCCGATCGAGCAGCTGCGCATCGCCAAAGCGATGGCCGAGAACGGTGTTATTCACCACCAGCGTTGGTGAGGTTGACCGATTTGTCGAACTTGCCGATCAGATCGATGTTGTACATGAATGGCACGCGCTTTTCGTAAGCGACACGCAAGGTCGCACCGTTAGCTTCCTTCTTGAGCATGATCGCCGACGGTGGCACGCTTGCATCATCGACGTATTGGGTGGTGAACTTCAAACTCATGTCGCGGCGAATCTCTTCGAGAGACTTCTGCGCGGCACCCGGTTCCTTGCGCTCCATTTCCATGGTTTTTACCACGCCCATGTATTCGGCATACATCGGAATCAGGCGCATCGCCAAATACGCGAAAAAGATCAGCACACAGAGCCCGATCGCGAATCCGATCAGCGTAATCCCCTTGACCTTGCTGCGCATGTTCATGTGCCATCCCCTTGCCGATTGACTAGCGTTGAACCGATATACGTCCATCAACGGACCACGGTGCCGATCCGACTCAAATCGCCAAAATTCATCCAGATCAGGAATGCCTTGCCGACCAGATTGGCTTCAGGCACGAAACCCCAGAAACGGCTGTCCGCGCTGTTGTCCCGATTGTCGCCCATCGCGAAATACTCGCCTTGCGGCACCGTCCAGATGCCATCGTGGCCAACCCAAACCTGCGGAAACTGCATGATGCGGTGCTCGATGCCCTCGAGATTCTCCTGTTTCAGCAGCGCGCCGTCCATTCTGCGGCCGGGCTCCGGTGCGCCTGTGTAGGCACCGAGATCGGTCTCCGCGATCTCCTTGCCGTTCACGTACAAGGTCTTGTCGTGGTAGCTGATCTCGTCACCCGGCAGGCCGATCACACGCTTGATGTAGTCTTCTTTCGGATTCTTCGGATAGCGGAACACGAACACGTCGCCACGTTTCGGTTCGCCGCTGTCGAGAATCTTCGTATTCAGCACCGGCAAGCGCAAGCCGTACGCGAATTTGTTGACGAGAATGAAATCGCCGACCAGGAGAGTCGGCATCATCGATCCTGACGGTATCTTGAACGGCTCGGCGATGAACGAGCGAAACAGCAGGATCAACAGCAGCACCGGGAAGAACGAGCGCGCGTATTCGACCACGACCGGTTCCTGCAGTGCATCGCGCGCGCGTGCCGCACGTTCCTCGGGAGACAGCGCAGTCATCGCCTCCAGTGTCTGCGCGCGACGCGCGCGCACGCCGGCGAGCAGCAGTCGGTCGAGCAACCAGATGACACCGGCGAGCGCCGTCAACACCACCAGCAACAATGCGAAATCGAAATCCATGAATCTTCCTTTGGGCACTGGCGCCGTGATCCCGGCGAGAGCCGGGATCCATCTGATCTCGCCCGTTAAAAGCAAGATGGATGACCAACGCCGCTGTTGTAAAGCGACTCCGGCCTTCGCCGGAATGACGAGATTCCTTGAACATCATGGCGCACGCTGCAAGCAGCCCGAGCGAGAGCCAAGACCGAACTTTTACTTGTTGTCCATTTGCAGCACCGCAAGAAATGCTTCCTGCGGAATCTCGACATTACCCACCTGCTTCATGCGTTTCTTGCCTTCCTTCTGTTTTTCAAGAAGTTTGCGCTTGCGCGATACGTCGCCGCCGTAACACTTGGCCAGCACGTTCTTGCGCAGCGCCTTGACGCTCGATCGCGCGATGACCTGCGAGCCGATCGCCGCCTGGATCGCGACATCGAACTGCTGGCGCGGAATCAGCTCTTTCATCTTCTCGACCAGTTCGCGGCCGCGGCGATCCGCGCTCGCCCGGTGCAGGATCAGGCTCAGTGCATCGACCCTGTCGCCGTTGATCAGCACGTCGACGCGCACGAATGGGCCGGCCTGAAAACGGTCGAAGTGATAATCCATCGAGGCATAGCCACGCGATACCGATTTCAGCTTGTCGAAGAAATCGAGCACGACCTCGGCCAGCGGCAGCTCGTAGCTGATCTGCACCTGGGTCGCAAGATAATTGATCGAGCGCTGCACGCCACGCTTTTCCTCGCACAGCTTTATCACGCTGCCGATGTAGTCCGGCGGGGTCAGGATGTTCGCGACGATGATCGGCTCGCGCACTTCCTCGACGTTCTGTGTCGGCGGCAATTTGGCCGGATTGTCGAGCGACAGGATCTTGCCGTCGGTCAGGAGTACCTCATAGACGACGGTCGGCGCGGTCGTGATCAGATCCAGATCGTACTCGCGCTCCAGCCGCTCCTGGATGATCTCCATATGCAGGAGACCGAGGAAGCCACAGCGGAATCCGAAGCCCATCGCCTCGGAAGTCTCCGGCTCGAAGTTGAGCGCCGCGTCGTTGAGCTTGAGTTTCTCCAGCGCATCGCGCAGCGCCGGATAGTCGTCGGCGACGGTCGGGAACAATCCCGCAAACACGCGTGACTGCATCTTCTGGAACCCGGGCAGTGGCGCTGGCGCCGGCTTGGTAGCCAGCGTCAACGTGTCGCCGACCGGGGCGCCGTGCAGATCCTTGATCGACGCATTGATCCAGCCGACCTCACCAGCACCGAGTTTGGCGCGCGGCGTGCGCTTGGGCGTGAACACGCCGACCTGATCGACCTCGTGGGTGCGCCCAGTCGACATCACCAGCAGCTTGTCGCCCTGCTTTATCTCGCCCTGCATGACGCGCACGAGCGAAACGACGCCGAGGTAATTGTCGAACCAGGAATCGATGATCAACGCCTGCAAGCGGTCCGAGTCGCGCGGCTTCGGTGGCGGGATACGCGCGACGATCGCTTCGAGCACGGCCTCGACGTTTTGGCCGGTCTTCGCGCTGATCGCGATCGCGTCGTCGGCGTGGATGCCGATGACCGCCTCGATCTCGGCCTTGGCGCGTTCGATGTCGGCGGTCGGCAGGTCGATCTTGTTCAGCACCGGCACGACTTCGAGACCCATCTCGACCGCGGTATAGCAATTCGCGACCGATTGCGCCTCGACTCCCTGCGCCGCGTCGACAACCAGCAGCGCACCCTCGCAGGCGGCCAGCGAGCGACTGACTTCGTAACTGAAGTCGACGTGGCCCGGTGTGTCGATAAAGTTGAGCTGATAGGTGATGCCGTCCTTCGCGGTGTACGGCAGCGAGACCGATTGCGCCTTGATCGTGATGCCACGCTCGCGCTCGATCGGATTGGTGTCGAGCACCTGCGCTTCCATCTCGCGCTCGGTCAGGCCGCCGCAGATCTGGATGATGCGGTCCGCGAGCGTGGATTTGCCGTGGTCGATGTGGGCGATGATCGAGAAATTGCGGATATGAAGCATTGGATCTGCCGCGGCCACGGAGGTCAATCGACACAAGGCCGAGTATCGGCACAAGCGCCGAATTATCGCAGAAACCCGCGCCGGGCGCCTTTCGGACGTGGGGGAAAGGAAGCCGGGCCAGAGGTTTCCCCCACGTTTTGAGAAGTCGCTGGAGCCTTGAAAGCCCTCTCCCCCAAGCTTTGCTTGGGGGAGAGGGAGCAAAAGACTGCTGCGCGGCCGATGCCCGATGGCATCGGCCAAACGCGCATCACTCGACCTTGGGCACCGTCAGCGCGATGAATTGGGTTTGATCGTCGCGGCGGACCAGGAGCATGACCGATTCGCCGGGCTTGGCTGCCTTGATCGTCGCGTTGAACTCCCCAGCCGATTTCACCGGTTTGCGGCCGACCATCAGGATTACGTCGCCGGGGGCCAGTGCGGCGCGGCGCGCGGAGGCACCGACGATCTGGGTTACGACGACGCCTTCACCATTGGTAATGCCCAGCTGCTTGCGCTGGTCGGCGGTCAATTCGTCGATGACGATGCCGAGTGCATTGCCAGCGACCGCGGGCGTACCGCCGTGCGCGTTGGCCAGCGTTTCCTTGTCGGTCGGCAGTTTGCCAATCGTGACCGGAATGGTCAGTGTCTTGCCGTCGCGCCAGATCCTGAGGTCGGCCTTGCTGCCGGGTTTGCTCGATCCGACCAGCGGCGGCAGATCGGCCGAGGTCACGATGTCGTGGCCGGCGAAGCCGAGGATCACGTCGCCGAGTTGCACACCGGCCTTGTCGGCGCCGCTGCCCGGGGTGATCTTGTTGACCAGCGCACCACCGATGCGCGGCAGCCCGAGCGCCTGTGCGTTGGCCCGGTCAACGTTCTGGATCTGCACGCCGATCATGCCGCGACTGACACGTCCGCTGGTCTTGATCTGATCGACCGCATTCATCGCAATGTCGATCGGGATCGCGAATGACACGCCCATGAACCCACCGGTGTTCGAGAAGATCTGCGAATTGATGCCGATGACCTGGCCGCTGAGATTGAACAACGGGCCGCCAGAGTTGCCGCGGTTGATCGGTACGTCAGTCTGGATGAACGGCACGTACTGCTGGTCGGCGCCACCGAAATTGCGGCCGATCGCGCTGACGATACCGGCGGTCACCGAATGATCGAAACCGAACGGCGAACCGATCGCAACCACCCACTGGCCGGCCTTGACACTCTTCGAATCACCGAGGCTGACCACCGGCAGATTGGTCGCGTTGATCTTGAGCAGCGCGATGTCGTATTGGGTATCGGTGCCGATGACTTTGGCATCGAGTTCGCGTCGATCCGAGAGACGCACAGTCACGGTATCAGCGCCTTCGACGACATGGTTGTTGGTCAGCACGTACCCGTCTGCCGAAACGATGAATCCCGAGCCCATCGAAATGCGGGTACCGCCGTCGCGTGGCTGCGGCATCGGCCCGAAGAAGCGACGGAAGATTTCGGGTACGTCCTGCTGGTTGTTCGGATCTTGAGCCGACGCCTGCGCGTCGGGATTACCAGTCGCCTGTACATTGACCACGGCCGGACCGTACTTCTCGACCAGGCCGGTGAAATCGGGCAGATCCACCGCTCCCGCATTGGCGACGATGGCCACAAGCAACACCGGCGCAAAAAACCAGCGGGAGAGCTTCCCACTCCACATATTCGTCATGATGGCTACCTCGTCTTTTCCTTATTGATCCGGCACTCAAATTGTTTGAGTGCCCTCTGCCTTCCCTCCCCTGTACCAGCGGGAAAGGAAAGGGTGGGACTTGATTCGGTCGCACCGAATCAATAGGCAGTCGTTCGATGCGATCGTCTGGCCGATGCCCCTTCGAACATGCGATTGGATGGGAACGGCCAATCAAAGTTCCAACATTGCGCGCGTCGCGGCTTCGCGTTTCAGGCGTGCTTCAGCGAAATCACGGCGTCGCCGCCACGGCCTGCACCGAACGCGCCATGCGTTCCAACGTCACGCGCGGAACATCGCCGAGCACGGTGACCTTCCAGGCGCCCATGTCGTGTGAATACACACTGAGCACGCCGCGCGCGGTCGCGCGATCGGGCGCGCCGGCAGCCTTCGCATCATGCGGTTCGATATAAACGGAGACATTGGCCAGACCATCCGAATACATCAGGTGCTCCGCCCCGCTCGGTTCCTGCACCGGGCGCTGCGCGCGCAGGAAGACGAAACCCGGGGGTGCGTCGGCCACGCGCCATTTGAGCGCGCCGGCGAGCGCGGTTTCCGCAGGCATAGCCATCATGCCGGTGTCGCCGCTGGCCACGAGGTCACTTTCCTTCGGCTTGGCGCCGATATCGAGCGCGACGAACATGAACTGCTCAAGGCTGCGCTGCGTGGCGTCCACCACCTCAGAGCGCAGCGGCAGGTGCGTCGCGTCCTCGAGCCAGAGGCGGTAACCGTAACGATACGTATCCCGCGGCGTGATCTCGACGATACGCGCGCGGTATCCAGCGACACGGTCTTCCTTGCCGACCCCGAGCGCGTAAAGCGTCGCGAACGACTGGCCGGAGACATCCGGTACTAGCGGCAGCAGATGCGCGGCGATGCGATTGGGTAACAGGACCGTCGGCACGCCGCTCTGCAAGCAAGTGATCGTGCCGCCGTCGCGTACGACCTCGCTGCGCACGCCGCTCATGCTAACCAGTCGTTCGCGTTCGTCGCGGCCGCCGGCGTGAAAGATCCGCAACGCGTCGATGCGGCTATTGTGCTCGTAGATGAACGAACCTTGGTAATTGGCTTCGCGCACGGCTGCCGACATCTGCGCGAGCAAGTTGCGTGCTTCGTCCACCGGTTCCGCGAGCAACGGTCGCGTCGACGCGAACAGGATCGATGCAGCGAGAATCGGATAAACACCGCGCCAGGAAATCACGCCGTGCCGGCCGCGATGTGGCCCCGCGCTGCAAGCAGGCGCGCGCACGGCGTTCGCGGACCGGGTCTTATTGCTTCGGCACTCAAATAGTTTGAGTGGCTTCTGCTTTCCCTCTCCTGCGCTAGCGCGGGAGGGCAAGGGTGGGGGATTGATTCGGTCGATTGGAATCTGGATTCGTTCCGAATCAACAGGACAATCAGACAACGCGCAAACAAGCCTGCGCACGGGTGATCAACGATTCTGGGGAACCGGTTGCGCCGGCTGCGCCGTGCCTTCCCGCTGCGGCGTACCGAGCAGGACATATGGCACGAAATTCGACTGCCCCGCGGCCCCAACCGCCTGGTAATGACGGATCAGGTAAGACTGCATGCGCGGATCCATCGCCGCCGCTTCAACCAGATCGGTGCCGAAGCTGGCCGGTGCTGTTTCGACCGGCGCATTTGGTGCCAGCAATGGCGGTCGGAATGTGCTGGGTGCACGCGTGGTCGCAACCGTCGCGGCGCCAATCGCAGTACCTGCCGCTGTCGTGACGCGCGCGAACGATGCGCCCGGCGCGACATCAGGGTCCAGCGCGGGGCGGGTCAGCACGAGCGCGGCTACCGCGACCGATGCTGCAATCGCGCCACCGGCGCCCCAGCGAAGCCATACGTGGGTACCGCGCATATGCAAGACTGGCTCCAGATTGAGCCGCGCCATCACCGCATCGGCGAAACCGGACGAAAGCACGAGTTCCTGGCGGCGGATCGTCTGGCGCGCCACGTGATAGCGCGCCCAGCGCAGCGGGAGTTCCGAATCGGTCGCCAGACGTTTCAGCAGAAAGCGGGTCTGGTCGCGTTCCAGTTCACCGTCCATCAATGCCGAAAGCTGTTCGTGGATCTGCTGGTTCATGGCGTCCTATTTCTCCGACAACAGCGGGCGTAATTGTTCATCGATCGCCGCGCGGGCGCGGAAGATGCGAGACCTGACCGTACCGATCGGGCAGTTCATCGTTTCCGCAATCTCTTCGTAGCTGAGTCCATCCACTTCACGCAATGTAATGGCGACCTTGAGTTCCTCTGGCAACTGTTCGACCGTGGCGAACACAGTTCGTTCAATTTCCTGGCGCATGAGTTCGCGCTCAGGGGTCGCCGACTCGTGCAAGCGCGAGGCGCCATCGAACTGCACCGCATCCTCGACCGCGATGTCCTCGGTCGGTGGGCGCCGGGCCTGCGACACAAGATGGTTCTTTGCGGTGTTGATCGCGATCTTGTAGATCCAGGTGTAGAACTGGGCGTCGCCGCGGAACGATCCGATCGCGCGATACGCGCGCACGAAAGTCTCCTGCGCAACGTCCTGGCACTCGCTCCAGTCGTTGATGTAGCGGGAAATGACACTGACCAGCTTGTGCTGGTACTTCCTGACCAATAGGTCGAATGCACGCTTGTCGCCGTTTTGGACACGCTCGACCAGCGCCTGATCCACGTCGCTTTCGCCCATCCGGGCCATTCTCCCTGTTTGCCGGCACGATCAGACATGCAGCCTAGACCGTAGCTGATCCAAATAGTTTCGTAGGCCGGCTTGGCGCCGGTTGTTCCGTCAAATCGCAGTTGAAGATGGGGCCGCCGCGACAGGTGATCAAGCTTGCGCCGCAGGCGACTCCGCCACGCTGCCGAGCAGACGTGCGCGTTCGGCCAGAAGATTCTCGAAGCTCGCTGCCGGCAGGGGGCGACAGAACAGGAATCCCTGCAGGACCTCGCAGCCCTCTCCGCGCGGGAAATCCAGATGCTGCTCGATCTCGACGCCTTCCGCAACGACCTCGCGGTTGAGGTCGTGCGCCATCGAGATGGTCGCGCGGACGATGGCCTCGTCGTCGGGATCGACGCCGATATTGCGCACGAACGCCTGGTCGATCTTGATCCGGTCTGCCGGAAACCGCTTGATGCAGTCGAGCGACGACTGCCCGGTGCCAAAGTCGTCGATCGAGATGCGGCAGCCGAGCCCGCGCAAGCCGTGCAGCGTTTCGAGTAGGTTCGGAATCGATTTGACGCTGATGCTCTCGGTGACTTCGAGATCGAGCAGACGCGGGTCGAGGCCGGTCTCCTTCAATACCGCGTCGACGATCTGGACCAGGCTCGGCTGTCGCAACTGCAGCGGTGAGAGGTTGCCGCCGATGCGCAGCGGCAAGTCGAACATGACTTGCCAGCGACGCGCGTCCCGGCATGCCGCGCGCAAGATCCATTCACCCATCGAGATGATCAGCCCCGATTCCTCGGCGAGCGGGATGAAGAAACCGAGTGCGCATCTGGGCGAGTGTCTCGCCGACATTCGCGGTTTCCAGAACGGCCAGGTGCCGAGGTGACTGCACGATGCGGTCGAGCAGTTTCCGGGTGACCGGCAGCTCGACTTTCCTCTCCCCCACTCGCCCCTCCCGGTAGCCGCATTGACCCGGCGTACAGCTTGCCGGGATTATAGCCATCTCCCCGCAGCTTCCCGGAGCCCGTCATGTTTGAAGGTCTGCGTTTCCAACACTGGCAATCCGCCCGCGACGAGGACGGCATCCTGGTGCTGACTCTCGATCGCGCCGGCAGTTCGGTGAACGCGCTTTCCCGCGCCGTGCTCGATGAACTTTCCGAGATCGTAGAACGCCTCTCGTTCGAGCCGCCGAAGGGTATCGTGATTCGATCGGGCAAAACCGCCGGCTTCATCGTCGGCGCCGACATCAAGGAATTCGAGAGCTTCGAGAGGAACGGCACGGTGCAGGATGCGCTCGAGAACGGACAGCGCGTATTCCAGAAACTCACGCGCCTGCCCTGTCCAACCGTCGCTGCAATCCACGGCGTCTGTATGGGCGGCGGTACCGAACTGGCGCTCGCGTGCCGCTATCGCGTCGCCTCGCGCGATCCCTCGACGCGGATCGCGTTGCCCGAGGTCAAACTCGGCATCTTCCCGGGCTGGGGCGGCAGCGCGCGCCTGCCGCGCCTGATCGGCGCGCCAGCCGCGCTCGAACTCATGCTGTCCGGTCGAAGCGCCTCCGCGGAAAATGCGAAGGCGCTCGGCCTTGTCGACAGCCTGACTTCACCGGAACTGCTGGTCGACGCCGCGAAGGATCTGATCCGCCATCCTCACGCACGCGCATTCACGCAGCGCGCGACCGCGTGGGCGACGAACATCTGGCCGGCGCGGCAGATCCTCGCACCGATCGTGGTCAAGCAGACCGCGGCGAAGGTGCGCAAGGACCAGTACCCGGCACCGTTCGCCTTGATCGAAACCTGGCGCCGCGGCGGATCGAGCATCACGCAGCGCCTGAAGCTGGAGGCGCGCGCGGTTGCAAAACTCGCGACGACCTCGACCGCACGCAACCTGATCCGCGTGTTCTTCCTGCAGGAGCGGCTGAAGTCGCTCGGCAGCGGCGCCGAGCACGGCATCAGGCACATTCACGTGGTCGGCGCCGGTGTGATGGGTGGCGACATCGCGGCTTGGTGCGCGCTGCGCGGCTTCGAGGTGACTCTGCAGGATCGCGAGATGAAGTACGTGCAGCCCGCGCTGAATCGCGCAAGGGAGCTGTTCGCGAAGAAGCTGAAGACCGTCGACCGCATCGATCCGGCGCTGGCACGCCTGAAGGCCGATGTCGAAGGCGCCGGTATCGCCGACGCGGATCTCTTGATCGAAGCGATCTTCGAGAATCTCGAGGCGAAGCAGGCGCTGTACCGCGAGACCGAGCCATCGCTGAAAACCGACGCGCTGCTCGCGACCAACACCTCGAGCATTCCACTCAACGAACTGCGTACGGCGGTGCAGAAGCCGGGCCGCTTCCTCGGCCTGCACTACTTCAATCCCGTCGCGCTGATGCCGCTGATCGAGATCGTGCGCCACGACCAGCTCGACGCCGCAACCGAGAAACGCGCGCTCGCGTTCTGCAAGGCGATCGACAAGCTGCCGGTGCCGGTCGCCGGCACGCCGGGCTTCCTGGTCAACCGCATCCTGATGCCGTACCTGCTCGAAGCCGCACGTGCGTACAGCGAGGGCATCCCCGGACCGGTTATCGACAAGGCCGCGAAGAAATTCGGCATGCCGATGGGCCCGATAGAACTGATCGACACGGTCGGCCTCGACGTCGCCGCCTCGGTCAGCGAAGAACTCGGACCGTTCCTCGGCCTTGACATCCCACCCGGCCTGGGTGAGCTCGTCAAAAGCGGCAAGCACGGCAAGAAGGACGGCGAAGGTTTCTACACCTGGGAAAACGGCAAGCCGAAGAAACCCAAGGTCGACCCGAATTACCGCGCGCCCGATGATCTCGAAGATCGTCTGATCCTTCCACTGCTCAACGAAGCAGTCGCCTGCCTCCACGACAAGGTCGTCGACGACGCCGATCTGCTCGACGCCGGCATGATCTTCGGCGCCGGCTTCGCGCCGTTCCGCGGTGGCCCGATCCAGCATGTCCGTGACACCGGCGTGGATCTGCTGAAAGCAAAGCTGGAAGCGCTCGCGCAACGCTACGGCGATCGCTTCAAGGCACGGCCAGGCTGGGACAACGCCACCCTCAAGGCCGGCGCGTAGGCTGCTGGAAAGCGCATGGCGTAAGCCGCCATCCAAAGCATCGCGGTGTGGACCCCTCTCGGCAGCCCGGGCGACACCGCGAAGCGCCGTGCGGGTCGGGGCCTGTCTAGGAGCGCCGGAAGGCGCGATGCGTTCGGAGAGCCGAAGCGAGCATCACTCGCGTGACGCGTCGCTTTTTGCCAGCCCCGAGTGCCGCACGTCCTTGCCACGCACGAGATACAGCACGAATTCGCAGAGGTTCTTGCAGCGATCGCCGATGCGCTCGATCGAACGCGCGCACCAGAGCCGATCGAGCTCGACCGGAATCTGCTCCGGCGATTCCTGCATGCGCGCGACCAGCACCCTGGACAGGTCGCGATAGGTCGCATCGAGGCGGCGGTCGCGGTGCATGACATCCAGTGCGAGATGCTCGTCGAGCCGCGCGAACGCATCGAGC
The DNA here is from genome assembly GCA_003142815.1 of Rhodanobacteraceae bacterium. Taxonomy (GTDB): domain Bacteria; phylum Pseudomonadota; class Gammaproteobacteria; order Xanthomonadales; family Rhodanobacteraceae; genus Dokdonella_A. Next base: position 30,316 of record PLNP01000036.1, read on the forward strand.
GCGCCGCGCAGCATGCCGCGCGCATGGCCGCCGAGTTCGGCCAGCGCAGCGGTGATGTCGGAGCCTCCCTCCTCGCCAACCAGACCTTCTGCGATCCGCGCGATTCGCTTGGCCTCGTCGCCGATGCGTTCGAGGTCGGCCAGCATCTTCATCACCGCAAGCACAAGCCGAAGATCCGACGCCGCAGGTTGACGCCGCGCAAGGATGAACGCGCAGCGCTCGTCGATCGCAAGCTCGGCCGCGTTGATCTGCTGCTCGCGGTCGGCAATCACCTTGCCCGCAGCCGCGTCGCGGCCGACCAACACGTGCAGCGCCGCAGCGATCTGTTCCTCGACCAGGCCGCCCATCGCCAGCACCTGGCGACGCACATCCTCGATCTCGCTGTTGAACTGGCGGGAAATGTGTTGGGAAAGGTGAAGGCGATCCATGGGGTCGGGAATCGGGAATCGGGAATAGCCTACAACCCATTCGTCGTTCCGGCTTTCACCGGAACGACGAATGCCCACGTATCCGCACATTCGTCAGCGATCGATCTCACCCATACCGCCCGGTGATGAAATCCTCGGTCCGCCGCTCACGCGGATTCGTGAACAACGCGTCGGTGTCACCGAACTCGATCAGGCAGCCTTGATGCATGAACGCGGTGAAATCGGACACGCGCGCGGCCTGTTGCATGTTGTGGGTGACCAGCAGCAGGGTATAGCGCTGTGCGAGTTCGTGCAGCAGTTCCTCGAAACGCAACGTTGACACCGGATCGAGCGCGGAGGCCGGTTCGTCCAGCATCAGGATCTCCGGCTCCACCGCGAGCGCGCGCGCGATGACGAGGCGCTGCTGCTGGCCGAGCGACAGACTGAACGCGCTGTCGTCGAGCCGCGCCGCGACCTCGTCCCACAGCGTCGCCGACTTCAGCGCCGCCTCGATGCGCTCGTCGAGTTCACGGCGGTGCCGGATGCCGAGCAGGCGCAACCCATACGCCACGTTGTCGTGGATCGACAGCGGAAACGGGTTCGGACGCTGGAACACCATGCCGATGCGCCGGCGCAGGTCGTGCACCAGCGTGTCCTTCGCGTAGGCGTCGGTGTCGCCAATCAGCACGCGCCCGTCGACTCGGCACTCCGCGATCTCATCGTTGAGGCGATTGAGACAGCGCAGCAGGCTCGACTTGCCGCAACCGCTCGGCCCGATCAAGGCGGTGATGCGCCGCGCCGGGATGGCGAGATCCACCCGGTCGAGTGCCTGGCGCGCGCCATACCAGAGCGACAAGTCTTCGGTCCGCAATGCGGTATCCGCGTTCTCTGCGGATCCGGCCGGTGCGATCGATGAGGACGGAAATTCGGGGATGCTGCTCAACATCGATCTCAGGTTTCCAGGGCGCGATAGCGATCGCGCAGGCGATTGCGCAACAGGATCGCCGACAGGTTCAATGCGATCACGACGCCGACCAGCAGTGCCGCACAGGCATACGCGCGCGACACGCCGCGGATCGCATCGGAACTCGCGAGCGCCGCATCGTAGACCACGAAGCCGAGGTGCATGAATTGCCGGGACGGATGCAAATACGGAAACGAGCCGTCGATCGGCAGGGCCGGCGCGAGCTTGACTACGCCGACCAGCATCAGCGGCGCGACCGCACCGGCGGCGCGCGCGATCGCGAGAATCAGGCCAGTCAGCAGGGCCGGCCGCGCTGCTGGCAACAAGAGATGCCACAACGTTTCGTCGCGCGTCGCGCCAAGCGCGAGCGATCCTTCGGGCAGGCTGACCGGGATGCGCGCGAGACCTTCCTCGACGCTGACCACGACCACCGGCAAGGTCAGCAACGCCAACGTCAACGCCGCCCACAGCAGGCCGCCGCTGCCGAAGGTAGGCATCGGCAGGCGGTCCGCATAAAACCACCGATCGATATCGGCGCCGAGGCCGTGCACGAACAGGCCGAGTCCGAGCACGCCATAGACGATCGAAGGCACCCCGGCCAGCATGTTGATCGCCCCGCGTACGAAGCGCACGCCCAAGCCGCGACGCTGATGCAGATAGACCGCCGTCGCAATGCCGAGCGGCATCACGATGACACTCATCACCAAGACCAGCGTGAGCGTGCCGATCAGCGCAGGCAGCACGCCGCCGTCGAGGTTCGACGCCGCCGGCCGGGTGCCGAAGAAGCGGCCGAGGTTGCGCGCGAAAACGCCGAAACGCGCGAACGTGCCCAGCGCGTTCGGGCGCACGATGTCCAGCACCTCTGCCGGCCTGCTCGCGCTCGCGAGCAAGGTAGATTCCTCCGCTGCATGGCCACGGCCGAACAGGCGCCGACCATCGGTCAAGGTGAGCACGATCGCATCGGCGGGCTGCCACTGCGCGGCGATGTCCGCCGTCGGAACGCGTCGATAGGCGCCACCGATGCGGTCGGTTTCGCTGATTCTGAGCGCCTCCGCGCCGTCATAGACGGCGACGATTTCGCCGAGCAGGGTGCTGCCATCGTGCAGGTGCAGCTCACTGATGGTTGCGGGCCATAACGGCGCAAACCCGGCGCCGGCCAGCAGGCCGAGCAGTCCCAGCATCGCAGCGAGGCACAGCGCCACCGCACCAGCCAGCACCCAGGTCCCCGCCTCGTCGGCACGCCGCCGCGTCATCACGCATGCCCATCCGCATGCAGGCGCCGACGCAGGCGCTCACGCACAAAGTCGGCGATCGAACCGAGCAGCACGGTCAGAACCAGCAGAGCGAGTGCGGCCAGCAGCAGGCTTCGATACGCTTCGCTCGTGGGTGCGGTCTCGGGCATCCCGAGCGCAAGGTCCGCGCTGATCGAACGCAGGCCGACCAGCGGATCAAAGCCGGCGATGGGCGTGTTGCCGCTCGCCATCAGCACGATCATCGTCTCGCCGAGACAGCGCGACAGGCCGAGCAACGCCGCCGCAACAAGGCCCGAACCGGCTGCGGGCAGCAGCACCGAGGTCAACGCCTGCCAGCGCGTCGCGCCGAGCGCGAACGCGGCCTGCGTCTGCACGCGTGGTACCAGGAACAACGCGTCCTCCGCGATCGAAAACACCAGCGGCAACGCCGCGAGGCCGAGCGCGAGGCCGACCAGCATGGCATTCCACGGGCTCGCCGGAACGATCGCCGCGGACGGGCGATGCGCGGCAATCGCGACACCGACCGCCGCCCCGGCAATCAGCAACGGCAACAACCAGAGCGGCAACCAGCCCTCGCCGCGCACGCGCGAACCGAACGCGAAACCGGCGGCGAGCAGCACGGCCGGCACCGCGACGATCAAGGCGAGCACGGTTGCGACGTGCGTCTTCAACCACGGTGCAAGCGTCGCCGCCGCAATCAGCCCGAGCACGACCGTCGGTACCGCTTCGAGAATTTCCAGTGCCGGCTTGATCCACGCGCGCAATCGCGGCGCGCAGAAATGCGCGGTGAACATCGCGGTCGCGATGCCGAGCGGCACTGCGACGAGCACGGCACATGCGGCCGCGCGCAACGTACCCGCGAGCAACATGTCGAAGCGATGCCATATCGTTGCCGGGAATCCGGTCCAGGGCAGCAGACTGCCCAGCAGGAACAGTGGGATCGCAAGCAACCCGGTCAGTGCGATCGCCGTGCCCGTGTTCACGAGCAGCGCGCGTAGGCGCCCACGTCGCAGCCGCGAACGCGCCGCCGCACGAACGAAATCGGGACTGAGCAATGATTCGCAAGTCGCTGGATTGCCGAGCATTCGCTCAACGTAGACGCGCGATGTGACAGTGTTGTTACACGGCCGACGGGACTGTCATCAATCCGCCACGGCAACGCAATACGCGCTTCAAGAAGCGATGCGATTCTTGGCGAACAAGCCCCAACCGGCCTTGCGTATGCGCGTCGCGATTGTCACCGAAACCTGGCCGCCCGAGATCAACGGCGTCGCCCTGACCGTGCAATCGCTGACGCAAGAGTTGGCCGCACTCGGTCATGTCGTCGAGCTCGTGCGCCCGCGCCAGGACAGCGACGCCGACTCCCCATTGTCGCAACCTTATGAACAGGTTCTGCTTGCGGGCGCCTCCATGCCCCGTTATCGAGGTCTTCGTTTTGGCCTGCCCGCGCAGCACGCCTTGCATCGGCGCTGGTCCGGGCTGCGGCCCGACGTGCTCTATATCGCGACCGAAGGGCCACTCGGCCTGACCGCGCTCAGCGCCAGCCGCCGTCTCGGCATTCCCGTGTGCACCGGCTTCCACACACGCTTCGATGATTTTGCGCGCCATTACGGACTTGGTCTGCTGACACCGATCGTGTTCGCCTATCTGCGTCGATTCCACAACCGCGCGTCGGCGACCTTGGTGCCTACTTCTGAGCTCGCCGAATTTCTCCGCGCGAACGGCTTTCGCAACGTGCAGTTGCTGCCCCGCGCAGTCGATACCGATCTGTTCCGTCCGGAGCGTCGTGACCAGACGCTGCGCGCGCAATGGGGCTTGGCGGCCACCGATCTCGCCGTGATCCACGTCGGCCGCGTCGCTCCGGAAAAGAATCTCGACCTCGCCGTGCGCGCCTTCAATGCGATCCGCCAACGCGAACCGACGGCGCGCTTCGTGATCGTCGGCGATGGCCCGACGCGCGCCGCGCTCGCCGCGCGGCATCCCGACATCGTTTTCGCCGGTATCCGCCGCGGCGAGGATCTTGCGCGCCACTATGCATCCGCCGATCTGTTCCTGTTTCCGAGTCTGAGCGAGACCTTCGGCAACGTGACGCTGGAAGCGCTCGCGAGCGGCGTACCGGTGGTCGCGTTCGACTACGGCGCCGCGCGCGCGCACATCCACGACGCACGCGCGGGAATGCTCGCGCCACGCAGCGACGACGACGCGTTTGTCGACGCAGCGCTCGCGTTGTCGACACTCGTGCGAAGCTGCGCCGAAACCGCTGCGACGACCTTGCGCGACGCCGCGCGCGCATCGGTCACGTCCTTGAGCACGAGCAGCGTCGCGCAGCACTTTGCCGATCTGCTCGGCCGCCTTTCGACGCGGAGGGCGGCATGACGACCTGGCAACGCATCGAAATCGGCAGCGGCGAGCGCTGGCTCTGCATCGCGATGAACCGCTGGGGCGCGCGCCGTGCGCTGACCCGTTTCTTCAGCGTGATCAGCCGCCTCGGCGACAGCGTGTTCTGGTATGCGCTGCTCGCGTTGCTCGCGCTATTCGGGGGCGCTCGCGGAGTGCACGCGGCGCTGCACATGGCCTGCGTCGGCATCGTCGCCGCGACAATGTATCGACTGCTCAAGCGCTGGACGCGCCGGCCGCGCCCGTTCCGCGCGCATGCGGACATCACCGCCTATATCGCACCGCTCGACGAATTCAGTTTTCCGTCCGGGCACACGCTGCACGCGGTCAGCTTCACCTTGGTCGCGCTCGCGTATTTCCCGTGGCTCGCGCCGCTGCTGTTGCCATTCACGGTGCTGGTCGCGTTGTCGAGGATTGTGCTCGGCCTGCACTATCCGAGCGACGTGCTCGCGGCGACCCTGATCGGTTGCGGACTCGCCACGCTGTCGCTGTGGCTGGCACGCGTCGCGCTGCTGGCAAGCTGACACTGCATCGTCGACGTCGCCACACGCGATCTACCAGGCCCTTTGGTATTGCACGGGAGGCTCGATCACCACCCCCAGTTCGGCTGCCGCGCGGCGCGGGAGATATGGATCGCGCAGCAGCTCGCGCGCCATGATGATGAGATCGGCCTCGCCGCGATCGAGGATCGCCTCGGCCTGCTTCGCGTCGGTGATCAGCCCGACCGCACCGGTCGCGATGCCGGCTTCGCGACGGATGCGCGCGGCGAACGGCACCTGGTAACCCGGCGCAATCGGCACCTTCACATGCGGCACCGCGCCGCCGGACGAACAATCGATCAGATCGACGCCATCGCGCTTCAGCCAGCGTGCGAGTTGCACGCATTCGTCGATATCCCAGCCGCCTGCTACCCAGTCAGTTGCAGAGACACGCACGAACAGCGGCAACGGCGCAGGCCAACCCTCGCGCACCGCGGCGACTGTTTCGCGCAACAGGCGTGCGCGGTTTTCGAGCAGACCGCCATACGCATCGTCGCGCCGGTTGGTGAGCGGCGACAGGAATTCGTGCAATAGATAACCATGCGCGGCATGGATTTCGATCACACGGAAGCCGGCTTCGCTCGCCCGCACGGCGGACGCGCGGAAATCGGCGATGACTTTGGCGATGCCGGCAGCATCAAGCGCGCTCGGCATCGCATAATCGCCGTCGAACGGAATCGCGCTCGGTGCGACCGGCGTCCACGCACCCTGCCCCGCATTCAACGGCTTGCCGCCGTGCCACGGTGCGCTCGTGCTTGCCTTGCGCCCGGCGTGAGCCAGCTGGATGCCGGGCATGGCGCCTTGCGATGAAATGAAAACGGCAATGCGCACCCACGCGTCACGCTGCGCGGTATTCCAGATGCCGGTGTCGCCGGGCGAGATGCGACCCTCTGGCGAGACCGCGGTCGCCTCGGTGAAGACCAGTCCCGCGCCGCCGACGGCACGGCTGCCGAGATGCACGAGATGCCAGTCTGTCGGCACACCGTCGATGGCCGAGTACTCGCACATCGGCGACACCGCGATGCGGTTGCGCAGGGTGACATTGCCGATGGTCAGCGGCTCGAACAAGGCCATGCAGCACTCCGAATTCAGTGTTTGCGATACACACAATTATATAACGACGTAAGCAAGCACGACTGTCGGGTTGCGCCGGGTCCAGCCGGGTTAATCGCGTAAAATCAATTGATTGTATTCACTTCCTTACGACGATTCTTCGACTGGCCGCCAAACCGCTCTGCGTCTTTAGCGCGTGCTTAACACCGACTGTGATGCAGTTCATCCGACCAATGTGTCGGGGGGACACAGCATGTTGTCGATCGACCTGGATGTAACCCGCAGTGTGCGCGCCTACATGGCGTCGTGCATGGCTGGGCAGGACTTCTCGCTGGAGCGCGTGCATCACGGCTTGCGTGAGGCCATCTGGTATTCGCCCAAGGACCGGCGCGCGCTACGCGGACTGTGTGACGAGCGTCCGCACGAATTCACGCGCTGGCTGTACGAGCGCGAACGCGATGGCCGCTATACGGGGCTGATCATGGTCTGGCCTGCGGGCTATTCGACCCCGGTGCACGATCACGCCGGCTTGTGGGGCATCGAAATGGTTCTGCAGGGTGCGCTCGGCATCGAGAACTACGAATTGGTCGCCGACGCACACGGTGATGCGCAGCCGCGTTTCGTCGGCACCACCGTGCTCGGGGAAGAGCAGTCCTGTGCATTCCTCGGCACCGCAGGGCATGCGCACCGTTGCACCAACTTGTCGGCGCGCCGTCCCGCGATCACCTTGCACGTCTACGGCGGCCTGCTCGAAACCTATCGCAATTTCAACGTCGCATGTGGCGAGCATTACATCGCCGAGCCGACGATCGCGAAGATCGATGGAAGCCTTGGACCGGCACGCGTGCGCGGCGCGTAATCGACCGCGCTGCGGCGTTGCGGGTCCGTCGACTGCAGCGGCAAATCCAGAGCGATAGGAACTGTCATCGCTTTGAGGGAGGATAGTCGCTGTTTCGACCGAAGTTGCCGCGATGCGCCTGCGCGTCCTGCTCGTCTTCATCTGGATCGTCTGCGTCGTCGGCTGCACGCCGGTGCCGGCCCGCACCTCGGCAGCGACCGCTCGCCATCCGCTGATTCTCGTCTCGATCGACGGCTTCCGTGCCGACTACCTCGATCGCCATGAAACACCAACGCTCGCCGCGCTCGCAGCCGACGGCGTGCGCGCCGAGGCGATGAAGCCCGCGTTCCCGACGCTGACCTTTCCGAACCACTACACGCTGGTGACCGGCCTGTATCCGGATCATCACGGTATCGTCAACAACCGCATGGTGGATCGAGCCAGCGGCAAAGTCTTCGTCTACAAGGACCCGAAAACCATCAGCGACCCATCGTGGTGGGGCGGCGAGCCGCTGTGGGTCAGCGTCGAGAAGCAGGGACTGCACGCGGCAACGATGTTCTGGCCGGGATCGGATGTCGCGATCGCCGGCATGCGTCCGAGCGAATGGCTGCCGTTCGACGGCAAGCTGTCACCGGACCAGAGAGTCGACCAGCTGCTGCGGTGGATCGACCTGCCCGCGCCGCAGCGCGCGTCCTTCTTCACGCTGTATTTCGAACAGGTCGATCACGCCGGCCACGATGGCGGCCCGGATTCACCCGCTGTCGACGCCGCATTGCGCGAGATGGACGCCGCGCTCGCGCGCCTCGTCGATGGCCTGAAACGACGAGGCGTGTTCGAGCGTGCGAATCTGGTGATCGTCTCCGATCACGGCATGACCGCGACTTCGCGCGAGCGTCGCACCTACCTCGACGACGTGTTGCCGCTGGCCGATGTCGAGGTCGTCAGCTACGGCATCCTCGCCGGCATCGTGCCTCACCCGGGCAAGACCGGGGAAGTCGAACGTGCCCTGCTCGCGCCCCATGCGCACATGCAGTGCTCGCGCAAATCGGAGCTGCCGGCGCGTCTGCACTACGGCACGAATCCGCGTATCCCCGCCCTGCTCTGCCTTGCCGAGGACGGTGGAACCATCACCGCGCATGGCTACGAAAATGGCGGCGGGCATTTCTCGGCCGGCGAACACGGTTACGACAACGACGACCCGGCGATGCGCGCGCTGTTCGTCGCACATGGTCCCGATTTCAAGCGCGGCCTCGTCGTGCCGGAGTTCGACAATGTCGACGTGTATCCGCTGCTCGCGCATCTGCTCGATATCCAACCGCAGCCGAGCGACGGCTGCTACGATGCCGTCGCCGGCATGTTGCGCCCGGACGTTCGCTGACCGCATCCGTGCGACATCGCGTCCCCCGGCGCAAGGGCGCTGCGCTTTTTTGCCGGGCTCACCATTGACGACATCGCGAGCCTGCAGACCGTCAGCACACGCACCTTGAACCGGGACTGGCGCCGCGCAAAGACGCACCTGCACGCGGCGCTGTATCCCGCAAGCTGAGCCGTGCGATGAACCACCAACGCGTCGCCGAGTTGTTCGATCAGGTTATCGAGCTGCCGATCGGCGAACGCGCGGCATGGATCGCGGCTGCGTGCGCCGGCGACGATGCATTGCGAGGCGCAGCTGCAGCTATCTCGGCACGGTCCTGCGCCTGGATCATCGTTCCGCCGAAGCCGTCCGCGAAATCAGCGCAGCGATCGCGGCGCTGCCGCCTCCGGGCAACAAGGCAAGTCCGATTCGCGCCAGCTGCAGGCACAGCTCGGCGAGGCACAGCTCGACGCGGGTGACGCAGCCACGGCCGTGGCGACCGCCGCAAGCGCGCTGATCGCAATGCGTAACGCAGTGCCGGCCGGGAATCTAAGCTCGGGTTGCCATTGTTCGTGCTGGCCCGCGCAGCCCGCCCTACCCAGACAGTGATCCGCGCGTCGAAGTCAGGATCGCGCTGGTCAACGCACTCATCGAACTCGGCAAGCGTGACGAGGCTCACGCATTGACCGCTGAAATCGAACCTCTGTTGAAAACCTCGTCCTCGCCCTATGCAGCCGATTTGCGCACGCGGCTGGCTTCGCATTAGGCGAATGCAGCGAAACGGCACCCACATGCGAACGGCGGCGACCGCGCCGCCGTTTCCGCAAATATCCAGGGCGCATCGCGCAAGCGCTCAGCGATTGAGTTCGCGCAGCGCTGCTTCCGGGTAGCGCGTGCCGGCCGCGACACCTTGCGGCGCGATCGCGTCGATCGCAGCCCGTTCCGTCGCACTCAACGACAGTGCCGCCGCCGCGACGTTCTGTTCAAGCCGATCGATGCTGGTGGTGCCCGGAATCGGCACGATGTATTCGCCCTGCACGAGCAGCCAAGCCAGCGCGAGCTGCGACGGCGTGCAGTCCTTCTCGGCGGCAAGGCCCTCAATTTTTTCGACGAGGGCAAGATTCTTCGCGAAGTTCTCGTCCTGGAAACGCGGCGAGTTGCGCCGCCAGTCGTCCGCGGCGAGATCCTCGAGCTTCCTGAACCTGCCGGCGAGAAAACCGCGGCCGAGCGGACTGTACGCGACGAAACCGATGCCGAGCTCGCGGCACAGCGGCAGGATCTCGTCCTCGGGATCGCGGCTCCACAGCGAATACTCGCTCTGGATCGCCGCGATCGGATGCACCGCATGCGCGCGCCGGATCGTCGCCGCCGATGCTTCCGAGAGGCCGATGTGCCGCACCTTGCCCTGTCTCACGAGATCGGCCAGCGCGCCGACGGTGTCCTCGATCGGCACCTTCGGATCGACGCGGTGCTGGTAGTACAGATCGATGTGGTCGACGCCGAGGCGATGCAGTGAAGCGTCGCATGCAGTACGCACATACTCCGGGTGGCCGTTGAAGCCGAGGCGCTCGCCCTTCTCGTTGCGCACAATGCCGAACTTGGTCGCAAGCACGACGCGATCGCGGATGCCGACGAGCGCCTTGCCGAGCAGCACCTCGTTCGTGAACGGGCCGTAGATGTCGGCCGTGTCGATCAGGCTCACGCCGAGAGCGACTGCGCGGCGGATCAGCGCCAGGCCCGCCGCATCGTCGTGTTGGCTGCTCGAATAGAAATCAGACAGGCCCATGCAACCGAGGCCGATCGCGGAAACCTGCAGGGTGTCGCCGAGTGTTCTCGTTCTCATCGTGAATGTCCTCGAAGTTTCTGTTCGCCCTGAGGTATCGAAGGGCAAACCGTGAAGGTCCATAAGCCATCGGCGCTTCGATATCTGGGCACGAACGGCGGCTTCAGCGCGATGTGCATGGTGCGCCTTGCGACGACGTGGAGAAACCCCGACGATTCGCATGCACCATGAAGCCATCCTGGTTCGAGAGCGGGGTCGAGGCTAATCTGATCGGCAACGATCATGCGCTGCTTGCGTGCCGCCTCGAATGGCGTCGGCCTCGTGTACACGATAGAGCCGCTGGTGCGCATGCACCTCGCGGCCGCAACGCTGGTCAGCGTGCTCGATGCGTTCCTGCCGCTGTACGACGGCTTCTGTCTCTACTACGTGAGCCGCGCCCAGCTCGCAGCGAAGCTGCGCGTGTTCGCGGATTTCCTGGGCGAGTGATTGAGTGCGACGCCTCAGCCAGCACGCGCGAGGCGCTCGACCACGCCGCGATAGCGCGCGGCGATACGTTCCTCGTCGCGATGCCGGAAATCGCGCACGACCCAGTTGCCGGCGACCATCACGTTGCGGACGAGATTCATGTTGCCGGCGAAGATCCAGGAGTCGATCGCATGCGCGACGTCGCGACCGGCGAGCGAGGGCGACGCGTCGTCGAGCACCAGAAGATCCGCGCGTGGTGCCTCGTCGGTTGCATTCGCCGCGGCATCGAGCCGCCCGATCGCCACAGCGGATGCGCGCGCGCCGCCACGCAGTGCGCCCGCGAACAACACTTCGCCGGTGCTCGGCGCTTGGCTAGACGCCACGACATTGCGATGGCGCGTGGCAAGGCGCTGTCCGTATTCGAGCCAGCGCAATTCCTCGACCGGCGAGACTGAGATATGGCTGTCCGAGCCGATGCCGATCACACCGCCCGCGTCGAGATAGGTCTTCAGCGGAAACACGCCGTCGCCGAGATTTGCCTCGGTGGTCGGACAGAGGCCGGCGACTGCGCCGCTCGCGGCGAGCCGGCGTGTTTCGACGTCGGTCATGTGCGTCGCGTGCACGAGACACCAGCGCCGATCGACATCCGCGTGATCGAGCAGCCACTCGACCGGCCGCGCATTGCGCAGCGCGAGGCAATCCTGCACTTCACCGAGCTGTTCGGCGATATGGATATGGATCGGACCGCCGCGCCCAACATCCGCGTCGAGCACGGCGCGCATCGCATCTTCCGGCACCGCGCGCAGCGAATGCAACGCGATGCCGACGCGCAAAGTCGGTGACTCGAGCGTGCGTAGTCGTTCGACAAGGCGCAGATAGCCGTCCACATCGTGCCCGAAGCGACGCTGTCGCTCCGACAGCGCGCGGCCGTCGAAACCGCCGGTCATGTACAGCGTCGGCAACAAGGTCAGACCGATGCCGGCTTCGCGCGCGGCCTCAATCAACGCAAGCGACATCGCGGCGGGATCGTCGTAAGGCTTGCCATCCGGGCGATGGTGCAGGTAATGGAACTCGCAGACCTGGGTGTAGCCAGCTTTCAGCATCTCGACATAGAGCTGCGCGGCGATCGCGTGCAGATCGTCGGGGCCGACGCGTCCGGCGAACGCATACATGACTTCGCGCCAACTCCAGAAACTGTCCTCTTGTTGAGAAGTGCGGCCAGGGACGGCCGCTTTTTGATTCTCGCGATGAGGGATGATTGCACAGACCTGCCCGCGGTGTTCGGCAAGGCCCGCCATCGCGCGCTGGAACGCGTGCGAGTGCAGGTTCGGCATGCCGGGCACGACGTAGCGGCCGATCCGCTCGGCGGCGTCGCGCACAGCATTCGTCTCTATGTCGAGCGATGCGCCTGGCAGAAGACGCCCATCGTCGACATCGATACGTAGGTTCGACGCGAAGCCGCGCGGCAACCAGACCTGATCGGCGAAATACTGGGTGACGTTCATGGCCAATCCGTGCGTGCGAAGTGCCGAGCCTAGCCGTGCACTCTCGCGATTTCCACAAGGCGCTTGGCGTACGCATGCGCAGACGCGACACTAGCGGAATGGACAAGGCGGATCCGATCTTACCGGTCGAGCGTGCGCGCTCATCGTCGCAGAATGCGGGACTACCCGCTCAAGGAAACCACAGCATGAATTCTGGCTGGGACGTACTGCTGCTCGATTGCCGGCTGGCGACACTTGGCCGCAATGGCGAGCCTCACGGCGCGATCGAGCGCGCCGCACTCGCTTGGAAAGACGGCGTGATCACCTACGTCGGCGCGCAGCACGATCTGCCGGGACCACCCGAGCGACTCGCCGCGCGAATCGAATCGGCCGATAGCGCCTGGATCACGCCGGGCCTGATCGACTGCCACACCCACCTCGTGTTCGGCGGCGACCGCGCCGACGAATTCGATCGCCGCCTGAATGGCGCCAGCTATGAGGAAATTGCACGCGCAGGCGGCGGCATCCTGTCGAGCGTGCGCGCGACGCGCGAGGCCAACGAGGAGAACCTGTTCGCACAGTCGCTGCCACGTGCACGCGCGCTGCTCGCCGATGGCGTGACCACGATCGAGATCAAGTCCGGCTACGGACTCGACCTCGAGAACGAACTCAAGATGCTGCGCGTGGCACGCCGCATCAGCCGTGAACTCGGCATCGGCGTGCGCACGACCCTGCTCGCCGCGCACGCATTGCCACCGGAATTCAACGGGCGCACCGACGACTACATCGACCACCTCTGCGCGGACGTGCTGCCCGCGGCCGCACGCGAGGGACTCGCCGACGCGGTCGACGCATTCTGCGAGCGCATCGCATTCACGCCGGAACAGACACGCCGCGTGTTCGCGAAGGCACGCGAATTCGGCCTGCCGGTCAAGCTGCACGCGGACCAGTTGTCCGATCTCGGCGGCGCTGCGCTCGCCGCGGAGTTCGGCGCACTTTCGGCGGATCATCTCGAATGGACCAGCGACGCCGGCGTACGTGCGATGGCCACGGCAGGCACGGTCGCGGTGCTGTTGCCCGGCGCGTTCTACGCGCTGCGCGAGACGAAGTTGCCGCCGATCGACGCCTTGCGCGCCGCCGGCGTACCGATCGCGATCGCGACCGACCTCAACCCCGGCACCTCGCCGCTGCTTTCGTTGCGCCTGGCGATGAACATGGCCTGCACCTTGTTCCACATGACGCCGGAGGAAGCGCTGCGCGGCGCGACGGTGAATGCCGCGCGCGCGCTCGGCCTCGCCGATCGCGGCACGCTCGAAGTCGGCAAACGCGCCGATTTCGTCCTCTGGAACATCGAACGCCCCGCCGATCTGTGCTACTGGATCGGCGGCGGATTGGTGCGCAGTGTTTTCGCGCAAGGTCGTGCCCAGGACGCGGCTATTCGAAACCGTTCGTGAAGATGAGATCGGTGCGCAGCCGCGCGATGCCGAAGTTCTCGGTATTACTGTTTCACTGCTGCCCCCGGCAACCAGCACGCGGTCGGCTGCGCCGAGTGCCACCGCTTGGCGACATCGTCGATGCACAGGAGACCGGGATCGCGGGCTCTCTGGCACCGCGAATCGGCTTTGCAGGCTGCCGGCTCTGCGGGAAGGACTGAACCAGCGCGACCCGGTTAGGCCGGACTTTGTCTAGACAGTCAGCCGGCTCTCGAAGTGACGCTGCGCGCCGCTGATCGGATCGACAAAGTCCACGCCCTGCGCAAGCAGTTTCAATGCCCGACTGTAATCATCGACGCTGCCGGGAGTGCGCGTGTCTACCAATACCGGATAGAAATCGTCATTGACGATCGGTGCGCCGAGCGCGGCCATATGGACGCGCAACTGATGCTTTCTGCCGCTGACCGGATAGAGCGCATAGCGCCAGGTTTCGCCGTCGCGCGCGATCACGTCGATGCGCGTTTCGGCGTTCGGCGCGCCAACGGTTTCGCGCATCCGGAAAAACGGCTCGCCGGTCTCGATCCGACTTGTCCGGGTGAGTGGGAACATCAGCTGCGGGAGTGCGGGGGCCAGAGCCTCGTAGCGTTTCACGATCTGACGGTTGCGGAACAACGCTTGGTATTTCGAGCGACTGGTGCGGTTTGCCGAAAACAGGACCAGCCCCGCGGTGCCGCGGTCGATGCGATGCAACGGCACCAGGTGCGGGTTGCCGAGTCGCCGGATCAGGCGCGCGAGCAAGGTCTCCTCGACATAGGCACCGGCTGGCGTCACCGGCAGGAAATGCGGCTTGTCCGCAACGACCAGGTCCGCATCGGCGTGAAGCACCGTTGCCACGAACGGAACAGGCGTTTCGGACGACACTTCGCGGTAATAGAAGATGCGAATGCCGAGTCGGTACGGCGTGCGCGCATCGATCGGAACACCGGCCGCGTCCAGCACACGTCCGCGCTCGATGCGGCTCAGCCATTGTTCCCGGCTGATCGCCGGAAAATGCGCGTACAGGCAATCCAGCACGGTCGCCCACGCGCCCGGCGGAAGCTGCAACGCACTGGCCGCCACGCCGTGGCGCAAGGGAAGCTGTCTGGACACGTGGTTTGCTCGCCGCTCGGTTGACGTGGAGTGTGACCCATAACATCGCACGTTACGGAAGTAGCGATAATGCCCGGCGATGAACGCCGACTCCGATTCCTGTGCCGAACGCGTCGACCCCGCGGTTCGCTGCACCGACTGCGACGCCGTCTGCTGCCGACTCACCGTGGTGTTGCTTCCCGGCGATTCGGTTCCCGCCTGGTTGACCGATCGCGACGAACACGGCCTCGAGATAATGGCGAAAGGCGACGACGGCTGGTGCGTGGCGCTCGACTGGCACAGCATGCGCTGCACGATCTACGAGCGCCGCCCGCAGATCTGCGCCGAGTTCGCGATGGGTGGCACATATTGCCGCGACGAACGCGATGCGTGGTTCGGCAAATCGGGGGCCTCCATTCCGATTACGGTGGTCAGCGGAGCCTAGCGGTACGCAATCCGCGACAGGCGGACAACGCCTACAATCGCTGATTTGTTTCCAGGGTCGGTCGCATGGCGCTCAACGCCACCATCTACAAGGTCGAGCTGCAGATCACCGACATGGATCGGCATTACTACGCGACCCATGCGCTCACGCTGGCCCGGCACCCGTCCGAGACCGCCGTGCGTCTGATGGTGCGCCTGCTCGCGTTCGCGCTGCATGCCGACGAGCGGCTTGAATTCGGCAAGGGCATCAGTACCGACGACGAGCCGGACCTGTGGCGCAAGGACCGCACGGGTGAGATCGAGCAGTGGATCGAGCTCGGCCAACCGGACGAGCAGCGCGTGCGCAAGGCGTGCGGGCGCGCGCAGCAGGTCGTCGTGATGAGTTACGGCGGGTGTGTCGCCGACGTCTGGTGGGACAGGACCGGCGCGGTGCTCGCGCGCGCGAGGAATCTCACCGTGATCGATATTCCCGCCCCCGCCAGTGAGGCGCTCGCCGCCCTCGCCGAACGCGGCATGCGACTGCAATGCATGATCCAGGATGGCCAGGTGCAGGTATTCGGCGAGGATGGCGCCGTCACCATCGATCCCATAGTGCGCATGGCACCTTCGCAGCCGACCCGTTGAGCGCATGACGGAATCGTTCGACGTCCTGGTCATCGGCGGCGGCGCGGCCGGTCTGATGTGTGCGATCGCGGCGGGCCGGCACGGGCGGTGCGCGCTCGTGATCGAGCATGCGAGCCGAGTCGGCAAGAAGATCCTGATGTCTGGTGGTGGACGCTGCAATTTCACCAACCTCGGTACCACGCCGGCCAATTTCCTGTCCGCGAACCCGCACTTCTGCAAGTCCGCGCTGGCGCGCTACACGCCGGCCGCGTTCATCGCGATGGTCGAGCAGCACGGCATCGCGTATCACGAGAAAGAGCTCGGCCAGCTGTTCTGCGACGTTTCGTCGAAGCAGATCGTGCGCATGCTGCTCGACGAGTGTGCAGCGGCCGGCGTGCGCATCGAGACAAACTGCGCGGTGACACGCGTGCGCCACGGTGATGCGAACTTCCATCTTGACACGATCATCGGCACGTTCACCGCTCCGGCGCTGGTCGTCGCAACGGGTGGCCTGTCGATCCCGAGCATGGGCGCGAGCGCCTTTGGCTACGAGCTCGCGCGCCAGTTCGGCCATCGCGTACTGCCGACGCGCGCCGGACTCGTGCCGCTGACACTAAGCGGCAAGCACCAGGAACGCCTCGCCGATCTCGCCGGCGTCGCACTGCCGGTCGAGGCGCGCTGCAATGGCGCCAGCTTTCGCAATTTCATGCTGATCACGCATCGCGGCATCAGCGGCCCCGCGATCCTGCAGATCTCCTCGTACTGGAATCCAGGCGACGACCTGCGTCTCGATCTGCTTCCGGATGACGATGCCCTCGCGTGGCTTGAGGCACAGCAAACCGAGCGACCCGCCAGCGAACTCCGGACCGTGCTCGCCGAGCGTCTGCCGAAACGCTTCGTGCAGCGACTCTGCGAACACTGGTTGAAAAGCAAGCCGATGCGCCAGTATCGCGAAGCGGAACTTCGCGCGGTCGCCGCGCAGCTCGAGGCCTGGCCGCTGATTGCGAGCGGCACCGAGGGCTATCGCACCGCCGAAGTCACGCTCGGCGGCGTCGACACCGACGAACTCTCCTCGACCACGATGCAATCCAAACGCATGCCCGGCTTGTACTTCATCGGCGAGGTCGTCGACGTGACCGGCTGGCTCGGCGGCTACAACTTCCAGTGGGCGTGGGCTTCGGGGCATGCCTGCGGCGAGGCGATCTGAACGATGCAGGGCGGACGCCGTCGCAAGACGCCACGGCTTTTACCCATCCGCGCAACATCGCAAGAAACAACAAGCTACTGCCCCCTTTTCTGGTAGTGCCTCAGTCTGGAGGTATGTATAGCCGTTCGTGGTGATGCTTCGACCAGCTCAGCACAAGGTGCGCTGCGCGTATCGAACCATGAACGGCGGCGCCGGTAGCCGTTCACCCTTCGATGACCGCAGGTCACTCTATCCTGAGTACCGAAGGATCAGGGCGAACGGGGGGCAAGATTTGAAACTGACACACTACCCCTTCTGTACGCCACGCGGGAACGCGCCGGAGCGCTGCGTCGCTACTCGGCAGCCGCCGCTTCGCGGCCCTGTTGGCGGATGATCGCTTCGGTACGCGCATCGTTGATGGCTTCCATCACGGCCCCCACGTCGGCTGGCTTTTCGTCACGCACGAACAGCCCGCTGAGCACACTCTCCGGCTGCAACTTGCCGTTTTCGAACAAGGCCCACATTTCACGTGCGTGCTCGGTGGCGAGCAGCTCCGGCGCGAACCGGCCGAGACAAGCGTTGATGTTGGCTACATCGCGCTCGAGCATCGCCAGCGCGCTATTGTTGCCGGCGGCATCCACCGCTTGCGGGAGATCAATGATGACCGGGCCCTGTGGCGCGACGAGCACGTTGTATTCGGAAAGATCGCCGTGAATCAGGCCGACGCACAGCATGCGCACGATTTGCCGGATCAGGAATGCGTGATAATCGCGCGCTTGCCCGGGTGAAAGCTCGACCTCGCCCAGACGCGGCGCGGAACGCCCCTGCTCGTCGGTGACCAGCTCCATCACCAGCACGCCGTTGAAATACCCGTACGGCTTGGGCACCTGCACGCCGGCCGCAGCCAGGCGATACAGCGCATCGACTTCGGTGTTCTTCCAGGCGGTTTCCTGTTCCTTGCGGCCGTAGCGCGTGCTCTTGCTCATCGCGCGCGAGTCCCGGCTGCCGCGAATCTTGCGTCCTTCCTGGTACTGCGCGCGCGCCTGGAAACTGCGCTGGCGCATGTCCTTGTAGACCTTGGCGCAGCGGATTTCATCGCCCGCGCGGACCACGTAGACAGACGCCTCCTTGCCGCTCTTGAGCGGACGAATGACTTCATCGATGACGCCATCATCGATAAGCGCCTGCAGGCCTTGCGGTGTTTTCATGGATTTCTTGAGCTATGGACCAATGGTCAAGCGCAACAGGACGGCGCAGATGCAGCCGCCTATTTTACCTTGAAGAGCGCGAAACCGCTGGTTCACAAGTCCTTGCTGTCTTTCAGGCGCGCGACCGTCGCATCCTTCTCGGCCCAGATCGCATTCATCCAGGCCTGAAAGCGCTCGCGAAACACCGCATCGTTCTGGTAGTCGCCGCCGACGAGTTCGGTGGGGATCGGGCGCTCGCGCACCTGCACGCGAACCATGCCGATACGATCGGCGAACAGATCCGCAAAGCCCGACCGGCCGCCGGGATAGACCAGGGTGACATCGAGGATCGACTGCAAACCATCGCCCATCGCATCGAGCACGAAGGCGACGCCGCCGGCCTTCGGCCGCAGCAGGAAGCGATACGGTGAATCCTGCGCGGCGTGCTTGGCATCGGTGAAGCGCGTACCTTCGACGAAGTTCATCACCGACACGGGGATTTCCCGGAAGCGCGCGCAGAGGCGCCGCGTCGCCTCGATATCGCGGCCGGCCAACTCCGGCCGCCGCGTGATGGCTTCGCGCGAATAGCGCTTCATGAATGGGAAATCGAGCGCCCACCAAGCCAACCCGAGCAGCGGCACCCAGAGCAACTGGCTCTTGAGGAAGAAACGCAGCAGCGGAATGCGCCGGTTGAACACCTTCTGCAGGACCGGGACATCGACCCAGCTCTGGTGATTGGCGAGGACCAGATAGTGCCCGTTGTAGTGCAGACCGTCATCGCCCTCAACCATGAAACGGGTCCGCGTGAAGCGGCCGATCATCCAGCTGTTGAACCCGATCCAGCTCTCCGCGATACCGGTCAGCAAGGGATTGCAGATGCGCCGCACCGCCGGCAACGGCAGCAACGCCTTGACGATCGTGACCGCAAACAACGACATGACATGCAGCAGCGTACTCGCGCCGACCAGCACGGTGGCGAGCGGAGTGCGCAACCAGTTCGGCAACGGGAATTGCATGCGAGGCTCGCGGGGGACGGAAGGAACCGCAGCGTAACGGCGGCTGGCGTGGGTTGCGAGCGATGTGTCGGGAGGCTCGACTTGATGCCCGCTTCTCAGACTGTCCAGTCTTCGACGTGCAAGCCGGCTAACCATCCGGGCCGTGATTACCGGAGTATGTGCCTGCGACTTGGACTATCAAGGTATATGCCAGTGCTGATAGCGCATGTACGGACGCCCAAAACGAAAGTCGGGCGCATCCGCGGCTGCCGTCCATCCGGCACCGACCCCGATCGTGACAACACCGGACAGCCACAGGATCAGCATGATGAGGGAGAACAGGAAGTCACCAACCACGAAGCCGGTAGCGAATTCTCCCACGGCGCCCTGTGTTCCAAGTTCAGTGACGGGCCGGCGCTCGATCAGACGTACATAGGCGACATACGCGGCAATCAAGGCATGTTTTCACTCCAGGTCGAGCAGACTAATCGCCACGCTCCGATCGCACAGCGTACAGAAATTGTGGAAGCAGGCGAATCTCAGCTACGGGCCGAAAGCAGCCATCCCACGCCTCGAATAGCATCGACAAACGACTCGGGCCGCTAATCGCACCCGACCCGTCACGCGGCCAATCGAACAACATCTTCCCCGTGCAAACAGCGCGTATTTCAGCATGACCTCCCACAGCCGCCCCCGAGAGCTGCGATCATGTGGCGTGCCCAACTTCTCCTCGCTCCCGCTCTCCCCCGCCCTGCTGCAGGCCCTCGAAGGTCTCGCCTATACCGAGATGACGCCGGTGCAGGCGCAGAGCTTGCCCACGATGCTGGCCGGGCGCGATCTGATCGCGCAGGCGCCGACTGGCAGCGGCAAGACTGTCGCATTCGGGCTCGGCCTGCTGCAGCGGCTCGATCCGGCGTTGCTGCGCGTGCAGGCGCTGGTGCTGTGTCCGACGCGCGAACTCGCCGATCAAGTCGCCAAGGAGATCCGTCGCCTCGCCACCGCGATCCCGAACCTCAAGGTGCTGATCCTGACCGGTGGCGTGTCGTTGGCGCCGCAGCTCGCCTCGCTGCGCAAGGATTCGCATGTGATTGTCGGCACGCCGGGGCGCGTGCAGGAAATGCTGCGCAAGAAAGTCCTGCACCTCGCCGGTGTGCGTACGCTGGTGCTCGACGAAGCCGACCGCATGCTCGATATGGGCTTCGAGGAACCGATCCGCGAGATCGTCGGCAAGACGCCGGCGCGGCGGCAGAGCCTGCTGTTCTCCGCGACCTATCCAGAGGAAATCCGCGCGATCGGCCGCAGCGTGCTGCGCGATCCCGTCGAGGTCACGGTTGCCGGCGAAACCGAACAACCCGCGATCGAGCAGGTGTTCTTCGAGGTCGAGCTTGCGCGCAAGCCGGCAGCGCTCGCGGCGCTGCTGCAGGAATATCGCCCGGAGTCGACTGTCGTATTCTGCAACACACGGCGCGACGCCGATGACGTTGTCGACGCACTCGCGAAGTTCGGTTTCTCCGCACTGGCCCTGCACGGCGACATTGACCAGCGCGATCGTGACGAAGTGCTGGTTCGCTTCGCGAACCGCAGTTGCAGCGTGCTCGTCGCCAGCGACGTCGCCGCGCGCGGACTCGACATCAAGGACCTCGGCGCGGTGGTCAACTACGAACTGCCGCCCGATCCTGACATCTACCTGCACCGCATCGGCCGCACCGGACGCGCCGGTCGCAGCGGCCTCGCGCTCAGCCTGTGCACGCCGCGCGAGATGCCGCGAGCGCACGCACTCGAAAAGCTGCACGGCACACCGCTGCGCTGGGCGCAACCGACAGTCCTCGCCGGAAAATCGCAGAACGTGCTGCAGGCGGCAATGGTGACGCTGCGCATCGACGCCGGCCGCAGCGAGAAGATGCGTCCCGGCGATATCCTCGGCGCGCTGACCGGCGATGCGGGTTTGCCGGCGGACGCGGTCGGCAAGATCGACGTATTCGCGACCCGCTCCTACGTCGCGATCCGCCGCCAGGAAGCGGACAAGGCGCTGGCCCGGCTGCGCGCGGGCAAGATCAAGGGCCGCAAGGTGCGCGTGGTCCGGATCTGACCGCAGTGAGCGAGCATCCATCCGACACTACTCGGCCTCGTCCATGCGAGAACACCACGTCGGATACGACCGTCATCGCTTCGACACGCCGCTGGATCGAACGCGCAGTGATCGGTCTCAATCTGTGCCCGTTCGCGCGCGCGCCGTTCATCCAGCAACGCATCCGTTTCGCGGTCAGCCCGGCACGCGATGCGCAAGCCCTGCTCGACGACTTGCGGCGAGAATTGCGAACCCTGCATGCAGCCGATCCGCTGGCCTGTCAGGCCACCCTGCTGATTCATCCGCATGTTCTCGGCGACTTCCTAGACTTCAACGATTTCCTCGATGTCGCGGACGCAGCAGTTCGGGACCTGGCAGTCGATGGCGAACTGCAGGTCGCGAGCTTCCATCCGGATTATCGTTTCGCCGATGCGGCCGCCGATGCCGTCGAGAACTGCACGAACCGCTCGCCCTACCCAACCCTGCATCTGCTGCGCGAATCCAGTATCGAAGCAGCCGTCGAGTCGGGCATCGATACCGATGCGATCTACCAACGCAACATCGAGACCCTGCAAAAGCTCGGCGATGCGGTTGGCGCGCGCTCTGGCAAGATGAGTAGCAGAGCATCCGAACGAACGCGATGCGCCGGGTGTTTCACGATGCAAGGAAAGCGATTAGGATTTGTGGTGCGGTGGTCACGCGATCGCTTCGTCTGCAACACAGGGCGTAAAGCTGGCCACGATACCGCGCGAACAAATCCATCAGTCCAGCCCCAGAGGAGAACGCCATGAAAGGCATGAACCAGAAAAAAACTGACAAGAAGAAACCCGAGAAGACGATGAAGGAAAAGAAGGCCGAGAAGACCGCCAAGAAAGCGGCCAAGCGATAGGAGCCTGGGCGGTAGAAGCCTTCCGGACTGCAACCACGCTGTCACTCATCGATAGCGCCCCTCGTCGGGCTTACATAGCCCCACTATGCGCGCCCTCCGAGCGCCGCTCTCGACGGCGCCATCGCTGTTTCGCCGTCGAAAGTTTCTACCGCCCAGGCTCCGCCCGTTATTCCGATGCCGCGTCGCTCGCGAAAACCGCGAGCATCGCGGCATAGGGCTTGACCATGATCGCGGGTGCGCCGGCGTAGCCATCGGCCTTCGTGTAGATGCGCGAAAGGGTTCCATCGAGATATAGCGCGTCGCGGCAGCCGAGTTCGTCCTGGAACAGACGCGCGAATGCGTGGAACGTCACCGGCGCTTCGCTGACCGCGAAGATCACGCGCTGCGCGGTTTTCGCACAAACGCCGCTGCGCCATTTTAGGCTGTCCGACTCCGCATCGAAGTTCGGGTTGATCGCACCGTCGATGACCAGCATCGGTCCCGACTGCGTCGCGAGCCGCGCTTTGATTTCACGTTCACGCCAGTCCGCCGTCGTCGCAACGCCGGCGCGACCCTTCGCATCCACGTAAAACACGCCGTTCGGCTGGATCGCGAAATTGCCTGAACGCGCCGCGCCGCGCGACGTGTTCAGCGGTCGCAGCGTCGCGCCGTCCTCGATGTAGAGACCGAGCGGCTGGAATTGGCGGTCGTAGATGCCTGCGTTCGTCGCGAACAGCAATTGGCGCCCCTGCGCCTCGCCCCAGTGGCGCAGTCCTTCGATGCTCGCGAGCGGCTGCCGATCGGCGCCGTGCCAATGCAGCTCGAGCTTGTCGCGCGACAGATCGAGATCGACGACGCGATAGTCGACATCATTGAGGTGGGCACGCCGACTTTCGAGCGCATCGGCAGCGGGTATCCAGGCGCCGGAAAGCACCAGGCACACGAGCGCGATACGATCGATGGCACGCTTTTTCATCCCGCGATTGTCGCCGAATTGTCGATCGGACGCCGTGACGATTGGGAGACCTTCGACACGTGCCCATCGGCCCAATGCACGCGACGAACCGGGACGCTAACGCTAGAATTGCCCGCAACACCCCACGAGCCGCAGCCATGCCCTCCTTCGACGTGATCTCGGAAGTCGACAAGCACGAACTGACCAACGCGGTCGACCAGGCCAACCGCGAACTATCCAACCGCTTCGACTTCAAGGGCAGCGACGCCCGCTTCGAACTCGATGACGCCATCATCACCCAATCGGCGCCCAGCGATTTCCAGCTGAAGCAGATGCTCGACATCCTGCGTGGTCGCCTGGCTGCGCGCAGCATCGACGTGCGTTGTCTCGATGTTGCCGAACCGGAAATCAACCTCGCTGTCGCGAAGCAGAAGATCACGGTCAAGCAAGGCATCGAACAGCCGATGGCGAAGAAGATCATCGCGCAGATCAAGGCGGCCAAGCTCAAGGTCGAAGCGCAGATCAACGGCGACAAGCTACGCATCACCGGCAAGAAGCGCGACGACCTGCAGACCGCGATCGCGCTGCTGCGCAAGAACGAACTCGACGTGCCGCTGCAGTTCGACAATTTCCGCGATTAGCAGCAGAAGGCGCTGGACCCCGGCGTTCGCCGGGGCGACAAACGACGTGATGCGTGCGGTGGTGATGAGCTTCCTGCGGCGTTCGGCGCAGACGCGGATAAGCAAGCCTCTCATCACATAGGAACGGCACAACTCGTCGTCCCGGCGAACGCCGGGACCCAGTGCCTCCCGCTTCGTGCTGCCCCTCCGCGCCCGGGCAACGAGCAAGCGCAAGGATCTCCGTCAAGAACCCGCACTGAAGATCCGCGCGACATCCATGGCGCCTAGCGCGCGCCATTCACCGGCAGGCAGATCGCCGAGCGTCAACCCACCGGCCGACACGCGATGCAATGTCTCGACGTGGTTTCCGACCGCCGCGAACATGCGCCGCACCTGGTGGTAGCGACCTTCGCTGACGCCGATTTGTGCTTTTCGCGGGCCGAGCACAGTCAACACGGCGGGTGCGAGCGGGGTCTTCTCCGATTCCAGCATCAGCGTGCCGCTCGCGAACGTCGCGCCCTCGTCGCCGTGCAGGTCCTGCGCGAGTGTGGCCTCGTAGACCTTTGCGATCTGCGCTCGCGGTGAGATGATCCGGTGCAGCAACGCGCCATTGTCGGTGAACAGCAACAATCCCGATGTCTCGCGATCCAACCGACCCACGCTCGACAACGACGGATTACGCAGGCGATAACGCGGTGGCAGCAGGTCGTAGACGATACGGCCGGCATCGCGCGTCGCACAGGTGACGCCGGTCGGTTTGTGCAGCATCAGCACGATGCCCGCGGGCGGATCGAGCGGCTCGCCGTCGATGCGGATGTGCGCGTGCTCGATTTTGTCGTCGGCGTACAGCACATCACCGTCCGGTGCGGTAATGCGGCCTTCGCGGAACATTGCCGCGACCTCCGTGCGACTGCCGTAGCCAAGATTGGCGATCAATTTAACCAACTTCATTTGCTGGCCTCGATGATCTTGAATCCATCTTGCACGACCACGCTGTGCACTGCGCCGAAATGCGCCGCGAGCATCGCCTCGTACGGAAGATGGCGATTGGCGACGAGCCACAGACGGCCGTCCGGCGCGAGTGCGTTTGCGGCGGCGACGATGAAGGCCTGCCCGAGCACTGGTTGATCCGCGCGGCCCTGATGGAATGGCGGATTGCTGACGATCACATCGTACTGGCGGACCAGGCCGGTCGTGACGTCGTGCCAGAAATAATCGACCGCTACATCTCGCGCGCAGTCACGCGTGGCGTTCGCGAGGTTGATCCGCGCCGGCTCCAGCGCGCGTTGCTCCGCTTCGTAGAGGTCGATCGCGGTCACCCGCGGACAGCGGCGCAGCAGCTCAGCGGCAAGATAACCGTAGCCCGCGCCAAGATCGGCGCCTCGCCCCGACAGTGTCACCGGCAATTGCGATGCGAGCAGCGCGGAAGCGGTGTCGACACGATCCCAGGCAAACAATCCCGGCCGGCTGACGAAGCGCCCATCGGCGATCGGCTGCGGCGTATCCAGCGTCGCCCACTCGTCGACGAGTTTCCAATCGACGGCAGCTTCCGGCAGCGACGTCCAGAACACGCGACATTTTTGTTTCGACAGGCTGTGGATGGAGCCTGCGAGTCGTTCGAGATCGGCCTCGGCCGAGCGCGCGCCGGCGTTGTTCGCGACGCTCGCGACGACGACGCCAGCGGGCGCCGCCGCGCGCACCGCTCGCGCGAGCAACGCGCGTGCTTCCTCGCGTTGGCGCGGCGGCAGCACGAGAACCAACGCCTGCTGCGACCTTGCAGTTGCCTGTTCGCGGCTGGATCCCATGACAGGCCTGCCTGCCCGTGCCAGCTCATCGGCGAACGGCTTGAAGGTTTGTTCGCAGGAAAATTTCGCGTGCGGCCAGTCCTGAATCCAGCGGCCTGCACGCGCGCGCAGAAACAGCACGTGGCCGTCTTCTGGCAGCGTGAGCGCCGCCGTCGAAAACGGCAGGAACAGCGCGGCCAATGCATCGTCGGCTCCGTTGGCGCTGGCAACCCGACTCATGCGTCTGCCGCCTGCGCATCGGTCAATGCGATCAGGCCATCGCGCCCGCTCAATCCGAACGCCCGCGATTCAACAACGCCTTGAGGTCGGCGAACGGGTTGGCCGTCGCCGCGGCCGCGCCGTCCGCTGCGGACGGACCCCCGACATGGTCGATGTAGCGCGAATGTTCGTTGTCGTGGCAATACACGCAGAGCAGTTCCCAGTTGCTCCCATCGGGCGGATTGAAGTCGTGATCGTGGTTGCGGTGATGCACGGTCAGTTCCGTGAGGTTCGCGCGCGTGAACTCCCGTGCGCAGCGCCCACAGATCCATGGATACATCTTCAGCGCCCGCTCGCGATAACCCTTTTCGCGCTGTTCGGCGTCGCGCCGCGCGGCAGCGACGATGCGGTCGAGTTTGCTGTTGTCAGGGAATGGTTTGTTCATTGCGTGGTTCCACTTCAAGACTTCAACGATATTGCAAATGCTGGATTCGACCGACTCTTTTCGTGCTCTGAACCAGCAGGGTCGCGCTTGCAGCGCTCCTACCGGAACCATTACTGGCTCCAGGAGGCTTGTCTAATTAGACAAGCGTAACGGATCGCGCTTGCAGCGCTCCTACAGGAAGCGTTATTGCAGACAGGCGCTGAGCAGCGCGCGGATCACGGCTTGCGCCCGCGCCGCGCGTTCGGGCAGATACTCGAACGTGTCCTCGTCCATGTAGTTGAGCTGGGCGAGTTCGAGCTGCACCGCATCGACGCCGTCCTGCGGACGCCCATAGTGGCGGGTGATGTAGCCGCCCTTGAACCGACCGTTGGCCACGTGCGTGAAGTCGCGCTGCGCAACGAGCACGTCGACCAGCCTCTGTTGCAATGCCGGCGAACAGCTCGCGCCCTCGGCCGTGGCGAGATTGAAATCCGGCAATCGACCATCGAACAGGAACGGCACGACACTTCTGATCGAGTGGCCTTCCCACAATACGACGCGATCGTGCGCGCGCCGCATGCGCGCGATCTCTTCAGCCAGCGCCGCGTGGTAGGGCTTCCAGTAACGAGCGACGCGCTCGCTGATCTCGTCGCGATGCGGTTCCGCACCGGCCTGATAGATCGGTTCGGCGCTGAACTGCACGATCGGGCACAGGCCGGTCGTGTTCTGGCCGGGATATAGTGACGCGTTGTCGGATGGGCGATTGAGATCGACCACGTAGCGCGAATACGTCGGCACGATCATCGACGCGCCGAATTCGCGCACGAACGCATACAGCCGCGCAACGTGCCAGTCGGTATCCGGCACGTTGCGCGCGCCTGGCGTCATGCGCTCTTCCAGGTCGTCGGGAACAACGGTGCCCTCGTGCGGCAGGCTGACCAAGAGCGGCGCAGTGCCACGATGCAAGGAAAAGATGTCCATCGGCGCATTGTAGGTCGGGCTGGGCGCGAGCGAAGCCCGGGCTGCTCGATCCCGCGTGAATCAGGTCCGTGCGCGTGGGTGGAACGTCAGCGATTGCGCCTCGACGACCGGTCTTGCGACCGCGGTCGCGCAACCGCCGCAGGATGAGCAACCATCGCCGCAGCTGCCGCCACCGGTAGCCTGCGGTTGCAAACGCAGCGCGACACCGCGCAACCAGGCTGGCAGCGAGGGCCGACCAAACGCGCCCGCGATTTTCGCCTGCACGCGCCGGCTGGCGACCGGGAGGAAACGGCGTGCGGCAAACAGGACGCTCCAGCCAACAACGGCTGTGATCACCGTGGCCTGCATGAGCGCGGACATACTCACGTCAGCGCCCTCGCGATCTGATAGGTCAGCAGCGACGCAAGATACGCGAGCCCGAACAAATAGCCCGCGGCGATCCACACGTTGCGCCACGAATTGGTCTCGCGGCGGATCACCGCCAAGGTCGACATGCACTGCGGCGCGAACACGTACCAGGCCAGCAGCGACAGCGCGGTCGCGAGCGACCACTGCGTGGCAATCGTCGCGCCGAGCTGCATCGTTCCGGCATTGCCCGCGGCAGACATCGCGTACACCGTCGCCAGCGACGACACCGCAACCTCGCGCGCGGCCAGCCCTGGAACCAGCGCGATGCAGATCTGCCAGTTGAAGCCGATCGGCGCGAACACGTGCGCCATCCACGTGCCGATATGGCCGGCAAAGCTGTAGTCGATCGGCGGCAAGATCGCGCCCGCGGGCGGCGCCGGGAAGCTCGACAGGAACCAGAGCAGCACGGTCAGCGCGAGGATGATGCCGCCGACGCGGCGCAGGAAGATCTTGGCGCGATCCCAGACCCCGATCGCGATGTCGCGCGGGTTCGGCAGGCGATACGAGGGCAACTCCATGATCAGCGCATGCTCGCTCTTGTCGCTGCGCAGGCGTTTGATCACGTACGCCACCGCGAGCGCACTGGCGACGCCGGCGAAGTACAGCGTGAACAAGACGATACCCTGCAGATTGAACACGCCGAGCACCGTGCGGCGCGGAATGAACGCGGCGATCAGCAAGGTGTAGACCGGCAGGCGCGCCGAGCAGGTCATCAGCGGCGCGACCAGGATCGTGGTCAGGCGGTCGCGTGGATCAGCGATGCTGCGTGTCGCCATGATGCCCGGAATCGCGCAGGCAAAACTCGACAGCAAGGGAATGAACGAGCGTCCGGTCAGGCCCGCCGCGAACATCACGCGATCGAGCAGGAACGCCGCGCGCGGCAGGTAGCCCGATTCCTCGAGCATCAGGATGAACAGGAACAGGATCAGGATCTGCGGCAGGAATTGCAGCACGGTGCCGAGGCCGGCGAAGACGCCATCGGTCACCAGGCTGTGCAGCGACGGCATCGACTCGAGCAGACTGCCGACCTGCGTGCCGAGCGCCGCGATGCCGGCGCCGATTGCATCCTGCAACGGCGTCGCCCACGAGAACACGGCCTGGAAGATCAGGAACATCACGATCGCGAGAATCGCGAGGCCGCCGGCTCGATTGAGCACGATGCGATCGATCGTGTCGTCGATCGCCGAGGTCGCGCGCGGCATCGTCACGGCGGCGGCAAGTAGCGCTCGAACCTGCGCGTGCAGGTCGGTTCCAGCCGGGCCAGTCGCCCCCGGCGTTATCGCAACCGGAACCATCGCGTCGAGATGTTCAATCAACGCGGCCGCGCCACCCCGCTGCACGGCGATCGTCTCCACGACCGCAATGCCGAGCGCCTGCTCAAGCGCACAGACATCGATGCAAATGCCACGCTTGCGCGCGGCATCCATCATGTTCAGCGCCAAGACCATTGGCCGGCCGAGCGCCTTGAGTTCCAGCACGAAGCGCAGATGCAGGCGCAGGTTGGTCGCATCGGCGACACAGACGATCAGATCCGGCACCACCTCCCCGGGGTAACGGCCAGCGCAGATGTCACGCGTGATCGCCTCGTCCGGACTGGCCGCGTCAAGGCTGTATGCACCGGGTAGATCAAGCAGTTGCAGCACCCGCCCGGAAGGCGCGATGAAGCGGCCTTCCTTGCGCTCAACGGTCACGCCGGCGTAATTGGCGACCTTCTGGTGGCTACCGGTGAGGCGATTGAACAACGCGGTCTTGCCGCAATTCGGATTGCCGACCAGGGCGATGCGCAACGATCCTACGGCAGCATTCACGCGGCGTCCCCGGTGATCAGGCGTACCCGCGCTGCCTCGCTTTTGCGCAGCGCGAAGCGCGTGTAGCCGATCTGCACCAGCAACGGATCGCCGCCGAGCGGTCCGCGTGCGACCACGCGCACCGGCTCGCCGTTGACGAAGCCGAGTTCGCGCAGGCGTCGCGCGATCGCATCGGCGCCATGGGCATCTTCCACTTCGCAGACCACGGCGGAAGTGCCGTTCTTCAACTCGGATAGCAGCATGCTGAGGAGTACACGCAAATAAGAATAGTTCGCATTATACCTGTTTTGGTGATTGGGCGCGCCGCGCCTGCCGCTATCATCGCGACATCCCTTGCAAGGAAACCGGTATGAGCGACGCCATTCTCGTCACCATCGACGGCGCGGTCGCCACGATCACGCTGAATCGCCCGAGCGTGCACAACGCGTTCGACGATATCCTTATCGCCGACCTGACCACAGCGCTCGACGACTGCGAACGCAATCGCTCGGTGCGCGCCGTCGTGTTGACCGGTGCTGGCGCCTCGTTCTCGGCCGGCGCGGATCTCAACTGGATGCGCGGCATGGCGCAGGCCAGCGGGGACGCCAACCGCACCGATTCGCTGCGTTTGGCCACGCTGATGCGCACGCTGAATTTCCTCTCCAAGCCGACCCTCGCGCGGGTCAACGGATCGGCGTACGGCGGCGGCGTGGGATTGGTCGCGTGTTGCGACATCGCGATCGGTGTCGATGGTGCAAAATTCTCGCTGAGCGAGGTCAAGCTCGGCCTGGTGCCCGCGGTGATCTCACCCTATGTGATCGCCGCGATCGGGATGCGCCAGGCCCGCAAATTCTTCATCAGCGGCGAGGTGTTCGATGCCGCGACCGCTGCGCGCATCGGCCTGCTGCACGACGTCGTCGCGCCCGATCAACTCGACGCCGCAGTCGAGCGCACGCTGCACTTCCTGACCAAGGGCGGCCCGCTCGCGCAGGCCGAAGCCAAGCAACTGGCGCTGCGCGTCGGTGGCATGACACGCGAGTCGGCCGAACGCCTCGACGCAGAAAACGCCGAGCTGATCGCACGACTGCGCGTCTCTGCGGAAGGCCAAACTGGTCTTGCCGCATTTCTCGACAAGCGGGCGCCCGACTGGGCGCGGGAGTGAGGACATGATCGATCACATCGGCTTCATGGTTGCCGACCACCCACGCAGCCGCGCGTTCTACGTGCAGGCGCTCGCCCCGCTCGGCTTCGCGCCCATGCTGGACGTGACCCGTGAGCAGAGCGGCGGCTACGGGAGTGCCGGCTTCGGGCCGCCGCAGCAACCACAATTGTGGATCGGCAGCGCTGCTGCGCACGGCGGCGCCATGCACGTTGCATTCGCTGCGGACTCACGCGCTGACGTCGACG
Source organism: Rhodanobacteraceae bacterium (assembly GCA_003142815.1). Classification (GTDB taxonomy): domain Bacteria; phylum Pseudomonadota; class Gammaproteobacteria; order Xanthomonadales; family Rhodanobacteraceae; genus Dokdonella_A. The sequence goes on from PLNP01000036.1 coordinate 61,350, forward strand.
TGTTTTATGCCGCCGCGCTCGCCGCGGGTGGCCGCGACAACGGCGCGTCAGGATTAGATGTGCACTACCAACCGAACTACTACGGCGCCTTCGCGCTCGACCCCAACGGACACAATATCGAGGCGGTGTGTCATCCACCGGCTGGCTGAGACGCGCTGGCTGGCATAACTGCATCGCGACGATTCCATCGCGCAGCAATGCGCTACCGACAATTGCGCGCACCGGCAGTGTTGATCGCGAGTTCATGGCGGATGTAGCATCGTCCTTTGTTCGTCGTTTTCATGGGTAGCCGGTGATTTCTGCGGCTTCGCCGTGAAGCGCGTCGCAACCTAGGGAGCGAGGTTCCGCCATGCAATCGTTCCGACATTTTCTTCGACCTGGAATACGCGCTCCGCGGATGACTCCCCTCGCCGCGTGCCTTGCGGCAGCACTTGCGCTGGCCGCGCCGGCGGCAACGGCCACGAACTGGGTCGTGGGCAATTGCAACGACAGCGGTGGCGGCAGTTTGCGCGCCACCGTCGCCAGCGCATCCAACACAGACACGGTGGATCTGAGTCAACTCAGTTGCAGCACGATCACCCTGACTACCGGCGCTATTCTTATCGACGTCGGCGTCAACAACCTCACCCTGACGGCAGGAAACGGCGCCGTCAATGCGGTCACGATTGACGGCGGTTTCAGCGCCGGCCATCACAATCGCGTGCTCGAGCACTTGGGAACCGGCACCCTGACCGTGAAAGGGCTGATAATTACTGACGCCAAATACAGTTCCGGACCATCCTTCCAAGGTGGTTGCATTTTCTCTTCGGGCAGTGTCAGCCTGACCGCGTCAACCGTATCTCACTGCACGGTTGTTGGCAGTGCTGCCAGCAATAACTCAGTTCTCGGCGGAGGCATTTTCGCCGCGGGCGGCGTGTATCTGCTCGCCAGTACGGTGACCGACAATATCGCGCAGGCAGCGGGCTCCAACATGGCCCTTGGTGGTGGGATATTTTCAAGCGGAAATGTGACTGCTATCTACAGCATCATCGCCAATAACTCGGTAACGGCGGGAACGATCCAGAAAGCGGAAGGCGGTGGCCTCCACGCAAGCGCCAATCTCAATATCAGCTACTCGACCATCTCCGGCAACCAAGCTCAAATCGCCGGCGGCGTCCATTTACACGCCATCAGCGGCTCACCCACGGCGCTGATCTCGAACAGCACCATCTCCGGGAACGGCTCGAGCGACAACTTCCTTGGTAGTGGCGGCGTGTACATCAACGTGCCGTTAACGCTGTCGAACAGCACGATTGCTTTCAACACAACCAACTCGAGCGTTGCCGGCGGTCTTGCAGTTTATGCCGCCACGGCGCAACTCCAAAGCTCGATCATCGCCGGCAACACGGCGGGGGGAGTCGCCAGTGATTTCGGCGGGTCCGCCGCCGCTAGCGGTGCGAACAACTTGATCTTCCACTCGAGCGTCACGGTCCCGGCGGATACGCTCGTTGGCGTTTGTCCGAAGCTGCAACCGCTGGCCGACAACGGCGGCGCGATCCTGACCCATGCGTTGCTGCACACAAGCCCGGCGATCGATATGGGCAATAATGCCCAGGCATTTACCTATGACGAGCGCGGACAATTTTATCCGCGTGTTTTCGGCGCGCGGGCCGATATCGGCGCGTACGAATGGCAGGGCGGCTCGGACAATCGCATCTTCCACAGCGGCTTCGAGTCCGGCTGCGACGAGTAAAGCCTGCGCGTTCGCTATGCCGACCATGAACTTCTGCGCCGGCAAGCACAGTGGGAGCGGTGATCAAGCTGTACTGGAACCGTGATCAAGAGCTCGCAGAACGCGCAACAATCAGTTCGTCGGAAATTTCAGCAATTCCGGCAGGTATGGAGCGCAAGCCTGCCAACGTCCGACCGAGCGCGTGTAGACAGGCTGGCGGGCTTGCCAGAGGCTGGCCATGCTGATGACCGACGCATCGTTTTTTCGATCCACCGAGAGCCCAAAATCGGGTAGGCCGAGCCACTGGGCCAATGTCGCTCGGGATGGCGCGCGAGCAGCTCGGCGACCAACGTGGTTCCCGAGCGCGGAACGCCGATCACGAATACCGGCACACAGTCGTCTTCGCGCTCACCAAGATACGGCATCGGCTTGCTGTCGAGTCGCGCTTCCACCGCGCGCCGCCAGTTCTTTCGCGACCACTCGGTGACGCCACTGACGGCCGCATTGGTCTGCCGAAAATAACCGGTCGCTTGCTCGAATTCCGCAACATCATCGTGGGCCTTGCCGAGCGCGAACAAGAGCGCTGCGCGCGCCTTTGCGCTCAGCACCGGCTGTTGCAGGCAACGTTGGAACGAGGCGAAATCGGAATAACTGCTTTCGTTATAGCGCTGGCACGCGGTGAGGCCGTTCGCGCACTGCCAATCGGCCGCGCGCGGATCGTTCTCCAGCGCAAACAGATAGCGTCGACGCGCACGCTCGAAGTCGCCGAGCTGCATCTCGATCGTGCCGGCATACGCATACAGACGCGGATCGGTCGAGCCCGCGGCGATTTCGTTCTCGCACAACTCCGCGGCTTCCTTCTTGCTGCCGCAGTCGTCGAGCAACTCCACCGCGCGAATCACGATGTTCGTCGGCTGTCGCGCATTCTCGAACAGGTAACGGATGACTGTCGCGGCAGCCTGCATCCTGGCCTGCTCCTTGAGGACCTTCCGCGAGCAGAAAAGTCGCCGCGACATCGGCCGGATATCGGACCAGCAACGCGCGCAGCAACGACTCCGCGGCGACGGATTGCTTGGTCTGCCAAAATACGCCGGCAAGCACGAGCGCAAGTTCCACCGAATCGGGATATGTGGCGATCGCGGCGGTCAGCACCGCGGTGGCTGCATCGAGATCGCCGCGCGCCCACAATCGAGCCAGTCCTGCTGTGGGTACTTCGCGAGCAGCGCGAGCAGCGCATTGCGCGCGGCCGGCGCACCGTCGATGACCAACCACCGGGAATACTCGGCGAGATACGCAGCACTTCGATCGGGTTCGATCGGGCGCGAAGGAAAGCCCCCCTGTCACACGGTTTTCCACCATCGGTTACCTGCTCCGCGCGCAAACTTTTGAATCGGGCATGCTACCGTAAACAGTCCAGACCCACGCTCGCGGATAGCGCAGGAGAGACTCCCGGCGCCAAGCGGTCACCCGTTGCGCACGCTGCGATCGTCCACAAGGAAACCCCGTATCGTGACCTCCTCGTTCAAGCGCGTATTGATCGCCAACCGCGGCGAGATCGCCTGCCGCGTGATCCGCACCTGCCGCCGCCTCGGCATCGAGACGATTGCTGTCTATTCCGAGGCCGACGCGACCGCGCAACACGTGCGCCAGGCCGATGTCGCCTATCCGATCGGTGGCCCGCGACCGGCCGATTCGTACCTGCGCGGCGACGCGATTCTTGAAGTCGCGCGGCGCAGCGGCGCCGGGGCCATCCATCCGGGTTACGGATTCCTTTCCGAGAACGCCGACTTCGCCGACGCGGTCGAGCGCGCAGGCATCGCATTCATCGGGCCGTCCGCCGCTTCGATGCGGCGCATGGGTTCGAAGGCCGGTGCGAAGGAACTGATGGCCGGTCGCGGCGTGCCCGTCGTGGCTGGTTACACCGGCGAAGACCAGTCGGCTAACTTGCTCGCGCGCGAAGCGGAACGCGTTGGATTTCCGCTGATGATCAAGGCAGCATATGGCGGTGGCGGCAAGGGCATGCGCATCGTGCGCGCGGCCAGCGACTTCGCGGCGAATCTGGAAAGCTGCCAGCGCGAGGCGAAGAACGCGTTCGGTCGCGATCGCGTGCTGCTCGAACGTTATATCGAGCAGCCGCGACATATCGAATTCCAGATATTCGGCGACAAACACGGCAACATCGTGCATCTCAACGAGCGCGAATGTTCGGCGCAGCGGCGCTACCAGAAGGTGTTGGAGGAAACGCCCTCGCCGTTCGTCACGCCGGAACTGCGCGCGAAGATGGGCGAGGCTGCGGTTGCCGCTGCGCGCGCGCTCGACTATGTCAACGCGGGCACGGTCGAGTTCATCGTCGGGCCGGGCGGCGATTTCTATTTCATGGAGATCAACACGCGCCTGCAGGTCGAGCATCCGGTCACAGAGATGGTGCTCGGGCTGGATCTGGTCGAACTGCAGTTGCGCGTCGCCGCCGGCGAGGAATTGCCGGGCTCGCTGATCCGCAACAAGTCGATCCCGGCGAACGGCCACGCGATCGAACTGCGCCTGTATGCGGAAGACCCCGACCAAGGCTTTCTGCCCGGCTCCGGCAAGCTAGAAAAGCTCGCGTTGCCGACACCCTCCGAACATGTGCGCATCGACTCCGGTGTTGTCGAAAGCGACACCGTGACGATCTTCTATGATCCGATGATTGCGAAACTCATCGTCTGGGATCGCACGCGCGAGGCCGCACTGGTGCGCATGCGCGAAGCACTCGCGGCCTGCGACATCGTCGGGCCGAAATCGAACATCAATTTCCTCGAACGGCTGGTGCGGCATCCGGCGATCGTCGAGGGGCGCATCGACACCGGCTATCTCGATCGGCATCTCGACGAGTTCGTCGGCAGCGCAGATGGCGAGGACACGGCGGCCGTGTTCGCGGCGGCGACGACATGGCTGCTGCACGAGGAAGCCGAAGCGCCGCGGCTCGCGCGTGTTTCCGACGATCCGCATTCGCCATGGGGGCGCGCCGACGGTTGGCGCATAGGCCATCCCGGCAAACGCATCGTCACCTTGCTGGTCCGCGGCGAACGTGTCGACATCGCAGCGCACGGATCGAATGGCTCGTACCTGCTCGAACACGGCGCAACGCAATGCAAGGTCGTCCATGCCGTACTGCGTGACGGCGGCCTCAACGCAAGTTTCGACGGCGTCGCGCAACGCTGGCGTGCCAGTATCAACCATGATCGAGTGACCATCCAGGACAGCGCACGCCGCCACGCTTACCTGCATGCGGCGGCATTCGCGTATGCGACGAACGCGGCTACCGGCAGCGACCGCATCACCGCACCGATGCCAGGTCGCGTCGTGCTGGTGAAGGCCAAGGTCGGCGACGAGGTGGCCGAAGGCCAGGAACTGCTGGTCATGGAAGCGATGAAGATGGAACTCACCCTGCGCGCGCCGCGCGCCGGCCGTGTCGAGAATGTGCAGGTGGCCAATGGCGATTTCGTCGAGGCCGACGCGGTGCTGGTCAAGCTGGAGGCGATGCCATGATCCTCGCGAACTACGTGCGCGCGTTGCCGATCCGGGCCGGCCTGGTCGTGATCAGCCTGCTGTCGCTTGGCGCCTGCGTCGAGACGCGTTTCGAAGCACCGCTCGGCGACAACATCGAAACCTGTGACACCCACTGGAAGGGGCTTTGGACCGGCGCCGACAATGCGCCTGCAGCACGCGACGACGACACGACGGCGTTCTATGTCGACGACGACTGCACGTTCACGGTGCTCGAACAGCCCGAGAAAGGCGGCGCGCTGAAGCGCATCCATGTGCCAGTGAACTACGTGCATGCCGACGGCAAGGACTACATCGTCGTGACCGACAGCGCGATCAAGGGGCTGGTCACGTTGAAATCACCGCATGCGATCGAGCCGAAACCGGATAAGTCATTCTTCTTCGCGCGCTATCGCATGCACGGCAACCGCATCGAGCTATATCCGGTCGACAGTCCGCGGGTCGCCAAGCTCGTCATCGATGGCAAGCTAGACGGCACCGTCGACAAGACACCGAGCGAATTGCACGTCTTCGTGCGCGGCAACCGCGCGCAGATGCTCGACATGGTTCGCGCGCAATCCATCTTCGATGAAGCATCGCCGCTCAAGCTCGTGCGCAGCGACCAGACGATCGATGCATTCGAGCAGTCGTTGCAGCGAAACCCGCACGGAAAGAAACCATGAACGCCATGCCAAGCCAGGTCCGCATCGTCGAAGTCGGCGCTCGCGATGGCCTGCAGAACGAGAAGACGATCATTCCGACCGCGACCAAGATCGAGTTGATCGATCGGCTCTCGGCGACCGGCCTACGCACGATCGAGGCGACCAGTTTCGTCAGCCCGAAATGGGTGCCACAGCTCGCCGATGCGAGCGAGGTCTTCCGCCGCATCACGAAAAAACCCGGCGTCAGCTATCCAGTGCTCGTCCCCAATCTCCAAGGCTACGAACGCGCACGCGAAGTCGGTGCGACACAAATCGCGATCTTCACCGCGGCGAGCGAGGCGTTCAACCGCAAGAACATCAACGCGTCGATCGACGAATCGATCGAACGCTTCGTGCCGGTGCTCGAACGCGCGCGCGCCGATCGCGTCAAGGTGCGTGGCTATGTCTCGACCGTGCTCGGCTGTCCGTACCAGGGCGAGGTGCCGGTCGGCGATGTCGTACGCGTCGCGAAGCGCTTGCACGAGCTCGGCTGCTACGAGATCTCGCTCGGCGACACTATCGGTATCGGCACGCCCGGCAACGCGCGCGCAATGCTGCGCGCGGTCGCGGGCGAAGTCCCGATCGCCGCACTCGCGGTGCATTTCCACGACACGCGCGGGCAGGCGCTCGCGAATATCCTCACCTGCCTCGAGGAAGGCGTCACGGTCGTCGACAGTTCCGTGTCTGGCGCCGGCGGCTGTCCCTACGCGAAAGGTGCAACGGGAAACGTCGCGAGCGAAGACGTGGTCTACATGCTTGAAGGCATGGGGATTGCGACCGGCATCGATCTGCCGGCACTGATCGAAACCGGCTTGTGGCTGAGCGCCCAACTGGGCCGCGCCACGTCGAGTCGAGTCGCGCGCGCCAGCGTGTGAAGACGGTGTTGCGGCAGCTGCTGTCGCCGATTTCGTATGCGCACACAGACACGCGTGAATGCGCGTGCAGGCGTGTTCGCTATACTCGGCGTTCTCCCAAGCTGCGCGCTCGCCCATGCCCGCCAAGCTCGCCCCAGATCGAAATCGTGGCCTGATCATCGCCAGTGGCGACATCGGCACCGACGAGCGCAGTGCGCAGCTGTTGGGGCGGCTGCTTGCCTTGCTCGCACCGCAACCCCGCGTCGTCGTACTCGGCGCGATCGGAGGCTCGGACGATGCCGACGTAGACATCGAGCCCACGCTGTACGCGGCCGGCGCGGGTGAAGTGCGCCGCAGTATCGTGCGCAACCGCGCCGACAGCGACCAGCGCACGCTGCTCGATGCGATCGACCACGCGCAACTGACCGTGCTGACGTCCGATCAGCCGCTGCGTCTGTCGACACTGATCGGCGGCACCCAGCTCGCGCGTGCAATCCGCCGTCGCAATGCCGAAGGCATGGCCGTGCTCGGCGCGGGTGCCGGTGCCGCCTTGCTCTGCGAACACATGCTGACGCACGGCACCGAGGGCGCGACGCCGCGTAGCGGCGGCGCCACGTTCGCGCCCGGGCTCGGCCTCACCAACCGCGTCGTGATCGACCAGGGCGGCCATGAGAGCGACCGTCTCGGGCGCCTGCTTGCGGCGCTCGCGCTCAATCCGTTCGCGCTCGGCCTCGGCCTCGACGTCGCCACCGCGGCCGTGATCGGACCGGACAACGTTCTCGAAGTCATCGGCGGCGGCGGCGTCACGATCATCGATCCAGCCGAGATGACCGATTCCAACATCGCCGACCTCGCGCCCGGCGCGCCGATCCGGATCACCAACCTGCGCCTGCACGCGCTGACCGGCGGCGCGCGCTACGATCTCGATTTCCGCCGCGCACTGCCCTGACCGTGGGAGCCATAGCGTCAAGCCCGATCGTCGTGCGCTTCGGCGCGTTCGGAGATCTCGTGATACTGACACCCTTGCTGCACCTGCTGCATCGCCGCTACGGACAGCCGTGCACGTTGGTGACCTCGGGAGCTTGGGCGGAACCGCTGCTCGGTGCGCATCCGGACGTGAAACGCATCCTGCGTGTCGGCAGCCGCCGCCGGCCCTATGCGCTCGACCCGCAACAGTGGCGGCTGACCCGCGCCTTGCGTGACCTGAAGGACGCTCCAACGTATGTCTGCGACGAATTCGCGGTGGACAAGGTGCGCTGGCTGCTTGCGCGCAGCGGCATCGAACCCGAACGCTGCCTCTATCTCGGCGAACATCCCTGCAGCGTCGAGGAGCACTGGGTCGACCGCATGTTGCGCTTCGGCTGTCTGACGCCGCCTGCGTTCACGGCGAATGACTTTCAGTGGCGCGATGACGACATCATGCGCGAACCGCTGCTGCACATCGATGCCACTGACCGTTCCGACTGCGACGCATGGCTGCGCATGCGCAGCCTGGCTGAGACACCGCTGGTATTGCTGCAGCCCGGCAACAAACGCACGCTGAAGCGCGGTCGACTTGGACTGATCGGTGACGACAAATACTGGCCGACCGAACATTGGGCGGCGTTGTGTCATGCGATCGTGAAACGCAGGCCGGAAGCGCGCATCGTGCTGTGCGGCAGCGCGCGCGAGGAAGGCGTTCTGGATGACATCAGCCGGGCCGCTGCGCTGTCCCGGGTTCACGTCGCCGCGGCGGACCTGCCGCCGCGACGCCTGCTGGCCTTGCTGGAACGGGCGCACAGCTTGGTGTCCATCGACACCGGACCGGCCCACGCGGCCGCGGCGATGGGCTGCCCGCTCGTCGTGCTGTACGGCGCGGCCTCGCCGTCGCACTGGAAACCGCGCAGCAGAAGCGGCACGGCAGTGACCATCCTTACCAGCCCCACTCCGAATGCGCGCGTCACCGATATTCCCCTGGATGCCGTCATCGGCGCATGGGCGGCGCTGCCGACACGCGAGGTCGGACATCGCGCACTGGCATCGACGACACCGCCATGACCAGCGGGACCTCGTTCTTCATCCGGCCGATCGACCCACGCGACGATGCGGCCGTCGCTGCGATCATCCGCACTGTGATGCCCGAATTCGGCGCGGACGGTGCGGGCTTCGCCATCCACGATGCCGAAGTCGCGGCGATGAGCGCGGCGTATGCGCGAGCGCGCTGCGATTACTTCGTGATCGAGGTCGGGAGCGTCGTGCTCGGCGGTGGCGGCTTCGCACCCCTTGAAGCGGGCGACACTGATACCTGCGAACTGCGCAAGATGTATTTTCTGCCCCGCTTGCGCGGACGCGGAGCCGGCCGCGCATTGATCGCGCACTGTCTCGAGGCCGCACGCCGAGCCGGATTCAAGCGCTGCTACATCGAAACGCTGACCGGCATGGATGCGGCGCAGCGACTTTATCTCGCCAACGACTTCCAGCGCATCGAGTGCGCCCTCGGCAGCACCGGCCACCACGGCTGCAACCGCTTCTACCTGCGCGAACTTTGAGCCACGTCGCACAATCGACACGGCGCGCTGTCAACCAAAGCGCCGCCGCCGCGTTTCACTCTTTCGACTGATCCCGCACACCGGCGGCACCGCATCCACACGGGGTCGGACGGGGTCGCTGAACACCGAACGGAGGTGACCGATGCACCCGACGAGACGGCTGGTCCTGCACGCGTTGCGCGTATCGCGCGAATGCAACGCCCATGCTGGCGTTGCTCGCGCTGTTCTCGGTGGCCGCGACACCGGCCCACGCGTACGACAAGCTGTTCGGCTCGGGCTTCGACAACGTCACCGATGCGCCGGTCTCGGACGCTGAAGCCACGCGCTTCCTGACCATGGCGACAAGCGCGGCTAGATGATCCCGGCGACCTCGTGCGACCGGTACTCGGTGACGCTGGCGCGCTGGCTCGGCCTCAACGACTGCGGCCTCGCAACGATCTTTCCGTACCTCGCCAATTTCCCGACCGGCGATCTCGGTTTCATGGGCTGAGCGAACGCGGCAAGCGTCGCCATTTTGACGGCAAAATCCGTCCTTTCTGGCACGCCGTTTGCCACCCCTGCACGCCCCTCCGGAGCCGTTGACGCACCCGGAAAGGAGGAGGAGATTAGGCGCGCCGGCGCGGGCGCGCCGGCCACAAATCTGAACGGAGATAATGTTATGTACGCCTCCTGTTTGATGAACCGCACCGCTCTCGCGGCATGCATCGTCGCCCTCACCTGCACGGCCCAGGCTGCCACCAAGATGCACGCCGACAAGAAGGCGCCCAGCGACGCTGACATGATCGCGAGCGCGATGAAGGCAGCGCCCGCGAATGTCGCGAAGGGTGCGACGATCGTCACGATGGATGAGCACAGCAACATGCACACGCTACGCAAGGGCACCAATGGTTTCACCTGCATGCCGGACAATCCGGCGACGCCGGGGCCGGACCCGATGTGCATGGATGCGAGCGCGATGGAATGGGTGAATGCCTGGGTCGGCCACAAGGCGCCAGCGCCGGGCAAAGTCGGCTTCATGTACATGCTCGAAGGCGGCACCGACGCGAGCAACACCGATCCGTACGCGACCAAGCCCGACGTGAGCAACCACTGGATCAAGACCGGCCCGCACATCATGATCGTCGGCGCGGATCCTGCGTTCTACGACGTGTATCCGAAATCGGCGGACCCTGACACCTCGCAGCCGTACGTGATGTGGGCCGGCACCGCGTACCAGCATCTGATGGCGCCGATCAGGTAAGGAAGGCTCGCCCGACCCTCGATCAGGTAGGGAAATCTCGTCATTCCGGCCCTTCGACAGGCTTAGGGCCGGAATGACTAGAAAAACGGCCTGCGGCACGTGCTGCCGCACGCTGGAGCGCATTTCCGGCCTGCGACGCAGGAACACGGCTGCTAGAATCCGCGCCCTCGCACATTCGCGGAAATTCCATGCAACTCGATCAGGTCAAGGCCGTCGTCACCGGCGGCGCCTCCGGTCTCGGCTTCGCGGTCGCGAAGCATCTCGTCGCACACGGCGCCAAGGTCGCGCTGCTCGACGTCAACGACGAGAAAGGCAATGCCGCTGCCGAGCAGCTGGGTGCTGCCGCGAGCTACTTCCGCACCGACGTGACCAACGAGGACGGCGTCGCGACGACATTGAAGGAGGCGCACGCGAAACTCGATGGCCTCAACGTCCTCGTCAACTGTGCCGGGATCCTCGGGGCGGGTCGCGTGCTCGGCAAGGAAGGGCCGATGCCGCTGAAGACGTTCACGACCACGGTGACGGTCAACCTGATCGGCAGTTTCAACGTCGCCAAAGCGGCCGCCAACCTGATGCAGCACAACACGCCCGGCGAGGACGGCGAGCGCGGCGTGATCGTCAACACCGCGTCGATCGCGGCCTACGAGGGCCAGATCGGCCAGGCTGGGTATTCCGCATCGAAAGGCGGCGTCATCGCGATGACCCTGCCGATGGCGCGTGAATTCGCGCGCATCGGCGTGCGCGTGATGACGATCGCGCCCGGCGTGTTCCACACGCCGATGGTCGATGGCATGCCGGAAGCGGTTTACCAGTCGCTCTGCGCGCAGGTGCCCTATCCGCCACGCCTCGGCAAGCCCGCGGAATACGCCGACACGGTCGCCTTCATCCTGCAGAACCGCTACCTCAATGGCGAGACGATCCGTATCGACGGCGCGATCCGACTGGCACCAAAGTGAGTGCAGGATGCACTCATCCCGGACAGCACAAGGATGTACGTTGATCCGGGATCCAGTTTCAAGGAACACTCATCCCGGACAGCACAAGGATGTGCGTTGATCCGGGATCCAGTTTCAAGGAACACTCATCCCGTGCAGGCCATGGATGGCCGATGACACGGGATCCAGTTTTGCGGTGACTCATCCCGGACAGCACAACGATGTGCGTAGATCCGGGATCCAGCGCCTTCGAGATACCACGACACTGGGTCCCGGCGCGGGCAAAGCCCGGCCTGTCCTGAGCTCGCCGAAGGGCCGGGACGACGAGACGCAATAATCTTCCCTGATTCCCATTCCCGATCTTTTCAACCCCATGCGCGCATCAGAAATCAAGAAGGGCAACGTCGTCGAGCATGACGGCAAGATCTACCAGATCCGCGACATCGAACGCAGTTCACCACAAGGCCGCGGCGGCAATGTGACGTTCCGCTTCATCATGTATAGCGTCCCGGGCGCGCAGAAGCTTGACCTTTCGCTGCGCGCCGAGGACGACCTCAAGGAAACCGAATTGACGCGCCGCCAGGTCACGTACTCGTACATGGACGGCGACGCGTACGTATTCATGGACAGCGAGGACTACACGCAATACACGCTGGATGCGAGTGCGATCGGCGACGCCTCCGGCTATATCGTCGATGGCATCGAAGGCTGCTTTGTGCAGCTTATCGATGACGCGCCGGTTGCGTTGCAGCTGCCGCAGTCCGTGATCCTCGAAGTCATCGACACGGCGCCGGAAATGAAAGGCGCGACCGCGACCAAGCGCCCGAAGCCAGCCAGGCTTTCGACCGGTCTGGAGATTCTCGTTCCGGAATACATCACGACGGGCGAAAAGATCACGGTCAACACGACGACCGGGGAATTCTCGGGTCGAGCCTGACGTGTCTACGCGATGCGCTCCGGCATCGCGTGCGTCAGGCTCGGGTGAGGGCATGGATGCCGAACGGGCAGCGTCCCAAGGATGGCTGCTTGAGTCTACCCACGTCGCGTCTACGCCATGCGGTCCGGCATCGCGTGCGTCAGGCTCGGGTGAGGGCATGGATGCCAACGGGCAGCGTCCCAAGGATGGCTGCTTGAGTCTACCCACGTCGCGTCTACGCCATGCCCTCCGGCATCGCGCGCGTCATGCTCGGATGAGGCATGAATGCGAACGGACAGCGTCCGAGCGACGAGCGGCTTGAGCGCGTCGCGTCCCGTTTACGCAATGCCCTCGCACAACTCGCGTGCAAGCCATTTGCGCGCCATGCGCCGCAACGATGCGTCGACTGTGGTGTCGTCGGGAAGGCAAGCGATGTCGCGCCATGCGAGCGCATGCGATTCAGCGCCGACCACGAATTCCTAGCTGCCGGTCGCGCGCACGGCGTAGCGCACGTCGTAATGCCAGTGTTCCGGTTCATCGCCACGCGCCGGAATGCGGTGGCGATCGAGATCGAAGATATCCTGTTCGCCAGCAAGATCGCGCAAACCAGACTCCTCCTCGGCTTCGCGCAAGGCGACACGTGCAAGATCGGTCTCGCCGTCGGCTGTCCACCCAGCTGCAGCCAGCGATCGAGCTTGCGGTGATGCATCAGCAACACGCGCTCGTCGTCCACGCTGACCAGCCACGCTGAGCCGGCGAAATGACCGATCCGGTGGGCGCGCTCGAACGCGTGCAAGGACGAATCGAGGAATCCACGGAACAGACCCCCGCTCCCGCCTCCTCCGGAGTGTGTTTGCGTAGGCGGCGAATGCGTGGGCAAGTGTTTCGTCCATCGTTGCGATCCCTGTTTCGTTTTGCGGAATCGGCAGACCGCTTCGCGCAACGTCCGGCGCTTGTGCGTCTCAAGACCCTAGGTTAAGGTTCCGAAGAGACGTGGCAACGGTTTCGACGCCGGCGTGCGCGTTTTCACCATAACCAGAAAGACATCTTCTTGGGGAGCCATTAATGCTTTTTCAGCGCGTGAAACCGCTCGACCAGATCCTCGCAACAGCCGAAAAGAAAGGTCTCACACGACAGCTCGGCCCGGTCCAACTCACCCTGCTGGGTATCGGCGCGATCATCGGCACGGGTATTTTCGTGCTTACCGCCGAGGCCGGCCAGAAAGCCGGTCCGGGCATGATTATCTCCTTCGTCATAGCAGCCGTTGTATGCGCGCTGGCGGCACTCGCCTACGCGGAACTGGCAGCGATGATTCCGGTTTCCGGATCGGCCTACACCTATACCTACGGCGTGCTGGGTGAAAGCCTCGCCTGGATCGTGGGCTGGGCGCTCGTGCTCGAATACGCGGTAGCCGCTGGCGCCGTCGCGGTCGGTTGGTCCGGCTACATGAACGGGTTGCTCATGAGCGCGGGCCATGCGCTGCCCGAAGCCCTGCGCACCGGACCCTATGATGGCGGCGCGTTCAATGTGCTCGCCTTCGCGATTTCGCTGGTCATCACCGCGCTGCTCGTGTTTGGCACATCAAAGAGCGCGCAGGTCAATGCGGTACTGGTCAGCATCAAGATTGTCGCCCTGATCGTCTTCATCGCAGTCGCCATGCCGACCGTGAAGGATGTCAATTTCCATCCGTTCTTCCCGTCCGGCTGGGGCAGCCCGATGGGCGGTGTCGGCGTACTGGGTGCCGCGGCTTCGATCTTCTTCGCGTACGTCGGCTTCGATGCGGTTTCGACCGCCGCCGAGGAGACCAAGAATCCCAATCGCAACATTCCGATCGGCTTGATCGGTTCGCTGGCGGTGTGCACAGTCTTCTACCTTCTGGTCGGCTACGCCGCCGTTGGCGCCGTCGGTTCGCAGCCGATGATGGGCGCCGATGGGATGTCGCTGGCGACCGGCAGCCAAGCGTTCGCAGCCGCTTGCCAAGGTAGCGTCGAGGCACTGGTCTGCAGCAAAGACCCGCTTGCGCAGGTATTGCGCATGCTCGGTTTTGCCAGCATCGGCAACCTGATCGGTCTCGCCGCAGCCCTCGCGCTGCCTTCGGTCATCCTGATGATGATCTTCGGCCAGACCCGCATCTTCTTCGTGATGTCGCGCGATGGCCTGCTGCCGAACTTCCTCTCGAAGATCCATCCGCGTTACCACACGCCGCACATAGTCACGATGATCACGGGGGTCGCGGTGTCGCTGTTTTCGGCGATGTTCCCGGTCGGGATTCTCGCCGACATCTCCAACTCGGGAACGCTGTTCGCGTTCATCATGGTCTCGATCGCCGTGATGATCCTGCGTGTCAAGCAGCCCACGCGTGCGCGGCCGTTCCGCACCCCGCTGGCCTGGGTGGTCTGCCCGCTCGGCATCCTCGGCTGCCTGCTGTTGTTCGTGAATCTTTCGGTGTACACGATCAGTTTGTTCGTCGGCTGGGCCACGATCGGTCTCGTCGTCTATTACCTGTACGGCTATCGCAAGAGCCACCTGGCCAACGGTACCGAACCGACCTGAAACAGGCGTACGCGGAGCGATCGCGTGCCAGCGCGATCGCTCCAGTTGCATCGCGTTCACGGACAACGTGAAATATAGGGTCGGTCAACCCGCGGCCCCGTGAGGTTGCCTGACGCATAGTCGCCCCACCCACCACGGGAGTTTTCGTGCCGACGCCAAGTCGATGGTTTGATGTTTGGCCTACGCGAGTTGGGCGTGGTCGAACGATCGACGACAGTTCCAGTGAAGGTGATGCGCCACTGCGCGCCGAGCTGTTCAGCGCGGATCAGATGGAAGAGCACGGACGCGTGCTCGCTGGCGAACACAAGATCCTCCTCGGCAAGCGGTCGGACAGCCTGCTGCTGCGCTTGTCCGACAACGAAACGGTATTGCGTGACAGCTGTGCGCTGCTCGCCACCTCGATCAAGGGCGGCCACCGGATTACTCCCGCCGGTGAATGGCTGCTCGACAATCTGTATCTGATCGACGAGCAGATCCGCACCGCACGGCGCCATTTCCCCGAACGCTACAGCTGGGAACTGCCGCGTCTGCAGCGCGGCGCATCGGCGGGACTGCCGCGCGTCTACGACATCGCGCTGAATGCGATTTCGCACGGCGACGGCCGCGTCGACCAGGACACGGTCAGCCGTTTCGCGCGTGCCTACCAGGAAGTCGAACCGCTCGCGCTCGGCGAGTTGTGGGCGATTCCGATCATGCTCCGCCTCGCTCTGATCGAGAACCTGCGCCGCGTCGCGTTTCGCGTGCGCAGCGATCGACGCTACCGCAATCTCGCCGCGCGCTGGGCCGACGCGATGATCGACATCGTCGAGCGGGATCCGAAGAGCCTGATCCTGGTCGTCTCCGACATGGCGCGCTCAGAGCCTCCGATACGCGGCGCGTTCGTCGCCGAACTGGTGCGCCGCCTGCAGGGACACAGCGCCGCGTTGACGTTGCCGATCACATGGATCGAAGACCGCCTGCAGGAAGCGGGCATGACGATCGACCAGCTCGTCCACGCGACCAACCAGGAGGAAGCCGCAGACCAGGTGTCGATCAGCAACAGCATCGGCAGCCTGCGTCTTCTGGAAGCGATCGATTGGCGCGATTTCGTCGAAACCGCGAGCCACATGGAGCACATCCTGCGCACCGATCCGGCCGGGATCTACGCGCAGATGGATTTTTCGACCCGCGACAGCTACCGGCACGTCGTTGAAAAGTTCGCGCGCAAATCGCGCAAGACCGAAGTCGAGGTGGCGCGCTGGGCGATCGCACTGGCACAGGAGGCGCCCAGTGCCGCCGATGCGGCTGCACTCGAGCGTCATGTGGGCTATTACCTGATCGACGCCGGCGTGACCGCGCTGGAGGCACGATGCGGGTTGAGTCGGCGTTTCGCACGTTTGCGTGCGCGAACCGTTCCGTTTCCGATTTATCTCATTGCACTGGTCCTGATAAGCGGTTTGCTGGCGTTGCCGGCGCTGGTCGAGCTGTGGCACATAGGCAATCCGCATTGGCTCCGTATCGCCGCCGCCGGCTGCGCGATCGTCGCGCTCAGCCAGCTCGCAGTCGCCCTGGTCAACCAGATTGCAGCGCTGGCCGTCGCCCCGCAACCGTTGCCGCGAATGGATTTTCGCAGCGGTGTCCCACCACTTGCACAAACCCTGGTCGTGGTGCCGACCCTGCTTGGCAGCGAAACGGACGCGATCGATCTGGTCGATGAACTGGAAATCCGTTTCCTCGCCAATCGCGATCCGCAGATCCGCTTCGCGCTGCTGACCGATTTCAGCGACTGGCACGAGGCCGAGAAGCCGTCGGACCACAAGATTCTCGCCATCGCGTGCGAGGGCATCACCAAGCTCAATGCCACTTACGCCAACGGCGGTGCGGACACCTTCTTCCTGTTGCACCGGCCGCGCCGCTGGAGCATCAGCGAACAGAGCTGGATCGGCTTCGAACGCAAACGCGGCAAACTCGGCGAGCTGAATGCCCTGCTGCGCGGTCGCGGCCGCGAACGTTTTTCGCGCCTCATCGGCGACGTGGAGCAACTCCTTGCGACGCGCTACGTGATTACGCTCGATTCCGATACGCAGCTGCCACGCGATGCGGCGCGCCAGCTGACCGCGACGATGGAGCATCCGCTCAATCGCCCGCGCATGGATGACGCCACGCGGCGCGTCGTTGCGGGCTACGGCATCCTGCAACCGCGCATCGGCACCAGTTTCGCGGCCGATCAGACGTCGCGCTACGCGCTGCTGTTCGGCGGCGATCCGGGACTCGATCCCTACACGCGTGCGGTGTCCAACACCTATCAGGATCTATTCGGCGAAGGCTCATTCACCGGCAAGGGCATCTATGACATCGACGCGTTCGAGCACGTGCTCGACGAGCGCTTTCCGCTCAGCCGGATTCTCAGTCATGACCTCCTCGAAGGCTGCTACGCGCGTTGCGGCCTGGTCACGGAGATCGAGCTTTACGAGTGCTATCCGCAAACCTGGCGCCTCGACGCGAAACGCCGGCAGCGCTGGATCCGGGGCGACTGGCAGATCGCCGAATGGCTTTTTTCGCACGTTCCGGTCGCCAACGGCGAGCGCGAGAAGAATCCGCTGTCGGGCCTTTCGCTCTGGAAGATATTCGACAACCTGCGTCGCAGCCTGGTTCCTGCCGCACTGTTGGGGCTCTTGCTGCTCGGCTGGTGCGTACTCGCGCGACCGCGTTACTGGACCTTCCTCGCACTGGAAATCCTGCTGCTGCCGATGACGATCGACATCGCGTTATCGCTCACGCGCAAATCGCCCGATGTGGATCTCGGCCGTCACCTCATGCTGTCGCTGCGCGATTTGCGCCATCGTCTGGCACAGCTGTTGTTCGAAGTGGCATGCCTGCCCCACGAAGCGTATTCGAACCTCACCGCGATCATACGCACCGGCTGGCGCGTGCATGTTTCGCATCGGCATCGGTTGCAATGGGTCGCATCGCACGCGCCAGAAAGCCGCCGCGGCAATCGCTGGACGTCACTTCTGCCAATGCTGTGGGGCGGACCGATAGCCGCAAGCGGCATCGGCCTGTACCTGGCGCTCGAGCGGCCAGAGGCGCTGCCGGTTGCGTTGCCATGGTTGTTGCTCTGGCTCGCCGCGCCGGCCCTCGAACGATGGCTCGCGCGTTCGCCCAGTCGCGAGTCCGCAGCGCTCGACACGGCGCAAGCGCAGTTCGTGCGCGCGGTGGCGCGGCGGACCTGGGCATTCTTCGAGCGCTTCGTCAGCGCCGACAACAACTGGCTGCCGCCGGACAACTACCAGGAACAACCGATCGCGAAGGCCGCGCACCGCACATCGCCGACCAATATCGGTCTGTGCCTGCTTGCGAACCTGACCGCGTACGATCTGGGCTATCTCGGCGTGACGCAGCTGCTCGAACGCTGCGCATTGACTTTCGCCACATTGCAAAACATGGAACGTTACCGCGGTCACTTCTACAACTGGTACGACACCACCACGCTGCAACCGATGCAGCCGCAATACATTTCCACCGTCGACAGCGGCAATCTCATCGCTCATCTGCTGGTGTTGCGCGAAGGATTGTTGCAACTGGCCGACGCGCCGGTGATCAATCAGCGCTTGTTTGGCGGCCTCGCCGATACGTTCGACATGCTGCGCCAGCACTGGCCAGAAAGCGACGAGGCCGCGCTGGGTGACCTGCAGGCTGCGTTCGCACAGATCGATCGCGAACCGCCGCGCACCGCGTCGGCGACGCGTGAACACCTGCGCACGCTGAATCGGCTTGCCGAGACCGCCGCCGTGGCGCACGCGACGACTGCAACCGTTGCTGCGTCGGCGGCGGTGCAAACGTTCGCACGCGAATGCCGCAACGCACTCGACGATCTCGCCGGATGGCTGCCCGACGACGCGTACACCATCGATGCCGACACCCGTTCCGCTGCGACCGGGCGCATCCCGACGCTGACCGAACTTGGCCGCGCTGCCGACCGCGAAGCCGTGCACGACGAGACCGGTGCCGCCGACACGCTCACCGCAGCGGCGCCGATCTCCGCTTCCGCGCGTGCGCGTGCCTGCCTGCGCACGATTGAGCGACTGGCCGCTGCGTGCGTGGAACTCGGATTCGTCGACTATCGTTTCCTGTACGACGCGAAACGCCACTTGTTCGCGATCGGCTACAACGTGAGCGAAGCCCAGCGTGATGGCGGGTACTACGACCTGCTCGCATCCGAAGAACGTCTGGGCGTGTTCACCGCGATCGCGCACGGGCAGGTCGCCCAGGAAAGCTGGTTCGCGCTCGGTCGCCTGCTCACCGCGCGCGAAGGCGCACCGACGTTGCTCTCCTGGAGCGGCTCGATGTTCGAGTACCTGATGCCGCTGTTGGTGATGCCGGCGTTTCCAGGCTCGTTGCTCGCACAAACCTGCGATGCAGTGGTCGCGCGCCAGATCGCATACGCCAGGCGACACGATGTGCCGTGGGGCATTTCCGAATCCGCTTACAACCTGACCGACGCCGCCCAGAACTACCAGTACCGCGCATTCGGCGTGCCGGGGCTCGGCCTGCAGCGCGGCCTGTCGCAGGAATTGGTGATCGCGCCGTATGCCTGCGCTCTCGCGCTGATGGTGCTGCCGCGCGAGGCGGCCGACAACCTGCGCGAAATGGCGCGACTCGGCTGGCTAACCGACTACGGTTTTTACGAGGCGATCGACTACACCGCAACGCGCCAGCAACCGGGCGAGACGCATGCGATCGTGCGCTCGTTCATGGCCCACCATCAGGGCATGACCCTGCTCGCGACTGCGCATGCGCTGCTCGATCGACCCATGCAGCGCCGCTTCGAAAGTCATCCGCAATTCCAGGCCACGCTGCTGCTGTTGCAGGAGCGCGTGCCGCGCTTGTCCAGCGAGTGGACGATCGACCCGGAGATCGTCGATGTGCGCAGCGGCGCCGAGCAACCGCAGATTCCGCTGCGCGTGTTCCGCAAGGCGGACACGCGTCGCCCCGCAATGCAGTTGCTTTCGAACGGCCGCTATCATGTGATGGTGACTGCGGCCGGCAGCGGCTACAGCCGCTGGCGCGATCTCGCGCTGACGCGCTGGCGCGAGGACGTGACCCGCGATGCGTGGGGCATGTATGGCTACTTGCGCGACTGCGATAGCGGGCGCGTCTGGTCGACCACGTTCCAGCCCACGCTGGCGCCGACCGACAGCTACGAAGCGGTGTTCACCGAAGCACGCGTGGAATTTCGCTGCCGCGCCGACCTGCTCGACGCGCATACCGAGATCGTCGTCTCGCCCGAAGACGACATCGAACTGCGCCGTACCCGCATCACCAACCGCTCGCGCGTCGAGCGCGTGCTCGAAATCACCAGCTATGCCGAAATCGTATTGGCACCGGCGATCAGCGACGACCTGCATCCGGCGTTCAGCAACCTGTTCGTGCAGACCGAACTGGTCAAGACACGCGATGCGATCTTGTGCACGCGCCGACCGCGCTCGACCGACGAGGTGCAGCCGTGGATGTTCCATCTGCTCGCATTGCATGACGTCGAGAGCGACGAAATCTCATTTGAAACCGACCGCATGCGCTTCATCGGGCGCGGCCGCAGCAACGCCGATCCGCGCGCCATGCGCGAAACAGGCGCCCTCTCTGGCAGCGCGGGTTCCGTGCTCGATCCAATCGTTGCGATCCGGCATCGCTTCCGCCTGCGCCCGGACCGTACCGTGTGCATCGACATGGTGACCGGCATCGCCGCAGACCGCGACGACTGTCTGGCGCTCGCCGACAAGTATCACGACCGCCACCTTGCCGACCGCGTGATTGACCTGGCCTGGACCCACAGCCGCGTCGTTCTCGGCCAGATCAATGTCAGCGAAACCGACGCGCAGACCTATGCCCGCCTCGCCGAATGCGTCGTCTACGTCGATCCCCTACGCCGCGCGGCACCGGGCATCATCGCCAGCAACCGGCGCGGCCAATCGGGATTGTGGGCGCACGCGATCTCGGGCGACCTGCCGATCGTCTTACTGCAGGTCACCGATTCCGCGCACGTCGACATCGTGCGCCAACTCGTGCATGCACACGCGTATTGCCGCTTGAAGGGCCTTGTCTTCGACCTGGTCATCTGGAACGACGAACGCAGCGGCTATCGACAGAACCTGCTCGACGAAATCCACGGCATCATCGCGGCGAGCGCCGATGCCAGCCTGATCGACCGCCCGAGCGGCATCTTCGTGCGCGCGCTCGACCAGATCAACCATGAGGATCGCGTGTTGATGCAATCGGTCGCGCGCGTCGTACTAACCGACGGGGCCGGCTCGCTGATCGAACAATTGCGCGCGCGTGTCCTCGTCGAGGCGGTACCACGTCTCGCGCCGACGCTGACGCGTCAACCCGGCCCGGTGCAGAACATCGCACTGCCGCCGCGCACCCTGGTCAACGGCATCGGCGGCTTCTCGCGTGACGGCCGCGAATACGTGATCGCGACCGACACCGCGCAGCGTACACCGCAACCCTGGGTCAACGTGATCGCGAATCCGGACTTTGGCTGCGTCGTTTCCGAAAGCGGTTCGGGTTATACATGGTTCGAGAACGCGCACGAATATCGCCTGACGCCGTGGAGCGACGATCCGGTCTGCGATCCGAACACCGAGGCGTTCTACATCCGCGACGAGGAGACCGGGTATTTCTGGTCGCCGACGCCGCTGCCCACGCCCGGCGCCGCGCGTTACCTGTCGCGGCATGGCTTCGGTTACAGCATTTTCGAGACGATCGAGGACGGCATCGCCAGCGAGCTGCGCATCCATGTCGATCCGGAGGCGCCGGTCAAATTCTTCTCGCTGCGGCTGCGCAACGATTCCGGTCGCGCACGCAAGCTTTCGGCGACCGGCTATGTGCAATGGGTACTCGGCGACCTCTCGACCAAGACCGCCATGCACGTGGTCACGGAGATCGATGCGAACGGCGCCCTGCTCGCGCGCAATGCGTACAACGCGGAGTTCGCGGACCTCATCGCGTTCTTCGACGTCGACGACGCGCAGCGCACGCTGACCGGCGATCGCAGCGAATTCATCGGCCGCAACGGCACGCTGCGCCAGCCCTCCGCGATGGGCCGCACCGCGTTGAGTGGTCGCGTCGGTGCGCGACTCGATCCGTGCGGCGCGATTCAGGTGCCGCTCGAACTGGCGGACAGCGAATCGCGCACGCTGATCTTTCGTCTCGGCGCCGGCCATGATGGGGCCGACGTGGACGCGCTGGTCCGCCGCTTCCGCCACTCGGGCTCCGCACGCGCCTCGTTCGACGCAGCCACCGCGCGCTGGGCCGAACTGCTCGGCGCAGTCGTCATCGACACACCCGATCACACGCTCAACGCACTGGCCAACGGCTGGCTGGTCTATCAGGTCATTGCGTGCCGCCTGTGGGGACGCAGCGGCTTCTACCAATCCGGCGGCGCGTTCGGATTCCGCGACCAGTTGCAGGATGCGATGGCCTTGGTGCACACCACGCCACATCTGCTCCGAGCGCAGATCGTGCTGTGCGCGTCGCGCCAATTCCGTGAAGGCGACGTACAGCATTGGTGGCATCCACCGGCGGGCCGCGGCGTACGCACGCAATGCTCGGACGATTACCTCTGGCTGCCGTTCGCGACCGTTCACTATGTCCGTACGATTGGCGACTGGAGCGTCCTCGACGAGCCCATCGGCTTCCTCGAAGGCCGCGCGCTCCATCCGGGCGAAGAGTCGTACTACGACATGCCGCTGCGCTCGACCGAGAGCGCCGACCTTTACCAGCATTGCATGCGCGCGATCGAGCACGGCCTGCGCATCGGCGCGCACGGCTTGCCATTGATGGGCGGCGGCGACTGGAACGATGGCATGAACAACGTCGGGCGCGAAGGACGCGGCGAGAGCGTCTGGCTCGGATTCTTCCTCTATCTCATCCTGACCCAGTTCGTGGACATCGCATCAGCGCGCGGCGACGCGAAGTTCGCGACTCGTTGCGGCGATAAGGCGAAGAAGCTCAAAGCGGCACTGGATCGCCACGGCTGGGACGGCGCCTGGTATCGGCGTGCGTATTACGACGATGGCACCCCGCTCGGCAGCGCCTCCCAGCCGGAGTGCAAGATCGACTCGATCGTGCAGAGCTGGTCGGTGCTTTCCGGCGCGGGCGAACCCGAGCGCAGCCACCTCGCCCTGGATGCACTCGATCGCCTGCTGGTAAAGGACGACGCGCGTTTGATCGAACTGCTGGAGCCACCCTTCGACCATTCAGAACACGATCCCGGCTACATTCGCGGCTACGTACCCGGTGTGCGCGAGAACGGCGGCCAGTACACGCATGCGGCGATCTGGGCGGTCATGGCATTTGCGAAAGCCGGACGCACGGAACGCGCGTGGCAGCTGTTCGACATGATCAATCCGGTGCGCCGCGGCGCCACCGCGGCGGCGATCGACATCTACAAGGTCGAGCCGTACGTGGTCGCTGCCGACGTGGTCGCGGTATCGCCGCACGTCGGTCGCGGCGGCTGGACCTGGTATACGGGTTCGGCTGGGTGGATGTATCGGCTGATCATCGAATCCTTGCTCGGCGTGCATCGTGATGGCGACGCGCTGATCCTCGAACCTCGCCTGCCGCAAGCGTGGCCGTCACTGTCGATCAAGTATCGATTCGAAACCGCGACCTACGACATCGCGATCCGCCGCGACACGCACGTCAGCGGTACGCGGATCGTGGTTGATGGCAACGCACAGGGCACGACGCGTGTCACCTTGGTCAGCGACGGCGCGGCGCATCGGATCGAGGTGATCGTCGGAGGCTGATCGCTCAATCGCGCTGATACTCGACGCTGATCAGGTACGCCCATCCCATGAGCAACACCCTTCTCACCTGGACCATCGTGCTGTTCGCGATCGTTGGCGTGATCGTGAGGCCCTTCAAGTGGCCTGAGGCGGTGTGGGCGACAACGGGTGCCGTGCTGCTCGTCGTGCTCGGCCTGTTGCCGCTCGACGCCGCATTGAACGCGGTCGGCAAGGGCACGGACGTCTATCTGTTCCTGATCGGCATGATGCTGCTTGCCGAGGTCGGCCACCGAGAAGGTCTGTTCGACTGGGTTGCGGTGCTTGCGGTGAATCACGCGAGGGGATCACCGACGCGATTGTTCCTGCTGGTTTATCTCGCAGGTACGGTCGTGACCATCTTCCTGTCCAACGACGCGACGGCGGTGGTGTTGACGCCAGCGGTATTGGCGGCGGCCAAAAAAGCCGATACCAACCCACTGCCGCTGCTGTTCGTGTGCGCGTTCATCGCCAACGCGGCGAGTTTCGTGCTGCCGATTTCCAATCCGGCCAACCTCGTTCTTTACGGCAATCACATGCCAGCGCTCGCAGCGTGGCTGGAACGTTTTGCGCTGCCTTCGCTGCTGTCGATCCTCGCCACCTGCGCGGCATTGCATTGGACGCAGAGGCGCGAGCTGGCGGGACGTTGCCGCGGAAACCCGGCACAGGCGAGGCTCGGCGCGAGTGGTCGCGTGGCACTCGGCGGCATCGCCATGACCGCGGTCGCATTGCTGTTGGTGTCGGCGTTCGACATCCCGCTCGGCTTGCCAACCGCCTTGCTCGGTGTCCTCACGGCGGCCGTCGTGCTGCTGCGCTCGCGCGCCTCACCCTGGTCATTACTCAAACACGTGTCGTGGAGTGCGCTGCCGCTGGTCGCTGGTTTGTTCGTTCTTGTCGAAACACTCGATCGCACCGGTCTCATCCGCGCACTCGCGAGCACGCTGGGAAAAGCCTCCGCGCAGTCGGAGATCGGCGCGGCATCCACGTCCGCGGGCCTCATCGCGCTCGCCAGCAACCTGATCAACAACCTGCCGGCCGGACTCATCGCCAACTCGACGTTCGTGCAGGCGCACGCGCCACAGCGCGTCGTGGACGCGGTGCTGATCGGCGTGGACCTCGGCCCGAATCTCTCGATCACCGGATCACTCGCGACCATCCTCTGGCTGAACGCGATACGCCGCGGAAACGAGAACGTCGACTTCTGGACGTTCCTCAAGGTCGGCGCACAGGTGATGCCGCCGGCTCTGATCCTGGCGGTGGCCGCACGCATGCTGATTCCGTAGCACCTCACGGGGATCGCGCGGCACGCGATGTCCGGGGCGTTACGGATCGTCTGGCTGGGCCTCCACGGCGATGTCGTCCGCCGCGTCGGCGCCCGCCGTCCCGAGCAATCCTGCTGGCAACGCCTTCTTCACCGGCGCGCCCATCTCGGCGAGACTGTGCACCTGTAACAGCACGCTGCCTTTGCCGCCGTCGGTGAGTCGGCGCAAAGCACTCGCTTGCGCACGCTGCGCCTTGTCGAGCTGGACGCCGATCGCTTCGAGCTCCTCGACCAGCAACACGAAATTGTCGTGCAACAGCCCTGCCCGGCGCGCGATCTCGACCGCGTTCACGTTGCGACGCTCGATCCGCCACAGATGCGCGACCGTACGCAGTGTGGCCAGCAACGTGCTGGGACTGACCAGCGATATGTTCTTCGACAGTGCATGCGTGTAGAGGCGATCGTCGGCGCGTACGGCCTCGATGAATGCCGCTTCCACCGGCACGAACAGCAGCACGAAATCGAGCGTGCGCAGACCTTCGATCGCGCTGTAGTTGCGCACTGAAAGCTCGTCGACCTGGCGTCGCAACGAGGCCACATGTTCGCCGAGCGCGTTGATGCGGTCGCCGTCGCCCTGTGCCGAGCAGAAGCGTTCGTATGCGACCAGCGACACCTTCGCATCGATCACGATGTCCTTGTCGTCGGGCAGATGCACGATCACGTCCGGACGCTGGCGGCCGCCCTCACCATCGCTGAAACTCGGCTGCGTCGTGTACTCCCGGCCGGACTGCAAACCGGATGCCTCGAGCACGCGTTCGAGAACCATTTCGCCCCACGCGCCTTGCGAGCGCGTGTCGCCCTTCAGCGCACGGGTCAGGTTGATCGCGTCCTCGCTGATGCGCTGGTTGAGCTGCTTCAGGGTCTGGATTTCCTGCGCGAGCATGCCGCGCTCGCGCTGCTCGCTGGCATGGGTCTGGTTGACCGTTTCGCGGAATTCCTTGAGTTGGAGTTTGAGCGGATCGAGCAAGCCGCCGAGCTGTTGCGCGCTCTGCTCGCGAAAGCGTTCCGCCTTGTCCTCGAGGATCTTGTTGGCGAGATTCTGGAATGCCTCGCGCAGACGCTGCTCGGCCTGTTCGAGCAGTTGCAATTTTTCCGTGGCCGCCTGCGCCTGGGCCTGCGCACCGGCCTCGAGCGCCGCGTGCTGCCGGGTCAGCTCGACCAGGCGTGTCTGCGCATCGTCACGGCTGCGCCGCACGTCGCTGAGTTCATGTCCGAACCGCTCCGCCTGCGCCTGCTGCGCGGCGGCATGTGCGGATATCTTGCGCAGGTTTTGCTCGGCCAGGCTCCAATCGCGTTCGTAGCGTTCGATGCGCGCGGCCATCTCGCCGGTGCGACTGGTGGCGGCATCGCGCTGCCCGGTCAGCGTCGCCACTTCGGCGTCGCGGCTCGAACCACCGCTCGCATGCGCGCCCGCGATCCAGCGTCGCGAAGCGAGATAGAGCGCAAGCGCGCCGAGGACCAGGCCAGCCAGCGCGGCGAAGATCAACAGAACAGCAGGAGAAAGATTTTGCACGCACGAACCCGATGCAACGACGGATCCGGATTGTGACAGCCCGCCGTCTCAGTTGCCGAGACATTTGCCCTGTTGATTCGGAACGAATTCGGATTCAGCGGCCGAATCAAACCGCCATTCTCGCCGCGGCGCCGCGAACGAGCGCGGATCGCACTCAACCCATTGGAGTGCCGGATCAACAAGGGAAGTACGCGCGACGACAAACGAAGGCGTCATCCCGGTGCAAACCGGGATGACCAATGAAATTGTTCGAGTCGCAGTGGGGCTTGGATGCCGCCGCTCAAGCCTTCTTGCTGTAGCCCGAGCACCAACCCTTTGCATGCACGGACTTGCCCGGGAACAGCGCACACGGGCCATATTCGTCGCCAGCCTTGCCTGTGTAGAGCTGGCAATTCGCGCATTCGGAGCCGGCTTTGTAGGCGGCGTTGGCGGTCGCCGTGGTGGCATTGTCCGTGTAGGCGAGCGCCTTCGCGGTCGGATCATCCGCGGTCAGGTGCGGCAGGTCGGCGGCAAAGCCGAGCCGCGGCAACAACACGGCAGCGATCGGCGCGATGGCAGCGCCGACAACGGCGAGCTTGAGAAAACGACGCCTGGCCTGATTCTGGGTTGGCTGGGACATGATCTGATTCCTTGACGTGGGAGTGTAGGCGCGCTTGGCGCGCATCGTGTCGGCGTTGCCTTGCCGCGCGACAAGTTTAGCGCGAGCGTGGTGGATGCGCATGTGGCCACGCAGCCATGTTCACGTCACGTACGGCATGCGCAGCCGACACGGCGCGGAGCATTCCGCCGTCAACGGCGGCCGCGTTGCGCTCCGGTATAGTAGGTGCTTGTTTCGCCGGCCAATTCGGGGAGAAGCGTCATCGTTATCGAAATCATCGATCGCAGCAAACTCGATAGTTGCGCACAGCAGATCGCGGCAGCCGGCCGTGATCTCGGCGCGCTCGGCTGGATGCCGGCGACCAGCAGCAACTTCTCGATGCGACTCGATGCCGCACATGCGGCCGTCACGATTTCCGGTCGCGACAAGGGCCATCTCGGCGTCGACGACATCATGGTCGTCGATCTCG
The DNA here is from genome assembly GCA_003142815.1 of Rhodanobacteraceae bacterium. Lineage (GTDB taxonomy): Bacteria > Pseudomonadota > Gammaproteobacteria > Xanthomonadales > Rhodanobacteraceae > Dokdonella_A. The sequence continues at coordinate 89,018 of PLNP01000036.1, forward strand.
AAGGCCACGCGGTCGGCACGGCTGCGCGTCCCTCAGCCGAGACCGCGCTGCACACGCAAATCTATCGCCGCTTCCCGGATGCTGGCGCCGTGCTGCACACGCATTCGCGCACGCAGACCGTCGCGTCGCGCCTGTTTGCCGAACGCGGCGTGATCCGTTTCGAAGGCTGGGAGCTGCAGAAGGCGATCGCCGGCGCCACCACCCAAGAAAGCGCGCTCGATGTGCCGGTATTCGCCAATACGCAGGACATGACCGTGCTGGTGCGCGCCATCGATGCCTGGCTTGACGAAGGCAAACCGCTGCACGGCTACTTGATCGATGGCCACGGCATCTACACATGGGGACGTGACATGCCGGAAACGCGGCGCCATCTCGAAGCGCTCGAATTCCTGCTCGGCTGTGAACTGGATCTGCTGCAACTGCGAGGCAACCGCCCATGAGTCGACTACGCATCTATCAAGACACGCGCGCGGACGCGCCGCTCGCGACGTACGCGCAGCACGCCGATATCGCGCGCGAACTGGGGCGCGTCGGCGTGCGTTTCGAGCAATGGGAAGCCGCACAACCAGTGGTGCCGGGCGCCAGCCAGAACAACGTCATCGCCGCGTATCGCAACGACATCGACCGCCTGATGCGCGACCACGGCTATCAATCGGTCGACGTGATCAGCTTGACGCCCGACCATCCGGATCGCGCCACATTGCGCAAGAAGTTCCTCAACGAACACACGCATTCGGAAGACGAAGTCCGGTTCTTCGTCGCCGGCTCCGGTCAGTTCACGTTGCACATCGGGGAAAGAGTCTACGAAGTGCTTTGCGAGAGCGGCGACCTGATCGGCGTGCCCGATCGCACCCCGCACTGGTTCGACATGAGTGAATCGCCCTACTTCATCGCGATCCGCCTGTTCACCAACAAGGAAGGCTGGGTTGCCGAATTCACCGGCGCGGACATCGCCGAGCGCTTTCCGCGGATGGCGCCGCGGCCTTCGACAAAGGCAGCCTGACCATGGCTTATCTTGATGAATCACTTGCGCCCGGCGAAGCGATCATCGCCCGTTTCGAATTGCACTGGACTGCGAAGTGGCGACTCATCGTGTTCCTTGTGTTGGCGATCCCGACCCTCGGCCTCGCTCTGTTCGCAGCGCTATACGAATGGCTGCGCCTGCGCGCGATCGAACAGGGCGTAACCAACCGCCGCGTCGTCCGCAAGACCGGCATCGTCAGTCGCACGACCGAGGAACTGCGTCTCGCCTCGATCGAAACGATCGATCTGCACCAAAGCACATGGGGCCGCCTGTTCGGTTTCGGCGACGTCGTGCTGACCGGCCGCGGCGAGAGTTCGATGATCTTCGCGCGCCTCGCCGCACCACTCGATGCCAAGCGTGCGATCGAAGGTGCGTACGCTGCGAATGTCGAAGCTCCGCGCAACGGCAACGGATAGATCCGTAGGAAAGCAGTAGCCAACGCCTTCGGGCAAAGGAGAGCCGATCATGACCACCACCATCCTCACCGACATCGAAGGCACCACCAGCTCGATCACGTTCGTCAAGGACGTGCTTTTCCCGTACGCGCGCGAACGCCTGCCGGCGTTCGTGGTGACCCACGCCGACGAGCCCGAAGTGCAGCACTGGCTGCATGATGCGGCGAAGGAAGCGGACTTGATCTCGACCGCGCAGCAGCACGTCATCGACCTGCTCGTCTCCTGGATCGACCAGGACCGCAAATCGACTGCGCTGAAAGCGTTGCAGGGCATGATCTGGAAGGAAGGCTACGCAGCGAAGGATTTCCGTGCGCACATCTACCCGGAAGTAGCCAAGCGCCTGCGCGCCTGGCAGATCGCCGGCAAGCGTCTGTATGTCTATTCGTCCGGCTCGGTACCTGCGCAAAAACTCTTTTTCGGACACACCGAAGTCGGTGATCTGACGCCGCTTTTCTCCGGCTACTTCGACACCGAAACCGGCCCCAAGCGCGAAGCCGAATCGTATCGGCGCATTGCGACGGCAATCGGTGTTCCGGCGGGTGAAATCCTCTTCCTGTCCGACATCACCGAGGAACTCGATGCCGCGCGCGCAGCAGGCATGCAAACGACCCTGCTCGCGCGCGCGCCTTCGCATTGTCCAGTGAATGGCGCGCATCCCTGCGTGGCCGACTTCGACGCGATTGAACCAGGCTGAGCAATTGCTCTCCTGATCAGTATCGAGTTTCAGCCGCGACCGAAGGGAGAAGGGAAAGAGCTGAAACTCGTCGACAGCGCTTCCGCGCTGAAACGCGCTCCACATTTCTGTTCTAATTCACCAAGGCGCGCGTAGACGCCTGCTGATCCATCGCATGCGCCAGCGCCGCTGCGAATCCATCCCCAACGGCACCCCGTGAAACAGCTCTTCCATACACTACTCGACGGCCTGCGCGCCGCCTTCCTGCGCCATCCGCGCGGCACTACGATGACCAGCGGCGCCGGCTTGTTCATCGCGCTGATCGCGGTGTATCTCGCCATCTCGCTCGGCATAACCTGGTTCGACGCCGGTCCCGGCCAGCTCGATCCCGCCGGCATTTCAACAGTACTGGTCGACTCGCTGCTGACCTTGATCGCTGCCTGGCTGCTGACCCGTCTCGCCCAGCGTCGCGACATCGTCTGGGGTGCGGCATCGATCCTGCTCGCGGCGACGATCGCGACGGCGGCGGTCATCCACTGGCCGCTCGATCACATTGCCAGTGCCTTGCTGGAACACGATCACGCCCTGCTCGCGGGACTGATCAACCTGCTCTCGCGCATCTGGTGGTTTCTGGTCCTGATCGTGTTCGCGCACTGGCTGGCGCCGCGCGGCCCAGGTCGCGCACTGGTTGCCGCGCTGCTCGCCTATGCCGTTTCAGCGGCCGCCTGGTTGTGGCTGCCGGCAACGCCGCTGCTGAGTCCGGCGCACACCTCGAGCGCCGATGTGGCGGACAGCGATGCGGGCGATACAACCGCACCGGCCGACGACACGACTCCGACGACCGACAAAAGCCAGGACAACGTCGCCGCCGCGCAGCCCAGCTTCGACGCCGAGGAGGTCATGTACAACCAGCCCGCCCTGCTGGATGCGGCGCTGGCGAAACTCGCGCCGCAAACACCGGGCAAGGTGGATCTCTACGTCGTGGCGTTCGCCAGCGATGCCGAAGAGGACCTCTTCCGCAACGAGGCCGAATACGCCGAACGCCTGTTCGCGCAGCGCTTCAACGCGAACGGCCATGTGCTCGTGCTCGAAAACAACGCGGCGACCGTGGCGACGCGGCCGCTCGCGACCTGGACCAACCTGCACCACGCGCTCGACGCGATTGCGAACAAGATGGATCCGGCCGAGGACATCCTGCTGGTCTACCTGACCACGCACGGTTCCGAGGACCATCAGCTGCTGGTCGACCTCGATCCGCTGCCGCTCGACCAGATCGAACCCGAAGATCTCGCCGACGCTCTCAAGACCGCGCCCGGTATCCGCTGGAAGGTGATCGTCGTCAACGCCTGCTATTCCGGCGGCTTCGTCGACGCGCTGCGTGACGATTCGACGATGGTGATGACGTCGGCGCGCGCGGACCGCACCTCGTTCGGCTGCAGCGTCGAGTCCGACCTGACCTACTTCGGCAAGGCCTTTCTCGTCGATGCCTTGAACAAGACGACATCGCTGCACGACGCATTCGATCTCGCGAAGCAATCGGTCGCCACATGGGAGAACGCGGACAAGGAGGAACACTCCGAACCGCAACTCGCGACGTCGCCGAGCATCGAGGCGAAACTCGCTGCGTGGCAGAAGCAACTCCGCGCGCCGACAGCCGTGCCGTTTGCGCCAGCTATTGCTGTCGACAGCAAGCCCAAGTAAGTCCGATCGGAGCGGTGTCGCAACTACTTTGAAGCCCCCCCCCAATCAGGGGAGGGAGTAAAGCGGTTGCATGCTGATCAGCCACACCGATTTTTACGCGGTTTTTATACCGCGCTGGCCATTCCCTACGCGCTGCTTATGCGCCGACACCTAACGTGGCGACCCTGCAACCCGGGGTTCACGTCATGGATATCGTCTACCTGATTCTTCTCGCCGCACTGGTCGGTCTGACCGTCGGTTATCTCTGGCTATGCGCTCGCCTGGAGGATCGCCGATGAATGCGCTCTACGCACTCGGCACACTGGTCGCGCTCGCTTTGGCCGTCTATCTGACCATTGCCCTGCTCAAGCCGGAGTGGTTCGAATGACGACCAATGACTATCTACAGCTCGGCCTCTATCTGGTCGTGCTGGTCCTTCTGGTGAAGCCGCTCGGCGCCTACATGGCACTGGTGTTTGCCGATGCGCCGAATCGCGTCACCCGTATCGGCGGGCCGGCCGAACGCACGCTCTATCGCGTCGCTGGCATCAATCCCGAGGAGGACATGAGCTGGAAGCGCTATGCGCTGGCGATGCTGGCCTTCAACATTGCCGGCTTGCTGCTGGTCTACCTGCTCCAGCGCGTGCAGCAATGGCTGCCGCTGAATCCGCAGGGTTTCGGCGCGGTCAGCGCGGACTCCGCGATGAATACCGCGATCAGCTTCGCCACCAACACGAACTGGCAGGGCTACGGCGGCGAGTCAACGATGAGTTATCTGACCCAGATGCTTGGCCTTGGCGTGCAGAATTTCCTGTCCGCCGCGACGGGCATCGCGGTACTGATCGCGCTGATCCGTGGCTTCGTGCGCCGCAATGCGCGAGGCGTCGGCAATTTCTGGGTCGACATGACCCGCTCGACGCTATATGTGCTGCTGCCGCTCGCACTGATCTTGGCGCTGGTTCTGGTTTCGCAGGGGGTGCCGCAAAATTTCAAGCCCTACGAAAACGTGCCGCTGCTGCAGCCGACTACGCAGACCGAAACGGTCAAGGATGCCACCGGCAATGCGATGAAGGACGCCGCCGGCAAGGATGTGACGAAGGAAATGCCGGTCATCGAACAGTCGCTGCCGCTCGGCCCGGCCGCGTCGCAGATCGCGATCAAGCAGCTCGGCACCAACGGCGGCGGCTACTACAACGCGAACTCGGCGCATCCGTTCGAGAACCCGACGCCGTTGTCGGATTTCCTCGAAATGCTGGCGCTCCTGCTGATTCCGGCGGCGCTCTGCTACACATTTGGACGCATGGTCGGCGATCGCCGCCAGGGCTGGGCCCTCTTGGCCACAATGCTGGTCATCTTCGTGCCCCTGCTGCTCGTCTGCACCGCCGCAGAACAAGCGGGCAATCCGGCGCTGACCCACCTTGGCGTCGATCAACTCGCGTCGACCGTGCAGGCCGGCGGCAACATGGAAGGCAAGGAGGTCCGCTTCGGCATTGTCAACTCGACGCTGTGGGCGACCGCGACGACCGCTGTTTCGAACGGCTCAGTCAATGCGATGCATGACTCATTCACGCCGCTGGGCGGCATGGTGCCGATGTGGCTGATGCAGCTCGGCGAAGTGATCTTTGGAGGCGTTGGAAGTGGTCTCTACGGCCTGCTCGCGTTCGCTGTGGTCGCGGTGTTTATCGCCGGACTGATGGTCGGACGCACGCCCGAATATCTCGGCAAGAAGATAGAAGCCTACGAGATGAAGATGGCTAGCCTGGGCGTGCTGATTCCCTGCGCGCTGGTCGTGGTCGGCACCGCGATCGCGGTGATGGCGCCAGCCGGCCTCGCGGGCATCGCAAATCCCGGCATCCACGGCTTCAGCGAAGTCCTTTACGCATTGTCGTCGGCGTCGAACAACAACGGCAGCGCGTTCGCCGGGCTCTCGGCGAACACGCCGTTCTACAACACCCTGCTCGGCATCTGCATGTTCCTCGCGCGCTTCCCGTTGGCGATCGGCATGCTTGCGATGGCCGGCTCGTTGGCCGCGAAGAAACACGTGCCGCTTTCGGCCGGCACGCTGCCGACACACACGCCCCTGTTCATCGCACTGCTCGCAATAACCGTCATCGTTATCGGCGCGCTGACCTTCCTGCCCGCACTCGCCCTCGGTCCGATTGCCGAGCACCTGACCACATTCGGGCATTGAGCACATAGCCCTCATACCGTTCGCGCCAACCCTTCGACAAGCTCAGGACGAGGTACGCCTGCGGCGTATCGAGGCGTCAACGGGCCTCGCGATCTCAACTTCGCGACGGTTCGCCCCCTTCGACGCGCTCAGGAGTGGCTTCGATACCTCAGGGCGAACTGCCTAACTGGATCAACTGACATGACATCTACGACCATTCGTGCATCCGCCATGAGCCTGGACCTGCTGGCTCCGGCCATCGCCGCTGCGTTCCGCAAGCTGTCGCCGCGCCAGCAGTTCCGCAATCCGGTGATGTTCATCGTCTTCGTCTGCAGCGTGCTCACGACCGGCCTCTGGGTTCAAGCCCTCGCTGGCCACGGCGAAGCTCCGGCTGGCTTCATCCTCTGGGTCGCGATCTGGCTGTGGTTCACCCTGCTCTTCGCAAACTTCGCCGAGGCGATCGCCGAAGGTCGCGGCAAGGCGCAGGCGAAGGCGCTGCGCGGCGCACGCCGCGACGTCGTCGCGCACAAGTTGACTGCGCCCGACAGGCGCGACGCGGTGACTTTCGTCTCGGCCACCGATTTGCGCAAGGGCGACATCGTTCTGGTCGAAGCCGGCGAAGCGGTCCCTGGCGACGGCGAAGTGATCGACGGTGCTGCCTCGGTCGACGAGAGCGCGATCACCGGCGAATCCGCGCCGGTTATCCGCGAATCCGGTGGTGACCGCAGTTCCGTCACCGGCGGTACGCGTGTGCTGTCCGACTGGATCGTCGTGCGCATCGCCACGAATCCCGGCGAGAGCTTTCTCGATCGCATGATCGCGATGGTGGAAGGCGCCAGCCGGCGCAAGACTCCAAACGAGATCGCGCTGACGATCCTGCTCGCGAAGTTCAGCCTGATCTTCCTGCTCGCCTGCGCGACGCTGTTGCCTTACTCGCTGTATGCGGTGAACAGCGCCGGTCACGGCGAACCGGTCACGATAACGGTGCTGGTCGCGTTGCTGGTCTGCCTGATCCCGACCACGATCGGCGGCCTGCTTTCCGCGATTGGCATCGCCGGCATGGATCGCATGATCCAGGCCAACGTAATCGCGATGTCCGGACGCGCGGTCGAAGCGGCCGGCGATGTCGACGTGCTCCTGCTCGACAAGACCGGCACGATCACGCTCGGCAATCGCCAAGCCGTCGCATTTCACGCCGCGCCCGGCGTCGAGCCGAATGCGCTCGCGGATGCCGCGCAACTTGCCTCGCTGGCCGACGAGACGCCCGAAGGCCGCAGCGTCGTCGTGCTGGCCAAGGACAAGTTCGGGCTGCGCGAGCGCGTACTGAGCGAGCTCGATGCACAGTTCGTGCCGTTCTCGGCGAACACCCGCATGAGCGGCGTCGACATGAGCGGTCGCGTTATCCGCAAAGGAGCACTCGACGCGATGCGCAATCACCTGATCGCGCTCGGCGGCGTGCTTCCGCCTGCCGTCATCAAGATCGCCGACGACATCGCCCGCAAAGGCGGCACGCCGCTGGTCGTCGCCGAAGACCAGCACGTGCTCGGCGTGATCGAGCTCAAGGACATCGTCAAGGGCGGCATCCGCGAACGCTTCGCCGAACTTCGCCGGATGGGGATCAAGACCATCATGATCACTGGCGACAATCCGCTGACCGCAGCGACGATCGCAGCTGAAGCCGGCGTCGACGACTACCTCGCCGAGGCAACGCCGGAGGCGAAGCTCAAACTGATCCGCGACATCCAAGCCGAAGGCCGCCTGGTCGCGATGTGCGGCGATGGCACCAACGATGCACCCGCGCTGGCGCAGGCAGATGTCGCCGTCGCGATGAACAGCGGCACGCAGGCGGCGAAAGAAGCCGGCAACATGGTCGACCTAGACTCCAACCCGACCAAGCTGATCGAGGTCGTCGAGATTGGCAAGCAGATGCTGATCACGCGCGGTGCGCTGACCACATTCTCGATCGCGAACGACATCGCCAAGTATTTCGCGATCATCCCGGCCGCGTTCGCGGCGACTTATCCCGCGCTGAATGCGCTCAACGTGATGCATCTCGCGACACCGCGCAGTGCGATCCTGTCCGCGGTCATCTTCAACGCGCTGATCATCGTCTTTTTGATTCCGCTCGCACTCAAAGGTGTGCGCTGCCGCGCCGTCGGCGCCGGCGAGCTGCTGCGTCGCAACCTGCTCGTCTACGGCCTCAGCGGCCTGATCGTGCCGTTCGTCGGCATCAAGCTCATCGATCTGTTGCTGGTCCTGTTTGGGCTGGCTTGAGGAGAGTCACCACCATGCGTACCCACCTGCTGCATATCGTCCCGTCCACCGAACCCGATGCGGATACCAGCTGCGCCGCCAACGATGAACGCTATGGAAGCACGGGTCCGATTGCACTGATCGCCGCCACCGCCGTCGCGACGGCCGCCAAGGGCGGGCCCACAACACCGGCAGCGAACACCGAAGACGAGCGCTACTGGCTTGACGGTTATGCCGGCATCTGATTCGCACACACCAGAATTCTTAAAGAAGCAGGAATCCCGTGAAAAACACCGTTTCTTCAACGCTGCGCCAGAAACACCTTACCGTTGCGCTAGCTCTTGTCTTGCTGCCTGCGAGCAGCGTGTTTGCACAATCGACGACGGGCGACACGCCTGCGGCGCCAGCCGCAATGACCACACCAAGCATGACCGGTCCGCTGGTGGCGAATCCGAATCCCGCGAGTTTCGACTTGGGGGCGGCCGGCAATTGGTACATTACCGGTGCCGTCACCGGCCTGGGACTCTGGCAGAACAATCAATCTCCCGGCGACCGCGAGGAGCTGTCCGATTTCAGCAACGGACAGGTGTTCATCCAGAAAACCGCAGGCGAATTGCAGTTCTTCCTGCAGGCTGGCGCTTACTCATTGCCGGCGCTCGGCACTCCGTACCTGGCTGCGCATAGCGCCACCAGCGCATTTTACGGCGTCGTGCCGGTAGCTTTCGTCAAATATGCGCCAAACGACAGTTTCAATCTCATCGCCGGCAAACTGCCGACCCTGATCGGCGCCGAGTATACGTTCACGTTCGAGAACATGCATATCGAGCGTGGCCTGCTCTGGAATCAGGAAAACGCGGTGAACCGCGGGGTTCAAGGGAATTTCGTCTCCGGCCCGGTTACTGCCTCGGTGTCGCTGAATGATGGTTTCTACTCCGATCGTTACAACTGGCTAAGTGGCTCGCTGACTTATGCCATCGACAAGTCCAATACGTTGATGTTTGTCGCCGGCGGCAATGTGGATCAGACCACACGCGTCTCGACCGCGGCGCCGCTGTTGCTGAGCAATAGCAAGATTTTCAACGCGATGTACACCCGCATCGATGGACCGTGGACGATCACCTCGTATTTGCAATACACCAACGTGCCACGCAACACCGACATCGGCATCGCTCACGCAGCCTCGACCTTTGGCGGCGCTGTGCATGCGAGCTACGCGGTTGATTCCAACTTCAGCCTCGCTGGCCGGATCGAGTACATCGGCTCGAGCGGCAATGTTGCCGACGGCGCGCCGAGTCTGATTTACGGACCCGGCAGCAAGGCCTGGTCACTCACTCTGACGCCGACCTATCAGTACAAGCTCCTGTCCGTGCGCGGCGATCTGTCCTATGTGAAGGCCACGAACACGACGCCGGGCTACGCGCTGGGCCCGGATTTCAGCAAGACCTCGCAATCGCGCGTGATGCTCGAAGCCGGGATTCTGTTTTGATGCATTCCCAATCATCCTAACGCTAACGAGAAGTCATCATGGCTAAGCTACTTCGCCAATCCGTCGCCATTCTGGTGCTGTTGACCGCATTGACCGGCGTCGTCTATCCACTACTCGTGACTGGCATCGCCCAAGTGGTGTTTCCTCGCGCCGCGAACGGCAGCCTGATCGAGCGCCACGGCAAGCCGCTCGGTTCGGAACTGATCGGGCAAGCCTTCACGGATCCAAAATATTTCTGGAGTCGGCCGTCGGCGACCTCTCCGTTCCCAGACAACTCGACATCGTCGAGTGGCTCCAATCTCGGCCCGACCAACTCCGCATTGACCGATGCGGTCAAGCAGCGCATCGAGGCACTGCGCGCCGCCGACCCCGGCAATACCGAGCCGGTTCCGGTCGATCTGATTACCGCATCCGGCAGCGGGCTCGATCCGCACATTTCTCCGGCTGCGGCGATCTACCAAATGGCGCGCGTCGTGCGCGTGCGCGGGATTTCGCCAGAGCAGGTCAAGGCGATGATCGCGCAGGCCAGCGCTGGCCGTCAGCTCGGCCTGCTCGGCGAGCCGCGCGTCAACGTGCTGCAGCTAAATCTGCTGCTCGACGGCAGGTAGGGATGTGCAGGCTCGCGCCTGTAAATCCGAGCGCCGTTGTCGCATGATGGCGACGGCCACTTACGCGCGTCCATGCCTGCGAATACCGAAGACAAGCGCCCCGATCCCGACGCCCTGCTGGCGGCCTTCCGCGACGAGGAGTCGCAGGCCGCACGCGGTCGCCTGAAAATTTTTTTTGGCGCGACCGCGGGAGTCGGCAAGAGCTACGCGATGCTCGAAGCGGCGCGCCATCAGCGCGCCGCTGGCATTGACGTGGTGGTCGGCTATGTCGAGCTGCACGGCCGACCCGAGACCGAGGCCCTGCTTGAAGGTCTCGAAATCCTGCCGCCGATGCCGCTGGAGCACCGCGGCATCGCGCTCAATGAGTTAGACCTCGACGCGGCTCTGCAGCGCAAGCCGCGGCTGCTGCTGGTGGACGAGCTCGCGCACAGCAATCATCCGGGCGCACGCCATCCGAAGCGCTGGCAGGATATCGAGGAGCTGCTCAATGCCGGCATCGACGTTTACACGACGGTCAACGTCCAGCACCTTGAAAGCCTCAACGATATCGTCGCCCAGATCACCGGCGTCGCCGTGCGCGAAACCGTGCCGGACGAGGTGTTCGCGCGAGCCGACGAGGTCGAACTGGTCGATCTACCGCCGGACGAACTGATCGCCCGCCTCGGCGAGGGCAAGGTCTATGTCCCCGACAAGGCGCGCCAGGCGACCGAGGGCTTTTTCCGCAAGGGCAATTTGATCGCTTTGCGCCAGCTCGCGTTGCGCGCGACCGCCGAGAGAGTCGACGCGGCGATGCGCGAGTACCGCGATCGCCACGCAATCGCCCAGCCGTGGGCGGCCAGCGAGCGCCTGCTGGTCTGCGTCGGACCCGACCCTCTGTCGGCGCGACTGGTGCGTTCGGCACGTCGCATGGCGGCGGCGCTGAACGCGCCATGGCTGGCTATCTATGTCGAAACGCCGGCGTTAGCGCGCCTGCCGCAGGCGGCGCGCGATCCGATCCTGGCGACGCTGAAACTTGCCGAACAACTCGGCGCAGAGAGCGCGAATCTCGGTGGCGAAAGCGTGGCAGCCACCATCATGGATTTCGCGCGCCAGCGCAACGTCAGCAAGATCATCGTCGGTAAGCCGGCGCGCAGCGGGTGGCGCGATCGCCTCAAATACTCGCTGGTCGACGAGTTGATCCGCGCCAGCGGAGTGATCGACATCTACGTGATCACCGCAGAACCGAGCACCCACACGGCTGCCCCGGCGCGGGCATTTCATCGCAACAGCCGCTGGCCGGGCTACGTCAAGAGCATGGCGGTGGTGGCGGCGGCAACCCTCGTCTGTTGGCAGATGAGCGCGCGCCTCGAACGCACCAACATCGTGATGGTCTATCTGCTCGGTACGGTCCTGGTCGCCGCACGTTTTGGGCGTGGCCCCTCGGTGCTGGCTGCGGTGCTGAGCGTCGCTCTGTTCGATTTCCTGTTCGTGCCCCCGCAATATTCCTTCGCAGTGTCCGATACGCAGTATGTGATCACCTTTGGGGTGATGTTGATCACCGCGCTGCTGATCAGTCATCTGGTCGCGATCGGCAAACGCCAGGCTTCGGTCGCGCGCCAGCGCGAGCGCCGCACCGCCGAACTCTATGCGCTCAGTCGTGAGCTCGCGCGTCGGCGCAGCATCGACGAGCTCGCGAAGTTCCTCTGCCGTCACGTCGCCGCGAGCATCGACGGCGAAGCGGTCGTGCTGCTGCCCGATGGCGACGGCAATATCCAGGATCCGGCACATTTTTGCGATCGCGGGAGACGGCCGGGCAATGCCAGTCCAATGCGCTATCCAGTGCCCGGCAATGATCTCGGCATCGCGCAATGGGCCTTCGATCATCGCCAGAAGGCCGGCATGGCGACCGACACGCTGGCCAGTGCGAGCGCGATCTATCTGCCGCTGAACGCACTCCAGCGCTGCATCGGTGTGCTAGGCCTGCGCCCGCTCGACGCGCGGCAGCTGCAGATCCCCGAGCAGATGCATCTGGTCGAGGCGTTGGTCAATCAGGCTGCGGTCGCCATGGAACGCGTGCAGCTGACAGAGACAGCGCGCGAAGCTCGCCTACAGATCGAAACCGAGCGTTTACGCAACGTACTGTTGAGTGCGATCTCGCACGACTTCCGTACACCGCTGGCGACGATTATCGGCTCCGCATCGACCCTGCGCGACAGCGCCCCGGGGCGCCTCAACGACGCCCAGCGGGCCACCCTGCTCGACACCCTGATGCATGAAGCGCAGCGCATGAACCGCCTGATTGGCAACCTGCTCGACCTGACCCGGCTCAGCGACGGCAGAGTTGAACTCAGACATGACTGGATCGCGCTAGACGAGCTGATCGGTGCGGTACTTGCGCGACTGCGCGATCTGCTCGCGCAGCATCCAGTGACGCTGCGCATCGCGGACGATCTACCGCTGGTACCGGGCGACGAAGTGATGATCGAACAGGTGCTGTCGAACCTGCTCGAGAATGTCGCCCGACATACGCCTGCCGCCATAGGCGCGGAGATTTCCGCGTACGTGGCCGACAACATGCTGGAAGTCGCGATACGCGATCACGGCCCCGGCTTCGCGCCAGAGGAATCCGCACGCGTATTCGAGAAGTTCCACCAGCTAAGACCGGAAGGCGCACAAAGCGGCTTCGGCCTCGGTCTCGCCATCTGCAAGGCGATCGTCGAGGCGCACGGCGGTACGATCGTAGCGGCGAACGCGCCAGGCGGCGGCGCGGAATTCCGCTTCAGGTTGCCATTGGTAGCCGCGAAAGCACTTGCGCCATGAGCCTGAACGCCCCGCATACGACACTGCTTCTGATCGAGGACGATCCGCAGATCCAGCGTTTCCTTGCGACAGCGCTCGAAGCGCACGGCTATACGCTGCTGGTTGCGAGCACGGGAGCGCAGGGTCTGCAGCTCACTGCGCTGCGCCAGCCGGACATCCTGATCGTCGACCTCGGCCTGCCCGACATGTCCGGGCTCGACGTCATCCAGCGCGTGCGCGAATGGTACGCAGGGCCGTTGCTGGTGTTGTCTGCGCGTGACCGCGAATCAGACAAGGTCGCCGCGCTTGATCTCGGTGCCGACGACTACCTGACCAAACCATTCGGCATCGGTGAACTGCTCGCGCGACTGCGTGTCGCCGCGCGTCATCTTGCGCGTAGCGACGATGGAAAGGACCAGGCTCGCATCGAGATCGGCGATCTCTCGATCGACCTCGCCTCGCGCCGCGTGGTCCGCGCCAGCAAAGACATCCATCTCACACCGATCGAGTATCAACTACTGACGACGCTCGCGCGCCACCGCGGCAAGGTGATCACGCATCGCCAGTTGCTGCGGGAAGTATGGGGGGCCGCACATGTCGAGTCGCCACAATATCTGCGCATTTACATGCGCGCGCTGCGCCGCAAGATCGAAGCCGATCCGGCACGCCCGCGCTATCTGCTCACTGAAATCGGCGTCGGCTATCGGCTCGTCGACGAACTGGATTTTCCGGAAAGCGCAAAGACCACGATCTGATCGTCGCGATACGTCGGTGCACCGAGCTTCGCGGTCACCTTCGCGGTGCAGGCCGTCATCTCCGGCCATGCGACCGGCCACGGGAAGTCCTTGCCTGGCGGCAGTGTCCACGGATGCAGACGCAGGACCAGATAATTGGCGCCGTAGGTCGCACCGTTAAGAATGTCGGCGAGTTTTCCGATGCGGCGAAAGCGCGCGCCGGTCGCGGCGTACGGATATTCGTCCCACTCACCGACACCGCAGACCGGCGACGCGAGCGCGAACTTGACGTTCTGCCGATGGATCTTCTGCAGCCACGGATCCGGCATGAAATTGGATTGCGCGCGCTGCGGCGTCTCGATCACGGTCACGCTGTGCGGCGGGCGCTTGGCGAGCTCGAGATAGAACGGAGAGACCGGCCCGAGCTGCAGCAACGTCGCATACGGATTTTCGCGCGGGTCATAGTCGAACTGGAATATCGCGTGATCCATGAACTGGTTGGGGGCATAGAACCAGCCCGGCATCGGCCCGGCGCGGAACAAGCCGCCGAGGGAGAGCGCCGCGAGCGCAACGCCGAGCACCGGCATGCGTACGCGTTCGAGCAAGCCGACGGCACCTTCGGCGACGTACAGCAACAGGAACGGCAGGATCGGTGCCGAGTAGCGCACGAGGACCGGCGCGTGCTGGATCCACGCCGGGCGCGCGGCGCAGATCACGACGATGCCGACCAGCGTCGCGCTAAGCGTCAATCCGACGAAATCGCGGTTGCGTCGCCACAGTCGCCACACCCCGAACGCGAGCAGCGCGAACAACAGCGCGCACAGCCAGACATCGGCAATGCCGAACTGCATCAGCAGCGTTCGATAGAGACTCCACGGCGTGACACTGTCGGCGCCGGCCTTGCCCGACATTACGCGCCAATCGTTGAGCAGCGGCCGCGCGAGCGCGACCGCAAGCGCGCTCGAGACGACGCAGCCCAGCGCAACTATCGCGCCGAGCGAGCGCAACGCTGCAGCACGCGTCGAACTGCGCCGGCATTCGCGCAGCGTACCGATGCCGTAGTACACGAACGGCCACAGGGTGAACGTCAACGAGAACAGATGCAGCCAACCCGCCGTGAACGTCGTGATGACGTAGAGCGTCGCCCAGACGCGCCGATCGCCGCGACGCAAGTGCCAGTTGCGAAATGCGACGATCGCAACCATCCCGAGCACGGCGATCAATGCATACGGTCGCGCGGTCCGGCTGAAATAGACCAGGGTCGGCGATATTGCGAGCAACCCCACCCACAAGGCGCGCGTCGGCAGCGCGATCGTGTCGCGCAGCAGCCGAGGGGCGACAACCAGTAGTGCGATACCCGCGATCAACAACGGCAGATGCATCTGCCATTCGCTGAGCGCACCGAGGTCATACAGCCAGCGGTAGTACAGTGTCAGCGGGATGCAGTAGTCGGCGAGGCCGAAGTGTCCGGCGATGCCCGCCGCGTCGGCACGAATCAACATGCGCACCGCATGCCATTCGTCGTCGATCAGCATCTGCGTGCGCAGCTGATAGCAGCGCAGGAACACACCGACGACGAGCGCGATGACCAGCAGGGTCCACCACGGCCACGCGCTGCGTTCGCGCACTCCGCTGTCCCTTCCGCTGCGCAGCGGGGGTGGCGCCCCGTCAGGGCGCAAGGAGGCGCTTTCGCTTTCTTGCACGCGCTGCCCTAGCAAGACGATGTCGTCTTCGCCGCCGCGCTGATCGGCTGCAAGCGCAGTACCGGATCGTGCGAGAACAGCTTCGAACGCAGCAACTTCCATTTCCAGAGCCGATAGACCACAGCGGTCCCCAGCACGCCAAAGCCATAGACAACCGAACGCCGGAAGTTGATCTCGCTCGCATCGGCGAAATATTTCGTCGGACAGGAGATTTCGCCAATGCGCTGCCCGAACGCGAGTGCCTGCATCAGTACCTGGTTGTCGAACACGAAGTCGTCGGAATTCGCGGCCAGCGGCAGCGTTTCCAGCACGCCGCGCGAAAACGCGCGGTAGCCGCTATGGAACTCGGAAAGCTTGGAGCCAACGACGAGGTTCTGCAGCGCCGTCAACACGCGGTTGAAGAAATACTTGTAGCGCGGCATGCCACCGGCGATCGCGGTGTTGCCGAGGATGCGCGAGCCGATCACCACGTCGTACACATCCGACGCGACCATCGCCGCCATCGCGGTGATCAGGCGCGGTTCGTACTGGTAGTCCGGATGCAGCATCACGACGATGTCGGCGCCTTCGGCGAGCGCCAGCGCGTAGCACGTCTTCTGGTTGCCGCCGTAGCCGCGATTCGCCGGATGCCGATGCGTCTTGATGCCGAGCCGCCCGGCAACGGCGACGGTGGCGTCGTCGCTCGCGTCGTCGACGAGCAGCACCGCATCGACGATATCGCGCGGAATCGCCGCGTAGCAGGCTTCGAGCGTCTTCTCCGCGTGGTACGCGGGCATCACGACGACGATCTTTTTTCCGTGCAGCATGGGCGAATCATTCCATCCGGGCATCGCGAAGCGGGAAAACGGCCGATCGCGCGTGCGATGGCGACCCCGAGAGGATTTGAACCTCTGACCTCGCCCTTAGGAGGGGCGCGCTCTATCCAGCTGAGCTACGGGGTCGCGCGAACCGCGAATTGTAACGGTTCGTCTGCACAAGGCCCATCGCCGCACCGCCCGCGCTACCCGACGCAGGCGGCATCCGCTACGGTGCAGTGGTCGTCGTTCCATTGAGCCGCTGCATGGTCGGCGATGGCGGTGTCCGGGTCATGCGCGGCCACCACGCGTTCCACTCGTCCCGCGAAACGCTGCCGTCGCCATCGCCGTCCGCATTCCACATGTCCTGCAGCAGCCCCATCGCGCGCTGGGCTTCGAGTTCGTGTGCAGACAAAAATCCATCGTGGTCCAGATCCAGTCGGGCCCACGCCGCGTCCGAGCTGACCCGTTCCACGCCGGCCACAGCCCGCGCGGGTTCCGCCCGATGCCAGGTGGCGCAAGCGCCCAGCGCCATCGCGAAACCAGCCACAATGATTCTCCGGGACGCGTTCATCGGCGAGCCTCCTTCTTGGAAAGCGCTACCTTGCGCGCGAAACGATGGCTCGATCGTGAACATTCCGCGAGACGCGGGAACAGCAGCTTTCCCGCTCCCCGCGACGCGACGAGCGGGCTTCGACCAGCGTGGTCGCAGCTACGCCGCTTGCACCCTTTTTCGGTGCTCTTACAAATGAAGCCCTGTCGCAGCGCGACGACGCTTGTTCGAGGGCCCCCACGCGGGTTTGGGAGTCGGCCTGCCCTGCTATAATTACTGGTTTCGCGCCGCCCGGCACAGGTTTCTTTCGAACTTTTGGAGTTTCCATGTCCGCCCAGATCCTGAAGGCGCTCGGCCTCAGCCAGACCAATTCCGGCACCTACCTCGGCAGCGGCGAATGGTCGGAGACGGCCGACGCCGGCTTGCTGCAATCGGTGAACCCGAGCACGAATGAGGTCATTGCCGAAGTCCATGCGTCCAGCGCGAGCGACTACGAAAAGATCGTCAAGCAGGCGCAGGCCTCGTTCGCGATCTGGCGCACGACGCCCGCACCGCGTCGTGGCGAGGCGATTCGCCTGTGCGGCGAGGCCTTGCGCAAGCACAAGGACACGCTTGGGAGCCTGGTCGCGCTCGAAATGGGCAAGATCAAGCCCGAAGGTGACGGCGAAGTGCAGGAAATGATCGACATCGCCGACTTCGCGGTCGGCCAGTCGCGCATGCTGTACGGCTGCACGATGCACTCGGAGCGCCCGGGCCATCGCATGTACGACCAGTACCACCCGCTGGGCCTGGTCGGCATCATCAGCGCGTTCAATTTCCCGGTCGCGGTGTGGGCATGGAATTCGTTCCTCGCCGCTATTTGTGGTGACATCACGATCTGGAAGCCGTCGCCGAAGACGCCGCTGTCCGCGATCGCGTCGATGAAGATCTGCAACGAGGCGCTGAAGGCGGCCGGTTTCCCGGACATCTTTTTCCTGTTCAACGACGCGGGCACCGACATCGCACAGAACTTCGTCGACGACCGCCGCATTCCGCTGATCAGCTTCACCGGCTCGACCAAGGTCGGTCGCGTCGTCGGCGAGCGCGTCGCCCAGCGTCTGGGCCGCTCGCTGCTTGAACTCGGCGGCAACAACGCGATCATCGTCGACCAGACCGCCGACCTGAAACTCGCGATCCCGGCGATCGTGTTCGGCGCGGTCGGCACCTGCGGCCAGCGCTGCACCTCCACGCGTCGCCTGTTCGTGCATGAATCGATCCACGACGACGTCGTCGCGACCTTGGTCAAGGCCTACCAGCAGGTCGAGACGAAGATCGGCGATCCGACCCAGGCGACCACGCTGATGGGACCGCTGAACAGCAAGGCCGCGGTCAACCAGTACCTCGGCGCGGTCGAGAAGGCCAAGGCCTGCGGCGGCAAGATCGCAACCGGCGGCGCGGCGCTGAGCGACCGCCCCGGCAACTTCGTGCTGCCGACGATCGTGACCGGCCTCAAGAACGCCGATGAGGTCGTGCAGACCGAAACCTTCGCGCCGATCCTCTACGTGATGCCGTTCCAGTCGCTCGACGAAGCGATCGACCTGCAGAACGCGGTGCCACAGGGTCTGTCCGCAGCGATCTTCACGCAGAACCTGAAATCCGCCGAACGGTACCTGTCGGCGGTCGGTTCCGATTGCGGCATCGCGAACGTCAATATCGGCACCAGCGGTGCCGAGATCGGTGGCGCGTTCGGCGGCGAGAAGGAAACCGGCGGCGGCCGCGAATCCGGCTCGGACGCATGGAAGGTCTACATGCGCCGCCAGACCAACACGATCAACTATTCCGACGCGCTGCCACTCGCGCAGGGGATCAAGTTCGAGTTCTGACCGAAGGTTACGCAGGCCTGCCTGGTGGGAGCGGCGGCAGCCGCGATGCCCATTCTGCAAACGAGAGCGATCCATCGCACCTTACGGCGCTCCCACCGAGCCTGGTACCCGCGCACTCGTTGCCCTGATTCGCGCTTCTGACTACCCTTGCGCGACTACGCGGCACATTGCCGCCAGGACGAATCCCAGCGCATGAACACCTACCCCACACGCACCAGCACGTTGGCCGTGGTCAGCCTCGTTTTCGGCATCCTGTGCTGGATCGGCCTGCCCTTCATCGGCGCTGTCGTCGCGGTCATTTGCGGCCACTCCGCACGCGGTGAAATCCGGCGCGCGCCACCCGGCACGATCGAAGGCGATGGCATGGCCGTCGCCGGCCTGATCCTCGGCTGGAGTCATCTGCTCGTGTTCATAGCGGTGGCTGCGGCGGTGCTGCTGTTCTTCGGCGGTTTCGCGTTCCTCGCCGCGCACATCCATTGAGCGCGATCCAGAGCTTGTACGCCCTCGCCCGACCGTTCCTGTTCTGCCTCGACGCCGAGCGCGCGCACGATCTTTCGCTGACCGCGATCGAGGCCGCGTATCGCAGCGGACTCAATCCGCTGCTGGCCGCGAAACCGCATCCGCTGCCGACCGAAGTATTCGGGCTGCGCTTCGACAATCCGGTCGGGCTCGCCGCCGGACTCGACAAGAACGGCGCCTACGTTGACGCGCTCGCCGCGCTCGGTTTCGGTTTTATCGAGGTCGGCACGACGACACCGCGGCCACAGCCGGGTAATTCGAAACCACGCATGTTCCGCCTGCCCGAGCATGAGGCCGTCATCAACCGCCTCGGCTTCAATAACGGTGGTGTCGATGCGTTGGTGCGCAATGTCGAGCGCGCGAAATTCAGCGGTGTGCTCGGCATCAACATCGGCAAGAACGCAGACACCCCCATCGAGAAAGCGGCGGATGATTACCTCATCGGCCTGCGCAAGGTGTACGAACACGCCAGCTACGTCGCCATCAACATCTCTTCGCCCAACACCAAGAATTTGCGCCAGTTGCAGGGCGGCGACGAACTGGATGCATTGCTGGCACAACTAAAGGCGGAACAGGAAAAACTCGCGCAACTGCATGGCAAGTACGTGCCGCTGGCAGTGAAGATCGCACCCGACCTCGACGCAGATCAAATCAAGAGCATTGCAGCGCTGCTCATCAAGCACCGCATCGACGGCGTCATCGCCACCAACACGACGTTGTCGCGTGAAGGCGTGGAAGGCTTGCCGCACGGCAGCGAGGCAGGCGGCTTGAGCGGCGCACCCGTGCGCGAAAAATCCACGGCAGTCATTCGCCAGCTCGCCGCCGAGTTGCATGGCGCACTGCCCATCATCGGCGTGGGCGGCATTCTCACTGGCGCAGATGCCGTGGAAAAGATACAGGCGGGCGCGGCGCTGGTGCAGGTTTACAGCGGCATGATTTATCGCGGGCAGGGACTGGTGACGGAGTGCGCGGCGGCGATCAGGCAGGCTCGATAATCATCGAGGTCTATCGCGAATGGCAGCTATCGGGCGGTGTAACATTAGGACTGGACATCGCAAACCGGCCAACAGGAGACACTTGGCCCATGTCCGTACTATTACGCATATATGGATGGGCGATTTTGTGAGGTCACTGATGAATCAAATAGTTATCAACAATTTGCGTCCTCACTATTCCTGCTAATACGGACCGGTGCGTCCACCTAATAACGGTTAGGGCTTTCTCATGAAGCTGTTTTCCAAGTTCTTCGGCAAACCTGCTAGTCCGCCATCTAAATCGCAAGAGCCACTTGTTCCAGTTCCTATCCCTGCACTTGGAGCGCTTCTGCTCAATATTGAAAAACAAAAGGGAACACCGTTATCGCAGGCGGAAGTATTGGATGCGCGAGATAAGGCAGTGTGCATCATGCTGCCACTTTCGGCGAAAGTGGCAATGGAAGAGAAGCGCGGCTATCGAGACATAGACCCTGAGAACATATGGGAAGAATGGCTGCAACTTCGTGCAGAGGTTTCAAGTGGTCAGCCCTAACTGCACGTTAGGTCTAAATTTCAAGGCGCCTTCATGATCCTCGAATTTCAGTGCTTGAGCGGCGGAAAGAATCCCGTAATTGGAGACGTCTGGTATCGGTTTCCGAGGTGTTCCGTGGCTGGCGGCGAGCGCTACGATCATTACTTATGCTCAGCACTCTTCATGACGATGCACACACCGGAGGACTGCGCTAAAGCCATGGAGCTGCTCGACCTGGTTCAATGCGGAGAATCAAATGAAGAATATTTTGGTCTCAATGACACGTGTGTGACCTTTGGCAAGAGTGGTGCGCAGGTTGACATAATGATTGAAGATGAAATTGGAAAACCAGAGGGTCGCTTCGACTTGGCTGAATTTCGTAAGGCAATCTGTGCGTGGCAAGAATTCCTGCGCAAGACAGAAGCAAGTGAATACGTGTACGAGGTAGATATCTCGTGAAAGTCCGTAGGTCGGGTTAGCGGTTTCATCGCGTAACCCGACGTTGTTTTGAATTCATGTCGGGTTACGCTACGCTAACCCGACCTACGAATACTGTATCGATTGTGCCGGGCGCTTCAATCAACCGCCAACCGATACCCCACTCCAACTTCAGTCAACAAAAAGCGCGGCCGCGCGGGATCTTTCTCCAGCTTGTGACGCAAGGCGCCCATGTAGATGCGCAAATAGTGGGCGCGCTCCACATAGTTCGGCCCCCATACTTCCTTGAGCAGCAACTGGTGCGTCAGCACTTTGCCGGCGTGTTTGACCAGCACGGTCAGCAGGCGGTATTCGATCGGGGTGAGGTGAATCTCCGTTCCGCCGACGGTGACCTTGCGGTGCGTCATGTCCACTTTCAATTCGTCCACCGTGAACACGCCGTCTTCATTGCCGTTCACAACAGTCAGATGCCGCAATGCCACGCGTATGCGCGCCAGCAACTCGCCCACACCGAAGGGTTTGACCAGGTAATCGTCCGCACCCGCATCCAGCGCGAAAATCTTGTCGCTTTCCTGCGAGCGCGCCGAGAGGATGATGACCGGAACTGTGGACCAGGAGCGCACGCCCTTGACCACTTCTTTTCCGTCCATATCGGGCAGGCCGAGATCGAGGATGATCAGGTCCGGTTTGCGCGTCGCGGCTTCGGTCAGTCCCTGCTTGCCGGTTTCCGCCTCGATCACCTGGTAGCCTTCCGCGGCCAGCGTCGTGCGCAGGAAGCGGCGGATTTGCGTTTCGTCCTCGATGACGATGATGGTGGCGGAATGGCTCATGATTCTTCAGTCTCAATCACAGGCGGCTCGGTCAATGGCAATGTGAAATGAAATGCTGCACCGCCGGAAGCCAGATTTTCCGCCCATATCCGTCCGCCGTGTGCTTCCACGATGGAGAGACAAATCGTCAGGCCCAGTCCCGCACCGCCTTGGCTGCCTTCGGTGGCGACGCGGTGAAATTTTTCGAAGATGCGTTTTTCTTCACCAGCCGGAATTCCATACCCCTGATCGGAAACGGTCACCACCATTTCGTTTCTATCAACGGCGGCAGATATTTCGATGGATGTTCCGGACGGCGTGTACTTCACCGCGTTTTCCAGCAGGTTGGCAAACACGCGCTCGATCAACATGCTGTCGATCTCGACCAAGGGCAAATCGTGCGGCAGTTTGACGCCAACCGGGTGGTTGGCCATGCGCGTGCTCATTCCGGCAAGGGCTCCCCCGACCACTTCTTCCAGCGGTTGCCATTGCCGGTTCAGCACCACTGCTCCCGCTTCCAGCCGCGCCAGATCCAGAAGATTGTTGGCCAGACCGGCCATGCGTACGGCCTCGTCGTAAATGGCCTGACCGAGTTCACGCCGTGCATGGTTGTCGAGCTTGTCGCTGTCGCGCACCAGGCTGCTGGATGCACCGACAATCGCCGCCAGCGGTGTGCGCAAGTCATGCGAGATTGCGGACAACAGCGTGTTGCGCAACTGCTCCGTTTCCATTTTCAGCTGGGCGCGTTGCGCTTCCAGCGCCAGTTGGACCCGCTCCAGCGCCAGGGCGATCTGGCTGACAAATGTTTCCAGCAGGCGCTGCTGCTCGGGCAACGCGATCCGCGCCGGGTTAAGCGGCAACAGAGCCAGTACGCCTGTCATTCCCGACGACCCCTGCAACGGAAGATATACGATTTCGCCTCCGGGCAACGTGTCCGTGCCCTGTCCCGCCATCTGCCCATGGTCATAAACCCACTGCGCCACGCTCAGGTCGCTGCCATGACAGGATTGCGCCACGCCATCGCTTCCGGGATAAACGATGCGTCCCGATTCATCGGGTAGCAAGATTACTGCCTGCGCTTCGAATACCTCCGCCACATGCTTGACCGCAATGCGCAGGATATTTTCCTGACCGCGCGTTGCGGCAAGTTCGCGGCTCAGTGCGTACAGCGAGGCAATCCGGCGTTCGCGGTGACTCGCTATCTTGGCCTGATGACGGGTACTCGCGGTCATGCTGCTGATTACCAGTGCGACTGAAAGCATGACAGCAAAGGTAACCAGATACTGGCTGTCGGAAACAGCAAAACTGAAGCGCGGCGGCACAAAGAAGAAATCGAACGTCACCACGCTCAGGAAGGAACTGATCACCGATGGACTACGCCCGTAACGAGCCGCAACCACCATCACACCCAACAGATACACCATAATCAGGTTGGCCAGGGCGAAGTGGTCAAACATGAGCCAGGCGATGGCGGTGCAGATTGCCGTTGTGACAACCGCCCACAGGTGACCCAGGCGCCATTTGAACAGCGGGCGCGTATCCTCGGTGGCAAGCCCCAAATACAGGCGGCTGCGGGAAAAATAGGGATTCTCTTTCGTCAGCGCCAGGAAATTGGATTCATGTCCCATCACATGAATGTCGATATCGCTGGCCAGGCGCACGATGGTGTCATCCAGCGAACCGAACAGGCGCCGCTTCCAGCCCGACAGAGTCGGTTTGCCCAATACGATGCGGCTGGCGTTGCGGCTGCGCGCATAGGCAATGATCTCTTCAGCCAGCTTGTGACCATTCAGCGTGACGGTCTCCGCACCCAGCTCTTCCGCCAGTTTCAATGCGCGCAAAATCGCGTCGCGCTGTTCCCTGGAAAGCCGTTGCAGCTTCGCTGTCTCGACATACACCACGATCCACTCCGCCTTCAGCAGTTGCGCCAGACGGTACGCTGCCCGCACCAGATTCTCCGCAGTACCGCCCGGCCCGATGCAGACCAGCATGCGTTCTTTCACCTGCCACACATCCTGGATGGCGTGATCTTCGCGGTAGTCGCNNCGATAATCTCGCATTTGAGAATCGATTCGATCTGCAGTGCGACGCATTGCCAACTCGCGCAATGCGATCAGGTTGCCCTTGCGGAAGAAATTCTGTGCCGCGCGCTCCGCCTGCTGCGGCAGGTAGACCTTGCCTTCCTTCAGGCGCTGCAACAACTCATCCGGCGGAAGGTCGATCAGCTCGATTTCATTGGCACTTTCGAGCACCGCGTCGGGCACGGTCTCCCACACCGGAATGCCGGTAATCTGCGAGATGATGTCGTTGAGACTTTCGATGTGCTGCACGTTGACCGCGCTATAGACATCGATGCCCGCCGCCAGCAATTCCTCCACATCCTGCCAGCGCTTGGGATGGCGCGAGCCCGGCGCATTGGTATGCGCCAACTCATCCACCAGGATCAGCGCCGGATGGCGCTTGAGCGCGGCGTCCAGATCGAACTCGCGTAGTGTCGTATTGCGGTAGTCCACCAGGCGCGGCGGCAGGACTTCCAGCCCTTCCAGCAACTGCTCTGTCTCGGCGCGCTTGTGCGTTTCCACATAGCCCGCCACCACGTCCAGACCTTCAGCACGGCGCTCGCGCGCCGCCAGCAACATGCCGAAGGTTTTGCCGACGCCGGCAGAAGCGCCGAAGAAAATCTTCAGGCGGCCGCGACGGCGCTGCGCTTCGGCGCGCTGCACCTTTTCCAATAATGCGTCTGGATCGGGACGTTGATCATTCATATAGTAGGGTGGGCACGTTTTGTGTGCCCACGCGGTCGCCATCAATCATATCCAACTACCTCGTCATCCATAACACCAACCCAGTCACGCGCATAAGCCCCTTTGCTTACATAGCGGAAAAATGTTGAATAAGGCCAATCTTCTACTCGTTGCACATTCCCGTGTTTAACCGGATTGAAATGAATGTAATCTACATGATGGGTGTAATCTTCTTCATCGCGGATTTGATGCTCCCAGAATCTGCGTTGCCAAATCGTCGATTCGCGATGTTTGAGTTTTGATGCAGTCAATAGATCAGCGCAACAATATTCTTCCCCACAGGCCAACGAAACTGCTCGCTTGATTTTCATCCAACGGGTGGAAAAATCGGCATCACCATCAGGCAATGTCCACACACAATGCAAATGATCAGGCAATAATACCCAGGCATCAATAACAAAAGGCCGCGCTGCTCGCACAGTTTCAATTGCGGTACGCAATGCGTTACGAATTGGTTCGTCGCACAGAATCGGTTGCCGCCGGTATGCGACCACCGTAAAGAAGTAGGTTGAACCCCCAGCCATTGCGCGGCGATAACGTGACATGGTTGCTTACTCTAAAAAGTTCAGTCCGCGTGGGCACAAAAAAGCGTGCCCACCCTACATTACAAAAAATCAAGCAAGGAGTGCACATCTATATGTACCCCGGTCAGCATCAATCATATTCCAGCGCGGCATCCGCGTGGGCAGTGCGTGTGCTGTTGGGGATTTTATCCCCTTACAGCCACGGCCTACCCCTTGCGGGTACAAAGAACGTGCCCACCCTACAAGATCCAATCAGCGCGCCGCGTCCAGCGCAAGATTGAGTTCGAGCACGTTCACCCGCGGCTCGCCCAGAATGCCGAATTGGCGACCCTCGGTGTGCTCTGCGACCAGCTTGTGCACCGCATCCGCGCTGAGGCTGCGCAACCGTGCCACGCGGGCGATCTGGTATTCCGCCGCCGCAGGGCTGATGTGCGGATCAAGTCCGCTGGCGGAGGCGGTCACCAGATCAACCGGCACCGGCTGTGTGTTGCCCGGATCGG
This sequence comes from Rhodanobacteraceae bacterium, assembly GCA_003142815.1. Lineage (GTDB taxonomy): Bacteria > Pseudomonadota > Gammaproteobacteria > Xanthomonadales > Rhodanobacteraceae > Dokdonella_A. The sequence continues at coordinate 114,890 of PLNP01000036.1, forward strand.
CATCGCGCAAGGCTTGCACTCTGGCTTTAATCGCATCCATCAACGCCGGGTTGGTCGGTCCCAAATTCGAACCGCCGGAAGAAGATGCGTTGTTGGGCATCGGGCCAGTCGCCGAAGGACGGCTCCAGAAATATTTGGGATCGGAGAACGATTGTCCAATCAGGCTGGAGCCGACCGGCTTGCCGTCTTTCATGATCAGGCTGCCGTTGGCCTTGGCAGGCATGGTCACCTGTGAGATTCCCGTCACCAGCAAGGGGTAGGCGATGCCGGTCAGCAGGGTCAGCAACAGAAAACTGACTACAGCGGGACGAATTTCTTTCAACATGATTATTCCTTTCTAAAAATCTATCCGGTAGGGTGGGCACGTTTCATGTGCCCACGCTGTATTGCGTTCATTTGGTAACCGCGTGGGCACAAACGACGTGCCCACCCTACTAAACCAGATGCAGAGCGACGAGCAACAGGTCGATCAGCTTGATGCCGATGAACGGTGCGATCAAGCCGCCGACCCCGTAGATCCAGAGACGCCGCCCGAGGATGCGCGAGACGCTCCCCGGCCGGTAGACGACGCCGCGCAGGGCCAGGGGGATCAACAGCACGATAATGATCGCGTTGAACACCACGGCGGACAGGATCGCGGATGCCGGCGAGTGCAACTGCATGAAATTGAGCGCCGCGAGCCCGGGATAGCTGGCCACGAACATCGCCGGGATGATGGCAA
>PLNP01000014.1 GCA_003142815.1 Rhodanobacteraceae bacterium
CTTCGCCTTGGTCACCGGCTTGGCGGTTGCCTTGCGCGATCCGCCCGCGGCAGTGCGCGGGCCAACCTTCGTGCGCGTCGGCGGGTGCGCCGTCTTCGCGCGATTGCTGGTCTTTTGTTTGATCTTCGCCATCTCTGGGCCTATCTTGTGACGCGGCGGTCGCGTGTTATAGCCTAACTGCCACCCGCCGGCAACCGCCTGAAACCATTGTCGGAACGCGCGATTGCGCGCGGCATGCCATGGCGCGCCGATGTCAAGCCCGGTCATTTTCCTGCTTCGATGTTACAAACGCTGGCTAAGCCCGCTGCTCGGGTCGCACTGCCGCTTCGATCCGAGCTGTTCGGACTACGCGCGCGTCGCGATCGCGCGCTTCGGCACCTTGCGCGGCGGCTGGCTCGGCTTGCGCCGTATCGCGCGCTGCCAACCGTTATGCGCGGGCGGCGCCGATCCGGTACCGCGCGAATTCAGCCTGTGGCCCGCACGCCCCCACGAATCGAACAAAGAGCATCCCCATGACTGACTGGCTCATCACGAACGCCGAACTCATCAACGAAGGCCGCCGTTTCCACGCGGACCTGCGCGTGCGCGGCGGTCGCATCGAACGCATCGACAGCAAGCTCACCGCGCTCGCGAACGAACGCGTGTTCGACGCGGACGGGCGCTGGCTGCTGCCCGGCATGATCGATGACCAAGTGCATTTTCGCGAGCCCGGCCTCACCCACAAGGCCGATATCGAACACGAATCGCGCGCCTGCGTCGCCGGCGGCATCACCAGTTACATGGAAATGCCGAACACCAAGCCACCGGCGACAAATCGCGAAGCGCTCGAAGCGAAATACGCGCGCGCCGCAGAGGTTTCGCGCGCGAACTACGGCTTTTATCTCGGCGCGACCAACGACAATCTCGCCGATATCCGCACGCTCGATCCGAAGGCCGCGCCCGGCATCAAGGTCTTCATGGGTGCCTCGACCGGCAACATGCTGGTCGATGATCCAGCCACGCTGGACGCGATCTTCCGTGACGCGCCGGTACCGATCATCACGCACTGCGAGGACACGCCGACGATCCTCGCCAACGAGGAGAGGGCGCGCGCACGCTGGGGCGACGACATCCCGATCGAGCAGCACCCGCTGATCCGCTCACGCGAGGCGTGCATGAAGTCGACCCTGCTCGCGACGTCGCTCGCGAGAAAGCACGACACGCGTCTGCACGTACTGCACATCTCGACCGCCGAGGAGTGTGCGCTGTTCGAACCCGGCCCCGTCGCCGGCAAACGCATCACCGCGGAAACCTGCGTGCATTTCCTGCATTTCTGCGACGCCGACTACGCGCGCCTCGGTCATCTGATCAAATGCAATCCGGCGATCAAGACCGCGGCCGATCGCGACGCGATCACGCAAGCGCTCGCCGAGGGCCGCATCGACGTGCTCGCAACCGATCACGCGCCACATCTGGTCACCGAGAAATCCGCGAAATACCCGCGCGCGCCGTCCGGTTTGCCGCTGGTGCAATACGCGCTGCAATGCGCGCTGGAACGTGTGTTCGACGGCAAGCTCACCCTGGAACGCGTCGTCGAGGCCGTCACGCACGCGCCGGCGACGCTGTTCAATGTGTGCGAGCGCGGCTATCTGCGCGAGGGTTATCACGCGGATCTGGTGCTGGTCGATCCGAACAAGCAACACACGGTCGCTGCCGCGAACGTGCTGTCGAAGTGCTCGTGGACGCCGTTCGAAGGCACCACGTTCCGCTCCAGCATTGCGGCGACGTTCGTGAACGGTCGGCTCGCCTGGCACGAGGGAAAGCCCGACGACTCGGTGCGCGGTGCGCGGCTGGAATTCGCGCGGTGATGGCGTCCGATACACACCTTGCGCCGAACTCATGCTCCTGTAGGAGCGGCTTCAGCCGCAATGCTCGCTTTTTCAGCGTTCCAGGAAACACAAAAACATCGTGGCTGAAGCCGCTCTTACAGGGTCTCGGTCGCAGCGGACAATTCGCAGGCGCTCTTCTTGCATTGGCGCTCTGCGCGCAATCGGCACCTGCCGGCTGCGCGGAATGCATCAGTTTTCCGCAATCCACCTCGCAAGGCGCGCTGGTCATCGGCAAGGTCGAGCCGGACAGCAAGGTGCGCTACGCCGACCGCGACCTGCTCGTCACGCCCGCCGGTGATGTCGTCTTCGGCATCGGCCGCGACGAGAAAGGCCCCGTGTCGGTCGACGTGCGTCGCCCCGACGGCCGACACGTGCGCGAGGAGATCGCCGTGACGCCGCGCGACTGGCCGATCGAAAGAGTCGACGGCGTGCCGCCGAAGACCGTCGAACCGCCGCCCGAGATCGCCGAGCGAATCAGGCACGAACAGGCACGCGTGGTCGCCGCAAGAGTGCGCGACGATGCACGCGCCGACTTCATGGAAACCTTCATCTGGCCCGTCGAAGGTCGCATCAGCGGGCGCTTCGGCAACCAGCGCATCTACAACGGCATACCGAAGGCGCCGCATTCGGGTATGGACATCGCCGTGCCGCAGGGCACACCGATCAAGGCGCCAGCCGGCGGCCTCGTCACCTTCGCTGCCCCGGACCTCTACCTCCCTGGCGGCACCGTGCTGATCGATCACGGCCACGGCGTCAGCTCAAATTTCCTGCATATGTCGCGCATCGACGTGAAAGTCGGCGACCGTGTCGAACAGGGCCAGATCATCGGCGCCGTCGGCAAGACCGGCCGCGCGACCGGGCCGCATCTGCACTGGGGCTTGAACTGGTTCGATGTGCGGCTGGATCCATTGCTGCTGACTGGCATTCAATCTGGCCAGTAACCGAATCGTCCATGCAGTTCGACAAATGGCTTCTGCAACTGCCTGCGCACTTGCATATCGGCTACCACGGCTTGCGCGATCGCATCCGAACGCTGTTTCGCTGTGAACGCTGCGGGCAGGACTGGGCCGAATGGATCGTGCAGGAGAATCGCGACGCCTAGTGGTCTGTGCGCAAGCTCCAAATCGCCCGAGGCTATGCGCAATCCGCGCCGTAGCCGCCAACAACACCCTTCGTCGCCACCGCGATCGCATCATGCGGATGCAGGCTCTCATAGTGCGACGCACGCAACCAGAAATCGGCGATGCGCTCGTCGGCGTCGAGCGCGCGCTGGATGCGACGCGCCGCGTCCTCGCAGAACATCAGGTTCTGGCCGTTACGCAGTGCGAACGCCTGTTCGTCCTCGCGCTTGACCGCGGTCTGCACCGGCGTCTGCAGCGCGTTTTCGACGAGGTCGATGAGGTCGACGATCGGAAACTCGAAACCAGGTGCAAGCTTCACGCGCACCTTCGCAGCGCTACGCTGGCCGTGCGGCGTCGCGACGATGCCCTGCGTGCTGCCAAGCCACGCCCACACCGCTTCACGACCACATGATGTGTCGCTCGCGAAATCGCTGGCGAAGCGCTCCTGGATAAGCTGCCGCGCGAGCGCAGCGGACGCTGGACAGGTACTCGAGTATTGCACCTCGACGCCGAGTTCGACTGCGAACCCGGCGCCGTCCATGCGCGCCGTGATTTCGACCGGATAAGATCGCCAGCCGCTATGTTCACTGGCAAGCGCGCCGCGGCGAACGAGGTGATCGAAACGCACGCGCAGCATCGCTTGATCGGACAGGCCTTCGTGCGAATCGAGAAAGTCGCGCAACAGGCGGCGCAGCGAGGCCGGCGTCAGCGGCTCGGTGGACAGATTCCGGTCGACATGCAGATACAGTCGCGACATGTGGATGCCGCGCGCATCGGCGCTGTTGAGGTTCACGAACGCGGCGACGCGCGCGCTCAGGCGCTGCACAGGTGTGTCGGCACCGGCTAGCATGACCGGCATCTCGATTTCGTCCATGCCGACCCAATCGAGTGCGCCGGCATGATCTGTGTGCGGCTCGCTGGCGACGTCGGGCATCGCGCGCCGGGTGTTCTGTTTGGACGACATGCAATTGCTTCTCGAAACGGATCGGGGTGGGCCGAGTGTGAGTCGGCTGTCTTTTGCGCCCTAATGCCGGTGAAGGGGTGAACAAATCCGGTCGCGCTTGCAGCGCTCCTACAAAGGCCAGATGGCGATACCTTTTCTTTGTAGGAGCGGCACAGGCTCGTTCGGCGTTTCCTAGTTGGGGGTTGCGCGCAGGCTACTCAATAGCCTAGCAGGCTTGCCGAGTGGTCACTGCTGCGAATGCCGCCCGGCCCGCCAGGCGGCCCAGGTCGCGCGCAACGGCAGCCGCGCAAACGACGCATTCAACGTGGCCAGAGGATCGACCGCACGCGCAGCCATGCGTGCGCGCCAGCGATCCGCGCTCGCGGCCGCCGCGTGCAACGCGCCCACTCGCATGTGCGCACCGGCCGCTGCCGAAAAATCGAATGACAGCGCCAGCAACCATTCACGCAGCATGGCAACCTGTTGCGGCGATGCGCGTGCGAGATCGCCGCGCGCGAGTCGATGCTTCGCCAGTAGATCGAGCGGCAGCAGCAGGCGGCCGTCGCGCAACGCGTCGCCCAGCGCCGCGGTTTCGCGCAGCGCATGTACGAGGCTGCGCACGCACGTGGCCGCCGCAGCCTCGACCGCGGGAAACAACGCCGCCTCGATCGCCGCCAGTGGTCGATACAGCGCCGCATAACCCTCGAGCAGCGCGGCGCGATCCGCCGCCGGCGCCGGATCGCGCTGTGCGAGCGCACCGGAAATCGCCTCGTACCAGCGCGCGGGCGGGATCGTAGCGAATCCTCGATGCGCGGCCAGCGCCTGGGTCAGCGGATGGCGCGCGCCGCCCTTGCCGGCGCGCGCGAATTCCTCGGCCCACCATTGCAGCTTGATCGTGGCAGGCTCCGCTTCGCGGATCGCGAACGCGGCGTGCTCGAGCTCGAACACCAGGCACGCGAACGCGCTTTGCGCGCGCCATTCGCGTTCCGCGACGAACTTCAGCCCAAGCTCGAATTCCGGATGCGCCGCCGCCCACTTCGTCTCGAAGCTCGCCAGCGGCGTGTCGACGGCCACGTCGGTCATTCAGCGCAGCCCGAGCACGTCAAGCAGATCCAGCGGCGCAGCGCTGACATGATCCGCACCCCAGGCATGCGGATCACCCCCATCGAGATAGCCCCAGGCAGCGGCGATCGTGCGCAGGCCAGCCGCACCGCCCGCCTGGACATCGCGCAGGTCGTCGCCGACGAAGACGCACGCAGCCGCGTCGACACCGACGAGTTCGCAAGCACGCAGCACCGGCGCCGGATCAGGCTTCTTGACGGCCAGGCAGTCGCCGGTGACCAGCGCCGCACAACGCGCGCTCAACTGAAGCTGTGCGAGCATCGGGCGGGCGAGCCAACCGGGCTTGTTGGTGACGATGCCCCACGCGATGCCGCGCGCTTCGAGCACACCCAGCACGTCGGCCATGCCGGCGTAAAGGCACGTGTGCACAGCCATGTTCACCGAATACAGATCGAGAAACCGCGGCAGCCATTGATCGATCATCACGTCGTCGGCACCGGGCAGACTGCGCCGCAGCATTGCGCGCCCGCCGGCCGAAACGACTTCGCGCACGGCCTCGGCATCCGGCGGCGGCGCACCGAGTTCGGCGCACAGCGCCTGCACGGCCGCGATCAGGTCCGGTGCGGAATCGACGAGCGTGCCATCAAGGTCGAAGAACACCGCGCGTGGCGGCGTGATGACGCTCATGCTGTCTCTCCCTCTCCCCCAGCGGCTTTGCCGCTGGGGGAGAGGAAAAGTAGTTTGCTGCGTGAAATCATCCGCGATCGTGTTCCGGTTTCGACGCGCAGGCGAGGTAGTTCACCGCGACGCTGCCGGCCAGCCATGCCTTGCGCGTGAGCGGGTTGTAGGCGATGCCGGAGAGATCGTCGAGCGCGAGGCCCGCGCCGCGAAGATCCGCCGCGATTTCGCTCGGCTTGAGCAATTGCGCGTAGTGATGGGTGCCGCGCGGTAACAGGCGCAACAGATACTCGGCGCCGAGAATCGCCGCGCCGAACGCGAGCGGCGTGCGGTTCAACGTCGAGAGAAAAAGCTTGCCACCTGGTTTGAGCAGGGTGGCGCAAGCGCGGATAACACTGGATGGGTCGGGTACGTGTTCGAGCATCTCCATGCAGGTGACGACATCGAACGCGCCCGGCATCTCGGCCGCGAGCGCCTCGACGCTCCGCTCGCGATAGTCGACCGCGAGCCCGCTCTCGTGCAGATGCAGGCGCGCGACATCGAGCACGGCCGGCGCGAGATCGATCGCGGTCACCTCGGCGCCAGCGCGCGCGAGCGCCTCACTGAGCAGACCGCCGCCGCAGCCGACATCAAGCGCACGCACGCCTTTCAGCGTCGCGCGATCGGCGATGTAGCCGAAACGAACGGGATTCAGGTCGTGCAGCGGGCGCGATTCGCCGTCGGGGTCCCACCAGCGCGCAGCCAAACGCTCAAACTTGGCTACCTCGCCTCGATTTACATTCTCCGAGGTCGTAGTCACAGCTCACATCCTTCGCCACCTTCGACGTTTACGCTCACGCTGTAGTGCTTTGCATCAGGCTCACCGCGCTGGACAGCGACCCGCAAAATATATTTTCCTTTCGTTCGCGGAGTGAAATATGAACCCCATCCTTCATCAGGCGCTACCTTTTCTCGCCGCACTTCCACGGTGTCGTTGCCAATGGGATGCTCGCTTTGCTCTCCGCGCTGATAAACGAAAGAGTCCCTTAGAGCATTGCTTGCACTCGACCACGTCCAATCCGACAAAAGCCCACCCGTCGATACCACGGTCTCACCACGCTCGTTCGTCAACATTACTCGAACAACCGAATGTACGGGCTTTGCAGCAGACACGTCACGGTTTCGCTCGACAGCAGCGACATCGAATCCCACAACAAACTCGGTTGAGGGCAACCCCGCGAGGGTGTAGACCTTGATTGTGGGTTCCGAAAGGTCAACCGATCCCAAATGAACGATGTACCGATCGGTACAAAGCCATTGAGGCCGCGGTATTTTTTCGAGCCGACCGTCTCCCGCATATTGCGTTTGCCCGCATCCTCCGACACCTGCGGCGAGTCCTGCCAGCGTTAATGGAAGTAACAGATTCATCTTCAACAGGATCACGATCGGTTCACGTCACGATCCGCTCGCGCCAGCGCTGCGTCTTCCCGCGCAGCTCGCCGACATCGAGATCGACCAATACGCGATCGCGCAGCTTACGCTGTCCGGCGATCCAGACATCGCTGACCTGATGCCGGCCGGCGGCGTAGACGAGTTGCGAGATCACGTGGTAGAGCGGTTGCGTTTCGATGTCGTCGAGGCGGATTGCGGTGAGATCGGCCTGCTTGCCGGGCTCGATCGAGCCGATGCGCTCGTTCCAGCCGAGTGCTTTCGCTCCATTCAGCGTTGCAGCGCGCAATGCGCTCGCGGCATCCAGCGCACTGGCGTCATTCGCGACGGCCTTGGCGAGCAGCGCAGCGCTGCGCATCTCGCCGACCATGTCGAGGTCGTTGTTGCTGGCAGCGCCGTCGGTGCCGAGGGCGAGGTTGACGCCGGCGCGGCGCAGCTTCTCGGTGGGGCAGAAACCCGAGGCGAGCTTCAGGTTCGACTCCGCGCAGTGCACGACCGAAACGCCCGCCTCGGCGCAAGCCGCGATCTCGGCATCGGTCAGTTGGGTCATGTGCACCGCGATCAAGTGGTCGTTGACCAAGCCCAGCGCCTGCATGCGCGCGAACGGACGGGCACCATGTTCACGCTTGGAGTCTTCAACCTCCTGCGCGGTTTCGTGCAGATGCAGGTGCACCGGCAGATCGAGCTGATCGGAAAGTATGCGGATGCGCTCGAAACTCGCGTCGGCGACCGTGTAGGGCGCATGCGGCGCCAGCGAGGTGCCGAGCAGCGCCTCGCCCTTGAACTCGTCATGGACCGCGAGGCCCTTCTCGAAATATTCGTCGCGTGTTTGCGCCCACGCGGTCGGGAATTCGATGATCGGCAAGCCGACCATCGCGCGGAAGCCGAGTTGGCGATAGGTCGCCGCCTGCACGTCCGGGAAAAAATAGTTCTCGTTGCAGCAGGTGGTTCCGCCGCGCAGCATCTCGGCTACGCCAAGTTCGACGCCGTCGCGCACGAACTCCGACCCCATGAACCTGGCTTCGACCGGCCAGATGTGTTCCTGCAGCCAGCGCATCAGTGGCAGGTCGTCGGCGAGCCCGCGCATCAAGGTCATCGGGTTGTGCGTGTGCGCGTTGATCAGGCCAGGGATTAGCGCGTGCTCGGCGAGTTCCACGCGTTCGCGCGGCGCGTAGTGTGCGCGCGCCTCGGCGACCTGCAATACCGCGACGATGCGGTCGCCATCGATCGCGACCGCATGGTTTTCGAGCACGACGCCGTGCGGCTCAACCGGGACGAGCCAGCGTGGTTCGATCAAAAGGTCGATCGGTTGCATGAGCGAATGTCGAGGACCGAGGCTTTATGAAAGACTTCCATCCGTTCGCCCTGAGGTATCGAAGGGTGAACGGACATCGTGCCGTTCGTGCTTCGATACCTCAGCACGAACGGGATGGGAGACCGTCGATGGTTTGTTCAAAACCTCGCTTGGTCGAACGAGAGTGAACCGCTAGGGCGTGCCTCGTCTCGATCCTCGGCCATCATTTCACGCGCGAGATATATTCGCCCGAGCGGGTGTCGACCTTGATCCTCTCGTTCTGCCCGACGAACAATGGCACACGCACGACTGCGCCGGTTTCCAGCTTGGCCGGCTTGCCGCCGCCACCGGAGGTGTCGCCGCGCACCCCGGGATCGGTCTCGACGATCTCCAGTTCAACGAAAATGGGGGCCGTCACCACCAGAGGTGCACCGTTCCACAGCGTCATGATGCAAACTTCGTTGCCTTTGAGCCAAGATGCCGCATCGGCCATCGCGGTCTTGTCGGCGGCGACCTGATCGTGCGTTTCCGGGTCCATGAAATGCCAGAACTCGCCGTCCGAGTAGAGGAATTCCATATCGGTGTCGACGACATCGGCCGCGTCGACCGTGTCGGTCGACTTCATCGTCATTTCGACGGTGCGCCCGCTCCTGAGGTTGCGGTACTTGACGCGAGTGAACGCCTGACCCTTGCCGGGCTTGACGTACTCGGTGTCGACGATCGTGCAGGGATGGCCATCCACGATGATCTTCTGGCCGTTCTTGACGTCGTTCATGCCATAGCTGGCCATGCAAAGCTCCCGTTTTCATTGAAAAGTCCGGCCGTTGGCCGAGCTCGCGGAAAGACCGCGCGTGCTGAAAAAAGCCGCTCGATGAAAGCGGCTAAAATGGTCGATTCCCCATCGCCGAATGAATTCGACCTGTGCCGGCAATGATACCTGCTAACCGCGTTCTGGCGCAGCCCGTGCGCTGGCAGCAGCTGTGGCGAGACGCGGTCACCGATCCGCTCGAACTGCTCAGCCTGCTCGATCTTTCCGGGCACGCGGCCGATCTGCTACCGGGCGCCGACAGCGGATTCCCGTTGCGCGTGCCACGAGGTTTCGTCGCGCGGATGCGCCGCGGCGACCCGGCCGACCCGCTGCTGCTGCAGGTATTGCCACAGGCCGCCGAACTCGGCGAAGTGCCCGGTTTCAGCCATGACACCGTCGGTGATATCGCCGCACGCGCGGCGAAAGGCGTTCTGCACAAGTACCACGGGCGCGCGCTGCTGATCGCGACGGGTTCGTGCGCGGTGCATTGCCGCTACTGCTTTCGCCGCCATTTTCCGTACGCCGAGGAAACCGCGGCGGTGAACCGGTGGGAGCAGGCACTCGCCCATCTGCGCAGCGATACCTCAATCGGCGAGGTGATTCTTTCCGGCGGCGATCCGTTGTCGCTGGCGACGTCGAAGCTCGCCGAACTCACGGATGCGCTGGCCACGATTCCTCACATCCTCCGCCTGCGCATCCATACCCGCCTGCCGATCGTCCTGCCCGAGCGGGTCGATGCGGAATTCACCGCCTGGCTGGGCGCGCTGCCGTTCCAGCGTGTTGTCGTGCTGCACGCCAATCATCCCAACGAGATCGACGGATCGGTCATCGCCGCCTGCGCTGCGCTGCGCGACGCCGGCGCGACGCTGTTGAACCAGGCGGTGCTGCTGCGCGGCGTCAACGACAGCGCCGATGCACTCTGCGCGCTGTCCGAGCGCCTGTTCGATGGCGGCGTGTTGCCCTATTACCTGCATCAGCTCGATCGCGTCGCCGGTGCGGCGCACTTCGAGATCGACGACGAACGTGCCCTCGCATTGCTCCGCGCACTGCGCGAGCGGCTGCCCGGCTACCTGGTGCCACGACTGGTTCGCGAGATCGTCGGCGCTCCGTATAAACTGCCGTTGTAGAGCGCCCGATGGAAATGTGCCGCCGAATCCGGTACATAATCAATGTTCACGTCAGGATCGATGCTCGCAGCGCGCTCCTCTCGCCGTCCCGGCACATCCGCGCCGCCGCTGCCTGCAACAAGACCGGCGTCTTCGCGGTGGCCCAGTCCGAAGCCCGGTTGGATTTTTCCTAATGATGCACAACCGCTGACCCGCAACCGATGAATCGAGCCGACAACATCATCAAATTGCTCCTGATCGACGATTCCGTCGAGGACGCGGAGCAGTTCATCAGCAACCTGCGCAACGGCGGCATCGCGGTGCGTCCGGCGCGCGCGAGCAACGAGGTGGAACTGGAAGCCGCGCTCGAACAGCAGACGCCCGACCTGATCGTGGCGGATCTCACCTGCAACGAGCTCAAGCTTCCACAAATTCGCGACGCCGCTGCGCGCGGCGGCCACGACATCACGTTGATCGCCTGCGGGCACGGCCTGTCCGAGGGCGCGATCGTCACCGCGTTCCGCGATGGCGCACAGGCGTTCGTGCTCCGCGATTCGCATGAACACGTGCAAATGGTGATCCGGCGCGAATTCGAGGCGCTGGCGATGCGCCGCGGCGTGCGCCGCTTGGAGGCATCGCTGCGTGAATCGGAACGTCGCTGCGACGCGTTGCTCGATTCCTCGCGCGATCCGATCGCGTTCGTGCACGAGGGTATGCATGTACGTGCGAACAAGGCGTATCTCGAAATGTTCGGCTTGGACGAGTTCGAGGACGTCGAAGGCATGTCGATCCTGGACATGATCGCGTCCGAGGACGCCGACGACTTCAAGACATTGCTCAAGCGCCTGTCGAAGGGCGAGAAGCCGCCGCAACGCCTGAACCTCAAGGCCAAGCGCAGCGATGGCACCACGTTCGGCGCGACGATGGAATTTGCCGAGGCGAGCTATGAAGGCGAGGCCTGCCAGCAGATCACGTTCCGTCTGCAGACCACCGACCCGAATCTGGAACAAGAGCTCGATACGTTGCGCTCGAAGGACCTGGTCACCGATCTGTTCAACCGCCAGCACATGCTGACCCAGATCGAACAGGCCACAGCACAGGCCGCCAACGGCAAGAGCGATCAGGCGTTGCTGCTGATCGAACCGGACAATTTCAAGCAGGTGCTGGATACGATCGGCCTCGGTAATGCCGACGTCGTGCTCGGCGACTTGGCCACCCTGCTGCGCAAGCATCTTGGCGCATCCGATATTGCCGGGCGCGTGGCCGAACATATGTTCGGAGTGCTCGCGACCGAGCGCACGGGCGAGGCGATGCGGCAGCTCGGCGAAACGCTGCGCAATGCATTCAGCGAACGCATCTTCGAGGTCGGCAAGCAATCGATCAGCCTGACCGTCAGCGGCGGCGGCGCATTGATCGGCGAGAAGAGCGCGAACGCCACAACCGTCCTGAATCTGGCCAGCACGGCCTTGCGTGCGGCGCAGGGCGAAGGCGGCAACCGAGTCCATCTCATCGATCCATCCGAACACGACAAGGCCGCCGCGGAAGGCGCACGACATGCGCTCGCGATGATCGATCACGCGCTCGCGAACGATGGCTTCGTTCTCTACTACCAGCCGATCATCAGCCTGCACGGCGCCGAAGGCGATTTCTACGAAATCCTGCTGCGCATGAACGGCCCGAACGGAGAAATTCTGCCGAATCAGTTCCTGCCCATCGCGGAACGACACGGCAAGCTGCCGGCCATCGACCGCTGGGTCATCGCGAATGCAATCCGTGCAATCGCCGACCGCGAACGCGCCGGCCATCGCACTACGTTTTTCGTCAAGCTGACGCCGCAATCGCTCGACGATCAAACGCTGCTGCCATGGATCGCGCAGCAGCTGAAGGCGTCACGCCAGCGCGGCGATTCACTGGTTTTCGAGATGCCCGAGAGCAAGGTCGTCACCAACCTGAAGCTGGCGCGCGCGTTCGCCAAGGGTCTCGAACAGATCCACTGCGAGTTCGCGCTCGAACAGTTCGGCTCGGGGCTCAATTCGTTCCAGCTGCTCAAGCATATTCCTGCGCACTACCTGAAGATCGACCGCAACTTCATGACCGATCTGCCCAAGCACAAGGAAAACCAGGACAAGATCAAGGACATCTGTGAGCAGGCACACCACGCCGGCAAGCTGACGGTCGCCGAATTCGTCGAGGAAGCGGCGAACATGTCGATCCTGTTCAACTGCGGCGTCAACTTCGTGCAGGGCAACTTCCTGCAGGAACCCGAGAAGATCCTTGGCGCGGCGGCCTCCGGCGCAGCTACATAAAGTCTTGCTTCTGTAGGAGTGGCGCAGCCGCGACCGCCGATCATGGGCCAGCCACATCACCGAGCACGTGCGATGCTCTGGCCGCGCCTTCGGCGCTCCTGCATAAAATCCTGCTTCTGTAGAGCGGCGCAGCCGCGACCACCGTTACGACTCGTATCCGCATCGGTCGCGCTTGCAGCGCTCCTGCTAGAGAAACCCATGCGCGTGCGGGAGCGGCGCCGCGACCGTTGGCCGCCAACGCCAGCCGCTCAGTCAGCTGCGCACAGCACGGCAATGCGCTCGGCAAGCAGTGGATGGCTCATCAGGAGGCGCGCAATACCGCCGTCGCCCGAGATACCAAACGCCGCCATCGCCTTCGGCAGCGTGCTCTCGCCCTGATTGCCGCCCAGCCTCTGCAGCGCCGAGATCATCGACTCGCGCCCCGCAAGCCTGGCGCCACCGGCGTCGGCGCGGAAACCACATCACGATCAATGACGCGAGAAAGCCGAGCGCGAGCTGCAGGACCATGACAATGTCGAAGTACGCGACGCCGGCGCCATCGTTATCGCGATTGCCGGTGAACATGCGGTCGACCACAGTGCCGCAGCACGAAGCAGCATTGCCAGTCGACGCGACCGATCCACTGCCGGCACTGCGCGCGGCGCTCGGGCTTCTCGGCCAGGAAGCGCCCCATGCGGATAAGCTTGCGACGCTGCTTTCGCGCGCCATTCGCGATTTCGATTCAAGTCGAATTCCGCGCGCGACCAACCTGCGCTTGCCGTTTGCGGCGGTGCGGGAGGAAACTTATTGAAGCGGCGGGCACAATTGCGGCGACGCTTCCGGCGTCGCTCGCAACGAACCACATGAAGGAGTACGAGTCATGACGACACGCGTCGCCCTGGTCACTGGCGGAACCGGCGGAATCGGCACCGCCATTTGCAGGCATCTCGCCAAGCTCGGCCACAAGGTCGCGACCAACTATCGCGACGAGGTGAAGACAACCGCCTGGCAGGAAGCGCAGCGCAAGGACGGTTTCGAGTTCGCGATCGCCAAGGGCGATGTGGCCGATCCCGCGGCCGCCGAAGCGATGGTGCGCGAAGTAGAAAAGCAGCTCGGGCCGGTCGATATCCTGATCAACAACGCTGGCATCACGCGTGACACCACGTTCCACAAGATGAACGCGATGCAGTGGCAAGACGTCATCAACACCAACCTCGGCTCCTGCTTCAACGTGACGCGTCCAGTCATCAATGGCATGCGCGAACGCAAGTGGGGCCGCATCGTGCAGATCAGCTCGATCAATGGCCAGAAGGGCCAGTACGGCCAGGCCAACTACGCGGCAGCCAAGGCAGGCATGCATGGCTTCACGATTTCGCTGGCGCAGGAGAATGCGAAACTCGGCATCACCGTGAATACGGTCTCGCCCGGCTACGTCGGCACCGACATGGTGATGGCGGTTCCCGAGGACGTGCGCGCGAAAATCGTCGCGCAGATTCCGATTGGCCGACTCGGCGACCCGGACGAAATCGCCTACGCGGTCGGTTTCTTCACCGACGAACAGGCACGCTGGATCACCGGCGCCAACCTCGCCATCAACGGCGGGCAGTACATGGGTTGGTGAACGCCGCAGCCGATGCCCACGGGCATCGGCTGCGGACGTTCACCAGGCGAGGCATAGATGCCGAGCGGGCGGGTCCGCCAAGAACGGCCAGCCATGGCGGCCGCTTGCATCACCTCCACGCAGTTGTGGAGCCATCGCGCTTGAATGGGCGATCGCAGAAAGCGCGATCCGTGTGTCCGGAGACCGCTTCCCGTATGCCATGAATAGCGATTTCGCCAATCTCGCGCGGGTGGCTGGTCGCGGCTGCCCCACTCCACACAAACGCAGCGCTAAACGCAGCGCTGCAGATGCGACCAACACTCGGCCAAATCTTCTCCAACGATGACCCGACCTCGAACCGCTCAGGCTCATGTGTCGTTGGAATCACAGCACCCCTTCCAGGCTCATCTGTCATTGGAAGAGCCTATCTCTGGTGCACCGCCGCACATTCTGCTAGCGTTAGGCGATGACTGAACTGCGCATCATCAAGAAGTACCCTAATCGTCGTCTCTACGACACCGAGATTTCGAGTTACATCACACTGGAGGAAGTTCGCCAGCTGGTACTCGAAGAAGAAGAGTTCGAAGTCCGCGACGCGAAGACCGGCGAGAACCTGACCCGCTCCGTGTTGCTGCAGATCATCTCGGATTACGAGGATCGCGGCGTGCCTATGTTCACCACCAAGCTGCTCTCGCAGATCATCCGCTTCTACGGTGATTCACTGCAGGGCTTCATGGGCGGCTATCTGGAACGCAGCCTGCAGGTCTTCCTCGATCAGCAGCACCAGTTCCGCAGCCAGTTGAACAGCATCATCGGGCAGACGCCGTGGTCTATGCTCAACGACATGACCGAGCGCAACGTGGATCTCTGGAAATCCATGCAGCAGGGCTTCCTTACCGCGGCTGCGAACAGCGTGCGTGACGGCACGCAAGGCAAGCCAAAAAAGGACAGCAAGTCCTGAGCGGGCGCACGCGGAACACCGCCGTCATTCCGGCGGCCGACGCCATTGCATCGCAGCAAATGCACGGCGTCGCATGCCGCAGCGCACGAATGAAGGGATAATCGATGGACAAGCGCATCGCCATCGTCACCGGCGGGATTGGCGGACTCGGCACGGAAATCTGCAAGTACCTGGCCCGTTCGAGCCACAAGGTCATCGTCGCCGATCTCGCCTCGCGCAGCGAACGCATCGATGCGTTCCGCACCGAAATGGCGGAGTTCGGCGACTCGGTCAGCTTCGAAGCGCTGGATGTCGCTGACTTTCAGGCCTGCGCCGACTTCGTCAAGCACATCGAAGATACGCACGGCGAGGTGTCGATCCTGGTCAACGCAGCGGGCATCACGCGCGACACGAGCCTGCGCAAGATGGCGCAGGAGCAATGGGGCGACGTGCTCAAGGTGAACCTCGAAGGCGTGTTCAACATGTGCCGCCACGTGGTCGACGGCATGACCAACCAAGGCTTCGGGCGCATCGTCAACATCTCGTCCGTGAATGGGCAAACCGGCCAGTTCGGCCAGACCAATTACTCGGCCGCGAAGGCGGGCATGCACGGACTCACGATGGCGCTCGCCCGCGAAGTCGCGAAGAAGGGCGTGACCGTGAACAGCGTTTCACCGGGTTACTGCAACACGGCGCTGGTCATGGCCGTGCCCGAGGACATCCGCAACCATATCGTCGCCGCGATTCCGGTCGGACGCCTCGGTGAGCCTTACGAGATCGCGCGCGTCGTTGATTTCCTTTGCGCCGAAGACGCTGGCTTCATCACCGGCGCAAACATTCCGGTCAACGGCGGTTACTTCATGAATTTCTGATGTCTTTCCGTACTCTATTGATTTATAAGGTAAATATCTAACAAATATTCGCCATCATGCAGGCAGCTACCTAACTGGCTACCAATTTTTGCCCGCTAGTGGTCGGCCCGTATGCTGCTTCTAGGGCGTGCGCCGAATCGATGCAAGGGGGCCTGAGAATGAGTAAGCTCGCGGCTATGTTCGCGACCGGCGTAGTCAGTAGGTGGCAGAACCTTCCACCCAATCTGCGGAAGGCCACCAGACACTTAGCCCTAGCAATTGTGATTTCGACGGTGCTAACAGCAGCGGGCTACTACGTCACGGCTGCCATATACGGCATCCCACTTCGAAGCTTAAGGGTGTCTCCGGGTAAAATTTTTCCGTTCTTAGACGCAGTCTTGGCGGGCATTGCGGCCTTCACCCTCCTCGGAGCTTTCGCATTCCTGGCATCGACACGCCGCCCGGAAGAAGAGGCCTTGGACGACCGGATTGCATTCTTGTTTTCGGCTCGGCGGCCGGAGAGTCCGAAAGCAAACGAATACCTCAAGAAGCAGATCATGCTGTTGGGGGCTAGCGGGCGGAAGATGGTTCAAACAGTGCAATTCGTGGAGCTGTCACCGGACCGCCAGTTTGTTAAGACGACCAACTCCATTCATATAACTATCGTGAACATGATGAAGCACGATCGATACGAGCAGAAGATGCCGTTAAAGATTGGACTGGATGGGCTGCCAGGGCTGACTTGTGACCTAGGCTTGGTCCGATACGTGCGCATAACACGGGCGGATGGGCCAAATCGCTTTGAGGCACCACATGAACATTTGCCGTACCCCCACCGATTGACGCTTGATAACCCGCAGTATGATACTCACCTAGAGTTGCAGATCCCTCCAGATGGTGAGATTGTGCTTGAGTACCTCTTTGATGGATGGAGCAAAGCCAATGATGTGGACGTGTGTGGCTCAAACCGATTCATTGGGGAGTTTGAGGTTGTCTTCACGAATTCGCTTGACAACAACGCAATCAGCATCGATCCGGAAGAGGTTGGTTCCGTCAAACTCAGAACATTGCCCGCTTCAATCAACTTGCAACCAGGCGCACAGGAACGAACCAGTTTCGGTGCGCTGCCTCCAGACCAAGACGTAACATACCGCTATAGAGTTCTCGACTTGAATCAAGACGACGGAGGAGCACAACATGTTCATGGGTAGCCATACGAAGGGCGGCTGAGCCCACTCAGCGTCCGCAGAAAAAGGCCGGTAGCAGTGCCGGCCTGTTGTTTTGTAGCGGCTTCGGCCAGTGTCGCTATCGCATTTTTTAGCGACGACCGGGCTGTGGCGGTCCCCGTGGCGCCTGTTACGCGGGTCCAAGCGGATTGGCTTACGATGGCCTTGGAGGCCCGGCATACAGCGGCCCCGGGGGACCCTGCTACGCAGGTGCAGCCGTCCACGCTTTAGAGGCGCAGGCGCGGTAGCGTGCACAGCTTCACCGCCAAGTGGAACTGCACATGAGCACCACGCACCTGAGCCAGAACGAACGCTACCAGATTCAGCACCTGCATCGCGGCGGTTTTTCCTCCCGCGAGATCGGCGAGCACGTGAAGCGCGATCCGAGCACGATCAGCCGCGAGAGGGCGCGCAATGCAGGCAACCCTGGCTAGGCGGCCCGCCAGGCACATCAGCAGGGCACGCAGCGCCGACACGCGGCAAGTGCGCAACCGCGTATCGATGAGGACGCGTGGCAGGTGGTGAACACGCAGTGGGTCGAAGGCTTCAGCCCGGAACAGATCACCGGTCGCGGCGACCTACGGCGCCGCCGTAAAGCACTTCCCAGTCCGGGCTGGCCAAGAACTCACGCTGGCGCTCGGTCGGCTCCCACGCAACGTCCGGCTGCGCGAGCGCGCTAGGTGCCCGGATCATCGGGCAAAGCCTTCGCCGGGATCATCACCACGCACGCGCTGGGAATCGGGTTATCCGGGTCGTTCGAGTGCTTGATGCGTTGCCCGAGCATTCCTAGATGTTTGGCGACGTTGACGAGCGCGGCGTCTTGGCTGTGCATCTTGATTTCCAGGCCATCGTGCGTCTTCTTCACACCGGCGTAGAGCAATTTGCCCTCGGGTGAAAGATCGCGCGTGTCCTTCGGGTACGTGATCTCAATGCCTTGCCCATGACATTCCGGGCACGCGCTCGTCGGATCCTGGCGTTGGTCGTAACCCACACCGCCGGCGGCATCGAATGTCGCCGAGAAGGTAACGCCCTTCGCTTCCGCAAACATCTTGTCCCGCTCGAACTGAGCGAGCGCTTCAGCCAACTCGCGTGGAGTCCACTGGTAGCGGTGGCCTTTGCCGTAGCAGTACCGACAGCACACCCGGCGCAGCTCAATCAGCTCGTTGGGGTCAGCGGTTGCTACCGCCCACCACCGTTCCAAGACCTTGTCGGCCGTGATGCCAGTGCGTTCTGAGCGCGCCTGCATTTCCTTCTTTACCTTCGCTTGGATCTCCGGCAACGCCAGCAGTTCGCTAGCGATCGATCGGGCGGTTACACCGCTGTAGCCAGCCCGAACGGCAGCGGCGCGGCCATTCAGATCGATCAGGTATTCCCTGACGAAGCGTTCACGGCGGCGCGGCGCGGCGGCCCTTCTCGGTTTTCGCTCAGGCGTGACGATGTTAGGTTTTGTCAGGTTTTTCACGCGCGCCCTCTTGGCCTTCACCGGCTTCGCTTCGCAGCTACCTCGAACTGGTCGAATTGCGATGTGCGCCATTCGATCAGCCCCCATACTTGGTGTTGTAGAACTTCCTTAAATCGGCATCGGAAACGCCGGGTTGTGCTGGCTCACGACAGACAGAACCAGTGTCGGCGCATCCGTGCCATCCGCGCCGACCTGCGCCGCCCCACGCTGAATGTCGCCGATCAAGGAGCCGGCCGCATTCACTGCAGCCCTCGCGTTGCCGCCGATCGCGCGCACATCCACCATGCCCTGCTGGCAACCCTGGCCGAGCGATTGTCCGATCTGGGTGCCAAGCGACGGGTTGGGTGGCGACGGTAGATCGGGTGCGCCGTCAGGCTACGCGTCGGAGCCATCTGGGTTCTTCTTGGTCGAATCAATCGGTGGCAATAGAGCTCGAATCGGCGGTCGCCGTAGTGATGTGATGGATGAGTGGGTGTGCGCTCATGCGCTCAGTGCATCGTGCTCTCGTCCGCGTCCATGAAATCGCCGAGGACGGAAGCGATGCCTTCGATTTCGTCCAACGCGTCGCAGAGAAGTGTTCTCGCGCTCGCTGATAGCCCCTGTTCATCGATCAGCACCTGCACGATGAATTCGCGCACGAGCAAGGCGGAGACGTCAACGTCGTCCCGGTCGATGGCTTCTCGTAGTCGCTTCGCTTCGAGGTTCAAGACGCGCATACGATCTTCTCATCGCCCTTAGCGGTCATCACATACCGCCGCGTGATCACCTTTCCCGATGACCAGAGTTCGGCCTTAAATTCCAGAGGCGGTTCCGGGATGGCGAACGGCGAGGCGCGGAGCACTTCGTCGTCCGGAACTCGTCGTCGGTATGATTCTCCGACGAGGCGAACGGTTAATTTCGACTCTTCGAATCGATCGATGGCGCGGTCACCGACGAACGCGGCCAAGTTCGGAGTATTGGTCGTGATGATCGTTGGCAGACGATCGTCGTAGCGCGCGTTCAAGAGATCGGCATGTATGCCGATTTCCCAATCTGTTCCCCGGGTTGCCCCGACGTCGTCTAGCACTAGCAGGTCCACGGTGGCGAACTTGGCGGTATCCGTGATGCTGCCGGAATAGCCCGGCTTCTTGGCCGCCAAGAGCTCGGTCGTCGAGATGAACGCCCCGGTCCGTCCCGACCGCATGACCTCGGTGAGCGTCGCAACGGCCAGATGCGTTTTTCCAGTCCCCAAGTCTCCTGTTAGCAGGAGGCCGACGCCTTGCGCGTACTGCTCGGGGAACCGTTCGGCGTAGCCGCTAGCAATCGCCGCAGCGCGTTTGTTGGCGGTGGACGACCGGTAATTGTGGAACGAGCGATTGCGAAACCGCTCAGGAATTCCACATGTCTTCCAGCACCGGTGCAAACGCCAGTCCGCGCGCCAGGTTTCGCGCCGGTCGTTCTGTTCACGGGCACACGCTGGGCAAATGTTCTGTGGGTGGATCCCGTCATCGAGCATCATGGCGTACTCACCGTGCAGGTCGCACGGCCAAGAGGACGGCGTGAGAGAAAAGGACATCGTCGGTTGCGTCACGGCGCATCTCCAACTTGGCTTTCGGGGTTGAGCCGCGCAAGGACGCGGGCGTTGTCGATATCGGCCTGTTCAAAGGTAAGTCCGCTCGACGCTACGCGGAAGGGCGAGCCCGCGCCGCGGTGAGGCAGTGCGGTAACCTCCCATTCGTCGTTCCAAAGTTCCTTACGCAGGAATTTCGGCACGTTGGGAATGAACTGTCCGCCGTCCTTCAGCCATCGTGGGTCTCCGGCCGCACGGGCGAGAACGTGGGCAATGATCAAGTTCGCCTGCGGATCGAGGCGTTTCCTGCGCCAGGTGGATTCCGCTTCGTCCTTCGCCCCCTGCTTCTTCGGGAATGCCGCCCAGAATTCGGCAAATCGCTCAGCTGTTCCGGCGCGCGCCGGGACGCTGTCGAACAGCGAGGCTGGTGCTCTTTCTTCTGGTTGGTTGCTTGTAACTGGTTCGACTGACGCCCTTGTCAGTGACGAACGCATGCCGCTGTCAGTGACCTGGCAGTCAGCACTGACGGCATCGTCAGTGACGCGGTTGTCAGTGACACGCTCAAGAGAGACACGTCCGTTCCGGTTCCACTGGTCCCACCGGTAGCTGTTTGAACGATGGTGGCCGCCAGACATTCGGATGAGGTATCCGCAGGCGCAGAGCTTCGCGATTGATCGAGGGACAGAACGATCAGCGACCTTAGCTTTTTCCGCGATGGTCACCAGCGAAGGAAAACACCGACCATCCAGCCAGTTGCAGTGCTCGAGGATAGTAGCCAGCACCGTGGTGTCAGTCCGAGTGAGCCGCGTATCGCGGGTGGCGGCAATCAAGACGAAATAGCGCGTCTCGAAGGTCCTGGCTTCCTTCGAAACCACGGACATGTCGAGCGAGGTGCGTACTACACGCAGGTGCGCGACAGTGGTATTCTTGAGCGGCTCGCCAGAGCATTGAACTTGGGCCTCGGTCCGCGCGCCCGCGCGGCCGGGGCCTTCTGGTTTCTTGAGCATGGCCTGTCCTCACGCTGCGCGCGAGCGCTGTGCGCTCATGAGGGCCGCAATCTCTCGGTCCAGGCAACTGATCTCGAAGAGAGAGATCCGAGCCCCTATCTTTCGGGGAGCGCTGATCTTGCCATTGGCGATAGCGCCCCAGAGCCAAGACAAACTGACCCCATGTCGGGCAGCGGCTTGGCGGGGTCGAAGATGGAGTTGGGTCGGCGATGCCGGCGGAGTTGTCGAAGCGGGAATATCAGTCATGTCGTCCTCACCCTTAGAAGGCGGTGAAGCCTAGATCGCGCATTGCGCCTTAGGTCGAGCACCGTCATGTTTGACAGTGCATCGCGAGCAGTCTTAAGTAAACCCAAAATCTAACGAACTAATCTTGTCCAGATCGATACCAGACTCCGCGCGAGGCGAGTATTTCGGTGGCGGTCTGATCGTCGAGGCACCCTCCGTATTCTCGGCTCACTGAAACGGCAACGCGCGCATTCAATCGGGACAGTGTCGCCTCCGACAACCAGGCCTCACTGTTGCTCCGTACCGTCCGGCTTAGCTTCTTAGGGTCGAAGGTCCCCCAGCGGTCATTGAAGAACGGCTTTAGCATTTCCGCACGCTGCGTAGGTCCGGCGGAAAGACCGGACCAACGGAGCCAGTGATCCAAGTCCACGTATGGGACAACGACGTTTTCCACCCACCCTGCTAGATCAAGCTTTTTCTTTGCCATAGACGCGCGACCACCTGGGCGTACCTTCTCCAACCATTTCGCGAATCCATCCAGCAGTTCTCTGCGGTCCAGTCCCAAGTCGACTACGAGCAAGCTATTGTTGACTGGCCGGCCGAGTTGACGCCGCTCGTCTGAGTTGAGGTAACGAGGAATGTGCGACGGTTCCCGCACGCCTGACGCTTCCAAGACGAAACCCGACTCCATAACGCTTTGCAATGATTCAACGCTGACTGCAGCGCGCGGCAAGCCTCTGAGAATTTCCGGAGTTAGCAGGATGGCCTCCCCAACCGTTAGTGGGCGTACCGGTGGCGCCACTTCGTTGAGGAAAATATTCGGAAAATAGCCTCCACACAGCGAACCTCCGCCAAGTACTCTTACACCCGTGGCTGCCAGATTCTTGAAATGGTCGTCCAGAGTGGCTCGAAGACACTCGTAGGGGTCAAGGGTATTGGGCGGACTCGGCGTGCAGCAGGGATCTGCGATCTCCCACTCTTGAAGTAAGAGCTCCAGTCCAAGCCGGCTACTCAGAAGCCAAGCCCATTCTGGATATGTGAATGATTTCAGTTCCGAATAGTGGGCTGGAGTCAACCAAGGTAGTGGCGTTATCTTGGTGCCCTTCATGATGGCGGTCCTTCTCGTGCCCTTCGATAGTTGCCACGGCAGCGCGGGGAAAGAGCCCGCGTGTTCAGCCCGTCGGCTTAGCCGTGGCGATTGAAACGATCAGAGCGTCTAGTCTGCTCGCTTCATGCCTCGTCTCCAACGACATTGTCCTGTGCGATGCTATAAAGCTTGACGAGTGAACCGCCCCGGCTTTTCCGGAGGCTCCAACTCTTGAGAGGATGGAGCCATGAAGACATCAACGAAGTATTCCCCCGAGGTGCGTGAGCGTGGCGTGCGGATGGTGCGGGAACATCAGGGCGATCACGCTTCGCAGTGGGCGGCGATCGAGTCGATTGCCGGTAAG
>PLNP01000048.1 GCA_003142815.1 Rhodanobacteraceae bacterium
ATGCTTGAAGGCGTGCGCGCGTGGTTCGATGACAAGCCCGACGAGGTCCGTTCGCAGAACGGCGCGCTTGCGCGCTTCCTCGCTGACCACGGGCGCAGCGATGCGCATAAGGATGCTCTCAATGACGGACCGATCCACGTCGCATTCGAACGCATCGCTGCGGATTTCGACAGCGAGAATGGGGGCCATCGCGGCGGCCCGAAGTTTCCGCACGCGAGCGAGATCGAGCTGCTGCTGACGCTGACCTCGGCAGAGCTGCCCGCGCCGCAATCCTCTCGTCATTCCGGCGAAAACCGGAACCCGGCGTCTTTGCCGGCGATTGAAGGCGCTGGGTCCCGGCGCGNNTCCTGAGTCTGTCGAAGGGCCGGGACGACGAGTATTCCAGAACTCCTCGGAACCTGAACAGGCGCACGCAATGGCGCGCCTCACCCTCTCGCGCATGGCCGAACGCGGCCTCACCGACCATCTTGGCGGCGGCTTCTTCCGCTACTCCGTCGACGAGCGCTGGGAGATCCCGCATTTCGAGAAGATGCTGTACGACAACGCGCAGCTGTTGCCGCTGTACGCGCAAGCCGCGATCCGCTTCGACGAGTCTGCGTTCGCGGATGCAGCGCACGCCTGCGCGGGCTGGCTCGCGCGCGAGATGACCGCGCCGTCCGACGGTTTCTGGAGTTCGCTCGACGCGGACTCCGAAGGCGAGGAAGGCCGTTACTACGTTTGGCAAGTTGGCGACGTGCGTGCGCTGCTGACGCCGGAGGAATTCACGGTTGTCGAACAGCGCTACGGCCTCGATCGACCGCCGAACTTCGAAGATCACGCCTGGCACTTGCTGCTCGCGTTCTCGATTGACGCCATCGCAACGCAAACCGGCGTTGATCGCAATGAAGTCGAGCGGCGCCTCGCCAGCGCCAACGCGAAATTGCTCGCCGTGCGTGCGCGGCGCATTCGTCCCGGCCTCGACGACAAGATCCTGACCGCATGGAACGCGCTCATGATCGCCGGCACGGCGCGCGCGGCGCGCTGGCTGACCGACCAACCGCTACTGGCCGAAGCAGAACGCGCTTTGGATTTCCTGCACGCAGCGGTTTGGAACGATGGCCGCCTATACGCCTGTCACGCCGGCGGCGCAGCGAAGTTTCCAGCCTACCTCGACGACCACGCATTCCTGCTCGACGCGCTGCTCGCGATGCTGCAGGTGCGCTGGAAGCGCCGCGACCTCGACTGGGCGATCGCGCTCGCCGATGCGCTGCTCGAACGCTTCGAGGATCGCGACCACGGCGGCTTCTTCTTCACCGCGCACGACGCCGAGACGCTGCCGCAGCGCCCCAAACCGTTCATGGACGAATCGCTGCCCTCCGGCAACGGCGTCGCCGCGCGTGGCCTGCTGAAACTCGGCCATCTGCTCGGCGAGACGCGCTATCTCGATGCCGCCGAACGCACGCTGCGCGCGGCGTGGCCGACTTTGACGAAGCACCCGCACGCCTGCTGCACGCTGCTGCTTGCGCTCGATGAATTCCTGCATCCGCGCACGCATGTCGTGATCCGTGCGGCCGAGGGTGACGAGGCGGCGGCGTGGCAATGCGCTTTGAGTGACTTGGCGCCCGACGCAGCGGATGTCTACCGCATTCCAGCCGACGCCTCCGCGCTACCCAGCATTCTCGCTGCTCAGGCTTACCACGTCGGCGGTCGCGCCTACGTCTGTCGCGGAACGCAATGCCTGCCGCCGATCGTCGATCCGCAAGCGCTGCACGATGCATGCGCAGATAAGCCTCCGCACGAGGCATGACGAACAACGCAAGCCGGCTGCCGTCAGCACAGGCCTCGATTCACTTCAGTTTTGCCGCCTTCTTGAAACGCAACACCAGTTCGCGCTGGGCCACAGGAGCTGCCGCAAGCGACTGAGTCGCGCGCTTCACCCAGCCTGCGCCGCGGTTGGCCAAGTCGCGCCACGCGTCGAGCAACACGGTTGGCGCGCGCTCGAGATGCCAGTCGATCAAGGCCAGCGCTTGAAAAATGTCCTTGTTGTACTTCGCATGCCGCGCTCCGCGCTCGGCCGCCACCAGCAGCTTGTGCAAACCGTAGCGCGCCGGGTCGGGAAGGTTCACCAGACAGGCGTCGGCCACATCCAGCAGCACGGTCTGCGCCGGGCGCTCCAGCAGATAGTCGAGAAACTTCAGCGGCGTCAACGCCACACCGAGGTTAGGTGCAACCACGTCCTTGCTGGCACGGCGCATCACGGTCAGGAAGTCGATGCGCAAGTCAGGCTCTTTCTCACTGACATATTGACTGGCAAATCCACGGCTGCCACCGAGCGCCGGCAGGAAACCCAGCTCCAGCGATTTCAGGGCGTCATCCACATCGGCATCGAGATTGGCCGGCAGCGCCAACGCGACGTTGCCGCGTGGCCCTGCGTGCGCGAAATCGAGATCGAGCGTGCGCGTGCCGCTGCCCCAGGCCACACCGAGCTGATTGCCCATGGCCAGAAAGGCATGTGTGCCCACCAGCAGGCCACCGGCGCGAAAGAACTGGTAGTCGGCAAAACGCTTGACGATGCGGAAATGTTTCGCGGGCGTCGCGGCATTGCCCTGCGCGATCGCGGCGCGCGCCTGCCGCGCCACTGCTTCCAGGGCTGGCGCGGGCTTGCCGCGCGCGTTCTCGATCGCCGTGATCGCGGGACCTTCCGGCCCCAGATAGTACTCGCGCTTGCGGCCGTCGATCTCCTTGAACTGCCAGTAGGCGTAGCGGCGGCCCTTGATCGTCTTCCAGCCGACATTGCCGGTCAGAAACGCTGACGAGCGAACAGTCTCGGCAACCTGCACGAGTTCGTAAAGTTCAGCGTAGGCGGTCTGCGCGGATACCGGCAATTCGCGATAAAGGGGCATGGCGATCTCCGCAGGACTTCGCCAAGTTATACCACCGGAGCGAAGTCTGGTGGTATAACTTTTAGATGCCAGCCGTTGCCGGCAAACCAGACGAGGCGACGGGTTCAGCGCGCTGCGCTGCGCATGGCCGCGACGATCGCCTGCGTCTCGACGCTGACGCGGGTCACGCGCGCGAGCAGGTCGATGACTTTTTCCTTGTGGTCGGCGAAGCGGTAGGTGTCGAACTTCGCGCGGATGGTCGGGTCCTTCGGCTTTTTTTCCTTGTACTGGTCGAGGATCCATTCCAGCGCGGAGCGGTTGCCGAGTTTGTAGTCCCACGCTTCGGCCGGAATGCTGGCGAGCGTGGTTTCCGAATCGAGCGCAATGCGGCCCGCGTCCTTGTCGGCCTTGAGTAGCGCCTTCGGTTGCGCGCCGTTCTTGCGCGCCTTCTCGTCCGGCGTGTCGGTGCGCGCGAGCGGCCACGCGTCGACGGTTTCATAGCCGATGTGCAACTCCATCAGTGCACGGCCCCATTCGGCCCATTGCCAGAAATCTGCGTAGAACGGAATGCGCGGAAATTCGCGCTTGAGGTTCTGCGCGTACTTCTCGCGATACAGCGGATCGTGCAGCACCGCGTAGACGTAGTGGAAGATCGCTTCTTTGGTGATCGAGCGTGCCTTCGCCTTGCTGTCCCTTCCCCTGCGTGCGGGGGAAGGTGCCCGAAGGGCGGAAGGGGGCGCCCTTTTGCCGGCCGATGTCGCCATCGCGCTCACACGCTCGTCATCAACGCCAACGCTCACACGTTCGTCATCCCGGCGAAAGCCGGGATCCAGTTTTTGCGCGATTATGGAAAAGGAGAGGCTGGATTCCGGCTTTCGCCGGAATGACGAGGTGGGGGATTCGTCGCCGGTCGCGCCGTGCGCCTTGTAGTGATCCTTGAACTGCTTGAGGGCCCAGTCGGTGATGTTGTCGACACGTGCACCTGCGACATATCGGTACAGCGGCAAAGTTTGCGTCTTCTCAAGTTCGTCGTAGCAAGGAACAATGTTTGTTGCAAGTGTCTGAAATGGTTTTGCAGCGGGCGCGCCGGAAATTGCGATCGCGATATTCGATACGCCGAGTCCGAATACCTCACGCTGCAAGTACTGCATCTCGTTGAGTTGCTGACTGAAGTACAGCGTTCGCTTCACGAAGGGGCGGTAAAGCGAATCGACGAGCAGATTTTCGTCGAATGAATAGGCGACGTCTTTTGCGAGATCATGCTTCACCGCGCGTGTCCATTTGATCGAGTAGTCGAGCCGTGACGCCAGATCGCTCGCGTTTCGATGTTTCGACAGCTTGATGCGATCGGCGTTGTAGCCGCCAATCAGCGCGGAAGCTTTATCCGTAACCTCGCGACCATTGTTGCCGTAAACCCATTCATCGCGCGCGGTCACGACACCGAGCGAATACAGCTTGAAGATTGCCTTTTCCTGAGATGATTTCTTCGTCAGTTTCGTCGCTTTGGTCGCCACCGGAATCAACGAATCGAAATCGTTGTCGGTCAGGTTCAGCCAGTTGTGCTTCGCATCCGGCCGGATCTCCATCATGCGTCGGTCGCGCAACGGCTTTGTCGTCAGGAAGTCGCGCTTCTCGTCGGACTTCGCGTAATCGCGCACCGCATCGTAGAAGATGCGGCAGCCGTGCGCTCCGTGCTTCTTCACGCAGAACCATACGGCGACACCGACGCGAATTTCGTCATCAAAGATGTTGCCGCCTTCCTGTCGTCGACGTTCGCCGCTCGTACGCGCGTTGCCCTTGAGGTCGACGATCCGGACTTCGTTGAACTCCTTCACCAGACAAGCTCGAAAACCATCAAACGTTCGCGCGTCGATAAACGATGAGTTGCTGACGAATGCGACCACGCCGTTCTCCGCAATGCGGTCGCTGGCCCAGCGGAAGAAGCGCGCATACATGTCGTAGAGTTTGGTCTTCTGCGCGGTCGAGGCCTTGATATAGGTCTCCTTGATGCGCGAATCGATCTCCGGATATTCGCGGTTCTTGTTGTTGTCGTTCTCGTTGGCCTGGTTCGCGTTGTACGGCGGGTTGCCGATCACGACGCTGATCTTGCGGCGGTTCTGGCGCTTGATGCGTTCGATGTTTTCCTCGCCCATGCCGAACAGGTCGGCGACCTGCTGGCCGGTGTAGCGACGCAGCCCGGCGACGTTGTCGAGCGTGTCGACGAAGCACAGGTTCGGGTATTCCAGGTACTCGCCGCTGATAGCGGCATAGGTCGCCTCGATGTTCAGGTTGGCGACGTAATACGGCAGGATCGCGACCTCGTTCGCGTGCAGTTCTTCGAGGTATTTGTGTTTCAACTTCGCGGGCTGGCCGCGGAAGTGTTCGAGCAGTTCGCTGATGAACGTGCCGGTGCCAGCGGCGGGATCAAGAATTTCCACGTCCTTGTCGATCAGGTTGCGGCCGAAGTGCGTTTCGCACAGCCAGTCGGTCGACTCGATCATGAAACGCACGATCTCGTTCGGCGTGTAGACGACGCCAAGCCGGTCGGCGGCTTTCGGGTTATAGACCTTGTAGAAGTTCTCGTAGACGACCTTGAGGAAGGTCTGCTTTTCGTGGTGGCTGCCGATCTGGCCAGCCGCGGCGCGGATCGCACGGTAATAGACTTCGAGCGCCTTGAGCGCCTGGAACTTGGTGTTGCCGGTGAAGAACGTCGCTTCGAGCTTGTACAGCTCGCGCGCGATGTTGTTGTCGTGGTGGAACGGCGTGCCGGGAAACACGACGCTGAAGATTTCCTCGGTGAGGATGTGCTGGATCAGGATCTCGCGCACGTCCGCCGCGGTCAGCGCGGGATTGATAGTTTCCTGCGCCTGCTTGAGGAACGCGTCGGAGGCCTCGTGGAATGCGGCGTTGTCCGCGTGCGCCTGCGCGATGCGCGCGCGCAAGCTTTCGAGCACGGCGGGCAGATCGGTCTTGAACTGCTCGACCGCCTTGCGGAACTCGGCGATCTCGGGACGCTCGTAGCCGAAGAAGAGTTCGAGCAGGCGCTGCAGCTTGTCGACATCGTCGACGGCGCAACGCATGGTTTCGCGCTTGTTCTGGATCAGTACGGCTTGCGTCGAATCCTCGAAGACGATGTTGTCCTGCGGATAGCCGCGGCGCAGCTTGAAGTCGATTTCCTTGTCGAGGTCGTCCTTCGAATCCTTCGCCTCCCAATAGCCGAACGGCAGGCGCAGGCCGTAGAGCAATGCGCCGTCGACATAGCGGCGTTCCTTCGCGGGTGATTCGATTTCGTATTCGGGAACGAAGGTAAGGTCGTGCGAGCGTGCCCAGCCCTTGAGCAAATCCTTGAACGCCTCGCGCACGACGCTTTCGCGGTGCGTGCCACTGACCTGGCGCAGTTTCGAGAGTTCGGCGAGGTAGTGCTGGATCAGGACACGGGACATCGGCGCCTCAAGCCGCGCGCGGCCCAGTCTTGCGTGCTCCCTGCTTGAGCAGGCTCTCCGCCGGTATGCCGAACTTCGTATGCAATCCCTCGATCATGCGCAGCGTCAATGGCCGTTTGCGCGAGAGTATCTCGTAGACGCGGTTGCGGCGGCCGATGACCGGCTCCAGATCCTTCACCGTAAGGTTTTGCTGCTCCATGCGGAACTTGATCGCGTCGACCGCATCGGGCAGGTCCATCGGGAAATGCGTGTGTTCGTATGCCTCGACCAAGGTGGCGAGCACATCGAGCCGGTCGCCTTGCGGCGTCCTCGGCGCAGCGTTCATCAACGACTCGATATCCGCCAACGCGGCGCGATAGTCGGTCTTGGTACGGATGGGTTTGATGTCCATGATTGTCCCTCAGATCGTTTGCGCATCGATCGCATCGTATTGCGCATGCGTTCCGATGAAACGCACGTAGACGACGCGATACGGATAGTTGATCCAGACCACGATGCGATACTTGTTGCCGCCGATGTTGAACACCACGCGGCCGTCGCGCAGGATACTGGCGCTGCCAAACTGCGTTTTTACATTGGCCGATTTACTCCAATCTGCCCGCACGACATCTCGATACCAGGCCAGAGTCGGCTTCTCGGCGTCGCGGTACTCTGGCCTGGCGGCCCAAAAAGCCTTGAGTGTCGAGATGGCGATGACTCGCATGCTGGTAGGAGTTTAGTCCCGAAATGGGACTTTGGCAAGGCGTGGTCGGGCGTGGCCGGGTTGTCGGATGGGGCGGGATTGAAAGCGTGCTTTCGGTGGTCCGCAGACTTTGAAAGAAAATGTCGAAATTCCTTCAAAGACGCCGGTGACACGCTGTTTTCCGACGACAGTTAAGCCTTACAGCAATACCGGCCGATCCGGTAGCTCGTCCGGATCGCGTTCGCCGTTCGCGGGGAAGTGGCGGATCAGGAGTTCGCCGATCGCGTCGATACCGGCGATCGCACCGCGTTCGTAGTCGCCGGCGGAAAAATGTTTCTGCATGAGCGCGCAGATCGGTTGCCATTGCGCTTCGTCGACTTTCGCCGCGATGCCGCGATCGGCGACGATCTCGATCGCGTGGTCGGCGAGCAGGAGGTAGACCAGCACGCCGGTGTTGTGCTCGGTGTTCCAGACACGCAAACGCGCGAACGCCCCGTGTGCGCGTTCGCGCGCGCTGCGCGAGCGCAGGACTTCGGCGAACGGCAGGCTGCTTTCGACTGCGAACACGATCTCGCCGAGATGGCGATGCTCACTCGCCACGATCGCGTGCTGGATCGCATCCAGCGTCGCCGGCGGGAAATGCCGCTTCACGCTCGACAGATCGAACAGGTGCCGGATCGCGCGCATCGTCACCAACTCCCCGAAGCGCCGCCGCCGGAAAATCCGCCACCGCCACCGCTGAAACCGCCACCACCGAACCCTCCACCGCCGCCGCCCAAACCGCCGCCGCCGAAGCCACCGAAACCGCCGAAACCGCCGCGATTCGCGAATCCGCCACCGCCGCCGCCGAGCAGTCCGAACAACAGACCCAGCACACCCAGTCCGATGCCGACCGGCATCAGTCCGCTGAGCAGCCAGCCGATCCCGCCGGCACCCAGACCGACCAGGCCGGCGCGCGGCGCCGAGGACAGGCCACCGAATACGGAACGCAGGAACATCGCCACAAAAAATGCCGCGAACAACGCGTTGGACAGATCATTCGCGCCTTTGCCGTGGCCGCGCTCGTCGGTCAGCGGCGGCGGCAACGGCTCATCGTTGATCAGCTTGGTCAACGCACCGGTCGCGTCGTGGATGCCACCGTAATAATCGTTGGCACGGAAACGTGGCGCGATGTATTCGCGGATCACGCGCGACGCGGCCGCATCGGGAATCGCGCCTTCGAGACCGCGACCCACTTCGATGCGCACGCGCCGATCGTTCTTGGCGACGATCAGGATCACGCCGTCGTCGGTGCCCTTGCGGCCGAGCTTCCACGCATCGGCGACGCGAATGCCGTACTGCGCGATGTCTTCCGGCACCGTGGTCGGCACCATCAGCACGCCGAGCTGCGAACCCTTGGCTTTCTCCAGCGCGGTGAGTTCGCTTTCGAGGGTCTGTTTCTGGGTCGCGTCGAGCGTGCCGGTCAGATCGGTGACGTGCGCGGTCAGCGCCGGGATCGGTTGCGGATCGCCCTCGGCGGCAAGTGCTATTGCACATGCGCAGCCGGCGAGCAATGCCAGCAGGACACGCGCGAGGCGCATCAAGACACCCCTACAAACAGCGACACCACCTCACCCGTTCGTGCCGAGGTATCGAAGCATGAACAGCGCGACGCCCGTTCACCCTTCGATACCTCAGGGCGAACGGGATGCGACGTATCGCGGCATGTTGTCACAGTCGCTCAGTACGCCGGCTTCGGTTGCTGCTGCGGCTGCGGCTGCTGCGGCTGCTGCGGCTGCTGCGGCTGCTGCGGCTGCTGCGGCTGCTGCGGCTGCTGCGGTGGTGCCGACTTGTTGAAATCGACGGTCGGCGCGGTCGAGATCTGCTTCTCGTTCTCGACCGAGAAGTTCGCCTTGGTCTTGTAACCAAAGATCATCGCCGTCAGGTTGTTCGGGAACGAACGCAGGTAGGTGTTGTAATCCTGCACCGCCGTCACATAGCGGTTGCGCGCGACTGCGACGCGGTTCTCGGTGCCTTCCAGCTGCGCCTGCAGGTTCTGGAACAGACCGTCGGCTTTCAGTTGCGGATAGTTCTCGCTGATCGCCATCAGGCGCGACAGCGCACCGGAAAGTTCTCCCTGTGCGGCCTGGAATTGCTTCATCTTCGCTTCGTCGCCGAGGTCGTCGGCCGAGAGCGTGATTTTGCCGACCTGCGCGCGTGCTTCGGTAACCTTGATGAACACCTCTTCCTCGTGCTGCGCGTAACCCTTGACCGTGTTGACCAGGTTCGGCACCAGGTCCGCACGGCGCTGGTACTGGTTCAGCACTTCAGACCAGGCCGCCTTGACGCCCTCGTCCTTGGACTGGATCGAGTTGTAGCCACAGCCGCTCATGAACGTGGCGAGCAGCAACAAGAACAGCAATCGGATCGCGCGCATATCCCCTCCGTTGTTGGCTCAAGGTCGAACGACCCGGACATCCTGTTCGGCCATCCGATCACCGTGTCCGGCACAGGTCCGGACGCGGCTCCGTGCCAGAGAACGCTCTGGCGCGGAACGTTACTGTGGCGTGGTCGCCGGCGCGACGCAAGCTGCAACGCGAGGACGCCCGCAATCGGCGCGCATTCCGTTTCCGTCGCCGCTGGAGCAACGCGCTGCGCCTGCACCGCCCCTCACTGCGCGCGTCTTGGGTACGCCCCCCCAAGCGGCGAGCGCCTAGTCAGCGTGCGTGTGCTTGCCGCGCCGGCGGCGCCGTTTCGCGAGCAGGTTCAGCGATTCGACCGCTCCCGAGAACGCCATCGCGAAATAGAGATAGCCGCGCGCGATCTGCACGCCGATGCCATCGCAGAGCAGCACCACGCCGACCAGGATGATGAACGCCAATGCGAGCATCTTGATGGTCGGGTTGCGGTCGATGAATTCGCCGATCGGATCGGCGATGAAGATCATCACCAGCACCGCGAGGACGATCGCGGCGACCATCACCGGCAGGATGTTGACCATGCCGACCGCGGTGATCACCGAATCGAGCGAGAACACGATGTCGATCAGCGCGATCTGGGCGATCACCAGCGCGAACGACGCAGACGCGCGACCGCCGCCCTGCTCGTGCGGTTCGTCGCCGAGCGAGTCGAGGATTTCCATGACGCCCTTGACGATCAGGAAGATGCCGCCGCCGATCAGCACCAAGTCGTGAACCGAGATGATCTGGCCGAACATCCGGAACAGACCGCCGTTGCGGTCGTCCATGCGCGCCAGATGCACGAGCGAGAACAGCAACAGGATGCGCGTGACGCAGGCGAACGCGAGGCCGATGCGGCGCGCGCGCGAGCGGCGTTCGTGTGGCAGTCCGCTGACCGCAACCGAGATGAATACCAGGTTGTCGACGCCGAGTACGATCTCGAGCGTGGACAGGGTCAACAGCACAATCCAGGTTTGCGGGTCGGCGAGAAGATCCAAGCGCGGGAAACTCCGAAAACGATGCGGGACCATGCATCGGACCATCCGATGCCGGGTGCGGCGCGGGATGCCTGCGCCACCGCGCGCCGGTCGCGGCTGCGCCGCTTGCACCTTTTTCCGGTGCTCCTACAGGAAGCGCTCGCAGAGTATCAAACCCCAACTCAACGCAACGTTGAACATCAGTAACAGCACTGCGGCCGAACCCATGTCCTTGGCGCGACCGGCCAGTTCATGGAACTCGGGGCTGACCTTGTCGATGACCGCCTCGAGCGCGGAATTGAGCAGTTCCATCGACAGGACCAGCAACAGGCTACCGCACAGCAACGCCTTCTCAACCGCGCCGTTGCCGAGCCACAGCCCAACGGGAAGCAACACGATCGCGAGACAACTTTCGAGGCGAAACGAGGCCTCATGCCGCCACGCCGCGCGCAGTCCCTTCATCGACCACTGCCATGCGCGCCAGATCTGGCGCGGGCCGCGCGATTCGGTGCACGACATCGCCGTCGCCCGCAAGCGTTTCAGGCGACCGCTGGCGCGGCGGCGTTCGCGCGCCAGGCAATGTCGAGTTCCTTCGCCGCCTTGACGTCGTCGAGGCGACGCACCGGCGTCGTGATGGGCGCGTCCTTCATTACCTGCGGATTCTCGGCCGCGAGTTTGAGCAGGCCGCCCATGACCTCGACGAACTCGTCGAGCGTTTCCTTGGCCTCGGTCTCGGTCGGCTCGATCAGCAAGCATTCCGGCACCAGCAACGGGAAATAGTTGGTCGGTGCGTGGATGTTGTGATCGAGCAGACTCTTCGAGAAGTCGAGCGCGGTGATGCCGTTCGCCTTCTTCTGTTTCGCGACCGTGACGATGAACTCGTGGCTGGCGCGACGTTTCGGATACGCAAGCTCGAAGCCCTTGTCGGCGAGGCGCGCGGCGAGGTAATTCGCGTTGAGCGTCGCGTATTCGGCGACCCGGCGCATGCCCTCGCGGCCGAGCATGCGCGCGTAGATGTAAGCGCGCAGCAACACGCCAGCGTTGCCGGCGAACGTGGTCAGCCGGCCGATCGAGAGCGGACGATCCTTCTTGCGCACCCAGCGATACCAGACTGCTTCTTCTCCCTTCCCCTGCGCAGCGGGGGAAAGTGCCTGAAAGGCGGAAGGGGGCGCTTCTGCACTGGCGGGCTCGCCCCCATCAGTCCTGCGGACAGCTGCCCCCGCACGCGGGGGAAGCGAAATCGAGTCACCGGCTTCGCGGACCACTTTTTCTATCATGGGGATCGGCAGGAACGGCTTCAGTCGCTCGGAAACGCCGACCGCGCCGGCGCCCGGACCGCCGCCGCCGTGCGGCGTCGAGAACGTCTTGTGCAGGTTCATGTGGATGGCGTCAAAGCCCATGTCGCCCGGACGCACCTTGCCGAGGATCGCGTTGAGGTTCGCGCCATCGTAGTAGAGCAGGCCGCCGGCCGCGTGCACGAGCTTGGCAATCTCGCCAATGCGGCGCTCAAACACGCCGATCGTCGATGGATTGGTCAGCATGATGCCGGCGGTGTTCGGGCCGAGTACCTTCTTCAGCGCTTCGATGTCGATGTCGCCGTCGGTCTGGGTCGGGATCTCGCGCACCGTGCAGCCGCACATCGTCGCGCTTGCGGGGTTGGTGCCGTGCGCGGCATCCGGCACGATGATCTCGGTGCGCGCGAGATCGCCGTGGTGCTTGTGGTAGGCCATGATCATCGCGACGCCGGCAAATTCACCCTGCGCGCCGGCCAGCGGCGCCAGCGAGACGCCGCCCTTCATGCCGGTCACGTCGGCGAGGATTTCCTGCAGGTCGTACATGCACGACAGGAATCCCTGCGACAGCGATTCCGGCGCGTACGGATGTCGCGCCAGGAAGCCGTCCAGCATCGCCAGCGAATTGCAGGCACGCGGGTTGTATTTCATCGTGCAGGAACCGAGCGGATAGAACTGGGTGTCGATCGAGAAGTTCTTGCGGCTGAGATTCGTGTAGTGGCGCACGACCTGCAGCTCCGATACTTCCGGCAGGCCAATCGGCGTCTTGCGGCGGAATTGCTCCGGCAGATCGTCCGGAATGGCGGTGTCAACGGATAGTTGGGCGGCCGCGGTGCGGCCTGGCTCGGAAAGCTCGAAGATCAGCATGGGTGCGCGACAGGTGGGGAAAAAGGGCGCGCTATGATGCCATAAAGTCGGGCGCCTCCTGCCCGCCGTCCCACTCCCGGGAATTGCCGATGAATCGCCGCCTGCTCGGCTGGATCGCCGTTGTCTCCGCGCTGTTGGCCACGCTCGGTCTGCTCGTGCTCGATCGCCCGCTCGCGGAATGGCTGCATGCGAGCGGATTCGAACAGGCGCCCTTGTTCGCGCGCGGACTTGGCGCGCTGGATGTGGTCGCGGGGATCAATGTGTGGCTCTGGCTTGCCGGCTGGACCGTGTTCGCGATCGGGTGCCTCGGTTTAGCGCTGCACCGGCGTGATCGCTGGCCGCGGGTGTTCATCGTGGCCTGGCTCGTACAGGTGGCGACGCTCGCGACGATGATCCTCGGCAAGGGCCATTTCGGCCGCCTGCGGCCTCAACAGGTGTTCGACACCGATGATTGGTCACATCTGTGGTTCGCCGGTGGCGGGTCGTTTCCATCGGGCCATGCCGCGTTCTATTTCGGACTGCTGCTGCCGCTCGCGGCGGCGTGCCCGAAACGCTGGCTGCGCGCGGTGTTGCTGGCAATCCCCGTCTACGTCGCGCTCGCACGCTTGGATCTGGCGACGCATTTCCTGTCCGATGTGGCCGCTTCCGCGCTGATTGCGGCGCTGTACGCGCTGCTCGTCGCGACGCTCGCGCGGCGCTGGCTGCCGGCGCCGGGGGTGGCGAAACTCATCGCCAAGACATCGTAGGCCTTGGCTTCAGCTATGGCGGACGCAGGCACCTATTGGTTGGCCGGCGCGGGCGGGCCTGAAAGCCCTCGCTGCAGGCGGCACGACGATCATCGGCGCGCCCATCGATGGTTGTACGCGTGCTCTGCCGTCACCTGCCGCGATTGGCAATGTGCATTCGCACACGCGCAATCGTGCCGCCTGCGCTAACCTTCTCCGGTTTCCTCCCCCTTTTGCCGGATTTCCGATGAACGCCCAGCCCGCCCGCCGCCGCAGCCAGACCCGCTCGTTCTCGACGATCTTCCTGATCGAACTCTGGGAGCGCTTCGGCTACTACGGCATGGCCGCGCTGCTGGTCCTGTTCATGGTGCAGAAGATCGGCTTCGGCGACGCGCAGGCGAATCTGGTCTGGGGCGCGTTCACCGCGCTGGTCTACGCGGCGCCGGCGATCGGCGGCTGGATCGGCGACAAGGTGCTCGGCACGCGGCGCACGATGCCGATCGGCGCGGCGATTCTCGCGATCGGCTATCTCATGCTCGCGATTCCGAGCGACGGCTTGTATCTGCTGTACTGCTCGATGGGCGTGATCGTCGTCGGCAACGGCCTGTTCAAGGCGAACGCGGCGAACATGGTGCGACGCATCTACGAAGGCGACGACGCCAAGATCGACAGCGCGTTCACGCTGTACTACATGGCGGTCAACGTCGGCTCGACGGTGTCGATGCTGCTGACCCCGTGGATCAAGGATCGTTGGGGCTGGCACGCGGCGTTCGCGGTCTGCTGCGTAGGCCTGATTCTCGGCCTGGTCAATTATCTGCTGATGATGCGCACGCTCAATGGCGTCGGTTCGCCACCCGACGAGAAACCGGTGCGCTGGGATTTGCTGGCGATGGTTCTGGTCGCCGGCTTCATCGCGCTGTTCGCGGTCGCGTTCGTGATCCAGCATCGCGAGATCGCGGTCGCCTGCGTCTATTTCGCCGGCGCGGCGATCCTCGGCATCTTCGGCTACATGATCGCGAAGGGCGCGAAAAGCGAACGCTCGGGTCTCGTCGCGGCCCTGATCCTGGTCGCCGAGACGTTGCTGTTCTTCATCTTCTACCAGCAGATGTCGACTTCGCTGACCCTGTTTGCGCTGCGCAACGTCGACTGGCACCAGAACCTGTTCGGTACGACCCTGTTCAGCTGGTCGCCGGCGCAGTACCAGGCATTGAATCCGATCTGGATCATGTTGCTCTCGCCGATCCTCGCCTGGGCCTACACGCATTTCGGCAAGAGCGGCCGCGATCTGCCGATCGCGGGCAAGTTCGCACTCGGCTTCGTCGTGGTCGCGATCGGCTTCTTCATCTTCGGCTTCAGCGGTGGCAGCGCGGTCGATGGCAAGATTTCCTCGTGGTACATGATCTGGGGCTACGGCTTCTACTCGCTCGGCGAACTCCTGGTCAGCGGCCTCGGCCTCGCGATGATCGCGCGCTACGTGCCGGCACGGATGGGCGGCTTCATGATGGGTGCATACTTCGTCGCGACCGGCATCTCGCAATACCTCGGCAGCGTCGTTGCCAATTACGCAAGCATTCCCGACAACATCGCCAATCCGCTCGAAAGCCTCACGATCTATACCAGCCTGTTTCACAAGCTCGGCTTCCTCGCGGTCGGCGGAGCTGTGCTCGCGATCATCCTGTTGCCGCTGATGAAGCGGCTGTCGGCGATGCACAGCGCGCACGAAGCGATCGCCGATTCCGCCGGCGGTCTGCCCACGGTCATCGCCGAAGAGTGATGCGTGCCCCCACGTAAAGACCTGCAAAGGCGCGCAAGCACCTGAAAAGACGCGGCTGGCGCCCGACATCGGGCGCTATGCTTGATGCATGAGTCGCAACCGCATCCTGCTCGCCGACGACGACGTGGAACTTGCGCAGCTGCTGCGCGATTTCCTGTCGCGTGAAGGCTTCGACGTGGTCCTCGCACACACTGCGGACGACGCGCTCGCCGCCGCGCGTGCCGAAGCGTTCGACGCGCTCGTGCTCGATGTGATGATGCCGGGCCGTTCCGGT
The DNA here is from genome assembly GCA_003142815.1 of Rhodanobacteraceae bacterium. Taxonomy (GTDB): domain Bacteria; phylum Pseudomonadota; class Gammaproteobacteria; order Xanthomonadales; family Rhodanobacteraceae; genus Dokdonella_A. Next base: position 15,334 of record PLNP01000048.1, read on the forward strand.
CTCGACGCGCTGCGCGAGTTGCGCCGCGAATCGGCGCTGCCGGTACTCATGCTGACCGCGCTTGGCGAAGACATCGACCGCATTCTCGGTCTCGAACTCGGTGCCGACGACTACCTCCCGAAACCCTGCAATCCACGCGAACTCGCCGCCCGCCTGCGCGCGGTACTGCGCCGCGCACGGGGTGAAGGCAGCGAGACGCTGACCGATCTTCGCAACGGGCCGATCTTGCTACGCGCGGCCTCACGCAGCGTCAGCGTGGACGGTGAACCGATTGCGCTGACCGCGACCGAGTTCGACCTGCTCGTGCTGCTCCTGCGCGAGGCCGGCCGCGTGGTCAGCAAGGAGCGCATTTCGCAAACCGTACTCGGCCGCCCGCTTGGACCGTTCGACCGTTCGATCGACGTGCACGTGTCCAACCTGCGCCGCAAGCTCGGCGACGCGCCCGACGGCACTTCGCCGATCACCACGATCCATCGCAGCGGCTATCTGCTGCGCCAGCTTGGGGATGCGGCATGAACGTTGCGATGCGCACAGAGCGAACTTCTCCGCACGGCGGCGTTTCGCCCCCTCTCCCTCAAGCCGTGCTTGGGGGAGAGGACTGGGGTGAGGGGGCGTGGGCGTGAGCACGCCGCAAGCAGTCGTCCGTGAAGCGTTCGCCGGTCGGCGTCCGTGCCTCCCCCGAAGTCGGCGCACGCGATGCCATTCAAGGCATCGCGTAAGCGCGCCGACTTCGACCCCCTCACCCTGCCAATTCTCCCATCACCCGCGATGGGGGAGAGGGAAATCGTCATGATGCGGCGGCTGTTCTGGCGCATCTTCGCCGCGATCTGGATCGCGACCGTCGTCGTGCTGCTCGCGTTCGCGTGGATCACCACCAGCAACTTCGAGAAGGAAAAAATTCCGGGTCTCGAGATCACGCGCCTGCAGGCAGCGCTGGACGATCTGCTCGGACGCACCTCGCATGAACTGCACCACGATGGCGAGGACGCTACGCGTAGTTGGCTGCGCACTGCGGCGGGATTCGGCCCGATCGGCGTTTACCTTTTCACGGCCGACGGCAACGAGTTGCTCGGCCGGCCGACATCCGACAACGTGCGCGCCGCAGCGGCGGCCGCAATCGCCGAGCCGCCGTCAGGCGACAATCCGAACGGTGCCACGCGCGGTTCGGAACGCTTGCGCGCACGCGCGATCCACACCCGCGACGGCCGCATCTATGCCGAAGTCGCGGCGCTCGAAGGCACTTTTTTTTCGCGCCTGCTGTCGCGCCGACCGCGCACCTTCTGGACCAACATCGGTGTCGCGATGATCGTCAGCGCACTGTTCAGCCTGTTCCTCGCGTGGTACGTCAGCGCGCCACTGACGCGCATCCGTGCGAGCACGCGCCGTTTCGCCGAGGGTGATCTCGACGCACGCGTCGGCCGCCTTCGCTTCGGACGCAGCGCCGAGGTCACTGCGCTCGCGGCCGAGTTCGACGGTATGGCCGAGCGCATCAAGGCGCTGGTTGAAAGCCACCGGCGCTTGGTCCGCGATGTCTCGCACGAACTGCGCTCGCCGCTCGCGCGCCAGCGCGTCGCACTCGAACTCGCGCGCGGCGGCGATACCGCGCAGATCAATGCATCGCTTGATCGGATCGAATGCGAATCGGACCGCCTCGAAGCGATGCTCGCCCAGGCGCTTGAACTGTCGCGCCTCGAAACCGCCACCGGCGCGGCGCGCGACACGGTCGCCCTCGACGCATTGCTCGAAGACGTGATCACGAACGCCGATTACGAAGGCGCGCCGCGCGGCCGCAAGGTCGTACTCGCCGAATGTGAACGTCTGATCCTGACCGGCTCACATGCCGCGCTGTACAGCGCGTTCGAAAACGTGATCCGCAATGCGCTCGCGTACACCGCCGACGGCAGCACGGTCAGCGTGCGCCTGACCCGCGACGCCAATCAGCCCGATCACGCGCTGATCAGCGTGCGCGACCACGGCTCCGGCGTGCCGGAAGCCGATCTCGCGCGCATCTTCGAACCGTTCTACCGTACCGATAGCGCGCGCACGCGCTCCAGCGGCGGCACCGGCCTCGGCCTCGCGATCGCGCGTCGGGCGATCGAGCGCCACGGTGGCCGCATCGTCGCGCGCAACCTCGATGGTGGCGGTCTCGACGTCACGATCCGGTTGCCGCTCAACCCGTTGCGACCGGGCGATTTCGCTGTCGCGTAGGCGACCGACGAACACACGCTGTATTTCGCCCGACGGGACTCGAGGCGTGCCCGATCGAGCGCTTCGGGCGCAAGCCGCGCGCACGACGATGCACAGTGGTGGGCCGATGACCGCCACGATCGCCACCCGCAACGGATTCTTCGATCGCGCCCGCGAGTTGGCCGAGACGCGTCGCAACTAAAACGCCTGGAATGGGAACATATCCAACGCGTGCTGGCGGAATGCGATGGCAATATTTCCGAAGCCGCGCGCCGGCTCGGCCTGCACCGGCGCACTTTGCAACGGAAATTGGCAAAGCGACCGGTACGCGAATCGGATGGCAGTTAGCGCTTTACCCATAGAGCACTAGTGCGGAATTCCGGGATAGAAAACACTGTAGCGTCGATGGGTCACTGGCAGGCGCCACGCGTGGGTTCCGATCGTTTTCGCCGACTGTTCCGTACCCGGGAGAATCCATTTGCATCCATTTCGCCATCCCCTCTGCATCACATTCCTCGCCGCCCTGGCGGCGACCCCGCTCACAGCGCTCGCGTGTTCGAGCTGCGGCTGCACGCTCAATGCGGACTGGGCAACGCAGGGGCTCGCCGCTGGCAAGGGCTGGCGTTTCGACTTGCGTACCGACTATTTCAACCAATCGGATCTGCGCAGCGGCACCGACAGCGTCGACCGCGCCAGCATCGAGTTGCCGAGCGAGCACGAAGTCCAGCAGAAAACGATCAACCGAAATACGACGCTCGACCTCGAATACAGCCCGAACGCGAACTGGGGCGTCAGCGTGTTGTTGCCGTATCTTGATCGCTTCCACACCACGATCGGCGCAGGCAACATCGACCTCTCGACCTCGCAGTCACGCGGCATCGGCGACCTGCGCGTGATCGCGCGTTATGCCGGCCTTTCGCCCGATCACACAAGCGGCCTCCAGTTCGGCATCAAGCTGCCGACCGGCCGCACCGACGACACCTTCCGCGAAGGCCCGCTGACCGGCGAAATCGTCGACCGCGGCCTGCAGCTCGGCACCGGCAGCACCGACCTGCTGGTCGGCGCCTACCATTTCGGCGCGCTGGCGACGAACTGGGACTACTTCGCGCAGGCGATGCTGCAGCAGCCGCTGACTTCGAAGAACGACTTCAAGCCGGGCACCGGCATGAACCTCAGCGTCGGCACGCGCTATGTCGCCAGTTCGTTCTTCGTGCCACAAATACAGATCAATGTCCGCGCGGAAAAGCGCGAGTCGGGCGTGCAAGCGGATATTCCGAACAGTGGCGCAACCTTGGCCTATCTCAGTCCTGGTTTCACCCTGAACTTCAGTCGCCGCTTTGCCGGCTTCGTGTTCGCGCAGGCGCCGATCTACCAACGCGTGAACGGCCTGCAGCTCGAATCGCGCTATTCAATCTCGGCGGGGCTGCACTATATTTTCTAGGACGTTCCGGACAAACCATTCGACCCGGGTCGCGGCTGCGCCGCTTGCACCTTTTTCCGGTGCTCCTACAAAAGCGGGCTCGGCTCGGTCGCGGCTGCGCCGCTTGCACCTTTTTCCGGTGCTCCTACAAAAGCGGGCTTGGCCCGGTCGCGGCTGCGCCGCTTGCACCTTTTTCCGGTGCTCCTACAAAAGCGGCGCTCTACTGTTGCAGGAGCGCTACAAGCACGACCCCGAGCATTTCAGACCTTGTCTAAACCGGCTTCGCACGCTGCGGCCACACCATCGTGCCGAGCAGGTGCTCGATGGCTGCCACCGGATCGGCGCAACGACCGCTATGCGTCGGCGAGGTCTGGATCATCGTGCTGCGCGGTGCGGTCAGCCAGTGGAAGCGCTCGCGCTGCGGGAGTCCGCCAATCGGTCCGGCCTCCGCGCCACCGGCGCAGATCGCCGTAAACGCGGCGAGATGGTTGCGTACCGTTTCGAGATCGACGCTCGGATCGAGCGCGCGCAGACGCGCTTCGTCGAGTTCGACGCGCGCTTCGAGGAAGTCGCCGCCCTTGCACGACAGCACGACGCCGACGTTGACGAACTCGCCGCGCTCGACTCTCGGGACGACGCGGATCAACGCGTAGTCATACGCCGCGTGCGTGTGCACAGATCGCCTCCTCGGCAAATGCATGCGGCGCCTCGATGCGCCGGTACAGGTACTGCGCATACGCGGCGCGATGCGCGGTTGCATCGTCGGCGAACGGCGCATCGCCACCCAGCCATGCATCCGGAATCAGCGCGACGATACGCTCGATCGCCTCGCGTGTGAGCAGCGCGCTCATGCGCGCATCCGCCTCGCGCAGCGCCGACGCGAACGGCAGCAGCACATGATCCTTTGTACGCACGAACGGATCGGTGGCGCGGTCGAAATAACCGTCCCAGTTGTGATGGAAATACAGCGCCGCGCCGTGATCGATCAGCCAGAGCTTGCGGTGCCAGACCAGCAGATTCGTGTTGCGCGCGGTGCGATCGACATTGCTGACGAACGCGTCGAACCAGACGATCGCGGAGGCAAGCTCCGCATCGGGTTTCTCGACCACCGGATCGAAGGTGACCGAACCCGGCAGATAGTCGAGCGCGAGATTGAGCCCCGCGCTGGCGCGAATCAGGTGCTGGATCTCCGAGTCCGGCTCAGTGCGCGCGAGATCCGGATCGAGCTCGACGAACACGATCTCGGGCACCGGCAGCCCAGCCGCACGAGCAAGCTCTGCGGCGACAAGCTCCGCGATCAGCGCCTTCGCGCCCTGCCCCGCGCCGCGGAACTTGAGCACGTACAAGCCCTCGTCGTCGGCTTCGACGATTGCCGGTAGTGAACCGCCTTCTCGCAGCGGGGTGACGTAGCGGGTTGCAGAGATGGTTCGCACGTTCATCGCTTTGACTGAAATCGGGCCACACCAAGGCGTCGCCATCAAGCGCGTTTGCGCGGCCGCTTCGCGCGCCCAGTCGCTTGAGCGTATTTCTCAGCGAGGCGGCCGGTCACATACTTGTGCAGCACGCTGGCGATCAGTGTCTGATAGGGCACGCCCTCCTCAAGAGCCCTGACCTGGATGTCGGTGAGATCCAGCGAGGACAGGCGAATATTCACCCTGCGATCCTTGATCGCCGTCGCGCGCGCCACGGCCTTGAACTTCGCAAGCTCGCGCTTCGTCGCGACGGATTCGAGCTGGCCGCTCTCGAACGCCGACAGGATTTCAAGCTCGTACGCGTCACTGTTCGGCATCGTCGGCACCTTTCCTCAGGAAATTGCGCGTCGCCTTGCGGCTCGGAATCACAGTCTTCAGGAAGAAGTACTCTTCTTCCTCCACGAACGGCACCAGATGGACATAGTTCTCGCAGGCGACCACGAGGATGCGCTGTCCTGGATACTTCGCCGGATTCGGGTGAGCCACGATATCGAGCAATCCGCCTGACTCGATCGCGACAACGATGCGCTCGAATGACAGCCCGCGCTCCACCTTGAGCGTCTCGTTCTTGGCGAAACTCCACCGGAACGGCTTCATGCGGCCATTCTATCGCTGTGTGTGCCTTTTGTCATCAATCATCAGAACTCCGGCTGTCTCGCATTTTTTATCTTGATTAACATCGTAGCCAACGAATGACTCCACACTCTGATGAGAGGAGTTGGTGATATCGGACACCATCCAGCGTCACATCGCGATGTTGTGCCTGATTCCCGGCCGACCCGGCAAGATTACGGCGCGTGCGATTCACGAGAAGCTCGTGGTGCAGGGTTTCGATACGCATATGCGCAGCATCGAACGTGATCTGCCCAAACTCTCCGCGTTTTTTCCGCTGGTCAACGACAAGGGACGTCCGGCAGGATGGTCGTGGGAGGCGAAGGCCGCGCGCGTCACATTCCCGTGCATGGACGCTGGGACGGCTCTCACCTACGAACTGCTCGCGCGCTATCTCGCCCCGATCCTGCCGCGCGGAATGCACAAACAGCTCGCGCCTGAATTCGAGCAGGCACGACGCGTCTTGAATACCTTGGGCACCTCGCCGGTCGGGCGCTGGTCAAAACGCATCGCCGTCTTGCCCACCAGCCATCAACTGCTGCCACCGGACGTTCAGCAAGATGTGATCGACATCGTCTATGGCGCGCTGTTGAACGGTAAGCAGTTCGAGGCCGACTATCGGCCCGTCGTTGCCCCGACGGCGAAGCGTTACCTGTTCAACCCGTTGGGCCTCGTGTATCGCACGGGCGTGCTCTACCTCGTCGCATCGTTGTGGGGCTACGACGAACCCCGCCAGTTCGCGTTGCAACGCATGTCGAATGCAAAACTTCTCGACGAGTCGGCAGTGACGCCCAAGGACTTCGATTTTGAACGCTACATCCGCGAGGAGAAGGCGTTCGACTTTCCGGCCGGTCGCGACATCCGGCTGGAGCTGCGGGTGGACGCGTGGCTTGCCCACCATCTGCAGGAATCCAGGCTATCGGAGGATCAGGCCATCGCGCCGATCCGCGGCAGCGAGAACTTCCGCGTGGCAGCGACGCTCACCGACACCGATCAATTGTTCTGGTGGCTGTGCAGCCTTGGCACCAGCGTGGAGATCTTGAAGCCCCTGACGTTGCGCAGGCGCATGGCTGGGCAAGTCAAGGCGCTGGCGGAGCGCTACGGATGATTGCTTGACGCTGTGCTGCTACGAGACCGGGGCATGGGCGCGACGCCGCGCTGGCCCGTCGCCCTTGCGAAGGCCAGGACCCAGCGACTTGCCGTGACTCGAAGGAACTGGATACCGGCTTGACCAGCCCTTCGGCTGTTGAAAGCCGCCGGTATGACGATTCTAGTCAAGGTATCGCCGGGGCGACGATGCATCATTCGCCTAAAATCGCAACGTGCATCTTCCCTTCGCGGTCGACCCAGCCGCGGTACATGCCATCGGTGTTGAACGGTGTCGTGAAGTTGCCGTCCGCGTCGAGTGCGATCACGCCGCCGTCGCCGCCGAGTTTCGGGATCACATCCATGACGACTTCCTTCGCGGCTTGCGCGATCGGTTTCTTCGCGTATTCGACGCGTGCGCAGATGTCGTGCGCGGCGACCGTGCGGATGTAGTACTCGCCCCAGCCGGTCGCGGAGACCGCGCAGTGCGCGTTCGCGTAAGTGCCGGCGCCGATGATCGGCGAGTCGCCGACGCGGCCCCAGCGCTTGTTGGTCATGCCGCCGGTCGAGGTGGCGGCGGCGAGGTGGCCCTGCTTGTCGAGCGCGACCGCGCCGACGGTGCCGTAGTGGATCGCGCGGCCGAGCGCTGAGTGCTGGTTCTTCGCCTCGGCCTTGAGCGCTTCCTGCAACTCCTGCCAGCGCTGGTCGGTGCGGAAATATGACGGATCGACGAGCTCGATGCCGACCGTCTTGGCGAATGCCTCGGCGCCGGCACCGGTCAGGAAGACGTGCGGCGATTTCTCCATGACCGCGCGCGCGAGCAGCACCGGGTTCTTGACGTGGCGCACGCCAGCGACCGCGCCGGCGCGCAGGGTCGCGCCGTCCATGATCGCGGAGTCGAGTTCGTTGTGGCCGTCGTGCGTGAACACCGCGCCCTTGCCGGCGTTGAAGCGCGGCGAATTCTCCAGAACGAGGATCGCCTTCGTGACCGCGTCGAGGCTGCTGCCGCCGCTCTTCAGCACGCTGTAACCAGCGGTCAGAGCCGCTTCCATGTCCACGCGGACAAGCTTTTCCTTTTCAGGGGTCAGGGTCGCGCGGATCACGCCGGCACCACCATGGATCACGAGGACAGGCATGGCGGCTACTCCGGGGCGGGCGACCAGACACAATGCGGCGATGATGAGAATGCGAGGGAACATTGGCTGGCCTTGATGGATCGGTGGCCCAGTATAGACATCGTTGGCTGCTGTGGCGCGCCGAAACGGAAGCGCCCGCGTCCGCGCTACGCGCTCGTTCCCAAGCTGCGCATGTGAAAAAAGACGAGCGACGATTGCGTGCTCCCGTGCTGCGCAGCGGGAAGTGCTTCGCACCAACGTGTGCGCTGTTCCTTCCCCCGCAATGCAGGGAAAGGAACAGCCGGTAGCTTTTCTTTCTCTTCCCCTCTGTTAGCTTCGCAAGAACAGCGAGCGAATTTTCTTTCCCTTCCCCTGCTTGCGGGCGAAGGGAAATTATTACTTCACCCGCTTCGCGGGGGAAGAAAAAGCAGTGTGCAGCGGACCCGCAAAACACATAGGGCCCGCACATGGCGGGCCCGACGCTTTCAACACTGGCGTTGTCGCTTACTTCTTCTTCGGCGACGCTTGCGTGTCCGCCGGGGCTTCCTTGAGGCCGCGGTCGATCAGCATCGCGTCCACAGTCGGCGCGTGGCCGCGGAAGTTCGCGTACATTTTCGCGAGGTCCTCGGTGTTGCCGCGCGAGAGCACCATCGCGCGGAAGCGGTCGCCGTTGGCACGGGTCAGGCCGCCGTTTTCCTTGAACCACGAGAACGCATCGTCGGCGAGCATCTGCGTCCACAGATACGCGTAGTAGCCGGCCGCGTAGCCGTTGCCCCAGATGTGCATGAAGTAGCTGGAACGGTAGCGCGGTGGCACGTAGGAAAGATCCGTGTGGTTCTTCTGCAGCGCGTCGGCCTCGAACTTGTCGACGTCCTGCTTGGGCGCGTCAGCCGGGAGCGCATGCCAGGACATATCGAGCAACGCAGCCGAGAGCAGCTCGGTCATGTCGTAACCCTTGTTGAACGTGCGCGCGTTCTTCATCTTTTGAACCAGCGCAGCCGGCATCGGGTCACCGGTCTTGTAGTTCTTCGCGTAGTTCGCAAAGATCTTCGGATCGGTCGCCCAGTGCTCGTTGAACTGCGACGGGAACTCGACGAANNTGGCCGAACTCGTGGAACATCGTGGTCACATCGTCGAAGCTGAGCAGCGCGGGCTGGCCCGGTGCGGGCTTGGTGAAGTTCGCGACGTTGAAGATCACCGGCTTGCTGCCGAGCAGCTTCGACTGGCCGACGAGGTTGTCCATCCACGCGCCGCCGTTCTTGTTGTCGCGCTTGAAGTAGTCGCAATAGAACAGGCCGATCTGCTTGCCGTCCTTGTCGATCACGTTGAACACGCGCATGTCCGGCTGGTACACCGGGATGTCCTTGCGCTCGGTGAAGGTCAGGCCGTAGAGCTGGTTGGCCGCATAGAACACGCCGTTTTTGAGCACGTTGTCGAGCTCGAAATACGGCTTGAGCTGATCCTCGTCGAGGTCGTACGTGGCCTTGCGCACCTGCTCGGCGTAGAGCTGCCAATCCCACGGTTCCAGCTTGAACGTATCCTTCTTCTGGGCAGCTTGATCCTTGTCGATCATCGCCTGGATATCTTTCGCTTCGGCCTGCGCCTTGCCTGTCGCGGCGGGCACGAGCTCATCCATGAACTTCAGCGCCGCGACCGGCGTCTTCGCCATCTGGTCCACGAGCTTCCACGCGGCATAGCTGTCGAAACCGAGCAGCTTAGCCTTCTCGGCGCGGATCTGCGCGATGCGCGCGATGGCGTCGCGGGTGTCGTTCGCGTCGCTCTTTTCGGCACGCGTCCACGCTGCGTTGAACAGCTGTTCGCGCGTGGCACGGTCGGTCAGCGATTGCAGCGCCGGCTGCTGGGTCGTGTTCTGCAGCGGGATCACGAATTTGCCGTCCAGCTTGCGATCCTTCGCGACCTGCGCCGCAGCGGCGCGATCGGCGTCGCTGGAACCGGCGAGCTTGGCTTTGTCATCGACCACGAGAGCGGCCGCCTTCGTCGCGGCGAGCAGCTTGTTGATAAACTGCGCGTCGAGCGTGGATTCCTCCTCGTTCAACTTCTTCAGTCGGGTCTTGTCGGCATCGGCCAATTTGGCGCCGGCGTGCACGAACTGGTCGTAGTCATACTCGACCAATCGACGCGATTCCGGATCGAGCTTGGCCTTGTCGCGCTGGTTGTAGATCGCCTCGATGCGCGCGAACAATTTCGGATTCAGGTAAATCGCATCCTGGTGCGCCGAGAGTTTCGGCGCTTCCTCTTCCTGCACCTTCTGCAGGAGAGGATTGGTGTTGGCACCGGTGACCGCGCCGAACACCGCGCCGACGCGGGTCAGCAGGCGACCCGTTTTTTCCATCGCCTCGATCGTGTTGGCGAAGGTCGGCGCTTCCTTGTTGTTCGCGATCTTCTCGATCTCGACGCTCTGCTGTTGCATACCCTCTTCGATCGCGGGCTGGTAGTCGCTGTCCTTGATCTTGTCGAACGGGGGCGCCTGATACGGCAGCGTGCTCGCCTTGGCGAATGGATTGCCCGGCGGCAGCGCGGCGGCGCCCTTGGCCAACGTAGGCGACACCGGTGCGAGCATTCCGAATGCGCCCACCAGGATCAGGTTCATCGTCGTCGTCAATAGTCGTGTTCGCAACATGGGTGGCTCGTCCTCGCGGCAACGGAAAGTCGCGCCAGGCGGGCATCCGCATGACGTATCGCCGCTCAGCGTAACCGAGCGCGCGCGGATCGCCATGTGCCGTTAGGCCCATGCTTCCCTTCGCCCCCACCCACAACGGCTTCATCGTTGGGCAGAGGGCTGAGAACGTGCCGGCAGCGCCTTCAGGGCCGGTTCCAGCACTTCCCAGACGTTGGCCAGCACCTTCGGCTCGCCGCCCGCTTTCGGATGCAGGCCGTCGTCCTGCATTAGTGCCGGGTCGAGCGCGACACCATCAAGCAGGAACGGAACCAACGGCACGTTGAATTCGTCGGCTAAGCCCCGATACAACGCACGCAGGCCATCGCGATACTGCGGCCCATAATTGACCGGCAGCTCAATGCCGACCAACAGTGCGCGTGCCTTGGTAGTGCGGACCGCAGCAAGGATCTTTGCGAGGTTCGCGCGGATTTCGGTGAGCGGCAAACCACGCAGGCCGTCGTTCGCGCCGAGTTCGACAATGACCAGCGCGGGCTGGTGTCCGGCGAGTAGGTCCGGCAGGCGCGCGAGGCCGCCTGCGGTGGTCTCGCCGCTGATGCTCGCGTTGACGACAGGGCGCAGCGGCGCTGTCTTCTGCAGACGCTGTTCGAGCAGTGCGACCCAGCCTTGCTGCGGCGAAAGGCCGTAGGCTGCGGACAGCGAATCCCCCAGCACCAGCAGCGGCGGAGTTTGCGCGGACGCCGGCGACACCCAGCCAATGAACATGACGAGAACGAGGATTGCACGAAGCATGAGCACACAGACCGGGATCGCGTTGAGTGCCGCGCAGGTTAGCAAAGTCGTCGATGGTCCCGACGGCCAACTGACGATCCTCGACGGTGTCGCGCTCGCTGTCCCGCGCGGCGACAGCCTCGCGATCGTCGGCGCCTCGGGTTCCGGCAAGACCACGCTGCTCGGATTGTTGGCGGGTCTCGACCGTCCGACCACGGGCTCGATCACGCTGGCCGGCACGCGCCTCGACACGCTGGATGAGGAAGCGCGCGCGCGCCTGCGCCGGCGCCTGGTCGGTTTCGTGTTCCAGAGCTTCCACCTGCTGCCGGCGTTGAACGCCGAGGAGAACGTGATGCTGCCGCTCGACCTCGATGGTCGCGACGACGCGCGCGAACACGCCGGCGAGGCGCTCGCGCGGGTCGGCCTCGGCGCGCGCCGGCATCACTATCCGCATCAGTTGTCCGGCGGCGAGCAGCAGCGCGTCGCACTCGCGCGCGCGTTCGTGCACGGCCCCGAGATCCTGTTCGCCGACGAACCGACCGGCAATCTGGACCAGCGCACCGGCGCCGTCGTCGGCGACCTGCTGTTCGCGCTGAACCGCGAACACGCAACGACCCTGGTCCTGGTCACGCACGATGCGACGCTCGCCACGCGCTGCGCACGCAACCTGCATCTGCGCGAGGGACGCATCGTCGAGGCGGCCGCATGAAGACGTTCGCGTTCGCCGCGCGCAGTCTGCGCCGCGAATTCCGCCACGCCGAACTGGCGACCCTGGCCGCAGCGCTGGTGCTTGCGGTCGCCGCGCTGGCGGCGGTCGCGACCCTGGCGAGCCGGGTCGAGCGCGCGATCGTCGCCTCGGCGGCCGAACTCATCGGCGGCGACCTCGGCATCGGCGCGAGCAAGGCATTGCCGCCCGCGTTCGTCGAGGAGGCGCGTCGGCGCGGCCTCGCGACGAATCGGCTCGCCGATTTTCCGAGCGTGGTGTTCGCCGGCGACAAGAGCCGGCTCTGCGACGTGCGCGCCAGCGACGCGGCGTTTCCGCTGCGCGGCGCGTTCACGGTGCTCGATGCACACGGCATCGAGCACCCCGCGCATGCACCACCGGTCGGCGCGATCGACGCCGACCACGCCGTGCTCGTCGCGCTCGAGGTCGCTATCGGCGCGCACGTGCAGCTTGGCGGCCGCGAGGTCGTGCTCGGCGGCGAGATCGGCAAGTCGCCGGACAGCGGCAACCTGTTCCGCCTCGCGCCACGCGTGCTGATGAACCTCGCCGACGCCGAGGCGAGCGGTCTGCTCGGCCCCGGCAGCCGCGCGCATTACCGCCTGCTGGTCGCTGGCGATGAGGGCAGCGTCGCCGCGTTCGCGGCCTGGGCGAAGCCGAAGTTGCCGGACGGCGCCGAGATCACCACGGTCGAGGACGCGCAGCAGAACCTGCGCAACGCATTCGAGCGCGGCGAGAGTTTCCTGCGCCTCGCCGCGTTGCTCGCCGCGCTGCTGTCCGGCGTCGCCGTTGCGCTCGCCGCGCAGCGCTTCGCGCGGCGCAAGGTCGAGGAAGTGGCGTTGCTGCGCTGCCTCGGTGCGAGCCGCGGCGAGATCGTCTCCGCGCTGGTACTCGAACTCGCGCTGCTCGCGCTGCCTGCGTGTCTCGTCGGACTCACGCTCGGACTCGCGCTGCAGCAGATCGTGCTGGGCCTCGCCAGCGGACTGCTGCCGGGCGCGACACCCCGCCTGCCTTGGGGGCCGCCGCTGGCTGCGTTCGCGGTCGGTCTCGCGGTGTTGTTCGGTTTCGCGCTGCCGCCGCTGCTGCGCCTGCGCGACGTCGAGCCAATGCGCGTGTTCCGCCACGACCTCGGTGCGCGCGTGCGGCGCTTCGATGTCCTGTATTTGCTTCCGGTCGCGGTCGGCGCATCGCTCGTGCTGATCGGTGCCGGCAACCTGCGGCTTGCCGCGACGCTCGCGATCGGTTTCGCCGGCGTTGGATTGGCGACCTCCGTGCTCGGTCTTGTGCTGCTGAAGATCGTGCGCAGCGTCGCGGGGCGACTGCGTGGCGCGTTGCGTTTCGGCCTCGCGAATCTCGCGCGGCGGCGCGCGCTCACCTTGCTTCAGGCCGGTGCGCTCGCGCTGAGCCTGACCGCGCTCGCGCTGCTCGGCGTCGTCGGCCCGTCCCTGCTCGAACGCTGGCGCGCCAATCTGCCGCCCGACACGCCGAACTGGTTCCTGATCAACCTGCAACCGGAGCAGCGCGCGCCAATGCAACAGCGCCTGCACGCGCTCGGTGCGACCAACCTGAACCTGCTGCCGCTGGCCGTCGGCAAGCTCGTCGCGATCAACGGGCGTGCGCCGGACGCGGCGGGGTTCACCGACCGCCGCACCCGCAGTGCGATCAACGGCGAGGTGCGGGTCAGCTGGAGCGACACGCTACCGGCCGCCAACAAGCTGCTCGAGGGCCGTTGGTTCAGCACGCGGACGACGCGGCCGGAACTTTCCGTCGACCGCATGTGGGCCGACATGTTCCACTTGAAACCGGGCGACATCTTGACCCTGCGCGTAGGCGAACGCGAGATCGAGGCGACGATCACGAGCATCCGCGGGGTCGACTGGGATTCGTTCCGTGCGAACTTCTTCCTGATGCTGGATCCCGCCAGCGGCGCGACCCTGCCGCACAGTTTCGTCGCGAGCTTTCATCTGCAGGGCGACGCGTCGCAATCCCTCGCGGCACTTTCGCGCGACTACCCGAACATCTCGCTGATCGATCTCAACGCGATCCTCGATCGCGTGCGCGACATCATCGGCCGGGTCACCCGCGCGGTTTCGTGGGTGCTCGGCTTCAGCCTGCTCGCCGGCGTGCTCGTGCTGGTCGCCGCGCTCGCCGTGACCGCGGACGACCGCCGCTTCGAAGCGGCCCTGCTGCGCACGCTCGGCGCGCACGGGCGCCAGCTTTCGATCGCCGTGCTCTCCGAGTTCGCGGTGCTCGGCCTGCTCGCCGGCGCAATTGCCGTGGTCGGCGCCGGCGCACTCGGCAGCGTGCTCGCAACCAGCGTCTTCAAACTCGCCGGCTACTCGCCGCCGTTCGCGGCGCTGACCGGTCTCGTCGCCGCCGCCGCACTGATCGTCGCGCTGGCCGGCTGGATCGGCACCCTGCGCATCGCGCGCACGTCGCCGATGGCGGTGCTGCGGCGCGGCTAGCAGGCTGCTGAAAAATACTTTTCAGCACCCAGAAGATCCTGTCCGGACGCGAGTGGAAACCACGCGCCTCCGACTCCGTATAAACGACAAACAGCGTCGCCATGCGACATTGCGCGGGGATCGCAAAGCCACGCCTTCACACCCATGCGCTGCCGCAACTGCGACCTCAACCTTCCTCGCGCTCCTCCCTCTTGGCGCGGTTCCACAACGCATCCTGCTCCGCGAGCGGCTTGCCGGCGAGTGTTTCGCCGGTCGTCGCGGCCAGCGCCTCCATGCGCCGGAAGCGGCGCTCGAACTTCGCGTTGGCATGACGCAGCGCGTGCGAGACATCGACCTTCGCATGCCGCGCCAGATTCACGCAGACGAACAACACGTCGCCGATCTCGTCGGTCAGGCGTGCGGGATCGCTGCCGTCCGCAAATTCGGCGCGTACCTCGTTGATCTCTTCGTGTAACTTGTCGAACACGGGATTGACGTCGGGCCAGTCGAATCCGACGCGCGCGGCGCGCTTCTGCAGTTTCAGCGCGCGCTGCCACTCCGGCATGCCACGCGCGATGCCGGCCAGCGCGCTCCTGTCGTCGTCGCCCTGCGCCGCCCGTTCGCTCGCCTTCAATGCTTCCCAGCTCGCCGTCTGCGCGTCGGCGGATTCGACGATCACATCCGCGAATACATGCGGGTGGCGCCGGATCATCTTGTCGCAGATCGCCGCGACCACATCGGCAAACGCAAAATGCCCGGCTTCCTCGGCCATCTGCGCATGAAACACGATCTGCAACAGCAGGTCGCCGAGTTCGTCGCGAAGGTGTGCATAGTCGCGGCGGTCGATCGCATCGGCGACTTCGTAGGCTTCCTCGATCGTGTACGGCGCGATCGTCTCGAAGGTTTGTTCGCAGTCCCACGGGCAACCGCGTTCGCGGTCGCGCAGGCGGGCCATGATGTCGAGCAGATCGTCGATGCAGGGTTTGCCAGGCTGGTTGCTCATGGGGACATCGATCATGCAGGCGGGTGCGCCATTGTAGGAGCACCGGAAAAAGGTGCGAGCGGCGAAGCCGCGACAGGTGACGATGTGGATCACGGGCCCGGTCGCGCTTGCAGCGCTCCTACAGTGGCACTGTCACGGCCGGGCGAATAGCACGCTCCAATCCGCATCGCGGTCGCCGACCGCGAGAAAATCCGGATTGATCAGCGATGCGCGCGCGTTGTAGGTCAGCGGCCGACCGTTGAAATCGAGAACCGCGCCACCGGCTTGTTCAAGCACGCATTGGCCGGCTGCCGTATCCCATTCGCAGGTGGGTCCGAGCCGCAAGTACAGATCCGCCTCGGCCGCCGCGATACGCACGAATTTCAGCGACGAACCCAGCGGCATCCTCGCGCATGGCCCGAGGCGACCGAGCAACTCGGCTTCGTGTTCCGACGCATGCGAGCGGCTGCCGGCGACTATCAACGGCGATCCACGCCGCCGCATACGGATCTGGCGCGGCTTGTCGCCGGCGCGGGTCAGCCACGCGCCACCACCTTCCCACGCGCAAGCGATCTCGCCGGTGACCGGTGTCTGCACGATGCCGAGCACGGGGCGATGTGCGTCGATCAACGCGATGTTGACGGTGAACTCGCCATTTCGCTTGACGAATTCACGCGTGCCGTCGAGGGGATCGACCAGCCAGTAGCGCGCCCAGCGCGAACGCTCGCTCCAGTCGATCGCGGCCGATTCCTCGGACAACATCGGCCACTGCGGCGTCAGTGCGACGAGACCTTCGACGATGACGCGATGCGCCGCGAGATCGGCTGCAGTCAGTGGTGAGGCATCGTCCTTCTGCTCGACCGCGAAGTCGGAGTGATAGACGTCAAGGATCGCGGCCGCCGCGCGTTGCGCGATGTCGCCGGCAGCGCGGGCGAGACGTTCGAGGCCGTGGCTCATGGCTGCGGTCGGAAACGCCCGGCGAGGTACTCGCGCGCAATGAACAACGCGGCGATTGAACGGCCGTCACTCACCTCCGGCTGTCCGAGCAACGTGTGCAATTGCGACAATTTCCACGGCACCACTTCGAGCGGCTCCGGCTCGTCGCCCGGCAGACGCTCCGGGTATAGATTGCGCGCGAGCACGACGTGCGTCATCGCGGTCATGTACGCGGGCGAAACGGCAAGATTGGTCAAGATGTGCAATTCATGCGCGCCGAATCCGATTTCCTCCTTGAGCTCGCGATTCGCGCCCTGCTCGGCGGTTTCGTCGCGATCAAGGCGCCCCTTCGGCAGGCCGAGTTCATAGCGGTCGACGCCGACCGCGTACTCGCGCACGAGCAGCACGGTGTCGTCGTCCTGCATCGGCACGATGACGACCGCGCCGAGCCCCGAGCCTTTCAGGCGTTCGAATGTACGTCGTTCGCCGTTGGAGAATTCAAGATCGACTTCTTCTGCGCACAGGAATCGGCTCGCCTCGATCGCGCGAGTCGCATGGGTGATCGGTGGTTTCAGCATGGCGCGATTCTACGCGAGTGCGCCACAAATGCATCGACGCAGGCATGGCGCGGCGGTGCTGCTACACCGAAAACGCGGCGAGCGCCTGTGCGTGCAGCGTCGCATTCCCGGCCAGCGCACTGCGTGTGTCAAGGTTGATGTCGCGGCCATCGAGATCAGTGAATACGCCGCCCGCCTCGCGCACAATCACGACCAGCGCCGCGATGTCGAGGACGTTGAGATCGGACTCGATGACCAGGTCGATCGCGCCGCGCGCGAGCAAGTGGTAGTGCAGGAAATCGCCATAACCGCGGATGCGACCGACGCGGCGCACGAGATCGGCGAGCGCGCTCCAGCGCGCAGGCGACGCTGCGAGCGATTTCAGGTTGCCGGTCGAGATCGCGGTGTGCGCACCGAAGTCACGCATCTGCGCGATCCGCAACGGTTCGTCATCGCTACCGTTCCTTCTCAAGAAGGCGCCGCCATCGCGCACGGCCCAGGCGCGTTCGCCATATTCACCCGCCGCGGACACACCCAGCACGAGTTCGCCCGCATGCATCAGCGCGATCTGCGTCGAAAACATCGGATAGCCGCGCACGAACGCCTTGGTGCCGTCGATCGGATCGATCAGCCAGAGGAAATCGCCAGTGCCTTCGCGGCCTTCCTCCTCACCGTAGAACGCGTGATTCGGAAAGGTTTCGCGCAAGACGCGCTTGATCGCCGCTTCGGCCTCGCGGTCCGCTTCGGTGACCGGCGTTGCGTCCACCTTGATGTCGACCGAAAAACCACGGCTGCGATAACGCGTGCGAATGATCGCTTCGGCCGCATCGGCGGCGCGCTGCGCGACATCCAGCGCACACGCGAGAAAGGAAAGGGACAGCGGCGTGCTCAAAGCACTTTCACCATCTGTCCGTGCACAACCAGCTTCGACGAGCCGTCGGGCTGCATCTGGCCGACATAACGCAGCGTCTCGGCGACTTGCGGATCGTTGTTGCGCGCCGTCAGCGTCGCCTGCGCGTCGAATGTGCCGAGGCGCACGTTGAATGCGCCATCGACCGCCAAGTTGCCGCTGCCATCATCGTGCACGGTTCCGGCGATGGTGCCATCGGACTGCGACGCGAATTGCGCGAGCAGGGCTGAAAAGCGCGCCTCGGCCTGACCCGACACGCCGGCATCACTCCAGCGGGCGGTGCCGTTCGCGTTGCTGAACACCGCGTTCGCCAAGGTCGCGTTGCTGATGACGCCGCTGATGCTGCCGAGCAATTTCAACTGGCCAACGTCGAGCGTCGGCGCGAGCAGCGCTGCGGGAAAACTGAAACGCAGATCGTGCGCGGAAACCGTGCCGTCGCTACTGCGTGTCAGCACACCGGCCGCGTCGACATCGGCGCCCTGGATGCGCACATCCGCCACGACCTGGCCGCGCAACAGCGCGCTTTTCTGCGCCCTCCAATCGAGCTCGCCCAGATCGCGCCCGAACACACCCACGCCATCGGCGTGGCCCGCCCAAACCGTGCCACGGATTCCGGTCAGCGCGAGTGGTGCGAGGTATTTCGCGCCGTAGCGATAGCCGACATCGGCCGGCAGCGTCCATGCAAAAACGGCGACGACGATGAGCGCGAGCACGAGCAGGCCAAAAAAGATCTTCAGGATTCGCATGGTGTCATTCTGTATTCAAATGGATTCGGCAGCCAGGTATCGAGGATGGATGCCTGGCTCCGCGAAACAGGGCTGATCGACGCCAGCGAGCCGTGGGCGCATCGAGGCCAGTGGCGATTGTAGCCAAGCCGCCACGCCTGGGCGCGGTTTGACACTGACCACGGCAGTCACAGGTGGCCGCGCCGGTGGTCAGGTCGGCTGGCAATCATGCCGTCGCGGTCGATGTCTTCCGTGGCGAAGTCCGATACGCCACCGTTGCCGGCGCGGTACAAACCGGAGCTGCTGCTCCAGTAAATCACTGCATTCCCGTCCCCCTCCGTGAATTCGTTGCCGGTGGCGGCGCCACTGGCCACGACTGATCCCGTTTTTCGACTACCCACCGAAGATCCGCAAGATGATCTACGCCCCGAAGGAAGTCCCCTTGGGGGACACCACCAACGCGATCGAGTCGGTCAACATGAGCCTGCGCAAGATCACCAAGAACCGTGGTTCGTTTCCCAGCGACGAGGCGCTGGTCAAGCTGTTCTATCTGGCGCTACGCAACATCAGCAAAAAATGGACGATGCCCATCCGCGACTGGAAGGCCGCACTCAACCGCTTTACGATCCAGTTCGAGGGACGACTCCCTCAGCTGTAAACCGAAACCCCGTTTACACAAAATTCTGCACACCCTCGCTTACCACTCTAGAGTCAGCGATTTTCCATCACACCTGATTGCGACAGCCAGACCTACACTGCGAGCACGATCGTCACGGCGCGTCCTGCAAGGTCACGCGCGCATTGACGAGACCGATGCCGTCCGCGCGGTCCGCGGACAGATCGACAGCTTCGATGCCATCGTTGCGCGAAAACTCTTCGATCCAGTGCACCAGCGCGTCGAAGTTCGCGCCATCGAAGGTCACGCGCACGCTATGCGCTCCCACCGGCTCGACGCGCTTCAATGCATTTTCGAGGCCGCCGCCGCGAGCGGTCGCGTCGGCCAGCGCGAGCAGGGACTTGCCTTGGCGATCCGCGCGCGAACGCGTGCCGACGGCGTGCTGGCGTTCGATCTCGGCCGCGCCGAGGCGGACATAGGCGAGGTCGCGGCGCTGGTTCTCGACATTCTGCTGCAACTCGACGCGCTTGGCTGCCAACGGGTGCCAGACGAGTGCCCAGCCGAGCAGCAGCGCGGCGGCGACTGCGCCGAGCCGCAACAGGCGCCGCTCGTTCGCTGCGAGGGCCTGCCACCATGCCGCGATCATGGCGTGCCTCCGGTGATGCGGATGCGGCCGTCGACGCCGTCCGCGCTTGGGTTGGCGACGGTCACTTCTGCTTTCATGCCCGGCACCGCTGCGAGACGTTCACGTACGCTGTCGAGCGCAGCGACATCGGGCGCGCGCAATGCCAACTCGAACGTGCCGTTGCGGTATTCCATGCCGCGTGTCTGGATCCGCGTCGTGGTGCCAAGCACCGGCGCGACTTGCGCGAGTACCCGCAATAGGCCACTCGATTGCTCGCCGGGATGCACGCGTTCAAGGCGCCCGCGCATGAGCTGCTCGGGACCGAGGCGCGCCAACTGCGCGGCGTCGATATCCGGAAACGCGTTGCGCACCGCTTCACGGGCGAGCATGTCCATGCGCGCGGACTTGCGCGACAGTTGCAACACATCGACACCGAGATTCGCGACTGCGAGGATCACCGCCGCCGTTGCCAACGCGGCCGCGATGCGCCACCAGCGCGTGCCGCGCGCTTGGCGATGGCGCGAAGCGAATTGCCCATCGAGCAGGTTCAGCGGCGGCGCCGCGAAATTCGCGCAGAGAAATGCGAGCGGATCGTGCTGGCGTTCCTGATACGCCGCGATCGGTGCGGGCAGCGCGAGCGCCGCGGCCGCGCGAAAATCGTGCACCACGAGCGGCACGGGCACATCGGCCGCTTGTGCCTGCGCAAGCCAGTCCGGCAATTCGCTCAAGATGCAAGTGAATGCGGACCATGGCGCCAGACGCACCATCGCGCGATAGCCCTCGACCATGACCGTCGCGCGTCCTGGCGTCACCGGCAGCGCCAGCACTTCGGGCACCAGCACATCCGGCTGGATCCCCGCTTCGCGGAGCCGATCGAGCCACGCGCTCAATTTGCTTTTTGCAACGACGGCGACGCCAATCGGGTCGCCACTGCCCTGCGTAGCCGCGAAATGCAGCTCCTCGACCGGGCTCAACAACTGGTCTTCGACCGCATACGGCAACGCCTGCAACAGCTGTGTGCGATTGCGCGCGTTGAGCTGCGTTGCGGTCAGCAACACGTCCTCGCTGGGCACGAACACGACGATTTCGTCGGCGCCATCGAGCGCAGCCGCAGGTGGAACGCCTGCCGTCGACACCGCCGGCACGCGCGCGCCGCTGACCTGGCGCAGCCAGGTCAGGCCACCGTCGGAAGCAAGGCGCAACAGCAAGCGATCGGGCATGTCGGGTGGGTTGACCGGGTGGTGTCGAAATGCGGCGATTGTAGTCGAGATCGCCGCGACGCCGGGCGCGTCAGTTGAGCGTCGATAGCGCACCAGTTTGAACCCGTTCGTGGTGATGCTTCGACCCTTCGATACCTCAGGGTCAGCACAGGGTGCGCCTACGGCTATCGAGCCATGAACGGCGGCGCTCGGAACCGTTCACCCTTCGATACCTCAGGGCGAACGGATTGGGGTTTGTGCAACTCCTCTTGGGGCCCTGTGCAATTCCTCAGCGTGGCGTTGTCTCGCCCTTGCGGCCGGTCGCGACCGGCGCGGGCGCGACCAGCGCATCATCGCTGCCGCGGCTGCGTTCGAGCACGTGGATGCCGCCCGCGCTGCCACCGCGTTCGATCAGGCTGTAGAACGTGAACGGCACGTCGTCGAGGACGATGTCGCCGCGGGCGAGGAAGTAGGTGCTCGTTATCGCCAGCAATGACGAGGGCGTCTGCACCATCATGGCTCCCGCCGCCTTCGCGTCAGTCACAAACTTTCCGATCTCCTGGTAATTCGCCTGCCCGTTGCTCCAGAGCTTTTCTGCCGCGGCTTGCGACAAGGTGTTGTCGAGACTCCAAAGAACCGGCGCGCTCGCGGTGTTGACGTTGATCGTCGTGCCGGGCGGCAGCGCGCAAACGTATGGCGCAAGTCGCGCATAGACGTCACCGCTCACGCCGCGCACGAGGCGCAGTTCGGATACGTGCGCAAACGCGCCATGGCGCGGGCGGTAGGGAATCGGTAGCGCGAGGTAATAGCTCGCGTCGTCACCCCCCACGTTGGCCCAGCTCTTCACCGCCTCGGCGAGGCCGGGGTCGATGCCCAGATGCATGAGCAGCGCCTGGAATATCTTCAGCGACGCGCCGGCGTCGAGACTCCTCGGCCCGAGATTGTTGAGATTGAAGCAGCCGTTGAGATCGCGCATCGTCGCGCTAATCATGCCGCCCGGCACCGGCTGCGGCGGCAGCGGCAGCGCCCATGGACTCGCATTGGTATCGGCCCCGTTGTTGAGCGCAGTGGTCGCCAGGATCTGCGCCGCGTAAGTTTCCAGACCTTGTGCATACGCCTCGGCCTGTTCCGAGCGCAGCACGTTGCGCGTGCGCGCGAGCGCGAGTTCGCCGCGATCGAGCAACGCGGCGATCAGGATCACCGCGAGCGCGACGACCAGCAACGCGACCAGCAGCGCGACGCCGCGCTGGCGGATCGGCAGGGGGCTCACGGCGTGTTTCCGCTGCCGGGCGTTGGCGGCTGCGTCTTTGGCGACAGCACATTCGCCGACACCGGCAACGATGACGGCAATTCCACAACGCGGCGGATTTCACCGAGATCGGCGAACACGATCCGGAACTCGACCGCGCGCGGCAAATCGTCTGCTCCGTTCCCGCCGAGGCCTTGGGTCGGCCAGACATCGCTCCACGAACCGCTGTTGCGATCGAAATAGCGCAGATTAAATTCACCGACGCGATCGACCAGCGTTCGCGTTGCCGGCGCCGAATTCGGCGCGCGATCGAGCACCGCATAGCGTCCGCGGCGCACCTTGCCGCTGTCCAGCGCATAGACGACACGTTCGATATTGCTGCGCGGTTCGGCGAGCGGATTAGCGAATCCCAGCCGGCTCAATTCGATGCTGCCGGGACTGCCGACCAGTGCGCCGGGTTTCCCGCCGTTGTTGTCGATCACCGACCGATCGACCGCCTGGCGCAGGTCGCGCTCCAGCGCGGACACCGCGCGCGTGACTGCGGCGAAACGATCCTGCTGCGCGGCGAGCGCGGAGCGCGTGCGCGCGATCTGATTGAGTCCACCGTAGGCCGCCGCGGCGAGCGCGGCGAACACGACTAGCGCGACCAGCAGCTCGATAAGGGTGAACCCGCGCGCAAACGGGGAATCGCACAGGCGCCCCCTTCCGCGTGACTCGCGCCTTCCAGGCGCTCGCCCTTGGGGCCAGCTTCGCTGTTCACAGGCGCTCCGGCGCCTGCAGTCGGCACCTTCCCCCGCTGCGCAGGGGAAGGAACGGCACGCATCTTCCCTCGTTGCGCAAGGAATGCAGACACGCTTTCCCTGCCCCTGCGCAGCGGGGGACAAAACGGCAGGACTGCCGTTTTGAGTAGCGACAGCTGCCGGAAGGGCGAACGTCATGGATGGCGCGAATTCACGTGCCCGGCAGGGCAGAAGGAGGCGCTTGGCGCAGGCGCACACGGTCGCGGCTCTCGACTGCATCGCGCAATCGGGCAACGGCGCGCTCATGGCGCCAGCGCCCTGCCGCTGAAACCGGTCAGCGTGGCCGAGGGGGCTGCCGCTTTACCGAGAAAAACGCTGATGTCGATGCGGCGAATCTCGGTGTTCGGCGTCGCCTGCACGTCGCGCGTCCAGCGCCAGTCGCGGCCACCGAGTTGCATGCGGCCATCGCTGCGGCCGGTACCCGGAAAGTTCGACGCGAGCCGCGTGTCGGCGAGCACGTTCGCCGCGACCCAACCGGCCAGCGTGCGTTCGCGCAGCCCGTCGAAGGCTTGCACCTCGATACTCGCGGTGCGCGTCAGCGCAAGCAACGCAATTGCGATCACCGCGAGCGCGATCAGCACCTCGATCAGCGTAAAGCCACGCGCGCGCGTCATGGCTGCGACTCGATGCGGTCGGCTTTCAGCGTGCCGTCGCCGTCGCCCTTGAGGCGATAACGCACCGGCACCTCGCCAAGCGCGAGGACCAGCGCGAACGGTGTCGATTCACCGGAAGAAAAACAAACCAGCTGCGGCGCGCCGTGATTCGCCGTCGCCAGCGCCAACGGGCGGCCTTCACGGGTCAGCTCGACGCGCATGCCGGCCGGCCAATGCCGCGCGCGCAGCTCGCCGTCGCCGCCAAATTCGCGCCAGTGATCGCCATCGAGACGTAGAAACGTATAGCCGCCCACGGTGATGACCGCGCCGATTTCACGGCCGCTGAGTTCGGCTTGGTTGCAGGCATGGCCAAACAAGGCTTGAAAGCGTTCGGATGCATTCGCCAGTTGGCGCTCGCTGGTTCCGCCGACCGAGAGTGCCAGCGCCGCGACGAGAATCGCCGTGATGACCACAACGACGAGGACTTCAAGGAGCGTGAAGCCGCGCTGCCCCCGAGGTATCCCCACCTTTCGAGACGTCGCTGGAACCTCGAAAGCCCTCTCCCCCAAGCTTGCTTGGGGGAGAGGGTTGGGTGAGGGGGTGAGGCGGCAAACCGCTGCAGGGTCGCGGTTTTCGCGGCGGGCGCGTTTAGCCGTGGCGTTGCGCATGCCGCAACGCCACGCGCTGCATGCAGTCCCCGCCCCCTCACCCCAGCCCGTTGCTAGGCTCGTTCCTCGCCAAGCAACCCCCGGCCCTCGCGCCAGCGCTCGGGCGCTCGGCCATGCGCGAGCCACCTCGGTCGCATGCGACCTCGACTCGCAAGCCGCATCACCTCGCCCCCCGACGATGAAGCTGTTGGGGGAGAGGGAGCACAAGACGCGCTCTCTGGCTCCTACTTGTTGATCGAGCCAGACTACGCGCCGGCGGTGCATCGCGAAAATCCAGGGTTTCATGAGTTCGTGGTCTCGCCCCCCTCACTCTACCCTCTCCCCCAACGATGAGGCCGTTGGGGGAGAGGGGAAAGCATGTCGCCACCTTCACGATGACTGCAGGCCTGATCCGGTCACTGATCCCAGTTGCCGACGTCGGCGGCTTCGCCATCGCCGCCCGGTTTGCCGTCCGCACCGAAGCTGTAGATGTCGATGTCGCCGTGCTGGCCGGGATGGGCGTACTGGTACGGACGGCCCCACGGATCCTTGGGCGTGCGATCGAGGTACGGGCCCTTCCAGTTCGGCGCATCCGGCTGGCCGGTGGGCTTGGTGACCAGAGCGTCGAGACCCTGCTCGGTGCTCGGATAAATGAAATTGTCGAGCTTGTAGAGGCTGAGCGCGGTGACGATGCCCTGGATGTCCTGCTTCGCACGCGTGACGCGCGCCTCACCGGGCCGCTCCATCACGCGCGGCACGACGATCGCGGCGAGAATGCCGAGGATCACGACGACGACCAGGATTTCTATCAAGGTGAAGCCGCGCGCGGCGCGCAGCGGCAAATGATGGCGACGATTCATGGCGAGGCTTGTGCTCAAGGCAGACCGAGCCGGATCATAGGCCATGGACACGTCTCTTGCGACCCGCCTCGCCGCGCGCGATCTCGCGGTGATCTGGCATCCGTGCACGCAGATGCACGATCACGAAACGCTGCCGATGCTGCCGATCGCGAGCGCCGAAGGCGTGTGGCTGACCGGCCACGACGGCAAGCGCTATCTCGATGCGGTAAGTTCGTGGTGGACCTGCCTGCTCGGCCATCGCCATCCGCGCATCGTTGCGGCACTGAAGGACCAGCTCGACAAACTCGACCATGTGATGCTGGCCGGGTTCACCCACGAACCCGCGATCGAACTCGCCGAGGAACTGGTGCGCATCGCGCCGAAACCGATGTCCCCTCCCCCGCTTGCGGGAAAGGGTGAGGGAGGCGGCACGGCGACGAATCATCGTTCACAAACGGACGACCACGTACTGCGCCGCGTGTTTTACGCCGACAACGGCTCCAGTGCGGTCGAGGTCGCACTGAAGCTGAGTTTCCACTATTGGAAAAACGTCGGCCGCGCCGAACGCACACGCTTCATCGCGCTGACCGGCAGTTATCACGGCGAAACGCTCGGCGCGTTGTCGGTGACCGATGTCGCGCTCTACCGGAACACCTACGCGCCGCTGCTCCTCGATCCGATCTTTGCGCCGTCGCCCGATGCCTACGCAAGCGAGCCCGGCGAAAGCGCCGCCGACTGCGCACGACGACGACTCGGCGAACTGCGCGCGATCCTCGCACGCCATGCACACGAAACCTGCGCGATCATCGTCGAGCCACTGGTGCAATGCGCCGGCGGCATGCGCATGTACGACGCGGGTTATCTCACCGGCCTGCGCGCGCTCTGCGACGAATTCGATGTGCACCTGATCGCGGACGAGATCGCGGTCGGCTTCGGCCGTACCGGCACGTTGTTCGCATGCGAGCAAGGCCGCATCGCACCGGATTTTCTATGCCTGTCGAAGGGGCTTACCGGCGGCACGCTACCACTATCGGCGGTACTCACGACGCAAGAAGTCTATGCAGCATTTTACGCGGAATACGCGGCCGGCAAGGCTTTCCTGCATTCGCATAGCTACACCGGCAACCCGATCGCGTGCCGCGCCGCCCTGGCGACGCTGTCGGTACTGCGCGAAGAACCCGTGCTCGAACGCAACCGCATGCTGGCCGTGCACCTCGCTGCGAAACTCGCGCCGCTCGCCGATCATCCGCATGTCGCCGATGTACGTCAGACCGGCCTGATCGCTGCCGTCGAACTGGTCCGCGACAAGGCGACGCGCGATCCGTTTCCAGCCGCCGAACGCCGTGGCCTGCGCGTGTATCAACATGGCCTCGAACGCGGCGTCGTGCTGCGCCCGCTCGGCAACGTCGTCTACTTCATGCCGCCGTTTTGCATTACGCCGGACGAGATCGACTTCATGGTCGAGGTCGCGATCGAGGGTATCGATCGCGCCGTTGGCTGAGCCCTTCTGCTCACAAACAACTAGCGCCCCTACCGGATTGCAGTCGCTCGGTGGGAGCGCCGGAAGGCGCGATGCTGTGCGCGGGTAAGGCCGCAACACATTACGACTGCTGCGGCTCCCTCAGACAACATACAGTCCTTCAGCAGCATATGAAATCGCGCACGCAGCAAGCGGCGGAGTGCCAGATACGCTGCGCGTCAGTGCATCGCACTTGGTCTGAACAAGCTATCGCTTGCCGCGCAACGCTGTCGATTACACTTCGCCCATGCGCATTCCCCGCATCCATGTGCCGCAAGCGTTGACACCAGGCAGCGAAGTCGAGCTGCCGGCGCAGGCCAGCGAGCACATCGCGCGCGTGTTGCGTCTTGAGCGCGGTCATCCTCTGCGCCTGTTCAATGGTGACGGTCACGAATATGCGGGTGAACTCGCGTCGGTCGCGAAACGTTCGGTGACCGCACGCGTGCTGGCATCGGCGGTGGCGGATCGCGAAAGCCCGCTCAGGATCACTCTCGGCCAGGGCATCGCGCGCGGCGAGAAGATGGATTGGATCCTGCAGAAGGCGACCGAACTCGGTGTCGCGCGGATCGTGCCGCTGATCACAGATCGCACCGAGGTGAAACTCGGCGCCGATCGCACCGAGCGGCGGCTCGCGCATTGGCAAGCGGTGATCGCCTCGGCCTGCGAGCAGTGCGGTCGCAATCGGCTGCCCGAACTACACGAGCCGGTGCGCCTCGCCGACTGGGCCGCCGCACTCGTCGATCAGCCCGGCCTGCGACTCGCACTCGATCCACACGGCGACGTCGCTGTGCGCGAGCTATCGCTGAGCGACGCCGCGACGCTCGCGGTCGGCCCCGAAGGCGGACTTTCCGAGCACGATCTGACAACCCTCGAACAAGCCGGTTTTCGCGCCCTGCGACTCGGGCCGCGCATTCTTCGCACCGAAACTGCGGGCCCCGCCGCGCTGGCCGCGTTGCAGGCGATCCACGGCGACCTGTAGACGGCGATGCAGCGACCGCGCGCTTGCCACCCGCACTTCCAAGTCAAGACCAGCGACGCTGGATCCCGGCGCGGGCGAAGCCCGGACTGCCCTGAGCCTGTCGAAGGGCCGGGATGACGAAAAACCGATACCAATTGTAGCCGCGCCGATTTTCCGCTACTTGAAGATGTCCTTGTTCTTCGCGTAACCGATCGCCTGCTGGCGCGTGACCAAGCCGCGCTTGACCATGTCCTGCAGACACTGGTCGAGGGTTTGCATGCCGTGCTGGCTGCCGGTCTGGATCGACGAATACATTTGCGCGACCTTGTCCTCGCGAATGAGGTTTCTGATCGCCGGGATGCCGACCATGATCTCGTGTGCGGCGACGCGGCCACCACCGACCTTCTTCAACAGCGACTGCGAGATCACCGCGCGCAAGCTTTCGGACAGCATCGAGCGAACCATCGGCTTTTCGCCGGCCGGGAATACGTCGATGATGCGGTCGATGGTCTTCGCGGCCGAGCTGGTATGCACCGTCGCGAACACCAGGTGGCCAGTTTCCGCTGCGGTCAGGGCGAGGCGGATGGTCTCCAGATCGCGCAACTCGCCGACCAGAATGAAGTCAGGATCCTCGCGCAGCGCCGAGCGCAGTGCTTCGTTGAAGCCGTGCGTGTCGCGGTGCACTTCGCGCTGGTTTATCAGGCATTTCTGCGACGTGTGCACAAACTCGATCGGATCCTCGATCGAGAGGATGTGGCCGTATTCGTTCTTGTTGACGTGATCGATCATCGCCGCGAGCGTGGTCGACTTGCCGGAACCGGTCGGTCCGGTCACGAGGATCAGGCCCTGCGGCTGCGAAATCAATTCCTTGAAGATGGGCGGACAACCGAGGTCTTCGAGGCTGAGCACTTCGGAAGGAATCGTGCGGAACACCGCACCGGCGCCGCGGTTCTGATTGAACGCGTTGACGCGAAAGCGCGCCAGGCTCGGGATCTCGAACGAGAAGTCGACCTCGAGGAATTCCTCGTAGTCGCGGCGTTGCTTGTCCGACATGATGTCGTAGATCAGCGCATGGACCTGCTTGTGATCGAACGCCGGAATATTGATGCGGCGCACATCGCCGTCGACGCGAATCATCGGCGGCAGGCCGGCCGACAGATGCAAGTCCGACGCCTTGTTCTTGACCGAAAACGCGAGCAGCTCGGCAATATCCATGTTCTTTCCCCTGAAACGCGGAGCGCCGCGAAGGCGCTCGGTTGCGGCAGTATAGCCCGGTCAAATTGAGACAACGCGCGGGTTTGCGATGAATTTCTGCGAAACGCCCTTCGATTCCGTCATCGAACGCGTCGCGGCAGCGCGGCGCGCGTCCGGGCGAGCCGACAAAGTCAGCCTGCTTGCGGTTTCCAAGACCCAGTCTGCCGCCGCGGTCGACGCGCTCGCCCGGTTCGGCCAGCGCGCGTTCGGCGAGAACTATGTGCAGGAAGCGCTGGCCAAACAACGCGAGTTGGCGGCTTGCGGCAGCACATCATCGGCGCTCGAGTGGCACCTGATCGGGCCGCTGCAATCGAACAAGTGCCGCGAGGTCGCCGCGCATTTCGACTGGCTGCAGAGCCTGGATCGCGCGAAGCTGATCGAACCCTTGGCACGTCATCGCCCGACCAACCGCGGCCCGCTCAATGTGTTGATCCAAGTCAATATCGACGATGAAGCGAACAAGTCCGGCTGCGCGCCCGCGGCAATCGCGGCGCTCACGGCGAGTGTCGCGACCACCCCGAACTTGCGCCTGCGCGGACTGATGGCGATTCCCGCGGCAACGCCCGACCTCGCGCTGCGCCGCGACGCATTCCAGCGCATGCGTGCGCTGTTCGACGCGCTACACGCGACCCACGCAGGGATCGACACACTGTCGATGGGCATGTCCGAGGATTTCGAACTCGCGATCGCCGAGGGCGCCACGATGGTGCGCGTCGGCACCGTGCTGTTTGGGGCACGGTGCGGAAATCGGAGATCAGGAATCGGGAATAGCAAAAGTCGCGCTGCCGCTTCTCCCACCCTCCTCAGGCTACTTGCTATGCTTGTGGGCCTTGGGCCAACTGGTCGTTGCTGCACGAATGCCACCGATTCCCGATTCCCGATTCGCGACACCCGGCACCATCGCCTTCATCGGCGGCGGCAACATGGCGCGCAGCCTGGTCGGCGCGCTGATTCGCAATGGCGCGCGCGCCGATTCGATCGCGGTCGCCGAGCCGAACGGCGATCTTCGCGCCGCGTTGGCGCGCAACACGGCGTGGACGCGAACTATCCGAACAGTATTCCTGAATCTTCGTACTCCCCTGTAGGAGCGGCGCAGCCGCGACAAGGCTTCGACAGGAAGGTGTCGCGGCTGCGCCGCTCCTACAATTGACCCAGACTACAGCGAGCCGTTCAAAACGATGGGTTATTTCGCCAACGCCGGCCAGATCCTGATCAACTTCGCGTTTGGCGCGCTCATCGCGCTGCTCGTGCTGCGCGTGCTGCTGCAGTGGGTGCACGCGAACTTCTACAACCCGATCTGCCAGTTTCTCTACAAGGCCACCAACCCGGTGCTGATTCCGCTGCGCAAGGTGATTCCGGCCTGGCGCAACGTCGACATCGCGGCCATCGTGCTGGCGTGGTTGTTGACCGCCATCAAACTCTGGTTGATGTATGCGCTGGCCGAACAAGACCTCGGCGCGCTGGGCCTGTTCGTGATGGCACTCGCCGATCTCTGCGATTTCGTGCTGATGCTGTATTTCGGCCTGATCCTCGGGCGCGTGCTGCTGAGTTTCATCAGCGTCGAGCGCGCGAATCCGATCGTTCCGCTGATCTTCCAGCTGACCGAACCGGTGTTGAGACCGATTCGCAAGCGGCTGCCCTCGTCCGGCGGTTTCGACTTGTCGCCGATGGTCGCGTGGCTGGCGCTCATGCTCGCACGCGTGTTGATCGTCAGCCCGCTGCTCGATTTCGGCATGCGGCTGGCGCAGTCGGCATGACGAGCAGCCAGAGGCGCCCTTAAGAATACCGTTCGCCCTGAGGTATCGAAGGGCGAAACTCTTGATCCCAAGGTTCATGAGAGCCGTTCATGCTTCGATACGCGAAGCGTACCCTGTGCTAAGCCTGTCGAAGCATCAGCACGAACGGCTGGCTGTATTTCGGGGGCGGGGGGCGAGCCTAATGTCGCGCGGCCCACGCGGCGATCACGCGATGCATCGCATCGAGTCCGTCGAACAGCGCGGCCGGCCCCGGTTGCAGGATGATCGGCGACTTGATCTCGTGCAGTTCGCCATCGCGCACAGCCGCAATCGCGTCCCAGCCCGCACGCGCGGCGACGCGATCGGGTCGGAATTTCTTGCCGCACCATGAGCCGAAAATGATGTCCGGCACGCGCCGCACGACCTCGTGCGGATCGGCGAGGATGCGGTCGCGCGCGAGCGATTTTTCGGCGCGCTCGGGAAAGATATCGTCGCCGCCGGCGATGCGGATCAGCTCGGCAACCCACTGGATGCCGCTGATCAGCGGCTCGTCCCATTCCTCGAAGTAGACCCGCGGTCGCCGCGGCAACGCCGATGCGGCCTTTGCGACATCCGCAAGGTGCGCCTCTGCACCGCACGCGTAAGCCTCGGCGCGCTCGTGCGCCCCGACCAGGGCGCCGAGCCGACGGATGTAATCGATGATGCCGTCGACACTACGATGGTTGCTGATCCAGACCTCGACACCGGCCTTGATCAGCTCGCGCGCGATGTCAGCCTGGATGTCGGAAAAGCCGACCGCGAAATCGGGTTGCAGCTTGAGGATCTCGTCGATCTTCGCACTGGTGAACGCGGAGACCTTCGGCTTCTCCTTGCGCGCGCGCGGCGGCCGCACGGTGAAGCCGGAGATGCCGACGATGCGCTGCTCTTCGCCCAGCGCGTAGAGAACCTCGGTCGGCTCTTCGGTCAGGCAGACAATACGTTGCGGGCCGTGCGTCATCGACATCGCTTGATGACCGCAAGCGTCATCAAGCACACCGTCATGGCAGCGGCAGCTGCGACTCGTCGACGAAGATCGCCGGGATTTCCCAGGGATGGCTGGGCCGAATACCTTGCTCGATCACGCGCCGCAGCCGTTCGGGATCGCGCGCAATGCAGAACTCCACGCGCACGGTCGGCGCGCGAGTCAACTCGCCGACCTCGCCTTGCGTCGGCGTCGCGCCGGGCAGTGGCCGAAATTGTTCGGTACCCAACGCCGATGTCCACAACACATACTCGTAGCCGGCGATGCGCAGATCATCCACGGCACAAATCGCGTCGACGACGCGCTGCACATGCGCGGGCGGCACGTACACGGTGACGCGATAGACCGCTTGCAATTTCATCGGCGCATCGGTTCCGATATCACGGGTAGAGCAAGCCCTTGGACCAATCGCCCGCGGCAGAGCGTTCATAGCGCCGTCGCTCGTGCAAACGAAATCCTGCGCCATACCAGAACTCGACGCAATCGGGCACGACAACCAAACCGCCCCAGTGTGGCGGCCGCGGCACTGGTACATCCGCGAATCGCATTTCGAACTCCGCGATGCGGGCTTCGAACTCAGCGCGATCCGCAAGCGGCTGCGACTGCAGCGATGCCCACGCGCCGATCTGGCTGCCACGCGCGCGCGTCGTGAAATACGCATCGGATTCGTCCGACGACAATCTTTCGGCGCGGCCTTCGACGCATACCTGCACCTGCTCGCGCAGGGATTTCCAGTGGAAACACAACGCGACTTGCGGATGCGCGGCGAGCTGGGTGCCCTTGGCGCTTTCGTAGTTGGTGAAGAAGCGAAAGCCGCGCTCATCGACGCGCTTGAGCAGGACAACGCGTGCGCAGACGCGACCGTCATCGGCACAAGTCGCCAGTGTCATCGCGGTCGGCTCCGGATCGCCCGCTGCGTGCGCCTCGTCGAGCAGGCCGCGGAAGGTCGCCAATGCCTCCTGATAGAGTGCGTTCGATTCGCTATTCACGGATGTCCTCATCATGCGAAGCGATGCTAGCACGCACGCCGGCTACGACCCGGCCGTTGTCGCCGCCGACAGGATGCTCGCCAGACTCCCTGCCAAACTGGATAGTCACGGCGCAGCATGGCTGGTCGGCCTGGCGGGCTTGCAAGGCAGCGGTAAAAGTACATTCGCACGGCAGCTCGCCAGCGTCGCGAACGCACGTGGCGTGGCGACGCAAGTACTTGCGCTCGACGACTTCTATTTCGGTCGCCGTGACCGCATGCATCTCGCGCGCAGCGTGCATCCATTGCTGGCGACGCGTGGTGTTCCGGGCACGCACGACATGGATCTGCTGGCCCGCACGCTCGGCGCTCTCGCGCGTGCGAGCGCACGACGCCCGGCGCGGATTCCACGTTTCGACAAAGGCCGCGATACGCGTCTGCCGCCATCGCGTTGGCGCGGCGTCAGCAAATCGCCACGGCTGGTGGTGCTCGAAGGCTGGTGCGTCGGCGTGCCGGCGCAGGCTGCAAACGCACTTGTGCGTCCGCTCAATGCGCTCGAGCGCGACGAAGATCGCGATGGCCACTGGCGGCGCTGGGTCAATGCGCAACTCGCCGACGCGTACGCGGGCTTGTGGCGGCAACTCGGCATGCTGATCGCGCTCGAAGCGCCGAACTTCGCAGTCGTCGCGCGCTGGCGCGATGAGCAGGAACGCGCGTTGCGCATGTCCAACGCGCCACACGCGATGGACGTCGCGGCGTTGCGGCGATTTCTGATGCACTATGAGCGCTTGAGCCGGCACGCACTACGCGAACTGCCGGCGCGTGCGGATGTGCGCATCTTGTTGCGCGACGATCGCACGGTGCGCGGGATGGTTCTATCGATTTGATAGCGACGCGGTGCGCCCCCTTCCGTCCTCCGCGCACGTGAACGCGCGCCATCCATGGCGCTCGCCCTTCGGGCAGCTGGCGCTCCTCAAAACGGCAGTCCTGCCGTTTTGTCCCCCGCTACGCAGGGGAAGGAACAGCGCAAGTGGTTGCTACCTTGCGACAAGCGGGGGAAGCGGAAACAGTTGCTTTCCCTTCCCCTGCGAAGCGGGGAAGGTGCCCGAAGGATGGAGGGGGCAAGCGCCATAGGCGCGTAGGCGGAAGGGGGCGAGCGGCGCGACGGTGTGTCCACATCACCGCACGGGTTCGACGACGACCGCGGTTCCATAGGCCAGCACTTCGGTCACGCCCTGCGCGATATCGTTAGCGTCGTAGCGCATCGCGATCACCGCGTTCGCGCCAAGGTCGGCGGCGTGTTGCAGCATCAGGTCGAATGCTTCGCCGCGGGCGCGCTCGCACAGTTCCGCGAACAGGCTGATATTGCCACCGATCAGGGTTTGCAACGCGGCGCCGATATTGCCGACCACGCTGCGCGAGCGCACCGTGATGCCGCGCACGACACCGAGATTGCCGATGACGCGGTATCCCGCCAATTCGATCGCCGTCGTCACGCATTTCCTGTCCAGCGTCTTCATGCCTTGCTCCGGTTCCAGTCTGAATGGGTTGCGCGTTGCATGACCCCGACGAATTGCTCGATGTTGAGGGGCTTGGTCAGATAGTAGTCCGCGCCGGCGCGCAGCGAGGCAGCGTGCGCCTCGCCGCTCGAAGTCGCCGAACTACGTCACGATGCGCCCGCGATAGCCGCGCGAGCGCAGCTTGAACACCGCCGCATTGCCGGACAGCCCGGGCAGCTCGACGTCGATCAGCAGGACGTCGGGCATTTGCCGCGTCGCTTCCTCGATCGCCGCTTGCGCGTTGTCGACGACGGCCACGCGGAAGCCGAGGTCGCCGAGCAGCGCTTCGAGCAGTTGCGCCACATCGGGGGCATCGTCGACGACGAGCACGCTGCGATCCTCGGCACGGAATGCGGCGCCCGCGTGGACATCGACGTCGTTCGTGAGCGCGTTTGGCAGCGACGGTAATTCGATGTGGAAATGGCAACCGTGGTCCGGCGCCGATTCGAGACTGAGCGTGCCGTGCATCTGCCCAACCAGCCGGCGCACGATGCTGAGGCCAAGCCCCGCCCCCTTGCGGCCGGATGGACTCCCATGATTGAACGGCTTGAACACGCGTTCGCGGTATTCGGGCAGGATACCGATGCCGCTGTCGCGGACATCGATGCACAACAGTCCCGCGCGCCACGCGATCCCGATGGCGATCTCGCCCTGTGCGGTATAGCGAACCGCATTGGACAGCAGGTTGATCATGACCTGGCGCAGGCGCACTTCATCGAACCGTGCCGGCGCCGCGTCGTCGAGCACGATGCTGGCGTGGAACGCAATGCCCTTGTCCTCGGCGAGCGGTCGGAACATCGCTTCGATGTCCTGCAGCAATGCCGGCAGATCAACCTTGACGGGATTCAGCAACGCAGACCCGGATTCGCCGCGGCCGTATTCGAGCAGGTTTTCGGCGAGCGCGAACAGGTAGGTCGCGTTGCGGCGGATCGCGTGCAGCGCTCGCGTCGAATGCGCACCCTGGTCGAGGCGGCGTTCGAGCGGATGCAGATAGCCGAAGATCGATGTCTACGGCGTGCGGAATTCATGGCTGAGCGTCGCGATCAGCGCGTTCTTCAGCGCATTGGCTTCCTCCAGATTCTCCCGCTGGCGTTCCAGCTCGCTGCGGATGTCCTTCAGCTTGCCAATTGCCTTGGACTTCTGATGGTCCGCGAGCGCAACCTCGTTGCCGAGCTGTTGCTGCGTGCGTTCGCGCGTGCGCGCCTCTTCGGCGTCGAGCAACAGCACGTGGAAACCGCTGTCATCGACGATCAGGTGCACGTGCGCGCTACGTCCGCTCGCGAGTTCGACGAAGGGAATGTCCTGGTCGCTGTCGAGCGGCAGCCAGATGAAGAGATCCTGCAGCTCGCGCACGCCGCGTTCGGGATCGGTGATATCGATTGCATAGAATCCGGCGTCGCCCTGCGTGCTCTGCAAATGCCAACCGGCATCGAAGCTCAGCAGCAACGGATGCGCGCGCTCGATCAGGATCTTGCGCAGGTAATTTTCGACCGCTGGCGGTAGAGGCATTGCGGTGCTCATGAGGCGAGCCTCGCTGCAAAGTCCGCGAACGCGGCCTCGACGCCATCGCCGGACAGCGCACTGGTTTCGAACACCGGCAGGCTGCGGCGCAATTCCGCCAACGTGGCCGGGGCGACTTCCCAACGCTCGACGAGATCGAGCTTGTTGACCGCCAGCGCGACCAGCGCATCCGGCAGCAGGCTGCGTGATTGCATCAACAGGTTCAGCGCCGAACTCAGGCTGCCCTCACGCATGCCGTCGGCGACCAGCAACAGCGCTGCGGCGCCACGCAAGTAATGCATGCCAAGCGCGTCGAGCGCGCTGCGGCCGGCGATGTCCCAGATGACCAGCTTGAGCGGCTCCCGACCCGGCAGCGCGACCTCCTTGCTGTCGACCTTGACCCCGATCGTGGTCAGGTACTTCTCCGAAAATGTGCTGCGCACGAGACGCGCGACCAGGCTGGTCTTGCCGACGCCGAAATCGCCGAGCATGCAGACCTTGTGGGCTTGCACGGTCATTGCGCCGGCGTTCGCAAGGTTGCGCGCAGATGGGCACCGCGCTGGTGAATGTCCGCCGCGTTCGCACCCGCAGCGACATCGGGTTCAACGCCCGCAATGCCCCGCGCGGCGCGCGTCTGCGCCAGCCAGCGCGCGCGCTCATCGCGCAAATGCGCGTTCACATCGCTGCTGCCGCTGTCGTCGGTCGTGCCGATGCTGGTCAACGCGAGTTGGGCGTTCGCGGTAGCGGCAAGCGTGATCGCGCGACGCGACGCGCCCGCGATCGCGTCAACATCGGCGTCGGGCGCCGGTTGCGCAGCGTCGACGAAGGCCACCTGCAACGTCGGCAGCGCATCTGGCCGCCGAACAGGATGTCGCGGATCTGGTCGACGTTGCGGTCGGCGCCGCCGTCCCCGGCGGACTTTTTCGGGTCTGCCATGGGCTTGCTCCTGGTATACGTGCGCGACGCCGCGGGTCGGCGGGCGGCTATCGAAGGGCGTTTGCGCAGATCGGCTGGCTTGCATGGAAGCGGTTTCGCTGCGGTTGTCACCTGTGGCCTCCGGGATGCGCCTTTCACCGAAGCATTCTTGCATTCCGCGCGAGCGGCTGCACACGTCGCCATGTTTGCCGAACGATCCCGTTGCGCGGCGCCAAGCGACCGCAGCAATGGCTGGACTCAAACCTGTTCCAGCCGATAACCGTGCTGATAGATCGCGGCGAGTCGCCAGCCATTCTCGCCGTTCAGATCGAGTTTCTTGCGCAACCGGCTGACATGCATATCGACCGTGCGCGTGGACACCGCCGCGCTGAGATTCCATACATTTTCCAGCGGCGCGTCGCGACTGATATGCGGCCGTGGCGCCGCAACAGGAAACAGGCCAGATCGTACTCACGCTGTGTCAACTCAACGTCACGCCCGCCGATGCTGACGCGACGGTGTTTCGGATCGACCGAATACGGTGCCAGCTCGATCGTTTCGCCGGATTCGCTTTCGCCGGCATGGCGACGCAAGGCCGCGTTGACGCGGGCGATCAACTCGCGCTGCTTGGGCGGTTTGACCACATAGTCGTCGCCGCCACTGCCAAGTCCGCGCACGAGGTCGTCCTCGGCATAGCGCGCGGCCAGGAAGATCACGGCAGCCGGCTGTTCGCCGACGAGCCAATCGCACCGATCACTTCGATGCCGCTACTGTCGAGCAACATCCAGTCGAGAGAAGCAGATCGATCGCCCCGGAGCCTTGGCGGCGCCGATACTCCGTCGCGTTGCGAAACCAGCGCGTGGTGTACCCGGCCTCTTCCAACCAGTGGCCTACCAGGGCAGCCATGTCCGGCGCATCTTCCAGCACACCGACAACCAGGCCGAGTTTGCGCATGGCATCTCGATCTGCGAGGACAAGACAGCCGCTAGTACTGCCAGGTTCGCTGGATTTGCGTCAATCGACGAAGAAGTTGATGCGCATGTTGACGCGCCATTCGGTGACACTGCCGTCCGGGCCCGTGGCGACCTTGATTTCGTTGACCCATGCACTCTTGATGTTCTTGACAGTCTGCGAGACCTTCTTCAGGCCGCTTTGCACGGCGTCTTCAATACCCTTGGGTGATGAACTGCTGAGCTCAATAACCTTGGCGATGGACATGGTCGAACACTCCTTTGATAAGGCCGACCCACTATAGCAAAGTCGAAAGCGCGCGGAAGCCTTGGCCCGATCGGTGGCGGGCGGCGCGCACTATCCAACAGCCGCGCCAACGCACTGCTGCAGATGTGGACAGGGCGGCGCGCGCATGGCCAGGACAGGTTAACGCCGCGGCAATGGGATCGCCCATCACCCCAGGACTTGCGGCCGGCTGCGCGGCAGGTAGCGCAGCCAGACCAAGAACACGATGAGCGCATCCAGCACGATCAACGCCTGCCACAGATACAGATGGAACCAGTCGAACCAGAGCCGGCTCCATTGACCGAGATAGAACAGACTGATGATGCGCACGAGGTTCATCGCCTGGATCGCGACGAAGCCGATGCCAATGCCGGCCAGTTTGTGTTTCCACGGCGCCGGGAACGCGAGTATCGCCGCGATCAGGATGATCACCGCCTCGACGCCGTTGCAACCGCGTTCGATCGAGATCGCGAACCCGCTGGTCGTGCTCTGCAGTATCTTGCCGTGCGCGATCGCGTGCGGGTCGAAGAGGCCGACAATCCAGACGCAGACATCGGCAATCGCACTGGTGAACGGCACGATCACATGGCGGTCGACCGGCTGCAGCAATTCGGCGACGAACAATGCGGTCAGGCAGAGCAGAAACAGCAGCATGAAACGCAACATGGTCAGGCGACAATCCAGGGGCGGCACGTGGGAGCGGCAAGCTTACGCCACCGGCGTGCCCACCGATGCGGCGACTGCTAGCATTCCAACCATGAACCCCGCGCCCAATCTCTTCTTCATCGGCCCGATGGGCGCCGGCAAGACCACGGTCGGGCGCCATATCGCCGAACTGTTCCGCATGCCGTTCCTCGATCTCGATCAGGCGATCGAGGGGCATACCGGCGCGCCGGTCGGGCTGATCTTCGAACTCGAGGACGAAGCCGGTTTTCGGCTCCGCGAAAGCGCGATGCTCGCCGAACTCACCACGCGCAGCGGTCTCGTGCTCGCGACCGGCGGTGGTGCGGTGCTCAGCGCGGACAATCGCCGCCTCTTGCGCGAACGCGGCTTCGTGATCTGGCTGGATGCGTCGGTCGATGCCCAGCTTGCGCGGCTCGCACGCGATCGCCAGCGTCCGCTGCTGCATGCGCCGGATCGGCGCGCGCGCCTCGAACAACTCGCCGTCGAACGCAACCCGCTGTACGCCGAAATCGCGGACTTGCGCCTCGCCTCAAGCGGGCTCGGCAACAGCACACATGCCGCGCACGACTTGCTCGATCTGCTTGAAGCGCGCTGGCGGCGCGGCAACATCGCCGCTGCATGAACATGACGACGACGGTCGATGTCGCACTTGGCGCGCGCAGCTACCCGATCTGGATCGGCGCCGGCTCGCTCGCCGATGCGGTGCGCTGGCGCGGGATAATCCGCGGTCGTCACGTGCTCGTGGTGACCAACGCAACGATCGCTCCGCTCTACCTCGGCCGCGTGCAGGCGGGTTTGCAGGGATTCGCGCACGCGGCGCTGATATTGCCGGACGGCGAGGCGCACAAGACGCTCGCGAACTGCGCGGCGGTGTTCGACGCGCTGACCGCGCTTGGCGCCAGCCGTGATGCAACGATCATCGCGCTCGGCGGCGGCGTGATCGGCGATCTCGCCGGTTTCGCCGCGGCGTGCTGGATGCGCGGCATACAATTCGTGCAGATGCCGACCACGCTGCTCGCGATGGTCGATTCCTCGGTCGGCGGCAAGACCGGCGTGAACCTCGCCGCCGGCAAGAACCTGGTCGGCGCGTTCCACCAACCGCGCGCGGTCGTGATCGACACCGACACGCTGGCGACGCTGCCGCCGCGCGAGTACCGCGCAGGACTCGCCGAGGTCGTCAAATACGGCGCGATCGGCGACGTCATATTTTTCGAGTGGCTGGAAACACATGCCAATGCGCTGAACGCGCGCGACAGCACAGCGCTGGCCGAGGCGATCGCGGCCAGTTGCCGGCACAAGGCCGGCGTCGTCGCGCGCGATGAACACGAGCACGGCGAACGCGCACTGCTGAACTTCGGCCACACCTTTGCGCACGCGCTCGAAACGGAAACCGGCTACGGCACGCTGCTGCACGGTGAGGCGGTCGCGATCGGCATGGTTCTCGCCGCACGCCTGTCCGCCGATCTCGGCCGCGCGTCAAACCTCGACACCGACCGCCTCGCCGCGCTGCTGGCCGCGCTCGGCCTGCCGGTCGCGCCGCCGCGCTGCGACCCGGACCACCTGATCGCGCACATGCGCCTCGACAAGAAAAATCTTGGCGGTCGCCTGCACCTGATCCTGTGGCGCGGCGTCGGTTACGCGGAGATCGTGGCGGATGTCGATGAGATGACGATCCGCGCCGTGCTTGCCGGATGACAGAAAAGCCCTCTCCCCTAACGGCTTCATCGTTGGGGGAGAGGGTTGCGTGAGGGGGCGGGGAGTCCGCTTAAGTTGGAAACAAGGCCCCGCAGGGGGAGAAGGAGAAAGCGGCTCAGAACTTGTGCGCGAGCCCGACAAACCAGGCCGCGCCGTTCAGCCCGAACGGCACCTCTTCGTACTTGAAACCGTTGTCGGTTTCGTTGGGGTCCTGCTGCGCCAGTTACAATTCGCACCTATGCGCCTCTTCATGCAAACCCAACCCACCGGCGCCGGCGCTCCGCGCTACTATCAGATCGTGCTGCAGCAGGATCTGCTGGGCGGCTGGATGCTGTTTCGCGAATGGGGCCAGCAGGGCGCCCACGCCAGCAGCAAGCGCGAGACCTTTCTCGAACGTGGTGCCGCGCTGGCCGCGTTCGAGCATGCGCGCGATGCACAGCTTAGGCGTGGTTTCCAAGTCATGTTTGCCCAAGGGTTCGATGGGCCGCATGGAGGATAGTCC
This sequence comes from Rhodanobacteraceae bacterium, assembly GCA_003142815.1. GTDB lineage: Bacteria > Pseudomonadota > Gammaproteobacteria > Xanthomonadales > Rhodanobacteraceae > Dokdonella_A. The sequence goes on from PLNP01000048.1 coordinate 56,024, forward strand.
GGCAAGCCGCGCATCCCGAGATGCACCTGACAACAAAGGTTGACAGCACATACACCTTGGCTCGTCATCCCGGCGCAAGGGGGGTAACGGCGTTCATGTGAGTTCGTAGCGTGCTTTTAAGTCGTTGAAAGTGCTATAATTAGTGGCCGACCCGTACGTGCTCGTTCGTCTGAGTTCGTGCCGGTATTTCAAGGCAATCGAAGGCGCTTCCATGGCTCGCTTACCCAAAGATTCGGTGATTATGACGCGGGAAGCCCGCTCGCGTCGGTGGCTGGGAAGGCGACACTAATGTCGGCGAGGGGCCGGCCTGCATCGTGACCTTGGTCGAACGCAAGACCGGCTTGGCGCGTCTGCGCCGCGTCGACAGCGGCGCGGCCGACCCCACGATGCGGACGATCGCGCATGCGCTCTATCCGCTGTGCGCCCGTGTGCACACCCTCACCTGGGACAATGGCAGCGAGTCTACCGGGCATGCCAGCGACTTCGCCGAGCCTTACTCCGCTTGGCAGCGCGGCTGCAACGAAAACTTCAACGGCTTGCTGCGCCAGCACTTTCCAAAGGGCTGCGATCTCGGCGCGTTCACCGAAGCCCAGGTCCAAGCGATCGAAGACCGCTCAACCAGCGGCCACGAAAACGGTTAGGCTTTCGCACACCGCAACACGCGTTCGACAAGTCTTTCAAACGCGGTGCACTTCGCAGTTGAATTCACCGATGGACCGTTCGCCCCGATACTTCGACAGGCTCAGCAAGGGTGCGCTTCGCTTGTCGAAGGGCAAACCTCACGATCTCGCCCGACTTTCCCCATGACATCTCCCGCCGTCCCCACGCCCGACCATCGTTTCCTGCGCGCATTGCGCCGCGAGCCGGTTGACATGACCCCGATCTGGATCATGCGCCAGGCCGGCCGCTACCTGCCCGAATATCGCGCGACACGCGCGCGTGCCGGCAGTTTTCTTGCGCTCGCGCAGACACCGGAACTTGCCTGCGAAGTCACCCTGCAACCGCTCGCGCGCTTCGCGCTGGACGCGGCGATCCTGTTCTCCGACATCCTGACGATTCCGGATGCGATGGGCTTGGGCCTGCATTTCGTCGATGGCGAAGGCCCGAAGCTGCGCCATCCGCTGCGCAGCGCCGCGGACATCGAGAAACTCGGCGTGCCCGATCCGGAAACCGACTTGCGCTATGTGATGGACGCGGTGCGCCTGATCCGCCGTGAACTCCACGAGCGCGCGCCATTGATCGGATTCTCGGGCAGCCCGTGGACGCTGGCCTGCTACATGATCGAGGGCGAAGGTTCATCGAGCTTTTCGCGCGCGAAGGCGCTCGCGTTGGACGATCCGATGCTGATGCATCGCCTGCTCGACACGATCGCGCAATCGGTCGCAAGCTATCTCGCCGCGCAAGCCGCGGCCGGCGCACAGGCGCTGATGGTGTTCGACACCTGGGGCGGCTTGCTCGCACCGGCGCAATTTCGTGAATTCTCGCTGCGCCACCTCGCTGCCATCGTGACCAAGCTGAAAGCGGATCCCGCGACACGCGACGTGCCGCTGATCCTCTTCTCGAAAGGCGCGAACGGCCATCTCGAAGCACTCGCCGACACTGGCTGCAACGCGCTCGGCGTCGACTGGACGATTGCGATCGGCGATGCGCGCGCGCGCGTCGGCGATCGCGTTGCACTACAGGGCAACCTCGACCCCGCCGTGCTGGCCGCGTCTCCAGATGCCATCCGCGCCGAAGCGCGCGCGGTGCTCGATGGCTTCGGAGCGCATCCCGGTCACGTCTTCAACCTCGGCCACGGCATCACGCCGGACATCGACCCGACGAACGTCGCCGTGCTGGTCGACGCAGTGCACGAGTTCAGTCGAACGCGCGGGCTTCTTGCGCGCTCATAGTCGTCCTGTCGGGGACCCATCGAGTAGCTGATCGCTGACTGGCTTTGCCGCCAACAGCCCTGGCATATACCGACTACCTCCAGTACTACGCGTCGGCCAATTCAACGGCACGCCGGATACTGGTCGAACAGCCAATGCGTCAGCGGCACTCGCAAACCGTCCACACGATGGCCGAACTGGAGTTATCCGGGGTAAACATTCTCAATTTGCAGGTGCCGATTGTTCCGCTCAGGCGTTGCACCTTTCGCGAGGAAGCACTGCTGACTCTCATTGAAGCGATTCCACCAAGCTTCATCCTTGCGAGTCATCGCCTTAACAGCCTCCACGTGCGCAGTTCCGGAGAAACAAACAGGGTAGCCGTCCTTGAGAGTTGCCGCAGCCGCATCGGTGGCAAAAGGAGCGATGAGTAGAGCGATCGCTGCCGCTCAAAAAGTCTTCATTGCAAGGCTCCGCATCTGCATAGAGCGCAATCTTGGCAATCGTGCGATTGAGCGCTGACGGACTTGATCGGCGGCGTCAATGAGTGCATCAAACGCAGGTCTGGCGACCGAGGTCGACGAGACACAGGCCCATCGCTCCAGAAGAGCTCGCGCTCTCCCGAAGCCCGGGATGCCCTCTCCCCGCATTGCACGGGGAGAAGGCGGGTTGCGGATCAGCCGTCGAAACCGTCCTTGAAGATCGTGTCGTCAGGCTGACAGGTGACGGCGACATTGGTCACGTTGGCGCCGGCAATGGTGCCGCTGCCGTTGGTTACCGCGCAGATCTGCGCCGGGCTGCTGGGCTGCGTGCCGACCGTGACCGCATACGCGGCGCCATCGGCGAGCGCGCTCGGGAACGTGAACGTGCCATCCGCGCTGACCGACAGGTCATTGGCGCCGTTGAGCTGCAGCACGAGACCACTGCCAACCAGACCGCTGACGTTGCCACCGACGGTGTAGGTCGGCGGCAAGAGCGCGAAGGTGGCGTCGACCGTGCAGTCCGCGGTCACCGGTGCCGTGGTGTAGAGGTTGCCGGCGAGGCTGCCGCCGCAACCCGTCACGGTGTCGATTGCGTACCCCGGGTCGGGCGTCAGCGTGAAGCTCGTCGTCGCGCCATCGTTGACGAGCTGAGGCGTCGACGGCGCAATCGAGCCGTTCGGTTCGGCCCACGGCGTCACCGTATGTTGCGTGGTGTTGGCCACGCAGCTCTGCACCTTGACGTCGTCCAGATACCAGCCATCGTGTCCGGTCGAGCTGTCGGAGCCGAGGCGGTAGCGGAACTGCACGCTCTGGCCGGCGTAGGCGCCGACATCGACGATCGAATTGTGCCAATCTTGCACGCCGCACCAAGCCTGCAGACCCGCCAGCGGATTCGAGTACGAGGCGGAGACCAGACCCGTGTACGGATCGGTCAGCAACGACGCGCTGCTGATCTGGGTCCACGTGGCGCCGGCGGTTGTCGAGGCCTCCAGGATGCCGCCGTCATAGCAGGACGTGGCGGTGTTCTGTTCGATGTCGCGTTTGGTCCAGAACTGCAGCGTCAACGGCAATTGCCCGGACGGCAGCGCAATCGACGGCGACACGAAGCGCTGGTCGCTGACCGTGGCGGAATCATTTGCCTTCCACGAATGCGCGCCGCTGTGGAAGCTGGTGGTGTTGTCGGCCCAGGTATTGCCGACGCTGCCCGCGCCGAGCGACCAGCCACTGAGGCCGGCTTCAAACCCGTACGAGTACACCGTCGTCGCGACCGATCCGGTCGAGCAGTCACCCGCCAACGGCAGCGTCGTGAAGGTGAACACCGCGGACGTCGCGCCCGCACCGCAGGCGTTGGCCGGACTGACGCGCCAGTAATACAGCGTGTTGGACGCGAGGTCGACGCCCGGCGTGACCGAAGTGCCGGTCACGGACTGCGTGAACACGACGTTCGTGAACGCCGCGTCGGTGGCGACCTGGATCGTGTAGGTCTCGGTGTTGCTGCCCGACCACGAGAACGCCGGACGGACCGGCTGATTGGTCGCCGCGTTGGCCGGGCTGACCAGGGTTGGCGCCGGCGGCACCACCACGAACACCGACAGGCTGGCGGTCGCGGTCTGGTTGCTGGCGCCGGTCGCGGTGCCGTTGATCAGGATCGGATAGACACCCGCTGCGACACTGGCCGTATTGTCGATCAGCATCGAGCTCGATCCCGGCAAGGTCGGGACCGGATTCGGAGTGAATCCGACCGTGGATGGCGAGGGGTTGCCCGACGCGCTCAGCGTGACCGGACTGTTGAAGCTGGCACTGGAACCGACGTTCACGGTGAACGTCGCCGGCGTTCCGGCGCAAACCGATGCGGCTGGCGGCGTCACCGCCAGCGTGAAACCGGGCGTGAGCGAACAGCCCGGGAACTTGAAGTTGCCGATGCGCGTTTTCCAACTGAACTGGCCGGTCGTTGAATAATATTCATTGGTGTACCAGAACGTGCAGTCGTCGACCGGATCGACGGTCAGGTCGCTGTAGTCGCCCCAGCGGTTGCCGGTACCGGTCTGGTGCCCGCCGCCATCGAACAGGTGCGATTCGCCTTGGGCGAGCGTGCCTGGCGGATCGGCCGCGAGGCGTCCGGCGTAGCGGAGCTGCGGATTGGTGCCGCTGTTGGCAGAGCTGAAGCCGACGGCGAGATTGCCCATGGCGTCCATCGCCGCACTGCCCATCCAGCGCCAGACCGTGTCAGGCTGGTACGTGCCTTCCTGAAATACCGTCGGCGTTCCACTCGTCGCATTGCGCAATTCGAACCAGCGCACGCCCGCGACGCTGCTGGCGCTGACCGAATAGTTTCCGACCAGCGCTTCGTGGTCGCCGAAATTGCGGTAGGCCAGCCGGAACATCAGGCGGTCACCGAGGCCATCCAGGTTGTCGCCCGGCTGGCCGCCCGGTTGCGGAACGCAGGCCCGCGTGGAGGGGCAAAGCGAGGTGAAGCCCGCGGCCGCAGGACTGCCGGCCAAGGTGAAGGTCGAGTTAGCCGGTGTCACGAAGTCGGCATGGAAGTGATAGACCTTGTACGTGCCACTTCCCGGGAACTCCACGAACGGATTCGGGGCGCCCAAGGGCGGCAGGGTCGAACCATCGAGGTCGCCGGGCAGGATCGGATCATGGCTGTTCCCGAGAAGGCCCGTGCTGATGAAGGTCGTCGGGGTCCCGGCAAGCATCGCGGCGCGGTCGAACACATACGGCTGCGGACCGAGATAGGCCGTGCCCGACGAATTGAACACGTTCATGCTCATGTAGTAACCGTCCGGCCATACGCTGAGATGCGGATAGTCGAAGAAGTTCGTGCCGAGATGGAAACCGTAGCGGTGGTAGGAACCGGTCGCATCGCTGGTCGTGGAGACTGCGATGCACTCGTCGGTGGGCACGCCTGAGCCTGCGAACTGGGTGACAATCCAGCGCTTGGCGAGCTGGTCATAGAGCAAGACCGGATCGCCGTCGCCGCTGGTCTCGCAGACACCGCCGAAGCCAGCCCACAGCGCCGAGATGCCGGTGGGCCCCACCACGGAAGCGCCCGTGCTCTTGTTGAAGACCTCAAAGCCTTCGTTGACTATCTGGACGTACTGCGTCTCGCCCACTTCGCCGTTGGTATCGGGCGGCGCACAGTTGCATCCGACGCCGGGGAAGCCGATGCCATCGAAGTTCAGGATCGGGATCGGCATCTGCGCAATCGGCGCCAAAGTGTGCTGGACGACCGGATCCGGGCTGTCGACATGGTGATTGGGTACCTTCGGGTTTGCGGCCGCTTCGCGCCGTTCGCCCTTGTTTTCACCATTCCATGCCGGCAGGTAATACAGCGGCAGCGAGGTGTCGTTCTGATACGAGGTGCCGACCTGCAGACCGCTGCCCTCCTCACCAGGCGCCGCCCTTTGGGCCAGCGCCGATGCAGCCGACGTGGCAACCAGCACTACAAAGGCCGTCTTCCACAGGGACGGATACTTGAGAAGTTTCATTAAATTCCCCCACTCTGACCCAGCACATTCCGGACGCACGATTGCGCCTCGGATTCGTAACCGTCACCTCTGCTCGCCGATCATTGCGATAGGCCGGAATGTCCGGCATGGCCATCAAAGGCAGCCGGTCAAGCCAATCACGGAAATGCCAGCGACTTTCAAAATCGATTCGTCTTGCCCCATCACCACACTGCCCAGGCTCGCGCGAAGCGGAGTTCAGTATGGCGGTCCGAGCCATCGCTATTATCCATCCAGCGACTGACGGACTATACGTCCATGACATGACCGCGGGCAACTCCGCCGCCGGCTTGCGCATGACAGCGGCCGCGCTGCGCTTTGGCGTCCGAATGGCGCGTTGCGGAGCAACGGCTCGACGATGATTCCCGGCGCGTCCCTCTCAAGCAGCACGACCGCCCCCAGCAAACACCTGGGATGCGGCGGCGGCAGCGCCAAAAGAGCAGGGCAGCTCTCAATCACGCGCCGCGCCGCGCTCGTCGAGCAACGACGCGATCACGCCGGCGAGCAGCACGCTCGTCAACGGCTTGCGCAGCAATGCGTCCATGCCGGCGGCGCGGATCTGCGCTTCCTCGTCGCCGACCGAGCGTGCGGTCACCGCGACCAGTGGCAGCGCCGCGTGTGCGCTGGCGCGGATCATGCGCGCCAGCTGCAGGCCATCGATGCCGGGCAGGTCAAGATCGAGCAGCGCCAAGTCGAAGCGCGCGCGCCTGAGCTCGGCCAGGGCGGCGAGCCCGTTCGGCACGTGGGTAGCGCGGTGGCCGAGCCGCGTGAGCAGGCCGGCGATGACCTCGGCGACGGTCGCGTCGTCTTCGACCAGCAGAACATCAAGTGCCGAGCCTGGCGAAGCGGCCGCGGATGCGACCGGCGCCGTCTGCCTCGTGCGCGCGCCGGCCGCCTCGTAGATCGGCAGGTCGACGTCGAACGCGCTGCCCGCGCCGGGCGCGCTCGACACCGAGATCGAGCCGCCCATCAGTACGGTGAGCTCGCGGCAGATCGCGAGGCCGAGACCGCTGCCGCCGTGCCGACGCGTCACGCCATCGGCCTGCTCGAAGCGGTTGAACAGGCGCGCTCGCAATTCCTCGCTCATGCCCGGTCCGCTGTCGGCAACATGGAAACGCAGATGGCTGGCGCCCGCGCGCAGCAGCTCCAGCGTGACCCCGCCGCACTCAGTAAACTTCAGCGCGTTGTTGACCAGGTTGAGCAGGATCTGCTTGATGCGCAGTTCGTCACCCCGGATCAGCGCAGGCACGTCCGCCGCGACCTTGATCGAGATCGACAGCCCCTTGCGCTGCGCCAGTGGCTGTTGCAGCGCGGCCACCTCGCGCACCAGCGCCGCCGGATCCAGCGGCTGGTCGTCGAGCGCCAGTTTGCCGGCCTCGATGCGCGCGATGTCGAGACTGTCGTTAACCTGCCGCAACAGCAACTGGCCGGATTGGTGGATCGCGGTCGCGTAGCCGCGCTGGCGCTCGTCGAGCTCGGTGCCGAGCAGCAGTTCGCTCATGCCGAGCACGCCGGTCATCGGCGTGCGGATCTCGTGGCCCATTGTCGCGAGGAACGCGGATTTCGCTTCACTCAACTGTTCGCTGCTGCGACGGCGCTCCTCGGCCAGCGCAAGCGCATGCCGGCGCCGGATGCGGGTACGGTACGCGTGCAGCGCCGCGACACCGGTAAGCAATACGGCCAACGCGTACAGCGCGAGCGCCAGCGGCGTTGCCCACGGCGCGCGTGCGACATAGAGCGACAGCGCGGGTGCGAGTTCGGTCCATGCGCCATCCGCGTTTGCCGCGCGCATATGGAGTCGATAGCTTCCGGCCGGAAGCTGCGAATAGACGCGCTCGCCGTGCTCGGCATCGACCCAGTCGCGGTCAAAACCTTCGAGCTGGAAACGGTAACGATTGGACGCCGAATTGGCGTACGACAACACGCGCACCTCGACCCGAAAATCGAGGTCGTTGTAGCGCAGCTCGATCGGCGCGGTGCTGTCGAGAGCCAGCGTGCGATCTGCACGACGCACGCTGAGCGCAGTGATGCGCAGCGGCGGCGCGGGCATGTCCAGTCGCAGCGCAGCCGGATCGAAGGCGACCACGCCGCCGAGCGTGCCTGCATACAACGTTCCGTCCGGCGCCACGGCAAGAGCGCCGGGCAGGAATTCCTGGCTCGGCAACCCGTCGCGTGTATCGAAGCGGCGCACCACGTGCGAGCGGCCGTGGACGCGCCAGAGGCCGCGCGACGAGGTGGCCCAGACGCTGCCATCGGCGGAAATTGCGAGTGCGTTGGCGCTCACGGTCGGCCACCCGCTCGCGGCATCGAAACGCTGTTCGGCATACGCGACACCGGCGTCGACGCGGTAACGCTCGAGCGCTCCGAGCCGATCCAGCCAAAGCTTGCCATCCGGCGCGAACGCGAGTGCATGGATCGAGTCGTGCGCAATCCCCTCAACCGCGACGAAGCGGTCCGCGCTGGCGTCGTAGCGCTCGACGCCGCTCGCGGTCGCCAGCCACGGGTTGCCCTGCGCATCCAGCGCGAGCACAAAGATATCGGCATCGCCCAGCGTCTTCGCGGCCGGTGTATAGCGGTGCAGGACGCGCGGCGGATCGGATGCGATGTGCGCGACGCCGCCGCCATGCGCACTGGCCCAGATGCTGCCATCTGGTGCACGCGCGAGGTTGTCGACGAAACCCTGCGGCAGCGCGTCGGCGCGAGTCAGGTCGACCGGCATGTCGACCGCCATGAGGGTATCCAACGCATAGCGCCGCAGGCCAGTCTGGAAGCCGACCCAGATGCGATCGGTGCCATCGGGAAGCACGGCGGTCAGAAGTTGCCCGGCAATATGCAGGCGCTCGCCCCAGCGTTCGATATGGCCGCTGGCGCGGTCGATCCGGTCCAGCCCATCGCTGCCGCTGGCTGCCCAGATCGTGCCCGCGGGATCGACGCCGAGCGCCTTGACCCGCGCGCGCGTCAGGCTCGCCGGATCGCCGGGGATATGCCGCAACGCGACGAAATTGCGCCAATGCGGCGGCAGGCGCGCGACCCCGCCATCGAACAACGCGAACCAGGTGCCCCCTTCGGCATCGCGCAGGATATCCATCGTGCGTGTACCCGGATACGCGCCCGGCGCGGCCTCTTCCGCGCTGTAGCGCTGCAGGCCATGCGCGTCGAAACTCGCGACGCCGGTCAGCGTGCCGATCCACAGGCCCGCATCGCCGGCGCGCGCGAGCGCCGATACCATCAACGCCGGCGTCGCGTTCGCGAGTTCGCCCTGATAGCGCAGCTCGGCATCGACGCGGAACAGGCCTTTGCGCGTGCCGACCAGCATGCTGCCGTCGGCATCGGGCAGGAACGCCATGACGATCGACGGGCCGGCACGCGCGGCCAGCGGCGGTAGTTGGACATGCACGATGCGGCCGTCGGCGTTGCGCACGTCGAGGCCGTCGTCAGTACCGATCCAGAGCCGATTGCGCGCGTCGGCATACAGCGCATACACGGTGCTCGAACGCAGGCTGTCCGGGTCCTCGGCGTCATGGTCGACATGCAGGAAGCTGCCGTCCGGCTGCAAACGATTGAGGCCGCCGAGATAGGTGCCAACCCAGATGCCACCGGCAGCGTCCTCGGCGAGCGAAAACAGATCGTCGCTGCCGAGCGTGCCGATTGCGTTGGGTCGATGTCGCCAATGCGTGAAGCGCTTGCCGTCCGCTTCGAGCCGGTTGAGACCCGATGCCTCGCCGCCACACCAGAGATTGCCGGCGCGGTCGACCAGCAGCGCCGAGACATCGTTCGAAGCCAGCGAGGCAGGATCGGCGGGATCGTGCCGAAACAAGCGAAAGCCGACGCCATCGTAGCGTGCGAGCCCGTCCTGGGTGCCGATCCAGATGAATCCGTCTCGATCCTGCACGGTCTTGTAGACGACGCTCGACGGTAATCCATCGGCAACCGTCATCGGCACGAATTGCGGCGGCGCTGGCGGCGGTCCCGCAGCCGCCACGGCGATCAACACAAGCAATGGCAACGCCAGCAATCCGCGCATGTAGTCCTCCCCTGCGCCGATACTGCCATGTGCGAGCGGCAGACGCAGCCTCGACGATTGTCGCGGCCGAACTGGCGTTGTTCACATACGTGTCTTCCGTTCGCCCTGAGCGTAGCCGCAAAGCAGCCTCAACGATTGTCGCCGCCGAACTGGCGGTGTTCGCATACGTGCATTCCGTTCGCCCTGAGCGTAGCCGCGCAGTGGCGAAGTCGAAGGGTTCCCGGGTCGGCACAGGCGCTTCGACTCCGCGGCTGGCGGCCGCTACGCTCAGCGCGAACGGCTTCGGGTTTGCGCATGGTTGCGGGCGATCGCCATTAGAATCGCCTCCATGCCGCAGCCCCGTCTCCCGCTACGCCTGATTTTCCTTGCCGCCATCGCGATCGGCGCGGCCCTGCTGCTCGGCCTCGTCGTCGCGACGCTGAACAGCCTGCTGGAGTTCTATCAGCGCGTGGCCGCACTGCCACTGTGGCTGCGCGCACCGCTGATCGTCGCCGGCGCAGTAATGCTCGGCGCGCTGTTGTGGCTGCTCTGGCGCATCGCGCGCCCGGCGCAGAAGTCGTCGCTGGCCGCACCGATTCCAGTATCGCGCGCCGAGGTCGACACGCGCATCGATGCGCTGCGCGAACGTCATGCCGAAACCGCGGCGCTCGAAGGCGAGCTGGCCGAGCTCGACCAGCGCCGCGCGACGGGCGAAGTGTACGTCGCGCTGTTCGGCGAGATCTCGACCGGCAAGTCGAGCCTGATCCGCGCGCTCGCGCCGGCTGTCGCACCCGACATCGACGTGCGCGGCGGCACCACGCGCAGCATCACGCATCATCGCGGCCGCTTGCGCGATGGCCGCGAACTCATTCTCGCCGACGTCCCCGGCAGCGGCGAAGTCGATGGCGCCGTTCACGAACAACTCGCGCGCGACGAGGCGTTGCGCGCGCATGCGGTCGTCTATCTGACTGCCGCGGACCTGACCCGCGCGCAGGACGCCGAATTGGCCTGGCTGAGTGGGTTCGGCAAACCGCTGCTGCTCACATTGAACAAGGCCGATCTCTACGACGACATCGAGCGCGCGCAACTGCTGCAGCGTTTCGGGCAGCGTTACGCGAAACGCGCACGCGCGATCGTCGCGATCAGTACGGGCGGCAGCGAACGCTACGAGCGCACCCTCGCCGACGGCCGCCGCGAACACGTGGAACGCGAACGCACACCGGAAATCGATGCATTGATCGATGCACTCGGCGAACTCACCGCCCCGGGTGCGCACGGACTCGAACCCGCGCGCGAAGCGGCCGTACTCGCCGAAGTCGGCCGGCGCGGCGACGAACTCGCGCGTGCGACCGCGGCGCGCGAATCGGCGCAAACGGTGACCAAGTACACGCGCCGCGCGATCGTCGGCGCGATGGCTGCGGTCGTGCCCGGCAGCGACATCCTGATCCAGGGCGCGCTCGGCACTGCGCTGGTGCGCGAACTCGCGCGCATCCACGGCGTCGCCGTGCGCGAGCTCGACGTGGAAGCACTGCTCTCGCGGATAGGGCTCACGGTGCGCAACACGACCGCGATCGTGCTCGCGATCGCCGGCAACGCGCTGAAGGCGTTCCCCGGCCTCGGCACGCTCGGTGGCGGCATGCTGCACGCGATCGCGTACGGACTGGTGTTCGACAGCCTCGGCCATGCGTTGTCGGCAACGCTCGCCGAGCACTCTGCACTCGACGCCGCCGATGTCGAAACCCGCGTGCGCGCGCTGCTCGCCGAGCCGCAACGCGAGCGCGTCGAGCGCGTCGCGCGGCTGGCGCTGGAATCGGTGCGGAGCAAAGTCCGCGGCGGTGCCGACTGATCGCAGAACCCAGCAACACGCCACCTGCCGTGACGCGCTCACTCCGATATTCCTCCAGGGAACGTCTGAATAATCCTTTGCTCGTCATTCCGGCGAAAGCCGGAGGCGCTTCACAACAGCGAAGCTGGTCATCTAGTTCCTTCAATGGATTGCCAAGACACTGGACCCAGGCTTTCGCCGGAATGACGAATAAATCAGGCGTTCCCTAGATCTTGGCCGTGCGGCTCAGCCGGCTGGCCCAGCGGTACAGAAGAATCATTGCAATCGCAAACACGATGCCGCCGATCCAGATCGCGGCGCCCTCGAAGCTGTCTCCCACCAACGCCAGCGGCGCGGTCTTGCCGGAGAACACGACGACCGCGGCGATCACTACGCCGAGCAGGCTCTCGCCGACGATCATGCCGGACGCGAGGAGCACGCCGAGTTGCTTGGTCGCCGCGGGTTTCGGCGCGCGGTCGGCGCGCTTGTCGAAGTACCAGCCGACTACGGCACCGACGACGATCATCAACGTGGTCTGGGTCGGCAGATAAATGCCGAGGCCGACTGCGAGTGGCGGCAGGCGCGCGCCCTTGCCGACGCGCGCGAGCACTTCGTCGAGGGCGATGACGCCCGCACCGATCGCCGCGCCCATGCCGATCAGGCTCCAGTCGAGATTGCCCTGGATCACACCCTGAGCGAGGGCCGAGATCAACGCGGCTTGCGGAGCGGCCAGCGCGCGCGCGGGGTCGACGCCGGCCGTGCCGGCGAAGCCATACGCATGATTGAGCAGATCCATGATCGGCGGAATGATCGCAGCGCCGACGATCACGCCGATGACGAGTGCGACCTGCTGCTTCCACGGCGTCGCATCGACCAGTTGGCCGGTCTTGAGATCCTGCAGGTTGTTGTTGGCGATCGTGGCAACCGCGAAGATCACCGCGGTCGCGAACAATGCGAATGCGACCAGCGCCGGACCCGCCGACGCGCCCACCAGCGGCTTGATGCCGAGCACCAGCAGCAACGCGGCGCCGATCACGACCAGGATGCCGACGCCCGACAACGGACTATTGGACGAACCGATCAGGCCGGCCATATAGCCGCACACGGCGGACACGAAAAAGCTCATCACCACGACGTAGATCAGGCCGCCCACGACCAACGCGACGACATGATCGCCGAGGCCGCTGGCGAAGCTGAAATCGCCGAGCAACCAGGCAATCGGGACGAGGCAAGCGACCGTGATCAGGCCGACCATGCCGATCGGAATGTCGCGCTCGGTGCGCGGCAGCGAGGCCGCTTGACCCGCAGCGCGCACGCGCGATGCGGCCATCGCCGAGGCCAGTCCGCTGACGACCGGCTTGATCAGTTTGGCCAGGGTCCAGACCGCGGCAACGCCGATCGCGCCGGCGCCGAGAAAGCGCACCTGGTGACTCCACGCCGCCTGCGCCACGTCCGCAGCCGCGCCGGCGGCCGGATGCAGGATCGTGAAATAAGGCACCCCCCAGCCCCAGCCGACGACGGCACCAACGAAGATCGCGATACCCACCCACAAGCCGACCAGATGGCCCACCGCGAACAGGGCGAACGAAAGGCTGAAGTCGTAACCCGTGGCGCCCCCCTTGTCGCCCACACGAAAATACTGGATGACATCGCTCGCGAACACGCGCGTCTGCACGACCACGAAGAAAGCCGCCGCCACGATCGCACCGACGAGTACGGCGCGCAAACCCGCCTTGCTCGATTCCGCCGCGGACGCGGCGTCGTCGCCTTCGGCTCCCGCACCCACTTTCAGCACTTCGGCGCAGGCCACGCCTTCCGGATATGGCAGGTCGGAATTGGTGACCAGCGCGCGGCGCAGCGGGATCGAATACATCACGCCGAGAATGCCGCCGAGCGCGCAGATGCCGAACGTGACCCAGTACGGGAACCCGGTCCACCAGCCGACCATGATCAGGCCTGGTAACACGAAGATGATCGCGGACAACGTGCCCGCCGCCGACGCGACGGTCTGCACGATGTTGTTCTCCTGCATGGTCACGCCCTTGAAGCCACGCAGGAGGGCCATCGAAATCACTGCCGCCGGAATCGAGGTGGCAAACGTGAGACCGGCCTTGAGACCGAAATAGACGTTCGCCGCGGTGAACACCAGGGTGATGACGATGCCGAGGACAATGCCGCGGAGGGTGAGTTCAGTGCGCGAGCCCGCGCCGAGCTGTTGGTTTGCGATCACGAATGGTCCGCCATGTTGGATTTCCCCCGGCCGTCACATCGACGGGCCGCCTCTGTTCGACGCGCCAGTTTACGGCCCGTTTCCCGATTGTGGCACTGCGCGCGGCCGCGAAAGAAGCGGCAGGCGCATTCATGCGGTGACACGGTTGAAGCAACGCATCGAATGTCGCCAGAGCCTGGGAAGCCCTCTCCCCCGAGCATCGCTCGGGGGAGAGGGAGTCAGGACAGTTCAGCCGGCTGAGGTGGCGCGTGCGGCAGGTTTTTGCCAAGCTGGCCGACATGCAGGCCACGTCGCTCCCAACCCCGCTACCGCAACGGCTGTTTCACGGCGCAAAGTGGAAATGCTCGATCGTTGCGTGCGCCATTCTTTGCGGCGCGGCATCCGCACACGCCGCGCCGGAAACCTGGCGCTTCGATCCGGTCCATTCGCAGATCTGGTTCAGCGCCGACCACGAACATTTTTCCCGCCCGCTCGGGCGCCTGCGCATCAAGGACGGCTGGTTCCAGTTCGACGACAAGGACTGGAGCGCGAGCCACGTCGATGTCGTGATCGATCTCACCTCGGCCGACATGGGCGATGCGAAGTGGAGCGCGACTGTGAAGTCCGGCCAGTTACTCGACACAGAGCGTTGGGCGAGCGCGCATTTCGTCAGCCGCAGCGTCGAGCAGAAAGACGCGAAGGATGGCGTAATCCATGGCGACCTCACGTTTCATGGCGAAACGAAACCGGTCGACGTCGCGTTCACCCTGAACCGCATCGGCACCGACCCGTATATCTTCAGGCAGAAAGCCGGATTCTCGGCGACGGCCACGCTGCATCGCTCCGAGTTCGGCATGCAGCGCTACGCTGACGTTGTCGGCGAAGACATCCAGCTGCGCTTCGAGATCGAAGGTATCCGCGATCGCGACGCGGCCAACCCAACGCAACGGCCGCGACACTGACATGGCACTGAAAAGCGATGCAGCCGACTGGGGCAGTCTGGCGAAATTCTTCCACTGGACCGTCGTGCTGCTGATCCTGGTGCAGGCGACGGTCGGCCTGGTCATGGTCGCGCTGCCGAAGAAACCGAACGTGATTGCGATCTTCTCGTTCCACAAATCGCTCGGCTTGACGATCTTCCTGCTCGCGCTGTTGCGCCTCGGTTGGCGCGCATTCGACCCGCATCCGCTGGAACCGGCGACGATGCCGCGCTCGCAGGTCGTCGGCGCGCACATCGGCCATGCACTGCTCTACACATTGCTGTTCGCGGTGCCACTGTCAGGCTGGCTGGTCGACTCGGCAAGCAGCCTGCGCCCGCTGTTCTGGTGGGGCATCGTGCACGTTCCGAGCCTGACCGGCGGCGCCGACAAACAGATCAAAGCATTTGCCGAAGCCGCACACCAATGGCTGTTCTGGACACTTGCACTGGCCGCCGCAGGCCACGCCGCGATGGCGCTCGTTCACCATTTCTTCCATCGCGACAACGTGCTGCATCGTATGCTTCCCAGCGCAGACGTGCGCAACGCACCTTGAATCCAGAGAACCGACCATGCTTCGACTTCTGATCGCCGTTGCCCTGCTGCTGCCGATGAGCGCACTTGCGCGCGATTGGCAAGTCGACGCCGCGAAGAGCTCATTGACGTTCAAAGGCAGTTATCAGGGCGAAGCCTTCGACGGCAAGTTCAAAAAATTTGACGCAACGATCGCCTACGACGCGGCCGATCTCGCAAAATCGAAGTTCGACGTGAGCGTCGAACTCGCCAGCACCGATACCGGCAGCAGTGAGCGCGACGACACCTTGAAAACACCGGATTTCTTCGACACCGACAAATTCCCGAATGCGCACTTCGTCACCGAGTCATTCGCCAAGACCACCGATGGCGGTGTCGAGGCGAAAGGCACCCTGACGATCCGCGACCAGACCAAGCCGGTCACGCTGAAAGTGAAGTTCGCCGGAAACGGCCCTTCGACAGGCTCAGGACAGGCGACACTCGATGTCGACGGCACGCTGCAGCGCGCCGACTTCGGCCTCGGCAATGGCAACGACTGGGCTGACATCGGCGCCGATGTGTCGGTGCACAGCCACCTTGTGCTGAGTGCGAAATAGGCGCCGGTGCGCGTGACCGCGCCCGACCGTCGGCAACGCCGTCGTGGCCACCGCGTCTGGAAAAGCAGTGGTGATTAATCTGTATGCCGAGGTCAACGGGGGCGGCGCGGACGCGACACACGTACCACGACCCGAGCGAGCCAGCCGGTCGTGCTTGCAGCGCTCCGACAAAAGCAGACGCTCTTGTAGGAGCGGCGCAGCCGCGACACACATACGACCCGAGCGAGCCAGCCGGTCGCGCTTGCAGCGCTCCGACAATGGGGGCTCCGCCACATGAAGGACTTCGCGTCATCACTGTGGCAACGCCTGCGCGGCGGTTTCGCAAGCGCGGAGGAAACCGCCGGTCCTGCGCCGGGCGCATCATCGCGCGGCGACGCGCACAACCTGCACGCCGCGCAAAGCCTGCGCGCACTGCTCGACGATCCCGAGATTCCGGCCGCGATCCGCAGCGGCCTCGCCGCGGATTTCGCGCGGCTCGAAGCGATGCTCGGCAAGCTCGAGCGCGGCGAATTGCATATCGCGGTATTCGGCCGGGTCAGCGTCGGCAAGTCGGCGCTCGCGAACGCGCTGCTCGGCGAGGACGCGTTCGCGGTCGGCGTACTGCACGGCACGACGCGCGAGGCGACCCAACGCAGCTGGCGCGAGGTCGCTGGCAGTGGCGTGCACCTGATCGACACGCCCGGCATCGACGAACTCGACGGCGAGGCGCGCGAGAAGCTCGCATTCGAGGTTGCCGGCGTCAGCGATCTGGTGGTTTTCGTCGTCGACGGCGACATGACCCAGCGTGAACGCGATGCATTGCAGTTGCTCGCACGCACCGAACGCCCGCTACTGCTCGCATTGAACAAGGCCGACCGTTACGGCGACGACGAACGCAAACGTCTGCTCGAACGCCTGCGCGAACACGCGGCCGGTTGCGTGCGCGCGGACGACGTGGTCGCGATCAGCGCCCAGCCGGCGCCGGTGAAACGCCTGCGCGTCGACGCGGACGGCATCGAACACGTCGAGCTCGCCGGGCAAATGCCGGACCTCGACTCTTTGCGCGATCGTTTGACCGCCGTGGTCGCGCGCGAAGGCAAGACACTGGCCGCGCTGAACGCGAGCCTGTTCGCCGGGCGGCTCTCCGACCAGGTCGGCGCACGCATCGCCGAGGCGCGCCGCGAACTCGCTGCGAAGGTGATCCACCAGTACTGCATCGCGAAAAGCCTCGCGGTCGCGTTGAATCCAATCCCGGTCGCCGACCTGCTCGCGGCCGGCGCGCTCGACGCGGCGCTGGTCATGCACCTCGGCCGCGTCTACGGGCTGCCGCTGACCAAGAGTGAGGCGGGTTCACTGATCGCGGTGATCTCGGTCCAGCTCGCCGCGTTGATGGGTGCGATCTGGGGCGTGCACCTGGTCGCATCGGCACTGAAAGGCCTCAGCGCCGGACTCTCGACGGTGGTCACCGCCGGCGCGCAGGGCGCGCTCGCCTGGTATGCGACCGAACTCGTCGGCCGTGCCGCCGAACGCTATCTGGTCGCCGGCAAGTCGTGGGGCGAGAAAGGCCCGAAGCGCGTCGTCACCGAGATCGTCGAAAGCCTCGACCGCGATTCGATCCTGCGCGAGGCGCGTGCAGAAATCCTCAAGCGCCTGCGCAGCCGACCGACTTGAGCGCAGCGGCGTGGACGATCGGGGCCCATGCATTCGGCGCATCCGGCTGACAGGCTCGGCGTTGCCTGCCAATATCCGCTGCCGGGGAATCTCTGGATCAAGTCGTCATCGCGGCGAAGGCCGGAATGGCGGACATGGGCGCGATCCGCGATTCGCGATTCGCGCTCCTCCGAACCCATCCACCGGGCACACGTCGCGTCGTGACCGATCAACCGAAAACAGGAATGAGCATGTCCGACCACTACGCCATCCGCCGCGACGTCGGCCCGTGGGCCCTGATGCTGACGGGCTTGGGCTCGATCATCGGATCGGGCTGGCTGTTCGGCGCCTGGCGCGCGGCGCAGCTGGCCGGTCCGGGCGCAATCTACGCGTGGCTGATCGGCGCCGCGATCATCACGATGATTGCATTGACCTATTCCGAACTCGGCGCGATGTTTCCCGAATCCGGCGGCATGGTGCGCTACGGCCATTACTCGCACGGCTCGCTGGTCGGCTTCATCGCGGCGTGGGCGAACTGGATCGCGATCGTCTCGGTGATTCCGGTCGAGGCCGAAGCCTCGGTGCAGTACATGGCCTCGTGGAAGTGGACGTGGGCGCAGGATTTGTTCGTCAATCACGAACTCACGCCACCGGGGCTCGGCATCGCCGCGGTATTGGTGGTGATCTATTTCCTGGTCAACTACTGGAGCGTGAAGCTGTTCGCCAAGACCAACAGCGCAATCACGCTGTTCAAGTTGGTCGTGCCGGC
This sequence comes from Rhodanobacteraceae bacterium, assembly GCA_003142815.1. Classification (GTDB taxonomy): domain Bacteria; phylum Pseudomonadota; class Gammaproteobacteria; order Xanthomonadales; family Rhodanobacteraceae; genus Dokdonella_A. The sequence continues at coordinate 74,431 of PLNP01000048.1, forward strand.
GGCGACCGCGATCGCGCTGATCGCGACCGAATTTCATCCGGAGAATTTCCATATCGGTGCGCACGGCGGCGCGCACGCGCTGGATTTGTCGGCGATCCTGACTGCAGTCGCGATCAGCGGCATCGTATTCAGCTTCAACGGCTTCCAGAGCCCGGTGAATCTGGCTGGTGAAGCGCGCGACCCGGGGCGCAGCGTACCGTTCGGCGTGCTCGGATCGATCGCGCTCGCGACTATCGTCTATCTGTTGCTGCAGATCGGTTTCCTCGGCGCGGTGAACACCGCGGCGATCGCCGAACACGGTTGGGCCGGTTTGCAGTACAGCTCGCCGTTCGCCCAGCTTGCGATCGCGGTCAACCTGAACTGGCTCGCGTTGTTGCTCTATGCCGACGCGTTCGTCAGTCCGAGCGGCACCGGCATCACCTACACCGCGACGACCGCGCGCATGATCTATGCGATGGAACGCAACGGCACGCTGCCGAAGGTGCTCGGCCGCATTCATCCCACCTACGGCGTGCCGCGTCCGGCGATGTGGTTGAACCTCGTCGTCGCGTTCCTGTTCCTGTTCTACTTCCGCGGCTGGGCGACACTCGCGGCAGTGATTTCGGTGGCGACAATCATTTCGTATCTCACCGGTCCCGTCGCCGTGATGACGCTGCGCCGCACCGCGCCGGACCTGCACCGACCCTTCCGTCTGCCCGGCCTTTCGATCATCGCGCTGATCGCGTTCGTGTTCTCGACCGAACTCCTGTACTGGGCGAAGTGGCCGCTGACCGGCGAGATCATCCTGCTCATGGTCGTCGCGCTGCCGGTGTATTTCTACTATCAGGCGAAGGCCGGCTGGCACGACTTCGGTCGCCAACTCGGCGGTGCGTGGTGGTTGATCGTCTACTTGCCGGTGATCGCCGCGCTGTCCTGGGCCGGCAGCACGCAATTCGGCGGCCACGGCTACCTGAGCTTCGGCTGGGATCTCGCCGTCGTCGCCGTGGTCGGTATCGTGTTCTATTTCTGGGGCGTGCGGTCGGGCTGGCGAACGCCGTCGGTCGAGGCCGCACATGGGGAAATCCCGCTGCTGTGAATTGTTCGACAGGAGGGGCCCGAGTATTCAGTCGATACCGGCAAACGCGCGCAGCGCGATCGGATCGAACGGCCAATCCAGCTCATGGCCCGTGGCTTCGTCGCGCAGCACGGGGACGCGTGTGCCGTAGCGCGCTTCGAGATCCGCGTCGTCATCGATCCATGCGCTCTCGAAATCCGGCACGCGCGCGGCCGCGAGCACGGCCAAGGCGTAGTCGCACAACGGACAGTCATCGCGTTGGAACAGGATCAGGTGCATCACGACCGGACTCTGCCAAACGCCTAGAGTAACGCCACTTCCCACATGATGTTTTGGAAGCGGCGGCCGCCGCTCCCGCAATCCACGCTCGATTGGAGTGTCATGGCTGTCAGCGTCTTTGATCTTTTCAAGATCGGCATCGGACCCTCCTCCTCGCATACGGTCGGACCGATGCGCGCCGCCGCGCGCTTCGTCTCACGCTGGCTCGAAGAACCCGGCGTGCTCGGCCGCGTGTCACGTGTGCGCTGCGAGCTGTTCGGCTCGCTCGCGCTGACCGGGCGCGGTCATGGCACCGACAAGGCCGTCCTGTGCGGTCTCGAAGGCGCGATGCCGGATACGATCGAACCGGACTCGATTCCGGCGACGCTGAAGCGCATCCGCAGCGACGGAAGAATCCGCGTGCTCGGTCGCCACGAGATCGCGTTCGACGAGAAAGCCGATCTCGTCTTCAACAAGCGCCAGAAGCTGCCCTACCACCCGAACGGCATGCGCTTTTCCGCGTACGACGAGAATGGCAACGAACTCGCGACCCGCGACTATTACTCGGTCGGCGGCGGTTTTGTCGTCAATACCGACGAGGCGGCGGAGGACCGTATCGTCGCCGACACGACGCCACTGCCGCACCCGTTCCACAGCGGCGACGAATTGCTGGCGATCTGCGAGAAGACCGGCAAGACGATCGCGCAAATCATGCTCGACAACGAAAGATCATGGCGCAGCGATGCGGAAATCCGCGCGCGCCTGCTCGCCATCTGGCACGCGATGCAGAGCTGCGTCGCGCGCGGCATGCACGAGAGCGGCACCCTGCCCGGCGGCCTGCACGTGCAGCGCCGCGCACCGGCGATGCTTGCGGATCTGCGCGACCGTCCGGAGGCCGCGCTCAAGGATCCGTTGACGATCCTCGACTGGGTCAATCTCTACGCGCTCGCCGTCAACGAGGAAAACGCGGCCGGCGGCCGTGTCGTCACCGCGCCCACGAATGGAGCAGCCGGTATCATGCCAGCCGTGCTGCATTACTACGAACGCTTCTGCCCGACCGCGAACGAGGACGGCATTGTCAATTTCCTGCTGACCTCGGCGGCGATCGGCATCCTCTACAAGGAAAACGCTTCGATCTCCGGCGCCGAAGTCGGTTGCCAGGGCGAAGTCGGCGTGGCCTGCTCGATGGCTGCGGGCGGCCTCGCTGCCGCGCTTGGCGGCAGCATCTATCAAGTCGAGAACGCGGCCGAAATCGGCATGGAACACAACCTCGGCCTCACCTGCGATCCGATCGGCGGCCTCGTGCAGATTCCCTGCATCGAACGCAACGCGATGGGCTCAGTCAAGGCGATCAACGCGCAGCGCATGGCCGCGCGCAGCGACGGCAAGCACCGCGTCTCGCTCGACAAGGTCATCAAGACGATGCGCGAGACCGGCCGCGACATGAAGGACAAGTACAAGGAAACTTCGCGCGGCGGGTTGGCGGTCAACGTGATCGAGTGTTGATGCTGCTCGGGAAGAATCGAAGCTCAGGAGAACTCTGAGCGACTCGCGCTCGCGCTTGCAGCGCTTGCGGCGCAGCCGCGACCGCAGCGCGCGCTGGATGCCTGGCGGTTCGCCGCCTCACGGCAGTTCCAGCGTCGCGACCAGCGGCAGATGATCGGACGCGATGCGTGCGGTGCGGCTTTTGTGCACGCGCAGCTCGACGCAGGCCCTCGCCGGTGCGACCCAGATGCGGTCGAGTGCGGCGATTGGGTACGGCGAAGGGAACGTCGCCGGCGCGGACGACAGGCCGAAGTGCTGGTCGAACTCGCGCAATCCACCGCGCGGGCGCCACTCGTTGAAGTCGCCAAGCAGTATGGTCGGCTGTGCTGATGTCGCGTCGAGCAGGGCGCGCAGTCGCGCGATCTGCGCGCGTCGTTCCGCGACGCGCAAGCCGAGGTGGCTCGCGACAACCCGCAGCTTTCCACTGCCGTAGTCGACAACGAGGTCGACCGCGTTGCGCGGCTCGCGGTGATCCACGCCGAGCGCGTGGCAGGCGACATCACTGACCGGCCAGCGCGTCAGCACGATGTTGCCGAAATCGCAACCGTACTTCTGGAACGTCGGCATCACGATCGCACGCGCCGCACTTGCGGTTTCGAGATGCGCGCGCATGTCGAACGCGGCGCGACGCGAGCCGAACTCCTGCAGCGCGATCACGTCGGCATCGAGCTCGGCGATCACGCGCGCGATGCGGTCCGGAGCGAAGCGTCCGTCGATGCCGACGCCGCCGTGCATGTTCCATGTGACCAGCCGCAAGCGTGTCATCGCGGTGCGCCGTCCCGCGCAGCTTCGCTCTTGTGGTACCAGACGCGGACCGCGAGTGCAGCCGCGACGATCAGCGCGAACGCGCCGATCAGCCCGAGCCATGCAAGCGGATGCGGATCGAGCAGCACCTGGCGCGCGCGATCGACGAAGATCGCATACAACACGATGCCGGGGAGCATGCCGAGCGCGGTACCGATGACATAGTCGATGCGCCGGACGCGCACGACGCCGGCGATCAGGCTGACCACGCTGTACGGCGCGACCGGCACGATGCGCACGATCGCGACCGCCAGCAGCCCGTGGCCGACCGCGCGCGCGCGCAGACGCTCGCCGCGCGCACCGAACAGCCGCGCCACCATCCCGGCCGGCAGCCGGCGGCCAACTTCGTGGACGACGATCGCGCTCAGCACCGAACCGAGCAATGCATAGATGGCGCCGGCAAGCGCGCCGAACACGATGATCGTCGCCGCGATCAGCACGTTGACCGGGAACACGATGAGGCCGCCAATCGCGAAACATCCGAGCGCGACGAACGGCGCGAGCGGAGATGCGTGCCAGCGTTCGGCGACCGCGACTAGCTCCGCGATCGACGGCGCCGATTCGACCGGCAGGTATCTCCAGAATGCGCCGACCGCCAGCGCCACAAGCAGCAGCGCAAGCGCAACGAGGCGGTGCCGCGTGCGCTGCGCACCGCCTGCGCGCGCATGCCCGGCATGCGTCACCCGATCGATCCCGACCGGCGGCGTTTCCGCCGGGACGCGTGCGTGCGGTCGCTGCGGCGGCGGCGCGTGCATCGCCGCGCGCCTACAGCAGTCCTTCGATCGGCAGGAACCGCATCAGGTCGACCTGCACGCGTTTCCACATCGACACATCGGGATCGTGGTCGTACTGCACGGTCTTGCCGTCATCCGTCCCGATCCAGCGTATCGCGCGCGATGACGACGCGCTTGCCGGCTCCAGCTTCACCTGGAACGAATTCTGCGGCGTAGTGGCATGCGCGAAAAATTGCTCGACTGCCGCGGCAAGCGCGGGGCTGTCGACGATCACGCCCATTTCGGTATTCAGATAACGCGAGCGCGGATCGAAGTTCATCGATCCGATGAAGACTTCGCGATGATCGACGACCATCGCCTTCGCATGCAGGCTGACGCCGGACGATCGGCCCAGCGCATTCTTCGCGTTCCTGCCACCGATCGGGCGGAATTCGTACAGCTCGACGCCGGCGCGAAGCAGGCGCAGGCGGTAGTGCGCATAGCCGGCATGGACTTCGGGTTCGTCGGTCGCCGCGAGAGAATTGGTCAATACCTTGATGTCGACGCGGCGTCCCGCCAGCGCTTCGAGTACCTTGGCCCCGTCATCGCCCGGAATGAAGTACGGCGACACCAGCAATGCCTGCTGCCGCGCGGCGTCCAGCACAACGCGGATCTTGTGATCGATATGCGCCGCGTGCGGGTCCTGGTCGGGATCGACTTTCTCCGGCGAGTCGGCGATCAGACGGGCGTCGCCCCAGAACCAGCTGCCACGCTGGTCTGCACTCGGTCCGTTCGGCAGTTCGTACGCCAGCGCCTGCGCGTAGTCGCTTTCGCTGAATGTGCGCGCGTCGTGGCCAAGTTGCGCGCGTGCATGCGCGAGATCGTGCCGTGTTGCATCCGGCCCGCTAAAGGCGCGCACCGGAAAAGCCGCGTCGCTGTTCCAGTAGGCGTCGAACGATGCCGCGATCTCCGGCACCACCGTGCCGATAGCGAGCGCGTCGAGGTCGCGGAAATGCACGTCGTCGCCGACATCGAAATACGCATCGCCGATGTTGCGGCCACCGATAATCGCCTGCATACCATCGACGATAAACGACTTGTTGTGCATGCGCCGGTTCAGGCGCGCGCCTTCGATCAGAAATTGTCCGATCTTCGACAGCATCGAACGTTGCCGGAACCGGAACGGGTTGAACAGGCGCACCTCGATGTTTGGATGCGCATCGAGCGCATCGAGCAGTTCATCCTCCTTCACGATGTCGAGATCGTCGAGCAGCACGCGCACGCGTACGCCGCGATCGGCCGCCGCAAGCAGCCGTTGCGCGAGCAGGCGCCCGGTCGCGTCGTTCGCAAAGATGTAGTACTGCAGATCGATCGAATGGCGCGCGCTGTCGGTCAGGACGATGCGGCTCATCAGCGCGTTCTGGTTGCTGACCAGCAGACGGAACCCGGACTGGCCCGGATGCGCGGCGACTTCCGCCTGCACGTAGCGCGTCGATAACGTGTCGGCGACAGGCGCGATCGCGGCCGAGGGCTTCTTGACGAAATCCGTGCGCAACGTCGAGCACGCGGAGAGCGTGCCGAGCATTGCCAAAAGGATGAGATGGACGGTGAGCTTCACGGCAACGGCGGCGCGGACGTTCATCGCCGCATCATGGCACAAGGCCTGCCGACTGGATTCTGAACGGTGCGCCGCGGACAGACGGCTCTTGTGTTGCCCGGGCAAAAAAACCGGCGCGGGAAACCCGCGCCGGCGTGAAAGTCAGCTGTTGAACCGGCTTATCGACTGGAATCCAGCACGATAGGCTCGCCGGGGCCGTTGGTACCGGTCGCACGGATCAGCCAGTTGCCGACGAAGCCAGTGATGGCTGCCGTGTTGAGCATCAGTCCCACCGAGGGCGAGGCCAGATCCGGTGGCGTGGTGCTCGTGTTGTTGCCAAGCCACGAACGTCCGACGAACGGACCGCTGTCCGCAGAGGCCGGACGGAGCCCGACATTGGTCGCGTTCGGATTCGACAGCGCGATCAGGACCTCGCCGGGGCCGCTGACCACGACGGGCGGACTCAACGGGATGGTCACGAAACTGTTCGCCGGCGCACCCATCGTGTAGACCGTGGGGATGCCGACCGGCGTCGCGCCATTGCTCGGATCGCTGTCGCTGTCCTGATAGACGAACACGCTGATCGTGTCGCCGGCCGCATTCCAGCCGGCTGGGCTGCCGAAGATCGTCGAGACCGAGTTGATCGTGATCGGATAGTCGGTCACATTCGGCGTGAAGCGGTTGAGCCAGATCAGCCCACAATACGACGTGCAACCGATCCCGGAGAAGCTGCCGCCCGTTGGTGGCATCAGATCAACCCGGAACGTGCAGTTGCCACTGGCCCTCGCCTCAACCGGCAAAGAATCGTTCGACGTCGGCGAAGTCACGAGTCCGCGGCAGCGACGGCAGGCTCGCGAGGAAGACCTTGCCGTAACCGCGTGTGGTCAGGCGCGGATCGCACAGCATCAGCACGCCGCGATCGTGCACGTCGCGGATCAATCGGCCGGCGCCTTGCTTGAGTGCGATCACGGCGTTCGGAATCTGCCATTCGGTGAACGGATTGGCGCCGGCTTCGCGCAGCGCATCGAGGCGCGCGACCAGCACCGGATCGTCCGGTGCGGCGAACGGCAGCTTGTCGATCACGACGACGCTGAGCGCCTCGCCGGCAACGTCGACACCTTCCCAGAAACTCGCGGCGCCGAGCAATACGCCATTGCCCGACGCCCGGAAGTCCGTGAGCAGCCGATGCCGCGGCGCAGTGCCCTGCACGAACAACGGAAATGCAACGCGCGCAGGCAAGAGTTCGGCCGCACGGCGCAACGCGCGATGCGAGGTGAACAGCAGGAAGGCGCGACCGCGCGATGCTTCGAGCACCGGCACGGCCGCCTCGATGACGCGATCGACATAGTCCGCGGCGGATGGATCGGGCAAGCCCTGCGGCAGATAGGCGAGCGCCTGGTGCGCGTAGTCGAACGGACTGTCGAGGCACAGCCCAACCGGGTCGTCGAGGCCAAGCTGGCGCGAAAAATGGGTGAAGCGGCCTGCGACCGACAAGGTCGCCGAGGTGAAGATCCACGCGGCGTGGCTCTGCTCGCGTAGTTCGCGCAACGGCGGCGCCAGATCCAGTGGCGTCGCATGGAAAGAAAACCCGTGTGCCGACAATTCGTACCAATGCACCGCGTCGCGCGCGCCGCTCTCAGTCAGATGCGCAAGCCGCGCGACCTGTTCGGCCGCGCGTTCGTCGACGCTGGCGAGGCCGCGGCTGCGCTCGGATTGCTTGCCGAGTATTCCGGCGAGTGCGCCCAGGGCTTCGCGCAACGCATCGAGTTCACGCTCGACGTCGCCATCGCCTTCAATCTGCGCGAACGCGCCTTTCGCCGGAAAGCGATCGAGCGCGAGGCGCACGCGCTTGACCGCCGCGTTGAGTGCGTCGACGGCGGGTTGCAACAGTGCGAGCGCACCGCTCACGTTGGCGCATTCGGAGAGCGCGTCGCTGGCGAGTTCATTCACCTGGCGTGCGGACAACGTGACCGAAAAGAACTGACCGGCGAGTTCCGGAATCTGGTGCGCCTCGTCGAGGATGAACGCGTGCGCGCCGGGCAGGATTTCGCCGAAGCCTTCGCGCTTGATCGCAAGATCGGCGAACAACAAGTGATGGTTGACGACGACGAGATCGGCCTCCTGCGCCGCACGCCGCGCCTTGACCACGAAGCAGTCGTTGAACATCGGGCAATCGGCACCGAGGCAATTTTCGGTGGTCGAGGTCACCCGCGGCCACAGCGGCGAATCCTCGGCGAGTTCGGCGAGTTCGGCACGATCGCCGGACAGCGTGCGCTTGGCCCACGCGCGGATCGCCTGCAACTGCGAAGTTTGTTCGCGACTGGCGAAGCGGCCTTCCTGATGCGCCTGGTCGAGCCGGTGCAGGCAAAGGTAATTCGCCCGGCCCTTCAGCAACGCCGCCGAGAGACGCGCGCCGAGCACGCTGCGCACCTGCGGCAGGTCGCGATGAAAGAGCTGGTCCTGCAACGCCTTCGTGCCCGTCGATACGATCACACGCTTGCCGGACATCAGCGCGGGCACAAGATACGCGAAGGTCTTGCCGGTGCCGGTGCCGGCTTCGGCGACCAGCATCTGGCGCTCGGCGATCGCTTCCTCGACCGCTGCGGCCATCGTCTGTTGCGACGCACGTGGCGCATAACCGGGTATCTCGCGCGCGAACGGACCATCGGCACCGAGCAGATCAGCAGCGGAGGTCACCGATTTGCCCCCTCCCCTTGAAGGGGAGGGCTTTCCAGCGCATCCAAACCCTGCGCGTGAAGGGGTAGGCTTTCCAGCGCATCGCATCCTCACATCCTGAGCCTCGGCGGCACGCGGCATTCCTTGACGCGCTGCTGCGCCTGCGCGACCGTCGCCGTATCGCCCAGCGCCGTGCGCGCCTCGACGACGGTTTGCCAGTTGCGCGCGCACAGGCTGCCAATCTTCGGCCCGAGCGCAAAACTTTTCATCGCCAATTGATCGGCCTGCTGCCAGTCGCCACGCGCGGTTTCGAGTTCAGCAAGGTATTGCAGGATGTCCGGCGCATCGGGCGCGAGCTGCAACGCCTTGTGTGCGGATTCGGTCGCCGCCGCAAAATCCTTCGCCGCCTCGGCGTCATGCGCCTTCTTGAGAATTCCATCAATCGCCGGATCGCGCAGGGGATGCACCTGCACAGCCGAATCGAGCCCTGCGCCGGCCGCCCGGATCGCACGCACCGCGGTCGCGGGATCGACCTGGGCGGTCGGTTTCACGACCGGCGATGGCGGGACCGATTGTGTGCAGGCCGCCAATGCGAGCGTGGCCAGAATGAAAGGTACGCAAATGAAATGCTTCATGGTTCTTCTGTATGGGTAGATGATCGATCGGCTTGCACGGATTCTCTCACGTTCATTCTCAACCGCTGCCGCCGCCGAAGAACTGGCGCAGCTCGTCGAGTGGACAGCTCTCCACCTCGCTTGGCGCGTAACCGGTCGCGAATGGCAGCTCGCGCGCGCCGCGGCAGGCCGCATCGGTGCGTTTGCCCGTCAGCGGATTGACCCATGCGCGTTCGATCCCATCTTGCGGAACGACCAGCGGCGCACTCGGTAGACGATTCATCAGCTCGATCCAGATACGCAACGCACCGGTCGCGCCGAACAAACTCGTCGGCTTGTTGTCGTCACGGCCGACCCAGGCAACCGCGAGCTGGCTGCCGGTGAAACCGGCAAACCACGAATCGCGCTGGGTGTCGCTGGTGCCGGTCTTGCCCGCCGCATTCAGGCCGCGGAGGCCCGCATCGGCGATCGCATGCGCGGTGCCGCTGATCGCGACCTGCTGCATCGCAAAGGTGACCAGCCGCGCCGCGGTCGTGTAGTCGCCGGCCCCGGTCTTGGTCGCATAACGCGATAGCGGCCGGCCTTGCGCATCGAGCACGCCGCGCAGCGCGCGCAGCGGAATCGCATGGCCGTCGGCGGCGAGATATTGATAAAGCCGGGCGACATCGAACGGGCTCAAATCGATCGCGCCAAGCAGCATCGACGGATTCGGATTGATCTCGCGGCCGAGCCCGAACGATTGCAGGAATCCACGCACGCGATTGACGCCGATGCGCAGGCCAAGATGCACGGTCGCGAGATTCCAACTGTGGATCAGCGCATCGATCAGCAGTACCTGGCCATGGCTCTGGTGGTCGTCGTTCTCGGGGCGCCAGCGCGCGCCACCCGGCTGCGGCATCTCGATCGCACTGTCGTCGAGCAGGGTCGCCAACGAATAGCGCTGTGGCTGCGCAAGCGCGACCAGGTTCACAAAGGGCTTTACCAGCGAGCCGATCGGCCGCGATGCGTCGAGCGCGCGATTGAAGCCAGGCGCATCGACATCGCGGCTGCCGATCATCGCCTGGACTTCGCCATCGCGTGCGCCGGTCACGACCAGCGCGGCCTCGACCGCGTCACCCCGCTTGCCGATGCCAGCGAGCGCCTTGGTGATGGCTTCTTCCCCGAGCGCCTGCGTCGAAGGCGCCAACGTGGTGTGGATCGCAAGGCCCGCGCTGTTGAGCTCGGCGTCCGGATAATCCTGGCGGAGCTGACGACGCACCAGGTCGAGGAACGCCGGATAGCGATCGCGCGGCAAGGCCGCATTCGCCGCGGTGCCGATCGGCTGCTTGCTCGCGCTCGCGAACGTCGCCTCGTCGATCAGACCGGTATTGCGAAACTCGCCCAACACGACGTTGCGCCGCGTCAGCGCGCGTTCCGGATTGCGGCGCGGATCGTACAAACTCGGCCCCTGCACCATGCCGACCAGCAGCGCGATGTCGGCGGCGCCGAGGCTGTGCAGATCGCGTCCGAAGTAGAACTCGCTCGCCGCCGCGAACCCGTGCACGGCCTGGCCCCCCTGCTGGCCGAGAAAGACTTCGTTGACATAGGCCTCAAGAATGCGCCGCTTGTCGTAGCGCGCCTCGATCAGCAGCGACAGCAACGCTTCATTGAACTTGCGCGAGAAGGTCTGGCCGCGATCCAGAAACAGGTTCTTGACCAACTGCTGGGTCAGCGTGGAGCCGCCCTGCACGACATGCCCGGCAAGGAGGTTCACCCACGCCGCGCGCAGGATCGCAGTCACGTTGATGCCGTGATGATGCTTGAAATCGCGATCCTCGACCGCCTGCAAGCCACCGAGCAACAGCGGCGGAAGTTCGCCGAGCAGGACGAAGCGGCGATCTTCCTGCAACGCCCCATACAGCGTTGCAATGCGCGCCGGATCGAGTCGGACGCTCGCGAGCGCAGCGCCCGAGTCGGCATCGACAAGCTGGCTGACGCGCCCGCCCACAATGCCAACCGCGATGCGCTTCTCGCGCTCACGGCCATCGAGATAGATGAACGCACGCCGCGCGATCATGAAACGCGCGCCGTCGCGATGCCAGGTTCCCGGCGTGCGCGCCTGACCGTCGTCGATGTAGCGCGACGCGGCGAGCTCCAATTGCAACGCCTCCGCGCTCAACGGCAGACCCAGCGTGAGCAGCAACGGACGCGCATAGACACGGCTCGGCGTTTGCCAGGACAGATCATCGAAGCGGCTGCGCACCTCGCCATCGAGATAGAACGTGTACGGCACCAGAAAACCGATCGCGAAACCGACACCGATCAGAAACGGCACCCGACCGATGCGCCAGAGGGCCCGCAACCCGCTCAAAGAACTCGAAAGAAAGGACAAGCGGCGATTCCGGATAAGGGCAGACGAGGATGCGGCCGAAGCGAATCGGCCGGAGTGTAGCCGCGCCACGTCGCGTCTGGCGAGACGCGCTGCGTGCGCGGACGACTGGATCGGCGATAATCGCAACCGTTTGTGTTCTTCATCCGGAGCCTTGATGCACGCCAATCCGTTCGCCGCGATACCGCCCGACGGCAACGGCATCGACGAGCCTGTCGCAGCGGCCGCTGCGACCACACCGGTGCGCATCTGCGTGCATGCGGCGCAGGCAGCGACGCATGCACAACTCGCCGCCCTGCGTACACGGCTTCCGGCCTTCGCGAAAATCGCGCTGTTTGGCGAATGCGCCGCGGGCGCGCTGGCGGCGGATATCGAACAGCGGTCAGCCGCGGCAAACACGTTCGACGTTGTCATCGCGGCCGCGAACGCGTTTCCCGGCGAGCATCTGATCGTCGTGCGCGCCGATCTGGCGCTGCCCACCCTCGCCTGCGAACGCGTGCTGCGTGCGCTCGAGGCGCCGGCGGTACTCGGCGCGATCGCGCTCGACGACGACCGCCGCAGTCCATGGCCGCGCGACCGCATGCGCGAGCTCGATGGCGACCGCCTCGATGCGCTGTGCTTCGCGTATTCCGATCGAAGCATCCACGATGATCCGATTTTTCCCGATGCTCCTGCCGCACTCAGCGCCTGGCACGGCGAACGCCTCGCGAGCCTCGGTGCGGATCGATTGCGCGACCGCGATGCGATCGAGGCGAAGGGTCTGCGTGTCGTATTGCTCGACCACGTTTACATCGGGACGGGCAACGGACTGCAAAAGACCGTTCGCCCTGATGCTTCGACAGGCTCAACACAGGATACGCTTCGCGTATCGAAGGGCGAGTCCCGTGATTCGGAACCACCGTCCGTGCTCGACCCGTTGCGCGAACGCATCGCCGCCGCGTCGGCTGCGGATGTCACGCCGGGCCGGCCAGGTCTCGACGCGCGTCCCGTCGTGTTGCACATCCTGCACGGCTGGGGCGGCGGCGGCGAGCGCTGGGTGCGCGATTTCGCGGCGGCCGACGACGGCGCAACTCATCTCGTCCTGATTGCGCGCGGCAGCTTCGCGCGGCGGCGCCCGGGTGAATGGCTGGAGCTCTGCGACGGCACGCTCGCCGGGCCGCCGCTGCGACGTTTCCCGCTGCCGCGCCCGATTGCCGACACCGCAATCGGCGACGCCACCTATCGCGCCCTGCTCCACCGCATCGTGCGCGACTACTGCGTCGATGCGATCGTCGTCTCCTCGCTGATCGGGCACAGCCTCGACGCGTTGCGCACCGGCTTGCCGCTGTACTGGGTCGTGCACGACCACTATCCGCTGTGGCCGACCCTGCATTGCGATTTCGGCGATCCCGCGCTGCGCTTCGACGACGCGCAGCGCGCGCGTGATCTCGCCGGCACCGACGCCGAGTTCGCGAATCGCGATCCGCACCATTGGCGCACGCTCCGCGACGAAACCATCGCCGCATTGCGCACGGCGCAGGCGACCCTGATTGCACCGAGCCGTTCAGCGCTGACGAACCAGCTCCGACTCGCCCCGGAACTGCGCGATCTGCGCACGCATGTGGTTCCACACGGACTTGCGTCGTGGCCGGCGACCGCGCCAGCAGCGACCCCGCGATCCTCGCGCGGTCGCCTGCGCCTCGTCGTGCCCGGCCGCATCCGCCGCGGCAAAGGCGCGCAATTGTTGATCGCCGTGCTGCCACAGTTGCGCGAACACGCGGACCTGTTCCTGCTCGGCGCGGGTTCCGACGCGCATGAACTGTTCGGCGAACGCGCTGTGCATGTCGTCCTCGACTATCGCCGCGACGACCTTCCGCGACTGCTCGCGCAGATCCAGCCGGACGCCGCATTGCTGCTACCGACCGTGGCCGAAACCTTCAGCTACACCTTGTCAGAATTGCGCAGCCTCGGCGTACCGGTGATCGCGACCCGCGTCGGCGCACTGGCGGAACGCATTGAGGACGGCGTCGACGGTTTTCTCGTCGATCCGAATAGAGACGCGGTGGTCGCGCGCGTTGCCATGCTCGCGGCCGATCGCGCGGCGTTCGAACGGGTCCGCACGACGCTGAAACAGCGGACCGCCACGACGCCGGCCGAAATGGCGCACGCCTACGCGACGATCATGCTGCTCGGCGTCCGCGCGCCGCTGCGTTACCCGCTCACCAGCATCGACGTCGCCGCATTGGAAGCTGCGGTTTCGGCCGATGCGTTGAGCCGCGCTCGCGCGAGCGAGCTTCTCGTGTCCGCGCAACTGCTCGGAGCGCGCGCCGAGAGCGAGCGCCGTGGCGACTGGGGGCATGGGCTCGATCGCGAACTCGCCGCACTGCGTGGCGAGTTCGACGAGCGCTCGCGTTGGGCGCTTTCGCTCAATACCGAGTTGCAGGATCTGAAGCCCCGGTACGAACAGACGCAAGCGCATTACGAACAAACCTTGGCGAGTGCATCGTGGCGCATCACAGCGCCGCTGCGCGCGGCAAAGGTACGGTTGCACGCGACCAAGGCGAGCCTCGCGTTTCGTACCTTGAAACTTTGCGGCATCGTCGGCCGCACGCGCGGCAGCCTCGCCCAACGTGGCATCGCCGGCACGCTCGCGCGCATCGCGCAGGAACTGCGTGGAGGCGCTGACGCCCAAACCCGCCTCGTGCATGCCGCGCCACAGGACGACTTCGCACCGTTCGCCGTCCCTGCGAGCGACACGCCGCAGGTGTCGATCGTGATCCCGGTCTACAACAAGATCGCCTATACCAGCGCGTGTCTGCGCTCGATCGCGGAGCACGCAGGATCGATTCCGTTCGAGGTGATTGTCGTCGACGACGGATCGACGGATGCGACGCCGCAGCGCCTTGCCGACGTCACCGGCATCCGCAACGTGCGCAACGCCGACAACCTCGGTTTCATCGGCTCGTGCAACGCGGGTGCTGCGGTCGCGCGCGGCGACTATGTGCTGTTTCTCAACAACGACACCCTCGTCACCTCGGGCTGGCTCGATGCGCTCGTGCGCTGCATCGAGGCGGCGCCACACGCAGGCCTGGTCGGCGCGAAACTCGTCTATCCGGATGGCCGTCTGCAGGAAGCCGGTGGTATCGTGTTCAGCGATGGCTCGGGCTGGAACGTTGGACGATTCGAGAACCCCGCCGACGCGCGCTACAACTTCCGCCGCGAGGTCGATTACTGCTCCGGTGCCGCGATCCTGCTGCGCCGCGATCTCTTCAATCGACTCGGCGCATTCGATGCGCGCTATACGCCGGCGTATTACGAAGACACCGACCTTGCGTTCGCGGTGCGCGCCACCGGCCTCAAGGTGTATTACGAACCAGCCTCAACCGTCGTGCATTTCGAGGGCATCACCTCGGGCATCGACACCGGGAGCGGCACGAAGCGCTATCAGATCGTCAATCGCGAGAAGTTCGTCGACAAGTGGAAAGATGCGCTGGCGCTTCAGCCGGCCCCCGGCACGCCGATCACGCGCGCGGCGACGCATCGGGCATTGAGGCGCGTGCTGATCGTCGACGCGACTACGCCGACACCGGACCAGGATTCGGGTTCGCTGCGCATGGTCAACCTGATGCGCGTCCTGATCGATCTCGGCGCCCAGGTCAGCTTCCTGCCCGACAATCGCGCGTTCGTCGAACGCTACACGCCGGCGCTGCAGGAACTCGGCGTCGAAGCGTTGTACAGCCCGTACGCGCAGGACCCGGTCGCGCTGCTGCGCGAACGTGGCCGGGAATTCGATCTCATCGTGCTGTCGCGCCATTACGTCGCGGCGGCCTACGTCGGTCTGGCTCGCCTCTATGCACCGCAGGCGAAACTGGCATTCGATACCGTCGACCTGCATTACCTGCGCGAACAGCGCGCCGCGGAACTGACCGGCAAAGCCGACCTCGCGCGCCACGCGGCGGCAACCCGCGCGCAGGAGCTGAAGCTGATCCGCGAGTGCGATGTCACCCTCGTCGTCAGCCCGACCGAACAGGAACTGCTCGCGCGCGATGCGCCCGGCGCACGCGTCGAGGTGCTGTCGAATGTGCACGAGGTCTACGGCTGTCGCAGGCCGTTTGCGGAACGGCACGACCTCGTCTTCGTCGGCGGATTCCAGCATCCGCCGAACACGGACGCGGTTTCCTGGTTCGCCCGAGACGTCTTCCCGCTGATCCGCGCCGAACTGCCCAACGTGCGCTTTCACGTGATCGGCAGCAACGTACCGGACGCGATCCGCGCGCTCGCCGATGAGCATGTGATCGTGCACGGCTACATCGAAGATATCACGCCGTACATGGACGGCTGCCGCATCTCGGTCGCGCCGCTGCGCTACGGCGCCGGCGTCAAGGGCAAGGTCAACCTGGCGATGAGCTATGGCCTGCCGGTTGTCGCGACGACGATCGCGGTGGAGGGTATGTACGTCAACGCCGGCACGGATGTCCTCGTCGGCGACGATGCGGCACGGTTCGCGGCCATGGTGGTCCTCGTGTATCGCGACGAGGTGCTATGGAACACGCTGTCCGCGAACGGCCTCGCCAACGTCGAGCGGCATTTTTCGTTTGCGGCAGCGCGCGCCGCGGTGCGGCGGATTCTCGATCTGTAGCGCGATCCGGCGCATGCAGCACCCGCTTTTTCAAGTGCCGCGAAGATTGCGCACTTGGACTTGGGCAAGCCCAGGATCGCCCCCTTCCGCCCTGTTGGGCGGAAGGAGGCGCTTTAGCGGTCGCGCCGCAAAACCCCAGCGCCGTTCACCGCAATGGAATTTCCTCGAAGCCGCGCTGCGGATATCCCTGCCAGCGCGCCTCGCCCAATGCAGTCGCATTCGGCCCGAACCGGCGTTCGCGCAAAACCAGCGTTTCATCCGCGCGTCGCGCGACGAGAGTTCCGGCGCGTGTGCCGTATTTGTCACCACGAATGAAGATCGGTGCGAGCCGGCGTTCGAGGTCGAGACCGATGCCGGTGTTAGGCAGCGACTCATCCGGCGGCTGCGCTTCATCGACGAGCAGGCCGAGCAGGCGCGTTTCGTCGCCGGCGCCGAGTCCGGCTTCAGCGACCTCGACAAACCGCCGCCGCAGCCGTTCGGTCTTCGGCCAGTGCACGCCGATCGCACCGTTGCTGATCACGTGAACGCCGGCGCGCAACGACCACACGTCGCGATCGGCGCTGCCGAGCGCACAGACGCCCGTGCGGTCGCCGACAACGAGGTTGAACGGCCCGTAGTCACTCACGTCCGACCGCAGCGCATCGAGGAACGCGGCCGGTTCCGCTTCGCCGAGCACGAAATCGCGCACCAACCAGCCGCGTGAGCGCGGCGCGGTCGCCGGCACACCGGTGCGCAGGTTGGTGACCGCGGCGAAACGACCGTCGTCGCGCAGTGCGAGCCATGAGCCGCCAGCGACGAGATCACGACCACCGGCCACGCGTGCATCTTCGGTCCACGCCTCCACCGGCGTACTCGCGCGCGCATGGAATTCGTCGCGGTTGCCGAGCAGCAACAGCGGGAATTCGGATGTTGCGTCGATTGCAATCAGCAACAGGCACATTGACGGGCTCGCGATCCGAGGGCGCTGACCGACAAGATCGTCGCCGCAACAAAAGTCGAGGTCCAGTGCCTTGTATGAAGACGCTGGATCCCGACTTGATTCGCGCCTTGCTGGTGCTCCCCCTTAGGGCCGGCTTCGCCATTCGCGCGCGCTCCTGCGCGCGCAGTCGCCGGGATGACGAAGACAAGGAAGTCCAGTGTCCTCACCCGCTATGCTCCAACACCAAATGAAGCAATGGCGCTACTTGAGATGCCGCCAAATGAACGGAGACCAAGAGCAACGCGAACGCAAAACAAAATACGCCGAAGCTGGAGGTCACCAAATCAGGCTCTTTGAAAATAAAGGGCTATCGGCAAAAGCAGAAGACACATTCCAATGGCCGCCCCATAGCACGCGAATAGAAACTTCCAAATGGGAGGTCTTGTTGGTGGTATATCCGCGCTCATAGGAGGCAGTCCTAACCGCGGCTCTCCACCATCGCCCGCACCCGCGCATCCAGCGGCGCCAGCCGCGGATTGTTCGGGCTGAGTTCGCGCGCGGCGTCGAGTGCACGCGCGGCGTCGGCGCGGCGGCCTTCGCCGATGCGCGCGTCGGCCTGGTCGAGGAACGCGCGCGCAAGGCGTTCGGTCAGCGCCGGGATCGCCGCATCATCGGGCGCGATCTGACGCACCGAATCGAGCAACGCGCGGGCGCGCTGCGGCGCGCCGTCGGCCAGCGCGCGCGCGAACAATTCCTTGGCACGCGCGGGCAGGCGCGCGATGCCATCGAGCGCTTCCTTGTCGCTGCCGTCGATCGCGAGTGCGGCGCGATATTTGTCGTAGGCGCAGTCGCCGGGCGGAATGATCAGTTTGCCGGCGGCGGCCGCGCTCGCGGCTTCGGCAACCAGTTTGCGCACTCTTGCCGTCTGCG
This sequence comes from Rhodanobacteraceae bacterium, assembly GCA_003142815.1. Classification (GTDB taxonomy): domain Bacteria; phylum Pseudomonadota; class Gammaproteobacteria; order Xanthomonadales; family Rhodanobacteraceae; genus Dokdonella_A. The sequence goes on from PLNP01000048.1 coordinate 92,527, forward strand.
CCGGCGATACCGCAGCGCGCTCGGCACCGATGTCGAGACGTTCGCGCAACTCGCGCACGTTCGCACGCGCCGCGCGAAGATCGGGCGACGCGGGTGCGATTTCGGCGGCCGAGTCCAGGAGTTTTCCCGCTTGGTCCGGATTGCTGTCGTCGATGGCCGCATTCGCCTGCACGATGAAGGCTTGCGCGACCGCGCCCAGACCTTCCTTTGCGCGCGCATTGGCCGGGTCTTGTTTCAACGCGGTGCGGAACAGATTGAGCGCGGAATCGCCGCTGCCGGCGAGCTGTCCCGCGCGTATCTGGGCGTCCGCGCGAGCGAGGGTTTCGTCGAGCGTCGCGCGTTCGGCGTTATGCGTCTGCGCGATCTGACCGAGCAGATCGGGCAGACCTGGATACGAGGGCAAGATGCGGGAAATGTCATTGGCCCGTGCGGTGGCGGTGTCCACGTCTTTCGCAGCGAGTGCACGTCGCGCCTGCGTGGCCAACGCGTCCGCAGATTTCTTGAGGCCTGCCTGCGCGAGTGCGTTGGCCTTTTCGCCGTCGAGCACCCGCTGATAGAGCGCGGCGGCGCCGTCCGTGCCGTCGACGCGGCCAGCGGCCAGCGCATCCGCGGCACGATCAAGCAGCTGCGCGGTTTCGGTGCCGCGCGATTCGCTTTGCCTCAGGGTTTGATCGAGCCGATCGACCTCGATGCCACCGCCAAGCAGTTCGCGGGCCGCATCGAACGACTCGCGCGCGGCGGCGAGGTCATTGCGTTGCAACGCGGCGTCGGCGCGTTCGAGCAAGCGGTGACCGACCGTTTCAATACCGCGGCGCGCGATGTCGTTGTCCTGGTCTTGCGCACGTGCGGCGAGGAACAATTCGCGCGCGCTGTCGCCTTGGTTGCCGGTCAAGCGCCCGGCATCAAACGCCTTTTGCGCGCGCGACAAGGTGTCATTGAATTGCGTGCGCGGCAACAGCCGTCGCAGGCTGTCTTGATTGTTCCAGGCAACCACGGCGGCGGCTGTCAGCAGCGCGAGCACCACGAATGCGACCAATCCGCGCAGTGGCCGGCGTTTGCGTGCGCGACGCAGTGCAGGCGCGACACGATCGGCCCGCATCACATCATCGTCGCGTGCGCTGATGATCTGATCGAGCCGGCCAAGGTTGGGCTCCGCACGGTCGCGTGCACTCGTCTTGCTCAACAGGGCGGGATCGGATCCGACCAGGGTGTCGACCGATGGCGTTTCCCGCCCAAACGGATTGGGCATCGCGACGAGGTCGGGTAACGTGTCGTCCTGTTCGCGATGCTCGATCTCCGCGATCGCCACGGCGACCTCGTTTCCGGTCTGGAAGCGATCTTCGGGCTGTTTTGCGAGCAGCCGATCGATCAGTGGTTGCAGTGCAGCGAGATTCTTCGGCAGCACCGGTACCGGCTGGGTGATGTGCATGATACCGATCGCGAGCGAGTCGTCGGCGTGATACGGGACGCGCCCGACCAGAAGTTCATACAGCACGACGCCAAGGCTGTATAGATCCGAGCGACCGTCGATCTGCTTGCCGCGCGCCTGTTCCGGACTCATGTAGTGCGGCGTGCCGACGATCGCGCCGGTGCGGGTCACGCGCGGCGCCGCGTCGAGCGCGCGCGCAATGCCGAAGTCGGTCAGTGCGGACGAGCCGTCGCGGCGCAACAGGATGTTGTCGGGCTTGACGTCGCGATGGACGAAACCCTTTTCCTGTGCATAGTTGAGTGCGCCGGCAATCTCGCGGATCACGCGCAACGCGAACGCCGGCGGACGCGGAATGCCGTCCTTGGTCAGGATCGGGCCACCACCGAGATATTCCATCGCGATGTAGTGGTAATAGTCGGCGCGACCGACATCATGGATGCCGACGACATGGCGATGGTGCAGATGCGCGGCGATCTTCGCTTCGCGCAAAAAGCGCTCACCGAAGTTCGGATCGACCAGCAACGCAGGCGACATGATCTTCAGCGCGACCTCTCGGTCCACCGATTCCTGAACAGCCAGATAAACCGTCGCCATGCCGCCACAACCGAGCTGGCGCAACAGGCGGTAACCGGGGATTTCAATCACATTCGCGTCCTATCCGCGGGGGGGCCGGCCGTCGTTGACGGCCATCGGATTGGGTCGTTTCAGGATAGCACGTGGCGCATACGCCAACGAATGTGCAGCGGTGCCGACAAGCCGCGCCACGCACGCGAAACCGATGCGCGCTCAAGTAACTCGCCGCGCCTCGACCACGTTCGGCACCGTGAGCAAGCGCGTCAACAGCCCGCTCAACTGAGCGAAGTCGTTGACCCGCAATGCATAGTTCATTTCGGCCATGCCCTTGCGTGCGTCGATGCGTGCATTGACCGCGATCACATGCACATTCGCGGCCGCGATCGCGGTGCTGACATCCTTGTGCAGCCATTTGCGATCGTAGCCCTTGACCACGACATCGACGTCGTACGCACGTGGACTGCGCCTGCCCCACTCGACCGCGATCAGGCGGCCCGGCTCGCGTCCGCGCAGGCTCGCCAGTTGCACGCAATCGGCGCGGTGCACGGAGACGCCGCGCCCGCGCGTGATGTAGCCGGTGATCGCGTCGCCGGGCAACGGTTGGCAGCAACGTGCGAGCTGGCTCAGGAGATTGCCGATACCCTCGATGATGACCGCGCCGGCGTCCGCGTTCGGCGCGCGCGACGCCGGCGCGGCCTCCGCGACTTCCTCGCGCGGCGCGGTCAATTCATGCAAGGCGCGCGCGATCTGGCCCGGCGTGATGTCGCCCAGCGCAAGCGCTTCGAGCAGCTCATCGTGATTGTGCAGCTGGAAACGTTCAGGTAACCCGTCGAGATTCGCGTTGGCGAGGGCGAGGCGTTTCACTTCGCGCTCAAGCAGGGTGCGACCGGCGACAAGGTTTTGTTGCAGGTCGATGCGCTTGAACCAGGTCCGCACCTTCTCGCGCGCTCGATGCGTCGTGAGGAATCCATGCTGCGTCGACAGCCAGTCGCGGCGCGGCTCGATCGTCTTGCCGGTCAGGACTTCGATGCGATCGCCACTGGCCGGCTGAAACGTGAGCGGCACGATGCGCTGATTCACCTTGGCGCCGCGGCAGCGATGACCGACCTCGGTATGGATCGCATAGGCGAAGTCGAGCACGGTCGCGCCGCGCGGCAGATCGATGACCTGGCCTTTCGGGGTCAGCAGATAGACGCGGTCCTCGACGACTTCGGTGCGGAATCCGGCGAGCAACGCGGCATCGTCGTCGCCCGCTTCCTTGCTTTCGAGAAGCTGGCGCATCCAAGCGATCTTGCGTTCGAAGCTCGCGTCGGCGGCGCCGCCTTCCTTGTAGCGCCAGTGCGCGGCGACGCCGAGCTCGGCATGCCGGTGCATCTCGTGCGAGCGGATCTGCACTTCGAGCGTCTTGCCTTCCGGACCGACCACCGCGGTGTGCAGCGACTGGTACTGGTTGCCTTTCGGGCTCGCGATGTAGTCGTCAAACTCACCGGCGATGTACGGCCACAACGTGTGCACGACACCAAGCGCCGCATAACAGGTGGCGAGATCATCGACCAGCACGCGCAACGCGCGCACGTCGTAGAGTTCGGAAAATTCCAGCCCCTTGCGCTGCATCTTGCGCCAGATCGAATAGATGTGTTTCGGCCGTCCGGCGATATCGGCCTTGATGCCCGCGTTCGCAAGCGCGTCGACGAGCTGTCGTTTGGCCTTTTCGATCCAGGTCTCGCGACCACTGCGGCGTTCGTCGAGCAGGCGCGCGATGCGCCGGTAGACGTCTGGCTGCAGGTAACGGAACGCGAGATCCTCCAGTTCCCACTTGACCTGCCAGATGCCGAGCCGGTTTGCGAGCGGCGCATGGATGTCGGCGCTGAGCTGGGCCAGCGCGCGCCGCTCCGCGTCCGGCGCACGCGCCACCGTACGCATGCGCACGAGCTGGCGTGCAAGCAGGATGAAGACCACGCGGATGTCGCGGATGATCGCGAGCAGCAGGCGGCGCAGGCCTTCGGCACCGCCAACTCCACCGTGTGCCGCATACAGTGACCAGACGCGCTCAGCCGCCTGTTGGCCATCGACGAGTGCGCGGACATCCGACGGAAACAAGCCCCATTCCGTCGCGTCGATGACCACTCCGCTGGCGATCAGTGCGTGAAGGATGCACGCCGCCTGCGCTTCTTCACCGGCGTTGAGTTGGCCGAGCAGATCGATGCTCGCGACGAGTTCTGGCTGCGCGTCCAGCCACCCTCGGCTGGCTGCGGCGGCCGTGCGATCCTGCGCAAGGCGGCGCGCGCGCAACGCGATGTTTGTCGAGCTTTCGCGTTCGAGCTTCGCTGCCGAGACGGCGAGGTTGCTCGGCGAAGAGTTGTCGATCGAGTTCACGTGGCGATGACGAACGGGCAATCGGGGTGGGAGTACTGAAAAGCAATCGGCGCCCGCAGGCGCCGACCGATCGTACCTCGATGATGCGCCCGAAACGCGCGCGCTACTGCATCCAGGGGAAACCCGTGCTGCCGGGGATGAAGCCGAAGATCACATCATCTCCAACGAAACCGTCACCGCCGTCATGGCGTACCGTGCCAGGATCAGCCATGACCGAGACCGCAGCAACTGGCGTATTGTTCGCCGGCGGATTGTTCAGATTGATCGTGCGGATGACGGCGACAAAGAACGAAGTAATCGGCGCATGCGGAGTGGAGAGGCTGACCGTGACGTTCTCGGCCAAGGTACCGTTCAACGTGCCGGTGCTGGTGCTCGCAGCGTTGGCGCACACGGTCGCATCCAACGTGGCATTGCTGGGCAGGCTATTGAGGAAGCACCAGGTGCCACTCGCTGAAAGATATTGTGAATCGAACCCATCACGAATTTCGGTTGTGACGGAGTTGGACAAATCCGCTGGCTGGGCGATAGTCGGCGGCGGTACGTAGAATCCCGAATTGGGAGCCTCGGTCGGCGCGCCGATCCGAACGTCAACGCGCGCGAGATAGATGAAGCTCGGACCCGCCGTGCCCGTCCACATGGTCGGAGCACGATCGCCATACGCTTTGATCGACGGCCGCACGCCGGTGGCCGCCGTGCACAGATTGTGCTCGGACACGCGCGGCGTATCCGTGCTGGTTCCATCGAAATTGCAGGCATCGTTCGGAACCTGGCTCCAAACCGCCTGATCCCAACTGAAACCCGGGGCTAACGCCCAGTTGACCATGTTGCCGTACTGCGTGGCCAAAACCGACTCGTAGCTATCCCCAAAAATTCCGTCGCCAAACGCGCTGAACGGATTGGCGATCTTGCCCTGCGCGTCGCGCGCATGGCACACCAGCGAGGTTTCCAAGGAAGACCCGATCGCCGGTTTGTTGATGCTTAGAGCGCCACTGGTATACGTAACCGAAAGGACGTCAGTGGCGGCCGGCAGGCTCCAGCGCAGGTGGCCCGGCGCGAGCATGGTCGTCGTCGATCCCGGCGCTCCCGTCAGATACACATTCGCGCACAACAGATAACCGTCACTGGTGACGCTGAGCGTACTCGTCGTAGCGCCCGCGACATACGAGAATCCAGGAGACGAGGGCACCGTCAACGGGGCTTCATCATTGACCATGACCGAGACAGGTCCCGCGGTCTGGGCCGCGGCGGTCGGAATGGCAAGAACGGATGCAAGGGCACCCGCAAGCACAGAACCTGTGAACAGCTTTGCTGACGACATTTTTCGGATTCTCTGGCCTTTGCAATCAAGTTTTCATGGACCGCCGGGCACGCTTCCGATCGCAACGCGGCAGATTTATCAGCCATTCATGGCTGCGGTTCGCTCGCACCATACCCCTCGGACCAAAGCCCGACAACGTCGTGCTACACTTGAACTCGCTGCATTCTATCGGCTCGTGTGCCCGCGCGCACCTGTTAACTTCGTGTTAGACAAAGGATTTTTTGCGGACGCGGTCACAAATAATCGCCCTCGCCAATCAAACTTATGCGCCCGATCTCCAGTTTTGCCCTGATCCTGCTGGTTGCCGCCACAACGGTTGGCGCCCAGTCCCAGTCGCCGACGCTCGAAGAGCGCATGTCGCAGGCGGAATTCCGCGATGCCGGTCTCGGCAAGCTGTCGCCGGCAGAGCTCGCCCACCTCAATGGCTGGCTGCAGGCGCATGGCGAGGGCAAGGTGAAGTATGTCAGCGCTGGCGGCGCGCCCCTCTTCTATCCGGACCAGTCTGCGCGCGACACGGTGGAAGATCATATCGTTGGCACCTTCATCGGCTGGCGCGGCAAGACCGTTTTCAAACTGGATAATGGCCAGGAATGGCAGCAGGCGGAGTCAGGCGTCTACAACGCCGGCACGTTCCCGCATCCGGTGGTGAGGATCAAACCGATGCTGCTCGGCAGCTGGTTGATGTATGTCGATGGCTGCGGTTGCAGCGTGCGCGTGCAGCGCATTCACTGACGCCAGCGCCGCCTTCGCATCATCGCCGCTGCGCACGCAGCGTCTCGACGAGTTTCGCAATCCGCTTCGGTGACACCGGCTCCGGCGTGCGCAATTCCTGCGCGAATGTCGATACGCGTAGTTCCTCGATCAGCCAGCGCAATTCGCCAAGTTGCGCCTCATCGCAGCCTCGCTCGACACGCAGCTTGAGATAGTCGCGCCAATAGCCCTGTAGCGCGAGCATGCGCGCCTGGTCGCGCGCCGGGTCGTGGCGCAAGCGTTCCGCGCGCAGCCGCATCGCGCGCAGGTAGCGCGGAAATTGTGCAAGGCGATTTTTTTCCACTTCGCGCAGAAATCCCGGCACCAGCAATTCATGGATCTGCTCGCGCAGATCGTCGTAGTTGGCACGTGCGAAACCCAATAGCGGCGGTACGAGCGCCGGCCGCAGATCGGCGTAGCCCGCGATGATCGTCTCGGCAAGCGCAAGGCGTTCGATTGCACTCGCAAACAGCTGGCGTGCAATCACCTCTCGCACATGTTCGAAATCCGCACGCCTGCGAATGTCCAGGTCGTGCGTGTCCAATTGTTCGCGCAGCGCGGCCTCGACGAGATCGGCGCGCAGCGCATCGGCGCTGCCGAGCGGCGATTTTCCCGTGCGATCGTCCTTGATCGCAGAAGTCAAAAAGCGTCCATCCATGGCCGCACTCTTCAACAACAGCGCATTGTCCAGCGGCAGCTGACGACGTGCCTGCTTGATCTTGTCGGCCAGCGCGCGGCGCAGCAACCGCTCGACGCCGCGGCGATGTTCGGCGAGGGCTTCGTCGTGACGCTCGAACACGCGCAGGGCGACGCTTTCACCAAGGTCGACAAGGGACGGGAACGCAGTCAGGCCGCCGCTCGACACGACACTTTCCGGAATATCGTCGAAGTCGAATGCAGCGACCTCCTCGCGCGTCAATTCGACGTCGGCCCGACGCGAGAACGCGCCATGCGCCGCGTCGGTCCACTGCGCCTGGATCGCCGCAAGATCGCGACCTTCGGCCAGCGTCGCGCCGTGTTCGTCATGAACCCTGAAGTTCATCGCCAGATGCACGGGCAGTTCGATCCCGGAAAAATCTGCCGCGCCCAACATGACACCTGTCACACGCTGCAGATAACGCGCGAGCACCACGTGGAGTGCCTCCTCGCGGGGCGCTTTGGCCTCGACGAACGCGTGCGCAAAATCCGGCGCCGGCACGAAGTTGCGGCGCAACGATTTCGGGAGGCCGCGGATCGACTCGGCAACCTTCTCGGCAAGCAACCCGGGCACGAGCCATTCGCAACGCGCAGCGGACACTGCGTTGACCAACGCGAGTGGCACATGCAAGGTCACGCCGTCGGCGGCGTCGCCCGGCACGAAACGATAGGATAGGCGCAACGCATGACCAGCGACGTCGAATACGGCCGGAAATTCGCGCGCACCGACACCGGTCGCCTGCGCGAGCACGTCGGCCAGCGACCAGTGCAACGCGGCCTGCTCTGCCGAGGTGGCCTTGCGATACCAGGCATCGAGCGCGGCCGTAGTATGAATATCGGTCGGCAATTTCCCGCTGAAGAACGCGGCGAGCTCCTCGTCCGATCGCACCAGTCCGCTGCGACGACGCTTTGCCTCCAATTCACGCGCCTCGGCCAGCACGCGCATATTCGCGCGCACGAAGTCTGCACGCGCGTCGAGATCGCCGCGCACGAGCGCTTCGAGCAGAAAGATTTCGTGCGCGAGCTTCGTATCCTGCTTGCCAAATTGCACCGCGCGCTTTTCGACCAAGGTCAGGCCGAACAGCGTGATCCGCTCGAACGCGACCACCGCACCGCGCTTGCGCGACCAGTGCGCGTCGTGCCAGCTGTGTTTGGTCAGATGCGCGGCCTGCTGCTCGATCCACGCCGGCTCAACACGCGCGCACAGCAACGCGTAGACTTTTTGCACATCGAGAATCTGGCCGGCGAGCAGCCATTGCGGCGGCGCTTTGGCGACGCTCGATCCCGGGAAGATCGAGAACTTGCGTTCGCGCGTGCCGCGATACTGGCCACGCTCGTCCTTGAGGCCGACCTGGGTCGGCCAGCCGGACAACAGGCAGCGGTGGATCGCCTCGTAGTTTGAGTCCTCTCCCCCCTCGTCAGCGATGGGGGAGAGGGTTGGGTGAGGGGGCGAGGATTGCGGTTCGTCGCGCGGTGCGGTTTGCGCTGAAGCCGAAGCACTGGCCTGCTGAACGCGTGCGGCCTTGCCGAAAGGCCGCGCGAGCTTGCCGCCCCGCCCCCTCACCCCAACCCTCTCCCCCAACGATGAAACCGTTGGGAGAGAGGGAGCATCGGCGCGCCCTGCTCCTGCGGGTCTTTCGATTCCCGATTCGCTATTCCCGCTTGCCGGCCTTATCCAGCCAAGTTCGTCGGTCACCAGCAACAACTGCCGATGCAGTTCGCGCCATTCGCGCATGCGCATGAACGAAAGGAAATGTGCGTGGCACCATTCGCGCAGTTTCGACTGGGTCAGATCCTCGTGAGCGCTGCTGTACGCGGACCAGAGCTTCAAGATGCCGATGAAATCCGACTTCGAGTCCGCAAACTGCGCATGCGCGGCATCGGCCAACGCGCGCACATCGGCGGGACGTTCACGTGGATCCTGGATGCTGAGGAAGGCGGTCAACACGAGCAGTTCGCGCAATACATCGCGCGGTCCGGCTTCGACCAGCATGCGACCGAGTGCGACGTCGATGGGCAACTTCGCCAAGGTACGACCGGTGTCGGTCAGGCGCTTGTCCGCATCGACCGCACCGAGTTCGGCCAGACGACGATAGCCGTCCGCGATCGCGCGTTCGGACGGCGCATCGACGAACGCGAAATCGGCGACCTCGCCGAGTTTCAGGCTCAACATGCGCAGGATCACGCCGGCCAGCGACGAGCGCAGGATTTCCGGCTCGGTGTAGGGTGCGCGCTGCGCAAAATCCTCCTCGTCATACAGACGAAAACAAACACCCGGCCCGACCCGACCGCAGCGACCCTTGCGCTGATCCGCCGCGGCCTGCGAGATCGGCTCGATATGCAGACGTTCGAGCTGATTGCGATGGCTATAGCGTTTGACGCGTGCGGTACCGGTGTCGACGACGTAGCGGATGCGCGGCACCGTCAGCGAAGTTTCGGCGACGTTCGTTGCGAGCACGATGCGCCGCTGCAGACCGGGCTTGAACACGCGATCCTGCTCGGCCGCGGACAGGCGCGCATATAACGCGAGCACCTCGGTTTCACGGTATTTGCGCCGCGACAGCGCGAGATGTGCGTCGCGGATCTCGCGCTCGCCGGGCAGAAATACGAGCACGTCGCCGCGTGGATCCTCGGCGGTGATCTCGTCGACAGTAGCGATGATCTGCTCGGCGAGCGAAAGGGGGTCAGAGTCACTTTTCCGATCGGTCGAGTTGTTCGACGATGCCGCAGCGCCGGGAAAGTGACTCTGACCCCCTTTCGCCCATTTCCGCCAACGCAGCTCGACCGGATACGCGCGGCCTTCGATCTCCACGACCGGCGCGTCCCCGAAATGCGCGGCAAATCGCGCGGTGTCGATCGTCGCCGAGGTCACGATGAGCTTCAGGTCACGGCGCCTGGCGAGCAGGCGTTTCAGATAGCCGAGCAGAAAATCGATATTGAGACTGCGCTCGTGCGCCTCGTCCAGGATGATCGTGTCGTACGCATTGAGCCATGGATCGGATTGCGTTTCGGCGAGCAGGATGCCGTCCGTCATGAACTTGATCAGCGTCTTCGCGCCGACCTGTTCGCTGAAGCGCACTTGGAAACCCACCAACGCGCCGAGCTCGCTGCCGAGTTCGGCGGCAACGCGCCGTGCGACGTTGCGCGCGGCGATTCGGCGCGGCTGGGTGCAGCCAATCAAACCGGCGACGCCGCGACCCGCAGCCAGGCAGAGCTTCGGCAACTGCGTCGTCTTGCCCGAGCCGGTTTCGCCAGCGAGCACGACCACCTGGTTCTGGTGGATCAGTTCGACGATCTCGTCGGCGCGCGCTGCGATCGGCAGTGTTTCGTCGATACGGATTTCGGGCAAGAGTGCCGATCGCTCCGCCCGCCGCGCGGCCGATGCTTCGATCGCTACGCGCAACCCATCGAGTTCATCGGGCGAGGGCGCCGGACGCGCGCTCGCAAGCCGCCGCCAGCGCGCCAGCAGACGACCAAAATCGCGCGCCATCACATGATCGAGCGCGTTGCGCAAGGACTCGGAATCGGACATGGAGCGATTGTCGGCGACACGCGCATCGGGCGCGAGCGCCGGTTGGAAAATGGGGGAAACCGATCATCGCGGTCTAACGCAGCGATTGGCAAGTTTGATTTCACGCCGATCGCGCCGTGCGTTACGGTCGGTGCAGACAACTACGAGGAATCCGCCATGAGCATCGATATCGGCATTGCCAGGAAGGGTCGCGAGAGCATCACGAAGAATCTCGCCAAACTGCTCGCGGACACGTATTCGCTGTATCTGAAGACGCATGGTTTCCACCTGGAACGTGACCGGCCCGATGTTCAACAGCTCGGCCTGTGGGGCCGGAACAGCACACGGGCGACGAACATCAGACGATGTGCCGCCATGCCAGTGCTCGGGATGCCGCGATCACTCCGACGAGCAGCCACAGCGCCCTCCTGGGCATTGACCAGAAAACGCTGGCGGCTCGCGCGGGCGTGTCCGGGCCCACCATCCGGCGCATGGAAGCCAGCAACGGCGATGTTCGCGGCGTGGTGGGCTCGCTTACCAAGATCGCGCAGGCGCTGGATGTTTCCGGCATCGAGTTGATCCTTCCGGCCGTTTTTCCGCATCACCCGCGAGAAGCGGAATCATGCTTCCGGCCCCGCCGCACTGGCGTCCGCGTTGCTCGTAGCCGCTCACGACCAACCCATGGCAACGCACGATCATCGCGGTTCCGTCCCACGGCACGACCCCTGCGTGTCGCCCTCACAACTTGCGACGCGGCGGCACCAGAAGATCGCCGAACAGCAGGCCGGCAACGATCGCCACCAGCAGCGTGATCAGAGTAATGGCGGTGTCGACGCCGAGTCGCACGTCGCGCTCGAACACGAAGCTCAACGTGCGAAACCCGACGCTGCCCGGTACCAGCAGGATGATGCCCGGTTCGCGCACCAACGCACCCGGTCGCTGCATCACACGCGCGAACACATTGCTCGCGGCGCCGATCACCAAGCCGCCGACGAACACGCCAAACGCAGGCGAGACATAGACACCACCGAGCTGCGCGCAGACATAGCCGAGCACAACCGATACGACCACGGTCGGCACATAACGACGCGGACTGCCGAACAGCACCGCGAACGCGAAGCCGCAGGCGAGAACGGCGATCCATTCGGTCCAGGCTGGCACCGCCGGCGCTGAATCGCTTGCCGGTACCCAGCCAAGCAGGGCGCAGAACTGAGTCGCCGCGACCGTGCCAAACGCGAGCTTCAGCAGGGTCGCGAACGCGCCCATCATGCGCGCGGTGCCGGAGATCAGATGCTGGCTCGACAATTCGCGCACTGCGGTGGTCAAGGTCATGCCCGGGATCAGCACAATCAAACTCGCTATCACGACCGAACGCACCGCGACCGGCACCACGAAAGTCGCGATCGCGATCGCGATCAAGGTTGCAAGCAACGCCGCCAGCGCGTCCGCGGCCGCGGCGATATTCGGTCGTCCCATCGACACGAGATAGACCAGACCGATGACCAGGCCGATCAACGTCGCGGCGGCGACGCCGGCCCAGTCGGTATGCAGGATCGCGGCGACGCTGCCGGCCGAAACGCCATAGCTGACGACCAGCCAGGCGCGATAGGCGGGCGAGCGCGGCTTGCGTCCGACGTCGCGCAAGCGGCGACTGCCGGCGGCAAGATCGAGGCGACCATCGATGACCTGATCGGCAATCTCGTCGACCTGGCACAGCCGCTTGAGATTCACGTCGCCGGGCGGCACACGCACGACCTGGGTGATATCCGCAAGACCGTCGTCGCGGCTCAGGTCGGAAAACGACATGACAATCGACGTCGGTGTAGACAATACGTTGCAGGCAAGATCCAGTCGTGCGCTGACCAGATTGATCGCGTCTTCGAGGCGCGGTGCGGCCGTCCCGTATTCGTGCAGGCGACGCGATAGCTCGACCACGAAGCCGATGCGTGTCTTCAGCGAGGCGTCGGCGCCGTTGCGGCTTTCAGATTCGTCCATGCTCATGAGCGTAATGATGCCGTGTTTTGGCCAACGGATGCGACAGAAAGATATGTGCGCGATCCGGCGGCCGCGTTTCGGATTCAGCGACACCCTGTTAGCCTTGCACGATGACGCCAGCCGCGATGACATCGGCAGGAAATGCAACCATAGAGCACGACGCCACCGGCGACCGCGTCGTCGCGCGCGGCGACTGGACGCTGGCCTACGCGCCCGTGCTGGTCGAACTCGTCTCCGCATTGAGGCGCAAGCTTCCAAACGGCGCCCCCATCGACGCCGGCAACCTCGGCCGCGTCGATACCGCCGGCGCACGCCTGTTACTCGATCTCGGTGGCGCAAGCGCGATCAGCGGTCTCGACGACGATCGTCGCGCACTGTTCGATGCGGTCGCCAAGGTGCAGATCGCGCCAGCCGCAGCGCCGCGACGCGACACTGGCCTGGTCGCCCTGCTCGCACGCACCGGCGCGGCCACCGAACAGATCGCGCACGACACCTGGCAATTGCTCGGCTTCATCGGCCTGATTCTCGCCACGCTGGCGCGCTGCGTGTTCGACCCGCGGCGTTGGCGCGTGACCTCGCTCGCGTTTCATCTGGAACAAACCGGGCTCGACGCGGTACCGATCGTGATGCTGCTGAATTTCATGGTCGGCGCGGTCGTCGCGTTCGTCGGTGCGACCGTGCTCAAGGATTTCGGCGCCAGCATCTTCACGGTCGAGCTGATCGGTTATTCGTTCCTGCGCGAATTCGGCGTGCTGCTGACCGCGATCCTGATCGCCGGCCGCTCCGGCAGCGCGTTCACCGCGCAGATCGGCTCGATGAAGTCGCGTGAGGAAATCGATGCGATCCGCACCCTCGGCCTCGATCCGGTCGAGGTGCTGGTGCTGCCGCGCCTGCTTGCATTGCTGATCGCAATGCCGCTGCTGACTTTCCTTGCGATGCTCGCCGGCATCGTCGGCGGCGCGGCGGTCTGCGCGCTCACTCTCGACATCTCGCCGACGATGTTTGTCAGCCGTCTGCACGACCTCGCTGCAACCCGGCATTTCTGGGTCGGCATGAGCAAGGCGCCGATCTTCGCGTTCCTGATCGCGGCAATCGGCTGCCTCGAAGGCTTCAAGGTGTCCGGCAGCGCCGAATCAGTCGGCACGCACACCACATCGAGCGTCGTGCAATCGATCTTCGTCGCGATCCTGGTGGACGCGCTCGCCGCGATCTTCTATATGGAGATCAATGTATGAACGCGCGCGACACGGTGATCGAGGTGCGCGGCCTGCGCAACCAGTTCGGCGCGCAGGTCGTGCACGATAATCTCGATCTCGACGTTTACCGCGGCGAGATCCTCGGCGTGGTCGGTGGTTCCGGCAGCGGCAAGTCGGTGCTGCTGCGCTCGATCATCGGCCTCAACCAACCGGCCGCCGGCAGCGTGAAACTGCTCGGCGTGGAAATGACGCGGGTTTCCGATGCGCGCCGCGCCGAGATCGAGCGCCGCTGTGGCGTACTTTTCCAGAATGGCGCGTTGTTCTCGTCGCTTTCCGTCGCCGAGAACGTGATGGTGCCGATGCGCGAGCATTTCCGTCTGCCGCAGGCATTGATGGAACGCCTTGCCGCGCTGAAGATGGGGTTGGCCGGCCTGACCATCGACGCCGGCGCGAAATTGCCGGCGGAACTCTCCGGCGGCATGATCAAGCGCGCCGCACTGGCGCGTTCGCTGGCATTGGATCCAGACATCCTGTTTCTCGACGAACCGACTGCGGGCCTCGATCCGATTGGCGCGACCGCGTTCGACCAACTGATCCTGACTCTGCGCGAGAGCCTGGGCCTCACCGTGTTCCTGATCACCCACGATCTCGACACGCTGTACACGGTCTGCGACCGCGTCGCGGTGATTTCGCAGAAGCGCGTGCTGGTCGCCGACACGCTCGCCCGCGTCGAACGCTACGATGACGCGTGGGTGCGCGAGTATTTCCAGGGGCCACGCGGGCGCTCGGCCGAGGCGGCGGCGGAGATTGCGGCGACGCACGGCGCGCGGAACAGAAACAGCATCGCGGCTGCAGCCGCTCCTACCGGGACCTGAGCCATGGAAACACGCGCGCATTACGTTCTCATCGGCGCCTTCACCATCGGCGTGTTCCTGTTCGCGCTCGGCTTCGTGCTGTGGATGTCCAAATCGGGCGCCGACCAGACCTTCAGCGACTACGACATCGTATTCACCGAAGCGGTCACCGGCCTGTCCACCGGTGGCCTCGTGCAGTACAACGGCATCAAGGTCGGCGAAGTCAAGGAACTGCACCTCGCGCCGGACGATCCACGCAAGGTCATCGCGCGCGTGCGCCTCGATGCGAGCGCGCCGGTCAGGCAGGACACGCGCGCCAAGCTCGGCCTGCAGGGCGTCACCGGTCTCGCCTTCATTCAGCTGTCCGGCGGCGCGCCATCGAGCCCGCCACTGTTGCCGACGGCGGAACACCCGGTGCCGGTGATCCCGTCCGAGGAATCGGCGCTGTCCAAGCTGCTCGCTTCGGGCTCTGACATTGTCCTCAGTGCGAACGACGTGATGATGCGCATGAACCAGATCCTCTCCGACGACAACGTCAAACACATCTCGGCCATGCTCGAACATGCGGACCAGATGAGCGGCGCGCTCGCCGACCAGCGCCAGGACTTCGGCATTGCAATCAGGCAGCTGACCGAAGCCAGCGGCGAACTGAAGAAGACGCTGACTGCTGTCACCACGACCGCGAATTCGACCAACGCACTGGTCCGCGACGACGCGCGCGCGACGCTGAAGTCGACCCAGAAGGCACTCGAAGCGGTCGACAAGATGGCCAGTTCGGCCGGCGCGCTGGTTGACGACAACCGCGCCGCGATCGGCAGCTTCAGCAACCAGGGGCTGCGTCAGATCGGGCCGACCGTGCTCGAGCTGCGCGAAACGCTGCGTTCGTTGAAACAGCTCAGCGACAAACTCGGCGCGTCGGACAGCCTGCTGCTCGGCCGTAACCAGCCCAAGGAGTTCCAGCCGAAATGAACGCTCACCATCGTCTTTTCATAGTGCTGCCGCTGCTGATTTCGCTGCTGTCCGCGGGCTGCTCGTCCCTGCTCAATGTGCAGCGTCAGCCGTTCACGATCTACTCACCGCGCTACACCGCCGCAGCCGCGACGCCCACCGGTCCGCGCGTCGACTGGCAGCTCGCGGTGGAAACGCCACTGGCCAGTGACACGCTCGAAACCGCGCGCATGCTGGTGATGCCGAAGCCGGGCGTGCTTGAGGTGTTCCCGTCCGCGCGCTGGCGCGATCCGGCACCGGCGCTGCTGCGCAGCCTCGTCGTGCAAGGCTTCGAGAATTCCGGGCGCATCATCGGCATCGGCAGTTCCGCATCCGACCTGCGCGCCGATTACGCGCTGGCGATCGAATTGCGCGATTTCCAGATCGAATATCGCGACGGCGCACCCCGCGCGGCGATCCGCTTCCAGGCCAGCCTGCTCGACTACACCAGCAATCGCGTGCTCGCCACGCAATCGTTCACTGCACAATCGCCTGCCGCCGGCGCGGACGCCGCAAGCGCGTTCGTCGCGTTCGAGACGACGTTGAACACGATCGTTCCACAACTGGTCGACTGGACCCTGCGTGAAGGCAGCGCGCACCCGCACGCCAAGTGATTTGTCCAGTGAGTTGCCCGCCCTGAAGCTCGTCGCGGAGCGCGAAACGCCTCGTGCGCAAGGAACTCGGTGTCGCCCTGGTCAACGGCCTGGTCTGGAGCAGCATGATCGGCCTCGTCGCGTGGTTGCTCTATCGCAACATCCCGCCCGGCGTCGTGATGACCGCGGCGATGACCTGAGCCTGCTGCTCACCGCGAGTGTGGGCGTCTTGATTCCGATGACCCTGCTGTGCTTCGGCCGCGATCGGGCAATGGGTTCCAGCGTGATGATCACGGCGCTGACCGACAGCGGTGGATTCTTGATCTTTCTCGGATTGACGCCGTTGTTCCTGATCTGAGGGTCAGGCCGCAGGGCCGCAACATGCACACGGCACCGAAACTCATAGGCAGCCTTGGATGTATGCGCCCGCGCGCAGCGGCCGACTGCCGAGCGCAATGTGGGCGTCAGGGTCCGACCGGATAGCGCGGCGCCGCATCAAGGGTGGCCGCGCAGATTGCGGCGAGTTCGAGCAGACGCAGATCCGCGCCAGGCGCGCCGACGAGTTGCAGGCCAACCGGCATTCCATCGGGCAGGGTGCCCATCGGCAGGCTGATCGCAGGGCATCCGACGAGGCTCGCGAAGCTGGTCAGGTCCGCATCGTTCGCGCGTTCGCGGTCGACGAGCGAATACGCGCCGTGGGCGACGGTCGGCAGAACCAACACGTCGATGTCGGTGAAGACGCGACGCGCCTTCAGCACGGCTTCGTCGAGCACGCGATCGGCGGACGCGTAGTCGACCGCGGACTTGGCCTTCGCGTAGTCGAGCATCGAACGCAGACGCGGCGACAGTGGATGTTTCGGATCGGCGATATCCGCGGCGAGTTCGACCGCGAGCTCGCTTTCCATGACCAGCAGCGCGGCGCGGCGCGTGCGCGCGAAGTCGTAGTCGGAGAAATCGACCTCGACGCGGCTGCCGAGCGCGCAGGCGATGCGCGCGACCGCTGCGTCGAATACCGCACGGACCTCCGGCGTCACGCCGAACGCGCCGAGATCGGATTGCACGCCGCTGCGCAGGCGGCCGGGTTCCCAGTCCGGCGTCGCCAACGGCACGCGGCAACGGCGCGAGCGTGGGTCGGCCGGATCGAACGCGTCGAGCACTTGCATGACGATCGCGAGATCCTCGATCGAACGCGCGAGGATGCCCACGCAGTCGAGCCGGCGTGCCGCGCGCACGAGGCCGCGCGTGGAAATCTCGCCATGGGTCGGTTTCAGTCCATAGATGCCGCAATGGCTTGCCGGAATCCGCACCGAACCCAGCGTGTCGCTGCCGAGCGCGAAACTGCACAGGCCGGCCGCGACCGCCGCAGCCGAACCGCCGGACGAACCGCCGGCGGTGTAACCGTTGCGCAATGGATTGTGCACGGGTCCGAAATGCGGATTCGCCGAGATCGTGCCGAACGCACCTTCGTCAAGATTGGTCTTGCCGAGGATCACCGCGCCGGCCGCGCGCAAGCGCGTGACCGCGCTCGCGTCCGCGCGGGCGATGCGTTCGCGGCGACCGGGCAGGCCGGCCGTGGTCGGCAGGCCGGCGACGTCGAGGTTATCCTTGATCGCGACCGGCAACCCGTCGAGGCGACCGATGTTGCGGCCCTCGCGGCGACGCACGTCGCTGGCCGCAGCCTGCGCCGGCGCGCTGTCGTCGAGTGCGAGAAACGCATTCAGGCGCGGATTTACACGCTCGATCGCGGCGCGGCAGGCAGCGGTCAACCGCGCGCTGTCGATGCGCCCGCTGGCCAGCCAGTGCAGTTGCTGGAACGCGGTCGCGCCGCGCAGATCATTGTCATTGGCCGGATCGGTCATCGGTCTGGGCCCGTGGTCGAACTCCGATTATGCCTGCACATGCTCTTCCCTTCTCCCCTCGGCGACCGAAGGAAGTCCCCGTGGGAGAGAAGGAAAAGCTGTCTTACAATCGGCAGTCCCACCCTAGCGAACCGAAACCGGCCATGAGCGAACGCGAATCCATGGAATACGACGTCGTCACCGTCGGCGCCGGTCCCGCCGGACTCGCGTTCGCGATCCGCCTGAAGCAGTTGAAGCCCGACATTCGCGTCTGTGTGATCGAGAAGGCTTCGACGATCGGCGCGCAGATCCTTTCCGGCGCGGTCATCGAGCCCGAGCCGCTGAACGAGCTGCTGCCCGAATGGGGCAAGAATCCGCCGCCGATCTGCGTGCCGGTCAGCAAGGATGAGTTCTGGTGGCTGCGCGATTCGCAACGCGCGACGAAGTCGCCGATCACGCCGCCGCAGATGCACAACCACGGCAACTTCATCGTCTCGCTCGGCGCGCTGTGCGCATGGCTGGCGCCGCAGGCCGAGGCGCTCGGCGTCGAGATCTATCCCGGCTTCGCCGCAGCCGAACCGCTGCTCGATGACAGCGGCGCGGTCTGCGGCGTGCGCATCGGCGACATGGGCGTGACCAGGGACGGTTCGCACAAGCCCGGCTACACGCAGGGCATCGACATCAAGACGCCGCTGACCGTGCTTGCCGAAGGCTGTCGCGGCAGTCTCAGCAAGCAATTGATCGCGAAGTACGCACTCGACAAGGACTGCGATCCGCAAACCTACGGCATCGGCCTCAAGGAACTCTGGCAACTGCCGCCGGGCCGCGCGGAAACGGGCAAGATCGTGCACACGCTCGGCTGGCCGCTGAACACGTCGACCTACGGCGGCAGCTTCCTGTATCACCTCGACGAGGACCGTGTCGCGATCGGCTTCGTCATCGGCCTCGACTATCGCGACCCGATGTTCAAGCCGTGGGAGGCGTTCCAGCAGTTCAAGAACCATGCGCTGATCAAACCGCTGCTCGAAGGCGGCAGCATCATCTCGGCCGGAGCGCGCGCGCTGATCGAGGGCGGTTATCAATCGTTGCCGAAGGTCGAGATGCCGGGTGCACTGCTGATCGGCGATTCGGCGGGTCTCATGAACGTGCCGAAGATCAAGGGCGCGCACCAGGCGATCCGCTCCGGCATGCTCGCGGCCGAACACATCGCCGAAACCGGCACGGCGCACGGCTATGACGCGAAACTGCGCGCGTCGCCGGTGATGGCGGAACTGAAGAAAGTGCGCAACATCCGTCCCGGTTTTCACAAGGGCCTGTGGTTCGGTCTCGCCAATGCAGGCTGGGAAACCGTCACCGCGGGCCTGTCGCCGTGGACCCTGAAGAACCACGCGGACTGGTCGTCGCTGGACAAGATCGACGCGGCCGACGCAGAAACGCGCGCCGCCGCGAACGCGCATTCACCCAGGCAACCCGCCTACATCGAGCGCACCCTGCCCCCGCGCGACCGCCTCGCCGGCGTCTACTTCGCGACGACCGAACACGACGAGGACCAGCCGATCCACCTGCACGTGCTCGACACGAATATCTGCATCACGCGCTGCGCCGAGGAATACCAGAACCCGTGCACGCGTTTCTGCCCCGCCGCGGTCTACGAGATCGTCGACGACGCGGCCGGCAAGCGCCTGCAGATCAACGCCGCGAACTGCGTGCACTGCAAGACCTGCGACATCAAGGATCCGTACGAGATCATCACCTGGGTGACGCCGGAGGGTGGCAGCGGGCCGAATTATCAGAACCTTTGACCACGCATACCACCGTTCAAGACTGGATAGTGACGTAGGGCGGATCAACGCGCGAAGCGCCGACTGTGCCGCAGGAGCGGCACGAACGACGAAGTCGGGCTCAACGACCCGCAGGGCAGGATGCCAGGAGTAATCCGCCGCCTTTGGCGGCTTGATCCGCCTACGTGCACGTCCCGTCAGGCGCCAATGGGCCTACAGTCGTTTCACAGGAATCACCTGCCACGCGATTGCGTCGTGCAGCGCGTTGACGCCACCCCTGAATGCGGCGTAGCGTGCACGGCCCAACGCTCCTATCTCCACAGCCGTTCCAAGCGCGATCGGAGAGTTCCGGCGCTCCCCGACCGCTCCCGCTGAGCCGGCAACGACGGGCACCTTTGTGCCCAAGGGAGAGCGTCATGCAACGTTTGATCCGTGGACTCGTACTCGCCGCCATACTCGTGGCAGTCGCAATCATGGCAGGAGTGCCACCCAGCGCCGCGGCAGCAGAGCCGGGCACCGTCCTCATCGGCATCTATCGCGTCGCGCCGGGCAAGCACACTGAATTCCTGAAGTGGCAGGCGGCCCGCGATGCGATCGACAAGCAGGCCGGCGTTCCGCAGGGGCAGTGGTACGCGCACACGGACGGCGATTCCTGGGACTATCTTTCGGTGGGGCCGGTCCTGTCGGGTGCGCAACAGAAAAAGGTGGATGACGCGACCCGCGCCAAGGGCATGACGATCGGCTTCAAGGCCAGTATCGAGTTCCGCCAGTACATCGGTTCGCACACCGACACCTATGCAATCGGGCCGATGACCGTCACGGAACTGTCTGCGATGGCCAGCGGCTAGTAAGCGCGGTCGGACATCTGCGGAGCGGTCGGCGACAAGCGCCAACCTATACTATGCTCAGCAAGACGGCGGCATTACCCGGCTTCGTCGGTACTACGGGCCTCTCCGTCACCCCAAAGCGCCCGGCCCATCCCTCACGGGCGTCCGGTTGGCCGTCCCCGACCACGTAATGGGGCTTCCCGTGTTGCGCGCGCTTCCCTTATGTACATGCTGTCGCCACTATCCCGGTACACCGACTGGCGGCACCGCATTGCTCATCCATCCAGTCGTATCAGCCTTCCCCGGTATGGCAGCCAGGTCGGCCTGTGCATCGGCTTTTTCGAGGCTTGCTCGGCGTTCACTCGCGTTACGGCCTGCACACTCGCACCGTCACCCTATTTCGTGACGCGCTTCACCGAAGGCTTCAACGATTTCGTTACCTCCACCGTTGCTCCGGTTGCTTCCGGCTGGAGCGGTTGCCGGGTGGGGCTTGCACCCACTGGAAAAGCGCCGCCTTTTCCACGGCGCACGCCAAAAGCTGCCGTTCGAGATACTGAATTGAGCGGAGCCGCGAACTGCCCAAGTTTGTCTGCACCGCGGTGGCCTAGGGCACCTCGAAGCCGTCGCGGAAGATCGTGTCGTTATCCGTCGACACCAGCCGAATGACTTGCGATGTACTCGGAATGGCGCTGACAAATACGGTCAGCGCATACGGCCCCAGCGGCAGGCTGGACAGGCACGTGATCAGCGCCTGCGCGCTGATTCGTCTCGACCGGAACCCTGATCACGATTGTCCGGCACGCGCACCTACGCCATCGGTGCGCAAACCCATCCTTGCCGGATGTCTGCTGCAACTCGCCCATTGCCTAAGCGCACTCCCCGCCGCGCTCGCCGCCAACGCGCGCGCACGCTGCTGCGTGCAACCCAACCGCGCCTATCCCAGACCACCTCGGCGCAAACCGCATGCCTATCTCGTCTACAAGCTTGCCTGTTGAGGGCTTGAGTTGAGAGCATTGCGTTGCTCCGAGAGCCCGCCGGTCGATTTACAGATGGCAGCCATTGGGCACCGCGCCGAGGCGTGACAAGTTCAGCGTGCCGCTCAACCCTGCATTCGCGCCCGCCGTGAACGTATACGCCAGCGTTGCCGAACTGCAGCTGTGATAGACCAGTGTCGCGTTGCCGACCTGATGGGTCGCGATCGGCGCGGCCTGGTTGAACACGCCGCCTGTGGTGTCGTAGATGCCGATGC
>PLNP01000047.1 GCA_003142815.1 Rhodanobacteraceae bacterium
GATCGAGTCGATTGCCGGTAAGGCTGGGCTGCACGGCTGAGACGCTGCGGCGCTGGGTACGCCAGGGCGAACGTGACAGCGGTCAGGGCGAAGGGCTGAGCACGTCGGAGCGCGAACGGATCAAGGCGCTGGAGCGAGAAGTGCGCGAGCTGCGTCAGGCCAACGAGATCCTGCGCAAGGCATCGACGTATTTTGCGCAGGCGGAGCTCGACCGCCGGTTCAAGCCATGAAGACCTTTATCAACGGCATCGCGATGCTTACGGGATCGAGCCGATCTGCAAGGTGCTGCCGATCGCCCCGTCGACGTACTACACGCATGCTGCGCGGCGATCGAACCGCGAGCGGCAGCCGGCCCGCGCGCGGCGTGATGCGACTTTGTGCGAGCATATCCGCCGGGTCTGGGAGGAAAATTTTCAGGTTTACGGCGTGCGCAAGGTCTGGCGACAGCTGCTGCGCGAAGGCGTGGCCGTGGCGCGCTGTACGGTGCAGCGGCTGATGCGGCGGATGGGCATCGAAGCACTGTACCGCAAGCCCAACACCAGCCGGCGCAACGGCAAGGAGACGATCTATCCGTACCTGCTGCGCACCCACAAAGTCGAGCGTTCCAACCAGGTCTGGGCGATGGACATCACCTACATCCCGATGGCCAAGGGCTTCGTCTATCTCGCCGCGGTCATCGACTGGTTCAGTCGCCGTGTTCTCAGTTGGCGCGTGTCGATCTCGATGGAAACGAGCTTTTGCATCGACGCCGTCGAAGAGGCGCTGCATCGCTACGGAAACCCGATATCTTCAACACCGACCAGGGCAGCCAGTTCACCAGCGAAGCGTTCACCAGCTTGCTCAAGGCGAACGGCATCGCGATCAGCATGGACGGCAAAGGCTGCTGGCGCGACAACGTCTTCGTCGAACGCTTGTGGAAATCGATCAAGTACGAGGAGGTCTATCTGCGCGCCTACGACTCGGTCTCGCACGCCAAGCAATCCATCGGAAAGTACCTGACGTTCTACAACACCCGCCGACCGCATTCGAGCCTTGCACGCATGACGCCCGATCAGGTCTACTTCAAACCGCTGCCCTTGCCCAAGGCCGCTTGAACCCGCAGAGAATCCACTTATCGAACTGGGCTAGCTGTACAGACGAACGGGGCCACCTCTGTTTGCAGTGGTGTTGGATAAGTAAAGTTGCAAGCTAACCGCGAGGAAGCCCTTACGAATTCCTCCAGGCAAGAATCAGAGCAGGGGATCCAGCATCTCAGGCTGGCCACGTACATTCTAGGCGGCTTGCTCTCGCGGGGCCCGATTCAAGGTCGCGATCGTCGAGTGAGTGACCCAGCCGCGCGGTTATCCTCCGCTACCCCCCTTTTTACCCCTGCGTAGGTGGATACACGCCAGCGCCTCAATCACAAGCGCGCGTCACCTCGCTACGACCCAGCGTGCGGCACCCCATCATTCGCCTTCAATTTCATGCGCTCAAGCGTCATATGGTTAAGTAGTTCAGCTGGAACCAAGTCCGCGAACTTGAATCGGTGCTGGGCCTCACTTGTCCACGCGGGATCCAAGGCGCGTATTCCGAACCATCGGCCATTGCGCTCAAGGTCAACCTCGCTCAAGCTGAAACGAAGGTAATACGAGCCGACTTCACCGTAGACACCTCCCGCCGCCGCGATTTTTGCGGCAAGAAGGAGGTTTGACGCCAAGCCTTCATAGGTCCACCACTCCAGGATTCCGTCCTTCAGCCGCAGCGGATCCGCCACCAGCGTGGCTTGATGCTCAGCACAAATCTCACCGAGCCGCGTCGCTGACCGTTTGGTCAACACTGTGTCATCGGTAGGCAGATGTCCGATGACTTGGCGCACTTGAGCAGCGATGACACGCGATACGCCGCGCGCACCGCTCGCCCAACGACTCGCCCCCTTCTCGTCAGCCGGCTCAACGTAGACACGATCTCGCGCCCAATCGACCGACGCGACCCGCCAGGAACGGCCACCGAGCGCCAAGACGACAGGTCCACGCTTGCTGGCGAACAGATTCAATGGATCGATGTGTCCAATCAGCGCGTTGCCCTGCATTGCAGCGAACGAGCACGGTGACTCAAAGGAAACGCAAAGGTCGGCCAAACCTCGACCACTGAATACGCGCTCCGCCTTAGGTCCCAAGCTGAGCAAAAAGCCGGTGCGGATCAAGTAGCCCGATGCAATCAGATGGTTGCTCAAGCTCGTCCACGAGGCGTCGATGATCTGCGCAAAACCGGGAATCCGTCGCAACAGATCGAGGAAGGTCTGTTCTTCCAGCTCCAATCCACGTTCAAAAAGCATCGCGAAGAGCTGTTGTACAACGAGGTGATACGGCAACGGAGGACTGGTGACCGGCTCAACGTAGCCTTTCCGAAACAGCTGGATGATCGCGAGGGATTCGACGAGGCCCTCATCGCGGGTCGCGATGAACAGCATATTGCGTCGGCTGCCAGACCGGCGTCCGGTTCTCCCAAGACGCTGCAGGAATGACGCAACCGATGTCGGCGCATCGATCTGAATGACCCGGTCCAAATCACCGACATCAAGGCCGAGCTCAAGCGTGCTTGTTGCCACGATCACGCAGTTCTGGCGCTCGGAAAAAGCCTGCTCAGCCTGCCTTCGCGTATCAGCGGACAAGGCGGCATGCGAAACAAAGACATCAACGCCCAATCCGCGCAATGCGATGGCGAGTTCCTCTACCCGACTTCTGCTGTCGCAGAACACCAGGCGTTTTTCGCCGCGATGCAATTGGCTGATCAGAATCGCCGCATTTGTCGTTGAGCCGACGTAGTCCACCCGCAGATCGACATCCGCAGGCGGCGCTTCAATATGAACCAGGCGGCGTTGGCCGGCCGCGTGCCCAGCCAGCCAGTCGAGTAGCGCTTGAGGTCGCCCGACGGTCGCCGACAAGCCAATCCGCTGAATGGATTCACTGCCAAGCACCTGAATACGCTCCAGCAGAGCGAGCAGATGCCAACCGCGATCATCGCCTGCAAACGCATGCAGCTCATCGATCACGACACAACGGACACCACCCAGCAGGCGCTGATGATCGCGGCGCGAGCCGATCAGGATTCCTTCTAACGATTCGGGCGTGGTCAGCAGGATGTCGGGAAGTTGCCTCTCGGACCGTGCCTTCTCGCCCTGCCCAATATCACCGTGCCACAACTGGACCGTTCGTCCGAGCAGACCGGCCAGATACGAAAGGCGCGCCTCGAGATTGTTCAACAACGCCTTGATCGGGCAGATATAAAGAACACTCAGACCGCTCCATTGATCCGACACCATGCGCGAGAGGATCGGCAACATCGCAGCCTCTGTCTTGCCTCCCGCGGTGGGGGCGATCAGGAGAGCGTGGTGTCCATCGAGAATGGGCGCGATGCTGCGCTCCTGAAGTGGACGAAGCCCCGGCCATCCCAGCGAGTTGACGATGTGATACTGGACAGCGGGGTGCAGACGCTCGAATGCATTCGCCGCATCTGCGGGGACACTGCTCACAGGTCGAGCTCTACATCATCAGGCGACACGGCTCGCTGCTCATCACGGGTCAGCTCGGAGGCGGTGATGCTGAGCGCGTAATCCCGGCGTGGATCAAAGTCGGGAAACTGATCGATGCGATCCAGGACTTCAGATACCCATTTTTTGAGGAAAATTCGCGGCGCAACTCCAATCTTTCCTCCGAGCTTTCCGGTGACGGTCGCAGCCAGATCAGCCAGCAGCGCATCATTGGCCACTGTCACGATCCGATCGGACTGGGTGCTTCGAGAAGCAAACACCCTGCGCACGTTCTGCCCCACCTCGCTCAACCGCCCAAGGTCGAACGGTTGCAGCCGAATCTGCACGGCGCGCGGATTGTCGAATCGTGCATCGCGACCAAACTCGACATGCAGCCGTTGCGCGAGAGGAGGCAACCTCTGCACACCCTGCGGCCCATCGAAAAATGCCGGCGTTCCCGTGATCATGAGGTAGAGCCCGGGGAACCTGCCGGCGTCGATCTCGTCCATGAATTGACGCAGCGCGTTGAGGCTCTTCTCGCGGACATCACCGCGGACTCGCTGCAGCGTCTCTACTTCGTCCAGAACCAATACGAGGCCAGAAAATCCGCTGTCACGAAGGATCAGCAGCAAGCCTTGCAAAAATCCGAGCGCGCCAAAGTGGTCGATGTCGCCCTTGATGCCCGCGGCGCGTTTCACCGATGCGGCGACATTAGGCTGCCCGGACATCCAGGCGATCAAACCACTGGCCAGTTCTTCATTGACGTCGGCAATGGCACGTCGATACGCACGCAGACAAGCGCCAAAAGCGGGCGCCTGCCGTTCGATGACGCGCAGTCGCTCGCCCATCAACCCATCCGTGGCTTCAAGCAGTTTCTGCTCGGAGCAGTCACCGTCGCGCGCGACAACCTCTTCTTCAAGCGAATAGAACCATCCGTCGATGATCGAGCGCAGTGCTCCACGCTGCGATTGTGCTGACATCAGGTGCTCGATCAGCCGGCGGTAGACCGTCTCAAGGCGGTGCAAGGGCGTTTCCGTTTCGGAGATCTGCACTTCCGACGTGGCAAATCCCTCATCGCGGGCCAAGTCCTGAAACCAGCGCGCGAAGAACGTCTTACCGGTTCCGTAGTCGCCTCGAACCGCCTTGAAACGGCCACGACCCGTGGCACATTGCTGCAGCTCCACGCGTAGCGTGTCGCGGTACGGTTCCAGTCCTACCGCAAAAGCATCGAGTGCCGACTCCGGCACGGTGCCACGGCGCAGGGCATCGAGGATTTCATCAGCGCGAGCGGGAGATAGCGACGTCATGTCAGGAACTGCGCCTTCAGCAACAAAACATCCAACAATACGGTGCCCGAACCCTGCTCCAACGTGACGATCGCAAATCCGTCCACGTTGAGCATGCGTTCCATGACCGACATCACACCGCGCATTCTCAGCACCGGCTGACCAATTGCCGACGCAAGCTGCTCAATGCTGCAGCGACCGCCATGGTGTTGAAGCTTGGTCAGCAGCGTATGCAAGCGATCGGGCGGGAGCGCGACACGCCCAATGCGTTCGCGTTGCCGTGCCAGCAACGCGCTCGCCATCAGCCGATCCACCCAATCATCGGCTGGTGCCATCGAGAAGAGGTCAGCTGGTGGCGCAATCGGATCCGCTCGACGCCGCGTCGCCACGCGAACGCGGGCAGCAACGACATCATCGCTCGCGCTCCACCACGCGGGCACGCGGCGATAACTGGGCTCGTACGCGGCAGCGTCCGACTCCGGCTGCAGGCCCGCAGTCCAGATACCGAAGGGAACCAGCATCTCCTGGCGCGAAATGCCGCCGTGATAACCGTTCTTCTTGGGCGCGTAACGAATGTTCTCCGACCACGGAACCACCAAAGACCCACTCATCAGCACGTTGACGCGCGGCCCACCGATAAGAATCTCGCCGTGGTCCGGCAAACGTCCGGAACGCCTCCAGCGTTCGCCCTCCCCGTCCGGACGCAGCGTGGATTGCCGTTCAAGGACGTGTCCATGATCACTGGTCAGCACCACGGTTCGACTGGCACGGCGCGCATGCTCCAGCACATCCGCTAGCAATGGGATGGATTCCATCGTCCAGTCGATGCGCACTTGCTCGGATTTCGCGAGCGCATCATCAATGGCGTTGATGACAATGCCGACCACGCGCTGCTCGGGATCGGCGATCGCATCCGCCGCTTCCCCGGACAACTGATGACTATGTTCCAAACCTGCCTTGTGCAACAGCACGGGCGGCTTGTTCGCGTTGGAAGCACGCTTGAAAGCCTCGTACTGCGCGAAGGCCTGCTTTTCCTGGCTGGCCGCGCCTCTGCTCAACCGACCCGACAGCAGGCTCGTACGGCTGCACTCGGTTACCGACGGAGTCGTAGCCAAGAGGGCCAGCGGCAGATCATCGCGCGACCATGACGTCCAGCCACGGTCGATCATCGACTCGCCGATGGCGAGATACACATCCTGACTCATGCCATCGAGCACCACCATCAGCACCGGATTGCGCTGCGCGAGCGGTGCGACGATTGCGGGCAGCGCCGATTCGATCGGAAGCAGCCTTGGCGGTACGTCTCCAATAGTCGCCGCTTCTGCAACTGCGCTGGCAAATGCCTCGTCCGATATCGAACGCCGCTCAGCCACCTTGTCCAGCAGCTTCGTCACTGCACGAGCCAATACTTCTGGTCGCGCGCCGCGCAGCGTTCTACGTGCCCAGTCCTCCCATGCGCCGTTATTCAGATAGTCCTTGGCCACATCTCCTGTCGCCCCTGACGTTCCGCATTGGGTGTTATAGCGGCAAACACGCGCCACCATTCGCGCGATCTCCGGCCCCGGATGTCCATCGGGCACACGCAGATGTGCGAGCACATCCCGAGCAGCCGTCTCGACCTCCGCCAATGCGTCCGACGAACGCAGGAATTTTCCGAGCGCGTTCCCCAACACGCCCAACCGGCTTTCCAACGACTCCGGTAGCACTGAACTGATACCGACAAAGCCGGATGCACCGACTTGGTCCAGCAGGTCGACCGCGATGCGAAAGTCGCTCTGCTGCGCTTTCGGGTTGCGCTGGTCGAGCGAGCGCACGGCCAGCTGCGCCCATTGGCTGCCGTCGCTATCGTTCAGTCGGTAGCCATGGAGGCGTTGCTCCAACCGAACCCTCGCATCGCGCAGTTCCGGAATTTGCACTGCACTTGCCGCATACAGGATTTCACAGACGAGGCCGATACCGAACACCGCATGTCCGTTTCCCGCCTCCATCGCGGCGAGCAGCGCGGACGCCAACGACCCCAACTGGGTGGTGAGGTATTCGCGAAATGCTTCGCGCGGTTCGGAGTCAAGAGCCTCCCAGCGTTGGCTGCTTTGTTCGCAAGCAAGCAGGAGGTTTTGCGCATCGAGCTGGCCCTGTGCAATGCCCAATACGGTTAATAGGCAACTTTGCATCGCGTCGTCATAGGTCAGCGCCGTCGCGATAGACGTGCGATGGATCGGCGTTGACGCCAGCAGCATTTCAGGCAGCCAATCAAACGCGAACAGACGCGGATCGACCTGCCGCACATCGTAGGCATCCTGTACCAGCTGCCAGCGATCCACATGCAAAAGCCGGTGCCGGAACAAGCGCCCGAGCACGTCTTGCCCCAACTCCCTTTCCGGCATCGATACCAAGAGAACCTGCGTGACGTCTGCTTCCGCACCGAGCGCATCGCGCAACTCCAGAGGCGACGCGCAATACCGCAATGGCAGCTCGTGCCCATCCACCATGACCGTATCGCCACCGCTCCAGCCCTGCGGCCACGCATAAGCAAGCGTCACCGGACCCGGCGCCTGTCGCAGCGCCTTCGCCGCATGTGCTGCGAGCTGGGGCAATGACAGACTCACGCATCCGACTCGTCGACTACCCCGGGGCGATAGACACGGCACTCGATGTCCGCGCGCAGCTCCGGATCTGCTGCCAGTGCCTGCTCCACTTCACGCAACGCTTCCCGGATCGAGCTGGCACCCGCCGAACGCCGCTCAATCCGGCGTTCACCCAAAACAGGATCGGGTTTGCGAGCGGGCGGGATTGGCGCGACGGGATCGGGCTGTGACGGCGGCGACCGATCAATCAGCTGCAGCGCGAGACGATGTTGAGCCGCCAACTGCTGGTCCAGAGCGGTGACATGCTCGTCTTCGTTCAGCGCCGCAGCGAGCGTGTTGATGATGGCCTTTCCGTTGGTATCGGCATCACCGCGCCGCCGAATCACATCGAGTACATCCCACTGTGCCGAGCGAAGTGTCTGCGCCAACGCCGGCGCACGCGCCATGATGGCTCCCATCGCCGCGGCAGAGGTCTCGATGGCTGCCTCAGCCAACGCAGCGATCCGCTCCGGTGCCGCGCATTGCGACAGTGCAATGGCCAGATCGAGGCTTGCCTGGGCCGTGCGGGCACGAGCGCCGTCGTGGTCAAACCCCCACGAGTCCAAGCGCTTGATCAACGTCTGTTGATAGTCCCGCAATGCCGCGATGCGTTCGTTCGCGCGTTCGCCGAGGGCCTGTGCCAGCGTCGCCACATTGCCCGCGTTGCGCCCCGCGCCGCTGCCAGGCTCACCGAAGATTTCCGCAGCGTATTTGACGGCACGCATCCACCGATCCTCGGGCGGCAAGGTCTGTTCGCGCAGTTCGCATTCGCGATGCAGGGTGCCGATTTCTGCGCCAACTACACTACCGTGCAGAAACGCACTGCGCCCGGTCTGCGCGGCCCAAGTCAGGATGATGAGGTCGGACACTTCGTCCGACAGCCCCATCGCGCTCGGCTCGTCGATCCATTGACGCAGTTGGCGCACGCTCGGTGCGCTGACGCCAGCCGCCGCCATCATCCGTGCGAAGTGATTGCGCCAGTGATCGCTCAACGACAGGTGCGCTTCACCACAGGTCGCCAGATGCAGCGGTTGCACGATGCGCCGGATCTCGTCGCGTTGACTGCGCTCGATGCCCGCGCGACCGTCCGCCGAATCAACGGCACTTTGCAGCACTTCCCAGGCGCGCCGCAGGCCGGGACGCTTTACGTCGCCCTCAAATCGCGGGTGCGCCGGAAACTGACTGGCGAGTGCCTGATCGAGCAGGTGCTCCAGACTTTCCTTGAAACTTCCGCCCGGCGGGGGCAGCAGGCGCAAACCGGTACACAGCGACTGGAAATGGTCATCCAACGCATGGCTGGTGTGGACGGCCGAATCGGCACCCTGAGCGATGCCATACGCCTGCTTCAACGACGTGCGTACCCGTTGATCGAGCTGATCGCGCTGGTTCTTGAGTGTGGCGCGCGCTTCCAGGCGTTCGGCCGGCTGCAGGTGTGCTGCATACTCATCCAGCCGATTGCCCGACAGCACATGGTTGAGCACGCCGAGTCGTCCGAGCTCGCTCAAGGCCCGCTCATTGAGGAATGAAGGCAACCAGGCGATCGTGTTCACAGACCGCCCCGCCTCACGGAACTCATTGACCCGCGCACGATCATCCGACGGGCTGCGACCGTCCTCATCGAAGGGATAGTCGACAACCACGCGCCAGACTCCGTCGCTAGGGCGGAAATTGTCATCGGTGCATTGCCACACGTTGTGCAGCAGCACCTCCGCGCGACGCGACGTGCCGCGCCAGGACCAAACGTATTCCGGCGCCAGCAGCGTCGTGGTGGCCGTATCGATGCCGATATCGCCGAACAACAACTCCTTCACCGTCCGCACGCGGTTGCCGAAATTGTCGATGCTGCGCGCGTTTTCCAGCACGCCCTCCACATCCACACCGCTCAACTGCATGCTGATCAACGGATTGGCAGCATCGGGGCTGATCTGGATCTCGCCCGCTTGGCTTGCCCAGCCACGCACTTTCCCGAGCACGACACCCTGTTCGCCATTCGGCAACGGCGAACGCACGGTGCCATGGTTCAACGCCGCCAAGCGCATTGGTGTCAGGTTGCGCAAGGCCTCAACCTCAGGCGCCAGCGTCGACAACAGCAACGTCTTCAACAGACCGGCATCGCTGCGATAGCGGCGCATCGCGGCTGGATCGGCCGTACCATCGCGCGCGTCCTGATCGGCAATGCCATGTTCCAGCTCCAGCATAGGCACAAACTTGCGCGTCCACACTTCGCGCGCACGATCGAACAGGTTCTTGATCGCCGGAGTGAACGGCTCGTCGCCATCGATGATCACGTCGAACAGTTCGCCTACCGGGATCACATCGCCGACCGGCAAGCGATCCTTGTTCTTCACCAGCAACTGCAGCATGAGTTTCAGCGCGGTGCGTTCGCGCTGGAGCAGACTCGAAAGCGCCACCAGCACCTGCACCAGGGCGGGACTGAACGGGTACACCTGCTCGAACATGCGCTTGTCGCCTTCGTGCGTCAGCAGGATGTCGAGCACGTCCTGGCGCACCTTCGCGGTGCGCTCGAACGCCTCACGCAGCTCACGCTTCTGCTCCGGCCCCCTCACCTGCAACAAGCGCCGCTCGATGATCGCCGGCAGGTTGCGATCCTCCAGCACGATCTTGTCGAAACGCGCCTCCCACCATTGCAGCACATCCGAAAAAGCGAGCTGCTCCGCGCCAGGCACCGACTTGCCGACCAGTTCGCGCAGGTCCCTTTGACGTGCAATGAAGCTGACGATCGGGATGGGCCGGTTGGCATCGCCCGCCTCAACCAGTTTAGAGACCTTCTGCCCTTCGCGATTGAGAAACGCCTGATCCTGGGAATGACTGGCCAGCCACAGGATCAGCTCATCGAGAAACAGAACGACCGCGGTATAACCGAGGCTTTGTGCATGCTGCGAAAGGATCGCAAGACCGCGATCGAGGCTCACATAATTGCTGGCGCCCGCTTCGCTCTTGAGATGCCCGAAGAACGCATCGACGAGATCACCGACCAGGCGTACATGCTCACTGTCTTCCGGCGCCGCATGCGCGGCTTGTTCGAAACTGCCGGCATCCCAGTTTGCGATGGAACCCCAGCCGCTGGCACTGCCGCCGCTACCGACGAGCGCCGTGAAGAAGCGCTCGTCACCCATTTGCGCGCGCAGCCGGCGCGCGTCGGCGATCAGCTCGGCGCTGCGATAGAAGCCCGGCGTCGGCGCCTCCGGATGGTGTTGCCGAACGTAAGCGGCGTAGCCGCCCAGAATCGCCGACTCCATGCTCTCGGCGCCGATCATGTGGAACGGCACCACCAGATACTTGCCGCCTTGCCACCACGTGTTGTGCTTGCTGATGACGGATGCGAGTTCGGCAATGGCACGTGCGTCGGAATCACCTTCCAGGATCAGATCGAGCACCGCCATGAAATGGCTCTTGCCGCTGCCGAA
Source organism: Rhodanobacteraceae bacterium (assembly GCA_003142815.1). Lineage (GTDB taxonomy): Bacteria > Pseudomonadota > Gammaproteobacteria > Xanthomonadales > Rhodanobacteraceae > Dokdonella_A. The sequence continues at coordinate 10,847 of PLNP01000047.1, forward strand.
GCTGCCATGCAGATACGCACCCTTGGAACTGTTGCTGGTGACCGCGCTGCCGATCAACGACAACGCCTGGTCGAAGCACTGCACCAGCTGTGGCGTCACCACATACTGACTCAAGGTCTGCTTGCGCCGATCGGCCTTGAGACCCTCGGTCAGGCGCAACACGAAATCGCCTTGATGGACAGCCTCGGGGATAACGAAGATGTCACCGATCGTTGCGGGGGTAGCCGTACTCATTGCGCCCTGTTCTCCAGATTCGTCCATCGTCGCGCGCTCCCCGGCCACTGACGGCCCCGAGCGCGACGTGCGCGGTGATTATAGGTGGCGGAACGAACACGCACGGAGCGAGGCGCGCCAGAACGAGTCAGCAGCACAGGGCTGGCCACATCCATAGATGTGTCGATGCGGGCCATGCTTGGATTTCGTGTGCCGGCGGGCTACTTGGCCTGCAAGGCCTCTATCTCTTCGAGAAGAGTTCCAAATCCGCGAAGAACATCGATGATGCTCGCCACATCCTCTACCGACAAATACTCGGCTCCAGCGGCGCTGCGGAGCTTGCCAAGGGGCGCCGACATTAATCCGAGCGCCAGCGTGATGCGACCGGCCATGATGGCTAGCTGCCTCGCATGACGCGGGTAGTGGACCGCCAGTCGACAAACCAAGTCGGTCGCGACCTCCCAGTGCAGGCCGACCGACGATCTCCCGTCGTGCGCTACGAACTCGCACCTGCAAACGAGCTGGTGCAACTTTGTTATCGAAATTCTCTTTAGCCACTCCAGCGTGCATCGCTGGATGACATCCCTTGGAATGCTTTCGCTTTCATCGGCATCGACGTGCTCGATTTCTTGCGCGCGGACATCAGTCTCGACACCTTCTTCGGCTGGAGGCGCAGAACTTGTTCGAGTGGGGCTGGATTGGGGAAAAATACGACGCTGCAAAGAGCTTTCGATCACTTCGTAGGCGCTACTGATCGATAGAAATGCTCTTGTGTCTGTCAAACCAGCATTCGTCATGAGAGACGCGCAATCAGCCAAGGCTGTCGCTGCACCGTACGCGACATCAATGTTCAAACTGTGCCAATCGCCAGACACCAGCGCTTGATTGATAACCTCTGTCGAACCTAACGATGCGAGCGCGGACTGGACGGGCGGAAGACAGTTGCGAACGGCGGCCGAGTCAATCGTCTCCTGCAGCGCCCGCAAACTTGCGCTAACCGTCGTCGAGCCTGCGATATCTTGCAGGTTGCTCAAAGCGTGGGATGGGTCGAAAGACGCCAAATTGCTCATCGCATCGGCTGCCTTGGAACCCGTGATCGCATCGAGGGAGCGCTGATCGATCGCAGCGAGTGCGTCCTGCGGATACAAAAACGCGCGTGCAGCGGAGCGGGCAAGCGCGTCCTCGACCTGTTGCGAAGCAGCTCGCGCTGTCGAGCCTATATCCAGATCGAGCGCAGAACTTCTCCCCATCGACAAAAGAAGATTGGTCTCTGCAAGCAACGAGGCCTGGGGCATCAGCTGTTCGATGGCAGTCTGGCCGCTCGCGGCGACGATGTCGGCAAGATGTCGATCCAGTCCTAGCCGCTCCTGGCATCGCATGTAGTCGGTCAACATATCAGCAGCTTTGTTCGAATATCCCAAAGGCATGCGCAATCCGAGTTGACGGCACTTCTGGCCGGGGAGGCTTTGAACTTCTGCACACTATATGCTATTTTAATGAACATTGTACGCACAATTTGCCCCTAACTCTTTGTGGAACCAGCATGTCTCACGTCGCCCACCCTACGTTTCCCGATTTCCTGGAATCCCTGAAAGCGCCCGGATCGCGTACTGCGCTGTCACCGGACTTGATGGCGGAAGCGCTGGAGCTGCCGGCGCAGGATCTGGCGTCCCTTGCGCGCGTGCATCGCAATACGCTGGCTTCGACACCCACTTCGCCAAAACTTCAATCGGCGATGCGTGATGTCGTGCGGGTGCTGTCGGCGGCCCATGCCCTGAACGGTGACATCGATCGCACACTTTTCTGGTTTCGGAATCACCCAATTCCCGACTTCGGTCACCGCACGCCGATGCAGCTTGTTGAAGCCGGCAAAGTGCAGGCTGTCATCGACTACATCGAATCCTTGAGCGGTGGCGCGTCCGGATGATCGTCACCGACCTTGATGGGTCGTTACCATTTTTTCGCGCGCACACGCCAAAATGGGCGAGCGCCCCTCTCAGCGGCGCCGGCGCCGCGTCGGTCGGTGGCCGATTGAACCGCCCCGGAGTTCACGCGCTCTATCTTGCTTCCACACATCAAACGGCGATCGCCGAGTACCAGCAGGCGGAACCGCTGATGCCTCCGTGCACCTTGGTCACATACCACGTGCGCCTGCATTCGGTCGTCGATTTCCGCGCCGGCTTCGTGCCCGGACTATGGGATTCGCTATGGCAGGAGTTGGGTTGCAACTGGCGTGGCCTAGCCATGCTCGACGGCATCGACCCGCCGAGCTGGGACTTGGGCGACAGGGTACTGGAGGCAGGCCACTGCGGAATCCTCTATCCGTCGCAACGCGCGACCGGCACCAACCTGGTGGTCTACACCGATGCACTTCGTCCGCCGAACGTGCTGGAAGTGTTTGATCCTGGCGAAACCTTGCCGCGCGATCAGTCCAGCTGGCCGTCAAACAAATAGCGTCGCGCCTCGGCTCAAGTTGTCGCTTTGGCGGATCGCTTGGACGCGCGAAGCTTGACTTGCTTCGTAGGAACAGCGGTGCTCGCAACCGCATGCTTGCGCAGATCCTGGAAATGCACGGTAGGTAACGTCGCCATTCCCAGCGGCATCCGCGCCGTCAAATTGCAGACCTGTTCCCGGATCGCAGACCACAGCAACGATGTGCCGTTCACGATGACGATATCTTCGACATCACCCAGCGCCTCCGCACCCTTCGCAACGCGAATGACTGCGCCAGCCTCGATGTCGACGAGGTAAGGCGGCGGCTTCGATGCGTCTCCGTCGCTCGGGAGCTTGTTGTCAATCACTACTTGCAGGGTGAGGAGAAAACTCTTTCCCGGAATATCCTCCTCGTCCATCGGCGAAAGGCCAACGTGCGTGGTGATCAGGACGCCGTCAAAGGCCAAGCGCTTGTCGATCGGATCGACCTCGCCCGCGCCGAGATTCTCCCCGCCCACTTCCACGCTTATACGTCGGAACGACAACTGCTGCAACTGGATCGGCGCGACTTTCATCCGAACGCGGCCTCCGAGAAATGAAACCGATCATCGTTGGCGCATCGGTTCACCATCTCCGTGTTCCAGCGCTCCGCGTTCAGAGGAAAAGAAACACCCGCAAAACCGGCGCGCTTTCCGCTCGCCGACAACTCCTTCTGCGCCAGACGCAGCGCCGCCGGATCAGCCGCGCGAACATCGCGTTCATCCTTACAGCGCGCTCCCCACAGAGGCAAATCGACTCCAACTTTATCGGCCAGCCACTTGATCACATCGGGTTTCTGGATGGCCAATTCCAGCAAGTTGGTGGTGCCGGCATCCGGATAGCTGACCTCGTTCTCGTAACGCGAGAACGCAATCTTGCCCTTGCCGAAAATCTTCGCTGCCTGCTGCTGCGTGATGCCGTAGCGACGACGCAACGCCAGGATGTCCTCGCCCAGCAACAAGCCGCCGTATTCAGCCTTGCGTGCCTTCATTCGTGCGAGATTTTCGTTGTGCTGCGCGGACCCGGNNACCACAAGAATCGCAGCGCAAGGCCAATAGATCCACCACGACAACATTGCCGTGGGGGCGAAATTCGCGTTGATAGCCAATCTGCACCAGATCGGTGGACCGACAAGCCGGGCAGCGAGGCTGCTTTGCGGCATCAGCGTTCATTGTCACTCTCCAAGGAATTATCAAACGTGGACGCTGATCATGATCAGCTCCAACTCACCGTCTTCAGTGATCGAGAACTTCAGGTAAATCTCAAGGCCGAGATGGCTCCAGCACCGTTGGCCTTCGTCGTAACGAGTGGCATATACGTCGCAGGGAAACGATTGGCCGGCACTGTTTTTGCACCATTCGGAGCCTTTGAAGTCATGGTAACCCTTGGTTTGGAAGGGCCTCACACATCTCAAGCAATCCAGCAGATCACGGATCGTCCAGGGAAACTTCCGCAAATCGCTCGCGCAGTCTCTGGTTGCCAACACGACGTCGTCATCGCCCATCGTCCCTGCGTCGATGGCAGCCTGCAGCCCAACCAGGTTGATCAGAGGCTTGCGGCCGATCTTCCGGGTCGTGCCGGACGGTTTTAGCAGGGCCGCTGGGTCAACCAGCCAAAGCGTGGCCATCTAATTTATCACCATGATAAATATTTTGCATCCCTTGCGCATGGTCGGCGACTACTCCTGTTCAGTCAAGCGCCTGCGATCGCCGGGACTGCATCACTTTGAAATTTCAAGTTCGCGCTTCTTGTAAGAACCCCGAGCCTTCGGAATCTGGGTCGCGTCGATTCGTGCAAGGACGTCGTTGAAGCTCATGAACGTCGGGGCGATCCCCGCAGCCATCGCAGGCGTCATCCGCAGCTTTCCATGCGTCCGGATGAAGTTGTAGAACAGGGTATAGATCGCAACCATGTGGGCGTGGTTCGCAACCTTTTTGCTATGGCCGTTCGTCAGACGCGTGAACCTGCGCATGTGCATCCGCATCGTCTTGTTGTGAGCTTCGACGTAAGACGTGCTGATGTGCCTTTCGTTCGGATTACCTTCAATGCTGACTTTCTTGATGCCGGTACACTCGGCAGGGCTGTAGCGGCCAGCCGGACAAACCGTAGCGCCATAGAGCTTGATGACCTGCGCATAGTCCACGTCACCGCCGAATGCGCCTTCGACCGCGTCCAGGTAGGCTCGGTGGCCGTCTGTGCTGAGCTGCACGCGATTCGCAAGGCGGCTGCGCAGGTCATCCATAAGCTCAATGGCGGATTCGCCTGAGCGGTCGCCAACAAGATAACTGACGATCAGTTTCGAGTCGGCGTCGATGCCGGTCCACGTCCAAATGTCGCCCGCATCGGAAGGCGCGGACTTCGCCAGCGGAACCGTGCGCGCCTTGCAGTAGTTGAACGCCCAAATTTCGTCACACTGAATCCGGCTCGCCTTAACGCCCTGCACAAGCTCGTCGTGCATTTGAGCGCACACGGTCCCGGCGTCGATGAGTGCCTTGTTAACCGTGTTGAAGCTCACGTCTGTGATGCGGGCGACTGCCCGCATGGACATGCCCTCGCAAAGCAGGTTGAGGATTTGGGCGCGCTTGGGCATAGGCAGCTTGTTCATGCTTCGCATGATACTGAACTCTATGCTTAGCGTCAAGAACTAATTTCACCACGGAATATCGTCGTCCTCAGAATTGGTGGCCGCTGGCTGGCTTCCGGACTCCTTCGGCGTGTCGAAGTCGGGTGGTGGCTCAAGCCCTTCTATCGCGCCGGTATGCCCTAGCTCCAGAAGGCCGAAGGTGTTTGGCGCGGCGCGCACAAACACTTCGTTCTTGCGGTCATACGCAGCCAAGGAGCTCGCTATGGACGCGCGATTCTCCCTAGTTACTTGTTTTCCAAGGGCTTCGAGTATCTCGGCAACATGAACAGGTCGCCCTTTCGCGAGTATTATCTCTCGGGCGCTCGCCACATCAGTCCCAGGCCTTAAGACAACATTTTCAGAGACTTTGGGCAACAACTTCAAAACGTCTTGAAGAGCCTGTATGTACGATTTTGCGGCCTTTACCTCCTCCTCTAGCCTTACAGTCTCTAACTCTTTCTTTCTAACTAGGTTCTCTATCTTCTTACGCTCGTTCATGGCGGCCCCTAGACGTGTATGTGCCATGATGATATAAGATGTGAAACTTTGCCGCAAGGACATTCATCACTATGGGCCAAGAGCTAGACACGCCCGACCATCGGGCTACGATGGAGCGTCTTGAAGCCATCAAACATCTCAGTAGTAGCTCCGGTAAGGAGTACTGGTTGGCTCGGGAGATCCAAGAAGTTCTTGGATATCAGCAGTGGCGCGAGTTCGAAGGTGTGATTGATAGGGCGCGCAACGCGTTCCTAACAAATTCCGTCGATCCGTCCCATCAAATTGTGTCTACCCACAAGTTGATGGGAGTTGGTAAGGGAGCTCAGAAGACGGGAACTGACTACTTTCTGAATCGCGCTGCCTGCTATCTCATCGCGATGAACGGCGATCCGTCAAAGGCTCAGATTGGTGCCGCGCAAGCCTACTTTGCTGTGCAGACGCGCCGAGCCGAATTGAACGATGCTGGCAACGAAGATGCGAAGCGCCTTGAACTCCGCGAGAAGGTAACGGCGTCTTTCAAAAGAGTCAGCGGCGTGGCGCAAGACGCGGGGGTCGACGGCAAGATGCAGGGTGTCTTTCATGACGCCAGATACAAAGGGCTTTACGGCGGCTTGGGGACCAGGGAAGTAAAGCGCATCAAAGACATCCCGGTGGACAAAAGTCTGTTTGACTTTGCGGCCCCGCTCGAACTTTCGATGCACGATTTTCAAATGAACCTGGCCGCCGACGTTATCAAGCGCGATGGCGTTCGCGGAGCGCAGCAAGCGATCACGACGAATCAAGCCGTCGCGCAGCGCGTCAGAAAAGCGGTTCACGATAGCGGCGGAACGCCACCGGAAAAGCTGGAGTTGGCCGCAGAGCCGATAAAGGATGTGCGAAAGAGGCTCGCCGCAAAACAGAAGCAGATTACGGCTCAGGGTAAATCAAAATCTTAAAGGACTCGCGCTTCACCCGCTGGCGCCGTGAAAAAACCAAAGCCCGTTGCAAGGAGCCGTATCCGCGGAATCACGAGAAAACAAAAAGCCCCACGGCGTTAGCGCACCGCAGGGCTCGTGTTTTGGCACGGTGGTGAAGGCTCCCCTCTGCCACCTACAGCACGTCTGATTGGGACAGCTGAGAGTCTACAAACTCTTGGGGCTGTAGGCAACTATTGCCTTCCAATCCTCTACAGAGAGGCATTGGCAATGGACATTGTCCATCGCTCCAAGAGCGTCTTGGTGCATGCTTACGTGAGGTTTCGGCTTGGCCGGCTCGAACACGTATGCCAGCACTTCCGCTCGGCACCGGGTCAGTTAGCATTCGCGTTTAACTGACCGTTTAACAGAGGCGCCGGCTTTCCCCCGGCGCCTCTTCTTACTTTCCCCAGCGTTTCTCGGCGGCCTTGCGCGCGATTTCTGCGCGCTTCTTCTTGCTCAGGGACGCCGCTCGCGCCATCCCGCCCTTGCTGCCGAGTTCGACTGCCGCCGCGTTCTTCTCCGGCGCAACCGGCGTGTCTTCGACCTGACCCGTCAACACCTTCATCACATGCACGGCGTTGGACACAACATCGGTCGGGCGCTTCTTTGGTTTCGGTTTCGTCGTCATCTTGGCGCTAAGCATACCGTGTGCGACAACGGTCACGCGACAGGATCAGATTTCAAACTGATGCAGTCCCCGACCGCCGGCTGTAGCCAGCACTGGCACGGCTCGGTTTCACGACGATCGGCGAGCCCGTCGACCCCGCACAGCGGCCACCGGGCGCCAGTCGCTCAAGGTTTCCAGGGTCCAGCCGTGGCGGTTGAGTTGGTCGCCGAGCCAGCTTTTGAAGTAGTCGCCGGGGCGGATGTCCATATCCGGGTCGATGGCGTTGTGCCATTGCAGGACCCAGGGGAGTTCTTCGTGGATCGCGGCGAGGAGCGGGATCAGGTTGGCGGGGGCGGCGCCGCTGGTTTGTTCGGCGTGGAGGATCGCGCCGGCGAGGGCGCGGACGCGCTCGGCGGGGTTCCAGCCGGCCCAGCCGTAGAGTGATTCGCCGGGGGCGGTCGGGTCGGGGACGCTGAAGCAGCGTTCCTTGGGCACATCGAGGCCGCCGCGCAGGCGCCATAGCGTGGTGTTGAGGAAATCGGCGCTGGCGTATTTGGGTGGGGCCGGGAGCTTGCCGATGGTTTCGAGTTTGCGGCGATCCTGCTCGGGTTTGAGGCGGGCTTGCCAGTCGGATTCGGATTCGTCGGCGCGGCGTGGGTATTCGGTGGCGACGGCGGTGTCGAGCGCGTCTTCGGCGCGTTGCTGGGTCCAGGTGTGTTCCCAGTCGGCGCGTTTGCGCAGGCCGGAGTCCTTGTAGCGCAGCACCTTGAGCGCCGGCACGGATTCGTCGTGCAGCAGGCTGCGGACCAGCGCCGGCACGTCGAACGCGGGTTGCGCGGTGTAGCGCGAGGCGACGGCCATGAAGTCGGTATCGCGCTCGGCGTGGGCGGCGAGGTCGGCGACTTTCTGCAGGGTTGGTTCGGGCCAGTAGCGCGCGGTTTCGAGGCGATCGAGCAGCCAGCCTTTGAGCGCGGCCTGCTCCAATTCGTGCCAGCCGGGCTGGTTCCAGCGGCGCTTGTATTCGGGGCATTCGAGCAGGCCGATCCAGTCGTTGGATTCGATCAGCGCAATGCGGCGCTCGACCAGCGCGCGGTAGTCGACCGGCCAGTGCGCGGGCAGTTCGGTGATTGGCGTGGAGCCGTGGCGCTTGAACCAGGTGGACTGCGCATCGCCGGCCGCGATGCGGCGCGCGAGCACGATCTCGAACGCGCGTTCGCCCAGATGAATTTCGGGTGGTGTTCCTTCGCTGCACAGCGCTTCATCGAGCAGACCGTAGGCGCGATAGCACCACCAGTCGAGTTCTTCCTGCAGCGCGATCATCTGCGCCAACAACGAAGCGGTCTGAGCACGCGCGGCGTCCAATTTGACGCGGGTCAGCGGCAGGCTTGTGGCGAGTGCGGCGGGCAAGAGGGCCACACGTTCTTGACTGAGCTTGTGCAGCTCGCGCGTGAGTGACAGAGGGCGTTCGCCGCTTAGCGGGAACTGCTCAATGCGCGTCGCATTGAACGCGAACCGCTCTTCCCACGAAGTCTTGACGACTCTTGCTCCATCAGTACCGACGTGATCGCCACCTTTTCCAAAACAGTTCTGCCGCAGCCAGAAGCACGCCGTCGAGCTGTTCAACAGCCCGAGCAGACCGAGATGCTCGTCCTCGCTGGCGCCTGCCGGCAGCTTGATCACCGGTGCGGTCTGCTTGAACACCTTGCCGCCGCGATCCAGCACAAAGTGGTTGTGAGTGGCGACTTCGGAGAACGCCAGCGAAAGAGGGGCTCGCAGTTTGTCCAGATAAAGTTCACGTAACTCGTACCACGCCATGCCCCTGTCGATCATCGGAACGCCAAAGCGCTTTCGCTTGTTGAGTACGTTCCGGTGAACCCAAAGAAACTGGCCCGTCCGACCAAGGTCAGTTAAGGCTTTGAGGTTCCATCCATCGTCGTAAACCGAGACAACTTGCAGCGGGAGAACGGCCCAGTCTCGAACTTCATCGCCCTCGACCAAAGGTACTGTTGCAAGCTGCAGTCGTTCACAATCTGCTTTCGACGCAAATACCAATGCGTCGTCTGCGCCCGTGAGTACGCCGAATCCGATTTGGTCCAGCATCCCAGACAGCTTTGGCCGTTCCCCTTCAATCTGTTCGAGCACGGTCGAAGCACAACCACCCTGTAGGCTCCAAGGATGCGTCGCTAGTCGCACACGCTCCATATCCGCCACGCTGATGTAGTCGTTGCTGCGACCGGGTTGGTCGGTCAACTCGACAATCGACGACCAGACCAAGCCACGCGCGGGATCCTCCGGCGTGGACGGCTCGCCACGGATACCGAGTACCGCGCGCACGGTATCGGCGACTGGTTTGCGGTTGCGACCAAGCAGGATCACGGTCGGCGTGCCGTGTCCAGGGATGTACGCGCCGGAGGTATGGATCAGATGAGTCAGATCCAGCCTCGGCAGGTAGTCCTCGATCAGCTTCTTGCCGAACTCGCGCTTCATGAAGCTGTCGGCGGTGATCAGGCCGACATAGCCAGCCGGCGCCTCGTCCTGAGGCAGCGCGAGCTGGAAGAAGCGCTCGGTGAAGGGGACTCCAAGTGAGTACTGTCGATAGCACGTCCTATAGCGTTGCCGATACAGGCTATTGAGTGCCGAATCATCGACCGTCGGATACGGCGGATTGCCGACCACAGCGTGATACTGCTGGCCGAGGATGTGGTGGATCGCCTTCCAGTCCTCGGCCGCATAGACATGCGCGTACTCGGCTGCCACGTCGGTGTCGGCCAGCTGGAGTTCGTCCGATCCGAGGCGCCGGCCATGCAGCAACGAGTCGCCGGTGGTCAGGTGAAACGCCCAGCCGCGCGCTTCCTTCAAGGTGCGGATACCGCTGGCCTTGAGCGCGGCGACGAGCAGGCGGAAGCGCGCGATAGCGACCGCGAACGGGTTGAGGTCGACGCCGTAGACGCCATCGAGCGCGTGTTTGACGTGCTCGGTGCTGTCGAGGCCGGGCGCGGCTTTTTGCCAATGGAAAAGCAGGCGCTGGAACGCGCCGAGCAAAAAATGCCCCGAGCCGCAGGTGGGGTCGATCAGGCGGATGCCCTTCAACCCGAAGGTCTGGATCGCGGGTTCCAGGGTACGGTCGAGGATGAATTCCTCGACGAAGTCCGGCGTCTGCAGCAGCGCATAGCGCTTGCGCGCGGCTTCGGACAGGTCCTGATACAGGTCGCCGAGGAAGCGCGTGTTGAGTTCTGGATCGCGGAAGTCGTGTAGCAGTTCGCCGGTATCGGGATTCACCTTTTGCCAGAACACGAGCAATGCGCGCGCGGCTTCGAATGACAGCGGCAAGCCGAATAGCGGATTGTGAGCGCGCTCGAACAGGCCGCTGACCACCGGCCGCTCGGCCATCTGGTCGAAACAATGCTGCAGGTAATGCCGCTCATTCTCGGTCGGGTGCTGGCGGAAGTATTCGAGCGCGGCGTCCCTGGCGCGGCGTAGCGCGTCGCCGGAACCGGAAAGCAGCGGCGTGGTGATGAGGCCGTTGTCTTCGCAAAAGCGCACGAAGGTGCAGGCGAGCAGCCAGGCGACCGCGCCCTGGGTGACTTCGTTGTCGCGCCAGGTGTTGAAGGTGTCGGCGGTGCGGCCGGCGTCGAATGCGGCCTTGTAGTCGGCCTGCAGGCGGAATTTGAGTTCCGGCAGGGTTTCGATCTGTTCGCGCAGATCGGTTTCGAGTTTCCTTTGTTGCGCTTGCAGATCGGACAACAGCTTGCCGGCATCAATCACGAAGGTCTTCCTGCGCGGGCGGCGGTGTCGGCGCGATGCCGATTCTCCAGCCACGCTTTGGGGAGGTGAGTCCAGTCGGCCGGCGTGATGACCGGCAGCACGGTGTCATCGAGCAGCGGCGCCTGCTGGGCGTCGCCCGGCACCAGCAACAGGCGCGCGGGCATGGAGGAATCGAGGGCCGCGTCGCGCAGCGCCTGGATCAGGCCGATCTGGCCGTAGCGCACGAGCAGGCCGAGGTGTTGCACGATCAAGGGGCGCGGATCGGCGCGCAATTGCGCGGTGATCTGCGGCATCGCGCGCGTGACCAGCGAACCCAAGCGGCGCCAATCGACCGAGTCGTGCGCGGCGCGGTCGGCTTGCATGACCACGCGCCAGTCGGCGCCGATGCCGCGCGCCTGCTCGCGCAGGGTGTCGATCAGCAGGCGGTCGAGGCTGAGGCGGTCGAGGCCGAAGTGGGCGGACAAGGTTTGCGCGGCACCTTCCACACGCGGCAGCGCGCAGGTGACGATGAGTACGCGGCGGCTGTCGAGCGCACGGCGCAGCGTGTCTTCGAAACGCAGCGCCTGCGCAGCATTGGGTGAATCGATGTCGCCACTGTGCGAGCCCGTCGACTGACGGCGCAGGGTGCTGGTGTGACGGGTCAGGCCGCTGGCTTGCACTGGCATCGCATAACCGGCGGGCAGGTTGTCGGCCGCCTCGTGCCATTGCAGCGGAAATTCGATTTGCGCCAGCAGGTGATCGAGTGCGGGCCGGCCGGGCAACGGCGCGGCGTGCGGAAAGCGACTCTGGATGCGGCTGTGCAGTTGCGCGACGCTCAGGCGGCGCGCACCGAGCAGCGTGTTGGCGCCGAGGCGCAACGCACGCTCGGCCGCCAAGCCATCGGGATACGGCTCCAAGCGACTGGACAACGCAACGCCCGGCGCGGCGGCAACGGCGAGGCGCAGGCGACGCTCCGGCGTGATCGGCTGATCGCCTTGTGGCGACTTGACTGCGGCGAGCGCCTCGTCGGCGCGGCGCGGGCTGGGCAGTGGATCCTGATGGGCCAAGGTGCGCGCCTGCAGCGCGAGTGCCTTGGCGTATTCGGCGCGTTCGGCCGGTGGCGCGGCGAACGCGTGGCCCAACTTGTAGGTGGCGACGATCAGCAGCGCCTCGTTGCCGCGATAGAGGACGAAGCGCGCCGATTCGCGCACGGCTTCGGCTTCCAGTGTGGCTTGCACGACGGCGTTCGCGTGGCGCAAACGGTCGGCACCTTCAACGGTCGAGCCGTGGCTGCTGAGTAGGCGCGCGGCGACTTCCGGCAAGGTGACGATGCCTTCGCGACGCTGCACGAAATCCGCGACCTCATCGCGCAATGCGGTCATCCACGCGTTCTTCGCCCATTTCTCGACTGCCTTGTCGACCACCGCCTGCACTTCGCTGCGGCTGCAACCGCAGGCTTCGGCGACTTCCTTGAGGGTCGGCAATTCGGCGATGGCGGCATCCGCGTCGCTGTCGTGGCCGAGCCATTCGCGCACGATGCCGGCCTCGCCATCGTCGAGCTTGATCGATTGCAGGCTTTTGACGAGACGATCGATGCTGGGCTGGCCGCTGTCGTCGGCGTCGACTGCGGGCGCGGTTTTGCCGAGATGCGCGGCGAGGCGATCGCGCAACTGGCGCAGGCGTTTGGTGATCTGCTGGCCGATGCCGCGATTGCGATAGAAGCGCATGCCGTGCAGGTTGAGCAGTTGCTCGACCGTGGTCGCGCCGATACGGTCGGCGGCGTTGAGTTCGCGCGGGCTGAGACCGAGCGCCGACAGCAAGGTGGCGCCGCTGAGGTCCTCAATGCGGTCGAGGTCGATCTCGGTGGCGGCGTCGTCCTCGGAATCGTCCTGGGTGGTCTGGTCGATGTGCTTGAACACGCCCTTCCATGCCAGGTACATCTCGTCGGCGTTGTCGAAGCGGCGCTCGTGATCGCGATGCAGGATGCGCGCGAAGAAAGCCGCGAGCGCATCGCGCACGGACGCATCGAAGCGTTCGACGTCGAGGCTGGCTTCCTTGTCGCTGCTGGCCGGGTCCTGGCCAGCGCTGCCCCAGGTCGGCAAGGTGCCGGTCGCCAGTTCGTATAGGGTCATGCCGGCGGCGAAGCGTTCGGCGTGCAGGTCCCAGCGCGGCGGACGGCGGTTGACCAGGAACGGGTCGAGGTAGGGCGGCGTGCCGGCGCGGATGTTGTCGAGTGGCGCGCGCGACAGGGAAAAGTCGAACAGCTTGAGGGTCAACGCGCGCTTGCGGTTTTCGCCGATGCCGATGTTCTCGGGCTTGATGTCGCGATGGTTGATGCCTTCGCGTTCGAGGTGGGCGACGACGCCGATCAATTCGTCGCCGAAGCGTTCCAGCAGATCCAGCGACAACGCGCCTTCCTTGCGTACGCGTTGGCCGAGGGTGCGGTCACCCGCCTGTTCGAGGAAAATCGCGGTCAGCCCATCGATCTCGTACACGTCGAAACATTTGACGATGTTGGGGTGACGCAGCTCCTGCAGCGTCTCGGCTTCGATGCGCAGGCGTTCGTTGAACGACGGGTCCTTGGCGATTTTCAGGACGCCGCTCTGGCCTGCACGCTCGACCGACAGCGCGTAGCAGGTGGAGCCACTTCCGAGCGATTTCAGCACGGTGAAGCCGCCGGTGAGCTGGTCGCCGGGTTTGGCATCGGCAGGGTTGACGCCGAGTTTGGGTTCCGGCGTGGTCAGGTCGTTTTCGACCTCGTCGAGCATGCGCAGAAAGTCGCGCACGTCGGCCGGGCGATCCAGTGGATTGGGATCGGTGGCCGACTGGATCAGCAGCTGCAGGCTGTCCGGTGCGCCATCGAGCACGCCGGAGACCAGCAAGCCGGGACCGCCGTGGCACTTCTCGACCATCTGCTCGACATCGTCGGCCGGATGCTTGCCACTGAAGATGGCATAGGCGAGCGCGCCGAGAGAAAACATGTCGATGCTGGCGGCGTCGTAGCCGTGGCCGGTGATCACTTCCGGCGGCGCGTAGACGGCCGATTGCGGGCTGTCGATGACGCCGGCCATCTGGCCGAGATGCAGCGTCATGCGCGTGTCGGACTGCGTCTGCCGGCTGGAGATTCCGCTCTGCCAGTCACGAATGCGTGCGGTAAATCGGGCACCAGACTCCTCGGGCTCGACCAACTCGATCGTCCACGGACTCAAGGCGCGGTGATGGATGCCGCGTTGATGCGCATAGGCCAGCGTCTCGGCAACCTGGCGGATGAGATCGAGCCGCTGACTGATATCCAGCGGAACGGATGCGCCTTCGAGTCGCTGGTTGAGGCGCTGCGCATCCGGATCGTAGTCGTAGATCAGCGCCGGACCGATGTCGCTTTCGGTCAACTGGCTGGGCGACAGGATGTGCTCGTGACGCACACCCCGCAACAGTTCGTACTCGCGCGTTGCGATGTCCTTGCGCTCGCGCCGCTCGGCTTCCGGCGCCTTTTGCGCATAGGGGAAAATCCGCACGCGCTTGCGATCGCCCTTGACGCGCGCGTGCTGCGCCTCCCAATCCTGGTAGCGGTCGTTCTCGCCGATCAGACGCACGAGCTGGTAGTCGCCGACCGTCGCCGCGCGGGTGCGCTGGCGCAACCCCAATTGCTCCATCGCGCGCGGCAGTGCGCGTTCGGTAGTGCGGCTGATCGGCGCGAATCCCCTGCCCTGCGTCGCGCGGCCTTCGATCACGCCGACGATGCTGGGACGGCCGGCGCGGTCGGCATCGGGACGCAGGTAGATGTGTTGCGCGGCGATCTCGTCGAGATTCAGCCGGCACAGCGGCGAGGAGAGGAAGACCACCGCCTGGATATAGGGCACCGCAACGTTCTTGAATGCGGTCTGGCGAGCGAGCAGGGATTTGAGCTTCTTCGCCTTGCGGTTGGCGAGCAGAAGCGGATTGTCTTCGTAGCGCTCGCGACCGCTGGGCGCGGTGACGGTCCAGGTGTTCTGGTTGCCGGTGATCGCGCCGGCCCAGTGCTTGATCTCAACCAAGTACACGCAATCGGTGGACGCGATCAGCGCATCGACCTCGTTGATGCTGCCGTCTTCGGCGATGAACTCGAAGTTCGACCATGCGCGGAACGGCGAGGTATCCGGAAGACCGGCACGCAACAGGTCGAGCGCTTCCTGCTCATGCGGGAATGCCGAGGGATGCACCGCATGCCAACGACCTGAATCTGCCACGATCCCTCTGCCACCAACTCAACCGCCCTATCTTACTGGGGGGGTTGGTCTCAGGCAAAAGGTCGGTCGGGTAGGATCACGGCCACCTTGGACCTGAATACATCCCAGTAGGAGAGCTGGCCCCAGAAATCTTGACGGCCGGATAGGTGGAATCCCTGTTCCCTCGGGTCATCATAGACCCCATGAAACAGGAGCAGTCATGCGCGATGGCGCAGATAGAGGTCATCAGCCATTTGACGCCTGGCGATTTCGCGAACGTGCTGCGGCAGCGACCACGCGATCCGGCAGGGCAAGTACGCGCGCTTGTATCTGGCAGAAGCCGCTTACCGATTTGCCCATCCCCTTGTTGGGACAACCGCCGGTTTCGCCTGCGCGAGATGCTACCGCGACTGGCGCGCGCGATGATGCTGTGCAAACCGCATCCCGAGCCGACCTTGCGCATCGCGAGCAATTTTCATGGCTGAGAATGAGCCCTAATCAGGTAAGGGAATGTCGACTTCATCGCCGCGTTTTTCTGCTGCCATTTGCACCATTGGCAAAAATGATACTATTCAACCCGGATACAGCAACCTTGGAAGAGAGCGCTTGGCCCCCACACAGGCACACACGTGAGCGGCACCTTTTCGCGGTCTAGTGACCGTCGCAGCTCGACCAACAGCCGCCATTGGGCTCTACACTCAGTGCATACGCAACCGACAGTGGTGCGCTGAAACCACTCGATAAGATGACACGACGATGAAGGCACAAGAAGGTACAAAGTTACCAAGCGACAACCTCCGTGACCGAGGTGGCTCGCTTCAACTGAGCACACCCGACGATGACAGCGCAATTTCGGCGATGATCACGGTTGCCGGGCGCCTGTTAGTGGTTAAGGGAAAGGGGATCTATGAAATCAAACCAGCCGACCAAGTCGACCCAAAGCGAACAAATATAGGTACCCCGAACACAATCCAAAGAGTCTTGCCCTTTGGTTCGGAGTCTTCTTGGGTAGGAGCAATAGTCTTGACTGCCCACGACCTACTAAAGAGTACGTACCTTCCGAGCGAAATCAACTGTGACAGGGCTTTGGCTTTGGTGTTCGACATCGCTCAAGACATTGCGGGAATGCACCAATTGATAGAAAACTATCGCGAGACGCAGGAAGCCGCTATTGTGAACCTCGATCCGAACATTCGAAAGGACCTATCGTTCATGATGCCTGCCATTGGTAACTTAGCGGTCAGGTGCAAAGAATTCGTTCAAAAGTCCGATCACGTACTTAATGGACTCTTTAAAGTGGTAAAGCTCTTCTATAGAGATCTCGGAACGGGGGGATGGGACACTTTGAAGACGAAAATTGAGAACGGGCAACAGGATATTGACAGCTTTTCTCAATTCTTGAGTAACGCACTACCATTGCTACATCTAGTTCGGAACACACGCAACTGCGTCGAGCACCCGGGAAAGGATCAATGGATCGAGGTTTCAGATTTCAAGATCGATGCTGGCAACAACCTCCTTCGTCCGATGATTAAGATTATCCACCGCAAGACGCCTCGACCGAGGATGCCGCTCGCTGACTTTTTCGCTCAGGTATCGCAGAATATCGTGTCCGTCGTAGAAATGACAATCGTATTTCTATGCGCCAGGCACGTGCGATCTATCTCTGGCTTTCCCGTCCATGTGTTCGAAATGCCACTCGGCCAGAGAAGATCTGCATACGTTCGCTTCGGCTATGGCTTGGCGCAAGGAAATGAGATTATCCCAATGTCGTGATCGATGATACGCGTAGTAGTTGCAATTGATCACATTTTATGAAGCGCGTAATAATGGCTCACCCAGCTTTGCGCTTGATCGGCACGACTTTTACGCCGGTATGCACCGTATCAAGATAATCAGCCCACTTCCCCAGTGCGGCGGCACGCTCGGTTGCGTAGTCGTTGCGGTCGTAGATTTCTGCCATTCCGGGCAGCTTATGGTTGATCGCGCGTTCCGCGACCTCGTAGCGGACACCGAGTGATGCAAGCCCGCTGCGCATGGTGCGGCGCATGTCATGCGGCTTGAATGCGTCGCGTGCAATGCCGACACGATCCAGCACGCGCCAGAGCCACGCGCGATACGTTTGATAGGGGATCGGGCGATCGTCACCGCGTGCGGCTGCAAAGACGAAGGCCGAAGGCGCGGAGTTCGCGGCAATCGAGCGCAACAGCTCGACGGCCTGCTGAGGTAAGCGGATGACGTAGCCAGTGCCTGTCTTGGTGCGTTCGGCTGGAATGGTCCAAATTCCGGCGGTGAGAGCGAATTCCTTCCATGCTGCACCGCACAGTTCGCCTGGGCGCACGCCAGTGAGCAAGTGGAAGCGCAGTGCCCAGCCCTTCACGTCGTGGGGTATGGCACGAAGGAACACTGCCAGCTCCTCGCCTTCCAAGGCTGTCCCGGTGCGCCTTGCCGGGGCTGGTGCGATGGTGTCGCGCTTGATTCCGATTGCCGGATTGTCGGTGCGTATGGCCTGCCCGCGCGCGTGCTCGAACATCGCGCGCGTTGCGGCGTGCAACGTGCGCATAGCTCCGGTACCGCGTGCGGATGAGGCGCGAAGCATCGCCACGACGTCAGCCAATGCAACATCACGCACCAGCATGGCCCCTAGGCGCGGCTTGACCCAGTTCGCCAGATAGCCGGCGTAGAGCTTGCGTGTGGATGGAGCCGCATTGGCAAGCGCTTTCGCTTCGTAATCCTCGACCAATTGGCGCACAGTCCAAGCCGCGACGCTCGCATGCTTGGCGCGGCGCTTCTCGGCAGCCACGTCCAAGCCATCGCCAACGCGCACGCGCTCGCGGGCAGCGCGGCGCCTTGCGGCCTGCAATGACAGATCGGGATAGCGACCAAGGGTCAATTCGCGGCGGCGACCGCCAATGCGGTAGCGCAAGACCCATGCGGCTACGTTGGCAGCGGACAGCGTGAAGGTAAGGCCGTCGCCGTCGCTCTTGGCGACCTGGATACCCGCAGCAATCCATGCGCGCAGCTGGGTGTCGGAAAGCAGGTTCGCGCGCCGTGTCATGGGTGGCCTCCTCGCCATGGGTAGCTAACCGTTGAAGCTACCCTTCTAGCTACCCATTCTGCACCCGATGCTACCGGACGGCAATAGACGAGCATGGACAAAAAGCGCCTGTATTATGCGGTTCATAAGGCCTAGTCGTGCACAACCACAGATTCCGTTGGATCACATATCAAATACTTCATGGATTTCTAGGGTCGCGCTTGCAGCGCCTGCACCTTTTTCCGGTGCTCCTACAAAAGCACGCGTCCGTGCAAACGCATGCGCCCGTGTAGGAGCGGCGAAGCCGCGACCACAACGACACAGTACGTATCGAAATGTGCCCTTGCCATCCCCTCACCGCAGCGGCTCAGTAATCGTAACCGTCGATGAAGACGAAATCGTCCGGATTGCGGACACAGTTGTAGGTCACCGTGTACCGCGGGCCGGTTTCGACAACTTCGAAATCGCTCACCTGCGGCGACGGGTTGCCGTTGATGAAAACGTGTTCGTCGATGCCCAGATCCGCCCACTTCGCGGTCGTGAAACGGTCCGCTTCGCCGGTCAGCGCGATGTTGCCGCCATCGGCGAGGACGACGCGGTAGCGTTGCATCGTCCGCAGCAGGACTTTCGCCGCAGCGTTGTAATGGCTCATGTCGAAGCTGGCCTTGACCGCCGCCACCGGCGACATTGGCCGCGTAAGCTTCGTACAAGGTGTTGCCCTGCGCGACGAGCAGATGGCAATCCGCGTTGGCGTTGTCGCATGAGTAACCGGCTGAACCTTCGATCGCGCCGCCGGGCGGCAAAGGCGATAGCCACCAAGCCGAATCTTCGATGCATCGTGCGCGCCCCAAGTACGTCGCGCATCGTCATTGTCACCCGCATCGTAAACCGAGCACCACGTCGCGATTTCCGCACGCGCGCAACCCGCCGATCACCATGGTTGGGTGGAACCGCGCCTACCAAACCAGGTCGGCCGGCACCCCATCCTCGTCGACCGCATCCGGGTCGCACAGCAGGACCAGCGCGTCGGCGTCGATCGCCTGCGCGGCGAGGCCGGTCTCGCGGGTGACCAGCAAATAGCGCCCGGCAAGTTGCGCGACCGCAAGCTCACCGGCGTTGAGACGCGGCAACTGTGCGGCAGTCACGTAGATGCGGCGAATCTTGTTCGCATGCGGAAAATGGCGGGCGATCTCCGCGCTCGCCTCGTTCAGCGCGTTGCCGTTCAACAAAGTCGTGAGTTTCTGTTTGCGTTCCTTCTTCTCGCGCGCACGCTGCTCGGCCTCGCGCTGTTCGCGTTCCCGCGTTTCGCGCTCGGTCTTGTCGCGCATTGCGTACGCCTTGGCGAGGTCGATTTCGCTCTGTTCACGCCGCGCCGGTTTTGCCGACCGCAGTTGCGAAATATCCCGCGGTTGCGATGGCCTCTGCTGCGGCTTCGGTTGCAATCGCGCCTCAGGCTTGTTTTGCCGGGCAAGGCCGCTCTTCAGTAGCTGGTCGCGCAAGGATTCAGACATGTCGGTGGTCGAGCGTCGTGCGATTCGTTGATGATCTCTGCAGCGGGCGCCAACCGGCCTCAGTAATGCGGCGGCGGCGGTTCGTCGTGCACATCGTGCGCAAGCGCGGTGCGCGCCGCAACGAGCTCGCCGCGCATGCGCTCCATCGCTGTAAGCAATTCGTGCAGCAGCCGATCATGCGCGGCGACGGTATCGTTCAACGAATTGACCGTGTCATCGACGAAGGCCAGACGCACTTCGAGCTCGGTCAGCCGATCTTCGAGCGAACCGGACATGGCCATCAACCCGGCAAACGCTCGATCAGGTGCCGACCGTGGCGTGCGCCGACGAAGCCTTGCGCTTCGCGCTCGGCCAGCGCGAGATCGGCCGCAGCCATCTCGCCCACGAGTTCGGCGAAACTCGTTTTCGGCGTCCAGCCGAGACGCTCGCGCGCGAAGGTCGGATCACCGAGCAGGGTCTCAACCTCGGCTGGGCGGTAGTACTGCGGATGGATGCGCACCAGCACATCGCCGGCCTTGATCTTCGGGTTCGGCGTTTTGACGGTCGCGACGACTGCATGTTCGTCCGCACCGCTCCCGCGGAACTCGACTTCGACGCCCATCGCACGCGCCGACAGCACGACGAATTCGCGTACCGAATGCTGGATGCCGGTCGCGATCACGTAATCGGTCGGTTGGTCCTGTTGCAGGATCAGCCACTGCGCCTCGACGAAGTCGCGCGCATGGCCCCAGTCGCGCTTCGCGTCGAGGTTGCCGAGATAGAGGCAATGCTGCAGCCCATGGATCACGCGGGCGAGACCACGGGTGATCTTGCGGGTCACAAAAGTCTCGCCGCGGATCGGCGATTCGTGGTTGAACAGGATGCCGTTGCAACCGTAGATGCCGTAGGCCTCGCGGTAGTTCACGGTGATCCAGTACGCGTAGAGCTTGGCGACGCCATAGGGCGAGCGCGGATGGAACGGCGTGGTTTCGCGCTGCGGCGTTTCACGCGCGAGTCCGTACAGCTCCGAGGTCGAGGCCTGATAGAAGCGGCAGCGGTCGCCGAGGCCGAGACTGCGCATCGCTTCGAGGATGCGCAGCGTACCGAGGCCGTCCGCATTCGCGGTGTATTCGGGCTCCTCGAACGAAACCGCGACGTGGCTCTGCGCGGCAAGGTTGTAGATCTCGTCCGGCTTCACCTGCTGGATCACGCGCAACAAGCTCAACGAATCAGTGAGGTCGCCATAGTGCAGGCGCACGCCGGCGCGCGTCTCGTCGAGCTCATGGTGGAGATGGTCGATACGCTCGGTATTGAACGACGACGAACGCCGTTTGAGACCGTGCACCTCGTAGCCCTTGGCCAGCAGCAACTCGGCGAGATAGGCGCCATCCTGGCCGGTGACGCCGGTGATGAGTGCTCGTTTCTGTTCCATTTCGTCGGGCTTTCCCGGGCATCCTTGGCGAAGAGCGCGATGGTAATCGTGGCGATCGTCGAGGTACAGCGACGATCCGGGTCTCGTCGTATCGGGTTTCTACGAAGTTGCCGCGATGATGCTGCGGCCGCGCCCGATGCCGTAGTAAGCAAGTCCTGCCGTCTCCACGGCGCTCGGTTCGAAGATATTGCGGCCGTCGAAGATCACCGGCTCCTTCAGCAGCGTGCGCACGCGCTCGAAGTCGGGACTGCGGAACGCCTTCCACTCGGTCACGATGACCAGCGCATCGGCGCCTTCGAGCGCGGCATATTGCTCGTCGCACAGGACCAGATCCTTGCGCTCACCGTAGAGGCGACCGGTTTCGCCAGTCGCCTCGGGATCGTAGGCGCGCACGTTCACGCCCGCGGCCCAGAGTTGTTCGAGCAAGGTGCGGCTCGGCGCCTCGCGCATGTCGTCGGTATTCGGTTTGAACGCAAGTCCCCACAACGCGATCGTGCGGCTGGCGAGCGATTCGCCAAAGTGCCGCTCGACCAACGCGAACAGCTTGCGTTTCTGCGCCGCGTTGACCGCCTCGACCGCGCTGAGCAGGCGCGGTTCGTACGCATGCGCGCGCGCCATGTATTCGAGCGCCTTGACGTCCTTCGGGAAACACGAGCCGCCGTAGCCCGCGCCCGGATAGATGAAGTGGTAGCCGATGCGTGGATCCGAACCGATGCCGCGGCGAACCTGTTCGATATCGGCGCCAACGTGCTCGGCGATGTTCGCGATCTCGTTCATGAAGCTGATCTTGGTTGCGAGCATTGCGTTCGCCGCGTACTTGGTCAGTTCGGCCGAGCGCACGTCCATCAGCACGATGCGCTCGTGATTGCGATTGAACGGCGCGTACAGCACCTTCAGCAGATCGACAGCGCGCGCGCTGCCGGCGCCGACCACGATGCGATCCGGGCGCAGGCAATCCTGCACCGCATCGCCTTCCTTCAGGAATTCAGGGTTGGAAACGACATCGAATGCGATGTCGCTGCCGCGCGCCGCGAGTTCACCAGCAATCGCCGCGCGTACCGCATCCGCGGTGCCGACCGGCACCGTCGATTTGTTGACGACCACGACGTAGCGCGACAGCGCGCCGCCAATGGTGCGCGCGACCGTCAGCACGTGGGACAAATCGGCACTGTCGTCTTCTCCCGGTGGCGTGCCGACGGCGATGAAAATGATCTGCGCGTGCGCGATCGCCGCTGCCGCGTCGGTAGTGAATCTGAGGTGTCCGCTTGCGCGATTGGTACGCACCAGCGCATCGAGCCCGGGCTCGTAGATCGGAATTTCACCGCGTTCGAGACGCGCGATCTTGTTCGCATCCACGTCCACGCAAACCACGTCGTTACCGACTTCGGCGAGACAGGCGCCGGTGACGAGGCCGACGTAACCGGTTCCTAAAATCGTCACGCGCATGCAGGCATTCCTTTCGCGATCACGTAATGCGGGAGGTCATGAAACGCGAAAGGCGCGCCGGTTCGCGACGCGCCTTCGCGGGAAACGCGTAGCCGATTACTTCTTTTCGCCGGCCTTGACCGGCTTGGCAGCCGGTTTCACCGCCGCCTTGGCTGCCGGTTTCGCACCCGCCTCGGCCTTCGGCTTGTCGCCCGGCTTCTCGATGTCGAGCAGTTCCACCTCGAACACCAGCGTCGCGTTCGGACCGATCGGGCCTGGCGCATTTTCGCCATAGGCCAGATCCGCTGGCACGAACAGCTTGTACTTCGAACCGACCGGCATCAGCTGCAGGCCTTCGCTCCAGCCCTTGATCACGCCGTTCAGCGGGAACGTCGCCGGCTGGCCACGATCGTAGGAGCTATCGAACTTGGTGCCGTCGATCTTGGTGCCGAGGTAGTTCACCTTGACTGTGTCGGTTGCCTTCGGCTTCGCACCGGTCCCTTCCTTCTCGACCAGGTACTGCAAGCCGGAAGCGGTCGTCTTCACGCCCTTGACGGACTTGTTCTTGCTGAGGAATGCGACGCCCTCGGTCTTGTTCTTTTCCGCGGCGACCTTCTGCTCGGCGACGCGCTTGGCCTGCATCTGCTGCATGAATTCCTGCCGCACGGCCAGCGCTTCTTCCTGCGTCAGCGAGGTCTTGTCGCCCTTGAGGGTCGCTTCCAGCGCCTGCTCGACCGCCTTGATATCGATGTCGTCCTTGATCTGGGTCAGGCCGCGACCGATGTCCATGCCCACCATGGTGCTGATCTTGTTCTTGTCGAGCGGCACCGAGATGGCCGGCTTGGCTGGCGCGATGGCCGGCGTGGCCGGGGCGGCGGCAATGGCCGGCGTGGCCGGGGGGGCGGCGATGGCGCTGCCAATCCCGAAACTGGCCGCCAGCGCGGCAACAAGGGTCTTCTGCACGAAACGCGTCATGTTTGCTCCTGAAGATTTTCGATGAATTGTCGGTCTGGATGCCCGACGGCGTCGCGGCGTTCGCCCGACCCAGCCGTATGCGGGGCCGCATATTGTGGACGGAGCGCATAGCGTTGGCAAACGCCTGTTCTCCGCGCTGTAAACTTGGCCCCATGCTGCGCTTTGACAACCTGAACCTGCGTCGGGGTTCCCGACTTTTGCTGAACGGCGCGAATTTTCTCGTTCATCCGGGCTGGCGCGTCGGCCTGACCGGCCGCAACGGTACCGGCAAAAGCAGCCTGCTCGCACTGATCGGCGGCGAACTTGCGCCTGACGGCGGCGATTTCAGCCGTCCGCGCGACTGGACGCTCGCCCACGTGCGCCAGCAGAACGAAGCGCTCGATCACGCCGCCCTCGATCACGTGCTCGACGGCGACGCCGAGTTCCGCCTGCTCGAACGCGAACTCAGCGATGCCGAGGCCGCGCACGACGCCGCCCGCCAGGCGGTGCTGCATGATCGTCTGCACGCAATCGGCGGCTACGCGGCGCGCGCCCGTGCCGGCGAACTGCTGCACGGGCTCGGCTTCGCGCCGGGCGATGAACGACGCGCGGTGTCCGAGTTTTCGGGTGGCTGGCGCATGCGCCTCAATCTCGCCCAGGCGCTGATGTGCCGTTCGGATCTGCTGCTGCTCGACGAGCCGACCAACCACCTCGATCTCGACGCCGTGCTCTGGCTCGAGGAATGGCTGCGCCGCTACACCGGCACCTTGATCGTGGTCTCGCACGATCGCGAATTCCTCGATCACGTCGTTTCACACGTGCTGCATATCGCGGACGCGAACGCCGAGCTTTTCGCGGGCAACGTCAGCGCATACGAGCGCAAGCGCGCCGAGCGCATGGCCCAGCAGCAGATCGCGCACGAGCGCCAGCAACAGGAACGCGCGCGCCTGCAACGCTTCGTCGACCGCTTCAAGGCGCAGGCGACCAAGGCGCGCCAGGCACAGAGTCGGGTCAAGGCACTCGAGCGCATGACCGAGATCGCCGCGGTGCGCGCGGAATCGGGCATCGAGTTCGAATTCGCGGCGCCGGATGCACTGCCAGATCCGCTGCTGACGCTCGACGAAGCGACGATCGGCTACGGCGAATGCCGCATTGTCGAGAAGATCCGTCTGTCGCTGCGCCCCAGCGACCGGATCGGCCTGCTTGGCGCGAACGGCGCCGGCAAGTCGACCCTGATCAAGACCATCGCCGGCACGCTGGCACCGCTGGCCGGCCGGCGCCAGGAGAACAAGGGTCTGGTGATCGGCTATTTCGCGCAGCACCAGGTCGAACAGCTCGACAGCGACGCGACGCCGGTGCAGCACCTGCTGCGCCTGCAGCCGAGCCTGGGCGAACAGGCTGCGCGCGATTTCCTCGGCACGTTCGGTTTCGCCGGCGAGCGTGCGCTGGCGGATGTGCGCGGTTTTTCCGGCGGCGAGAAGGCGCGGCTCGCACTGGCTTTGATTGTGTTCGAGCGCCCCAACCTGCTGCTGCTTGACGAGCCGACCAACCATCTCGACATCGACACCCGCGAGGCGCTCGCCGAAGCCTTGCAGGACTATGTCGGCGCGGTCGTGTTGGTCACGCACGACCGTGGCCTGTTACGCGCGGTCTGCGATGACTATCTGCTCGTGCGCGACTACGCCGTGAAACCGTTCGACGGCGATCTCGACGATTACGCGCGGGTCGTGTTGCGCGGCACGCCCGCGAACGCATCGACAACGGCGAATGCCGGCGACACACGCCGCGACGGACGTCGTGATCGCGCAGAGCAGCGCGCCCGCGTCGCGCCATTGAAGAACGAAGTGAGCCGCATCGAGAAGCAGATCGCCAAACTCGAAGCGCAGCGTGCCGTCATCCAGACCGAACTGGGCGATCCGGCGCTCTACGAGAGCGGGCGCGGCGACCAAGTCGCCGATCTCGTACGTCGACAAGGTCAACTCACGCAGGACATCGCCGCGCTCGAAGAAGCGTGGTTCGACGCTCATGCGGCACTCGAAGACGCCGCACAAGCCTGAGATATCGCCATTTCGGCGCCTATCTGCGAGCACCTCGTAACGAGGGCGGTGTGGCGCTTGAAGTCTGTCCAACATTGAAGCCACTGGGCAACAAAAGCCCCCTGCAAGGTGGTCCTTGACAGTTCTTTTTTTAGTGTTATAGTTCACTACAGCACTACCTCATAAATCACCCAACGGAGGGTGCCATGCCGAACCACTTCATCAACGACGTCGCGGAAATTGTCATGCCGAATCGTCTCGTCCGCACCCTGCTGCTGGCCGTCGCCCTCGTCGCGACCGAAGCCGCTGTCTTCGCATTCTCCCTGGGGGTTCCGGTCACGCGCTCGCATGCCACCGCACAGGCTGCGGCTGTGGCGCCGCGTCCGCACGACCCTACAACCACCGCGTTGCTGCCGGTCGTGATCGTGCGTCCGCAACCGATTATCCCGACCCTACCGACCATAACCGTGCGCATGAGTCGCGCTGAAGCGGTCGCTAACGACGCGCCGCGCGCCGACGACTATTCGCTCGGCGCGGTCGCACACGGCAGCAGCGCCGCCACGATCGGCGCGCTGCCCGGCGCCGCGTTCGACATGCCCTACTATTCCTTCGGCAAGAGCCTGCGCCACGCGAACAAGGAATGACCTTGATGAGCATCACTTGGAACGATTCGACGCCGATCTACCGCCAGCTACGCGACCGCGTGGTGGCGATGATCCTCGATGGCGTCCTCAAACAGGGCGACCCGCTGCCCTCGGTGCGCCAGGTGGCCGGTGATTTCCAGATCAACCCGATCACCGTGTCCAAGGCGTATCAGGAATTGGTCGATGAGAACGTGGTAGAAAAACGACGGGGGCTTGGCATGTACGTCAATGATGGCGCTCGCGCAGCGCTGCTGAAATCCGAACGTGAGCGCTTCCTGCGCGAGGAGTGGCCAGTGCTGTATGCGCGCCTCGGCCGCCTCGGCTTGAGCCTGAAGGAACTCATGGACGCTATGAAACCCGAGGAAAAGCAATGAATCCGATCATCCACGCCCGCAATCTCTCCAAGCAGTACGGCACCACGAAAGCGCTCGACACGGTGAGTTTCGACATCGAGGCCGGTCGCATCGTCGGCCTGATCGGTCCGAACGGCGCCGGCAAGACGACCGCGCTGAAGGCGATTCTCGGCCTCACCGATTTCGACGGCGAACTGTCCGTACTCGGCTTCGACCCGCGCAAGCAGCACACCGAACTCATGGAACAGGTCTGCTTCATCGCCGATGTCGCCGTGCTGCCACGCTGGATCCGCGTGCGCGAAGCGGTCGAGTTCGTCGCCGGCGTGCATCCGCGCTTCTCGCGCGAGAAATGCCAGGCGTTCCTCGCGCATACCAAGATCAAGCCCGGCATGCGCGTTCGCGAGCTGTCCAAGGGCATGATCGTGCAGTTGCACCTGGCCCTGGTCATGGCGATCGACGCCAAGCTGCTCGTGCTCGACGAGCCGACGCTTGGTCTCGACATCCTCTATCGCAAGTCGTTCTACGAGAGCCTGCTCGCCGATTATTTCGACGAGAACAAGACGATCATCGTGACCACGCATCAGATCGAGGAGATCGAAAATATCCTGACCGACCTGATGTTCATCCGAGACGGCAAGATTGTGCTCGCGGCGACGATGGACGAAGTCGCCGAGCGCTATGCCGAAGTCATGGTCAATCCGGATCAGGCTGACGCAGCGCGTGCGCTGAAGCCGCTCAACGAACGCCAGATCTTCGGCAAATCGATCTTCCTGTTCGACGGCGTCGACCGCTCCCGCCTCGCCGAACTCGGCGAGGTGCACAAACCGAGCGTCGCCGACCTGTTCGTCGCCACCATGAAAGGAACCTACGCATGAACACGCTACCGCTGCTCTTGAAGCGCGAATACTGGGAACACCGTGGCGGCTTCTTGTGGACGCCGGCGTGGATCACCGGCGCGATCCTGATCATCACGGTGCTCGGCATGATCAGCGCCGAGGTGTTCCGCAACCATGTGCAGGTGCATGTCGGCTTCTCGCTCGACCAACTGCGCAGCAACATCAGCACGAACGATTTCACCGAAGCCGGGCACGGACTCGACATGGTGCAACTGGCTTTTGTTGGCATGGCGTGTATCGGCCTGTTTTTTATTTCGTTCTTCTACCTGCTCGGCGCGCTCTACGATGATCGCCGCGATCGCAGCGTACTGTTCTGGAAATCGTTGCCGGTGTCCGATACTGCGACCGTCGTATCGAAGGCGCTGACCGCGATGCTGGTGATGCCGGCGATCGTGCTCATGGTGTCGACAGTCGCCTATGCGGTGTTCCTGGTTCTGGTCTGCATCTGGACCGGTGCACATGGACTGAACGCACTGCCGGCCGTGGCGCAATCGCACCCGCTCGGCATGTTTATGCGTCTTTCACTGATGTTGCCGATTGGAGCGTTGTGGGCATTGCCCACGGTGGGTTGGCTCTTGTTCTGGTCCGCGTTTGCGCGCAGCAAGCCGTTCATGTGGGCCGTTCTGCTGCCGATCGTCGCGCTGTTCGCGAACTGGTGGGTCGGCCTGCTCGGTGGTCCGCACCTCAGCGGTGACCTCAATCTCGCATCGATGCTCGGGCGTCTGCTGTTCAGCATCATGCCGGGCAGCTGGGTAGCGGCTAGAAGCGGTCTCGACATCGGCCGGCAGGCGTTCGGCGTCGACTTCAACGGCCTCGCTTTCAGCTGGATGTCCAGCTTTCTTGCGACGCCGAACCTCTGGATCGGCGCAATCGCAGGCGTCGCTCTGCTGGCCGGCGCGATTTGGCTGCGCGGCCGGCGCATCGAGACCAACTCGTAACGAGCGATCGAATCCGATTCGCAACGACTTCCATCACCGAGGCCCATGATGAATACTGCCCGCCACATCGCCTGCCTGATCCTGTTCGCCATCGCCACGGCGGGCTGCAGCCATGACGCCGAGAACACATCGGCGTTCCAACATATCAGCGTGCTCAGCGGCGCCCGCATCGCCGTCCACGCGCACAGCGGTCCCGACGCGATCGTTTCCGCCGACGGAGACATGAGCATCGACGGCAAAACGGTAGCGGTCACGCCGCCCCAGCGCGATCTGCTCAAGCAGTACTTTGCCGGCGCCATTGCCCTGCGCAACGATGCACTCGCGACCGGTGCGGCGGGCGTGGCGACTGCCGGCCAGGCGATCGGCAGCGTCGTGTCCGGATTGGTCAACGGCAAGCCGGACGAGATCGGCCCCGCGGTCGAAGCCCGCGCCGCAAAGGTCGAGGCCCGAGCCGCCAAGGTGTGCGCCGATCTATCCGCGTTGCGCGCGAAGCAGGAAGCGATCGCCGGCCAGCTCGCTGCGTTCCGGCCATATGCGACAATCGATACCGGGCAGGCCGGGGACTGCAATCGGGGATCAGGATAAGCGACACCGGTCGCCGTGCGGATCTGCGAACACTGACGCGCTCGCGGCGGCGCCAGCGCATGACGGTTCATCGATCGAAGCCTGCCAACCCACGCAGCAAAAAAAGGGCCGCGAAAGCGGCCCTTTTTTTCACGACATTGCGCTGGTTCAATGCACGATGTCGTTCAACACCTTGTACTTGTTCGCGCCGTCCGCTTGCACGCCGGTCTGGTGCAGATCGAGCGATCCCTCAAGCCAGTAGCGATACAGCTCGCGGCCCTGGCGACGCACGACGACCGCGGCGCCGCCGTTCGAATAGATGATGTCGCCATTACGCAGCTTGTCGGGCGCCAACGTCTCGCTGATCGTATGGCCCTCGTTGAGGTTCTTCTCCAGTGCCGCGCGTACGGGCGAGTCAGCCGCGGGTTCGCGTACGTCGAGTGACGCAGCGCCCTCGCTGAACTCACGGCGCAGCGACCCTTCGCCGCGGATCAACGAGACGACCTGATAGCGATTCTCGGCAAGGACCTTCAACTCCGAGCGGCGCAGGTCGAGATCACCGTCGAGCCAGTACAGCAGCGGGCGAATGCCCTCGCGCCGAAAAACCGCACGCACCGGACCGTCGACATGAATCGTGTCACCGGACTGCAATGCGCTGACCGCAATGCTGCCCTCGGCACTGCGACCACCGATCAGCGACTGTTCCAGACGTACGTGGATCGCGTCGACGTCGGCCCCCGATTGGGCCGGCGCCGCTGTCGCGATCGGTGCCGCGACGGGTGCCGCAGCGACGGGCGGCGCCTTTGCGACAGGCGCCGGAGCAGCTGGCGCGACAGCGGCCGGCACCACAGGTTGCCGCGCCGCTGGTCCGCGTGATGGCACTGCGGGTTTTGCTGCGGCGGTGCGCGCGGCTGCAGCCTGCTTCGCCTCGTCTCGCGCTCTCGCTCTCTCGGCTTCGGCCTTCGCCGCCTTCTTCTCGGCTTCGGTCTTGGCGAGCTCGGTGGATTTGTCCTCGATACGCACCAGCACGTTCTCGTAGAAGCCATCGCGCATCACGACGTCGGCCGCGCCGCCCGCCCGCACCTTCGCGGCGATCGCCGAATGCCATTGCGGCGGCGCGGTGATCACCAGCCGGTTGCCCGATGCAGCGGCCTTGCGACCCAGCGCGGCCAGCGTCGCGTCAGCCTTGCCGCTCGAATAGTTGGCGCCGCTGATATCGACGTTCTGTTGCGCAAACGCCATCGGTGCGGCGGCCAGCGCGGTTACAAGCACAAGTTTTCTCAACATTTCACAACACTCCAATAGTGTTCGCTCTTGCTGTTATCGAATCGCTTTCCGCAACGAGCATCCGAACAGGTCCACGGATCGGACTCGCGGGGCAGCGTGCAAAGGTGATTGCGCTCCTGGCAAGAATGACGCCGGGTTCGTTCAGGGCGCGCCAAGCCTTGGCAGTCTGTTGTCGATGTCGTCTTCTAACATGTGCCGTTCGACACGGACACGTATGGGGATCGTTGCTGACGCACTGAAATTGGAACAGCGCGTCTCGTGCTTCCTCCCCCCCCAATGGCGACATCACAAAACGTGGGGAAACCTCAGGAAAACCGTTGAATCGACTACGCAACAGCATCGCGCGCATGCTCGCTGCGCCTGCGCATCCTGCGCGCGCCGATACTCGCTGCGCTCGCAGTTGTTGCTAAACTCAGCCGTCCCGGCTTCGCCAAGCAACCCGGCCCTTCGCTTCTGCTACGGGCGTTCGCCGGCGCACGCGATGCCTGATGGCGTCGCGTAAGCGCGCCGATTCACCCACCCGACGGACCGCCACGAATGCCGCCTTTGGTGAGCGCGGTTGGATCGAGCAACTCCTGCAGCTGCTTGCGCGACAAGCCAGTCGTCTCCAGCGCGACATCGAGAATCGGACGACCTTCCTTGTAAGCCTTTTTTGCAGTCGCCGCGCCCTTGTCATAGCCGATCACCGAATTCAATGCGGTGACCAGGATGGGATTGCGGTTCAGCGCCTCCTTGATCTTGTCATTGCGCACCTTGAACCCGGCGATCGCCTTGTCAGCGAGCAGGCGCGACGCTTTCGCGAGCAGTTCGACCGACTGCAGCAGGTTCAGTGCAACCACCGGCAGCATCACATTGAGCTGAAAATTGCCGCTCTGCCCGGCGATCGTGATCGTGGTGTCGTTGCCGATCACCTGCGCGCAGACCATCGCCATCGCTTCCGGAATCACCGGATTGACTTTGCCCGGCATGATCGACGAACCCGGCTGCAGCGCCGGCAATTCGATTTCGCCCAAACCCGCGAGCGGACCGGAATTCATCCAGCGCAGATCGTTCGACATCTTCATCAGCGAACACGCCAGCGTCTTCAGCTGACCCGACAATTCCACCGCGGCGTCCTGCGAACTGATGCCCTCGAAATAGTTGTCGGCCGCCTCGAACTTCACGCCGGTCATCCTGGTGAGCTCGGCGCTGATCTTCGGACCGAGCTGCGCATCCGCGTTGATGCCGGTGCCGACCGCGGTGCCGCCTTGCGGCAGCTTGCGCACGCGCTTGAGCGCGTCGTTGAGGCGTTCGATATTCGAGCGGATCTGTGCCGACCAGCCGCCGAGTTCCTGGCCGAATGTGACCGGCATCGCGTCCATCAGATGGGTGCGGCCCGTCTTGGCGACCTTCTTCAGCTCCTTCGCGCGCGCATCGAGCGTCTTCTTCAGATGCGCGAGCGCCGGCAGCAGTTTTTCGCTGACCGTCAGCGCGGCGCTGACCTGGATCGCGGTCGGGATCACATCATTCGACGACTGGCCGTTGTTGACGTCGTCGTTCGGATGCACCTTGGTGCCGGCTGCCGCGGCGATATGCGCAATGACCTCGTTCGCATTCATGTTCGACGAGGTGCCGGAACCCGTCTGGAACACATCGATCGGAAACTGCACATCGAATTCACCGGCAGCGACACGTTCGGCGGCCTTGCGGATCGCCTTCGCCGAGGTCTTCTTCAGATGACCGAGATCCGCGTTCGCCTGCGCGGCCGCGGACTTGATCAGGCCGAGCGCGCGGATGAATTCGCGCGGCATGGTCAGGCCGGAGATCGGGAAGTTGTCGACTGCGCGCTGGGTCTGCGCGCCGTACAACGCATCGGCGGGAACCTTGAGTTCGCCCATGCTGTCGCGCTCGATCCGGTACTGGCTCATGACTCACCTGCTGCAGAATTGGAGGCGCAATTATAGCCGCAGCGCGCGTTTTCCCGAGTGCGAACCGTCTAAATGCTAGAATGACCGGTCGCCTCACCCCATCCAGCAATGCTGCAAAACCTACTCCATGTCGGCGCGGCGCTGCTTCTGGTGCTGCTCAACGGCTTCTTCGTCGCAGCCGAGTTCGCACTGGTCAAACCGCGCCGCACACAGGCGGCAATGATGGCCACCAGTCACGGCTGGCGTGGGGGCGCATCCTGGTCAATGTGCATGGCCGCCTGGGCGCCTATCTGTCAGCCTGCCAGCTCGGCAGCACGTTGGCGTCACTCGCGCTCGGCTGGATCGGCGAACCCGCGTTCGCACACCTGCTCGAACCGGTGTTCGCGCACTTCGGCGTCGGCCCGGAAACAACCGCGGTCGTCGCGCTGGTGATCGCATTCACGCTGATTTCATATCTGCACATCGTGCTCGGTGAACTCGCACCGAAATCGCTGGCGATCCGCCGTCCCGAACGCATGTCGCTGTGGACCGCGGCGCCGCTCTACGCGTTCTATTGGCTGATGTATCCGGCCATCTGGCTGCTCAACGCAAGCGCGAACCGCATGCTCGGCGCGGACGCGCACGGCGACGACCCCAACTACTCACGCGAAGAGCTCAAGTTGATCGTCCACGCCAAGCGCGCCGGTCATAGCGCGGGCGAGGAATACTCGATGATGAAGCATGCGCTGGATCTGCCGGAGCTCGTCGTCGGCGACCTGCTGCGCACACGCGATCAGCTCGCGTCACTGCGCGATGGCCAGACCCAGGAACACGTGCTCGCAAAATTCCAGCGCACACGCTTCAAGCGTTACCATGGTTCGGCGATCGCGGTGATCAGGTGCACGGCGTACTGCACATGAAGGACCTGCTCCCCGCGATCGCCGAACGCGGCAAGATCGACGACATCGCCGCGATGCGGCGCGCGCGCCACCAAGTGATCGTTGTTCACCCGAAAACCGTCTTACCCGAGGAAGCACCATGAGTTCGACCCTGCTCGCCCTGTCGCCACTGGACGGCCGCTACGCGGCGAAAACGGAAACGCTGCGTCCGATCTTCAGCGAATTTGGCCTGATCCACCGACGCGTGCTGGTCGAACTGCATTGGCTGCTCGCACTGGCGGGCGAGCCGAAGATCGGCGAAATGCCGGCGCTGTCGGCCGGGGCGCGCGTCGCGCTGCTCGCGATCGGCGAGCAGTTCTCCGAGGACGATGCAGCGCGCATCAAGGCGATCGAGCGCACCACCAACCACGACGTCAAGGCAGTCGAGTATTTCATCAAGGAAAAGGTCGCCGGCAACCTCGAACTCGCGGCGGTCAAGGAATTCATCCACTTCGCGTGCACCAGCGAGGACATCAACAATCTCGCCTACGCGCTGATGCTGCGCGACGCGCGCGACAGCGTGCTGCTGCCCGCGCTGGACGGCGTGATCGCGAAGCTGCGCGAACTCAGCCATGCATATGCCGCGCAACCGATGTTGTCGCGCACGCACGGCCAGACCGCGTCGCCGACCACACTCGGCAAGGAAATAGCGAACGTCGTCGCGCGGCTGGAACGCCAGCGCCGCCAGATCGCCGCGGTCGAGATCACCGGCAAGATCAACGGTGCGGTCGGCAACTACAACGCGCATGTCGTCAGCTATCCCGAAGTCGACTGGCCGGCGTTCGCACGGCGGTTCGTCGAGAAACTCGGCCTCGTCTTCAATCCGTACACGACGCAGATCGAACCGCACGACTACATCGCCGAACTCGGCGACGCGATGCGTCGCGCGAACACGATCCTGATCGATTTCGCACGCGATGTCTGGGGTTACATCTCGCTCGGTTATTTCCGTCAGGTGCTGAAAGCCGGCGAAGTCGGCTCGTCGACGATGCCGCACAAGGTCAACCCGATCGATTTCGAGAACGCCGAGGGCAACTTCGGCCTCGCCAATGCGCTGTTCGAGCATTTCAGCGCGAAGTTGCCGATCAGCCGCTGGCAGCGCGACCTCACCGACTCGACCGTGCTGCGCGCGCTCGGCACCGCATTCGGCCATACCCAGATCGCGCTCGACTCTCTGCTGCGCGGCCTGAACAAACTCAACGCGAATCCCGAACGCCTCGCCGCCGACCTCGACACAAGCTGGGAAGTGCTCGCCGAAGCCGTGCAGACCGTGATGCGCCGCTACGGATTGCCCGAACCCTACGAACAACTCAAGGCGCTGACGCGCGGCCAAGGCATCACCCGCGATGCATTACGCAGGTTCGTCGCCGGCCTCGACCTGCCGCAGGAAGCGAAGGCGCGGCTGCTCGCGCTGACACCGGCGGGCTATACCGGTCTCGCCCACAACCTCGCTTCCGACGTCTGATTCGGGCACATCAACGAACCGTTGGAAAATTCGTCATCCCGGCGGCTTTCAACAGCCGAAGGGCTGGTCAAGCCGGGATCCAGCGTCTTTGCAACCGATGAAGGAACTGGACTGCGGCTCGACCGAAGCCCGGTCTGTTCTTGGCCTGTTGAAGGAAGGGAGGCAAATCATGCCGCAGTGGTACTTCCACGATGGACACCCTCAACAGGGGCCGATGAGTGAAGCCGATTTGAAGCGTATTCGCGTATCGTTACACTCTCGCCACGCGATCTTCGCAACCCGATCGATGAACGAAATCAGCATCAGCAAATTCGGTCGGAACCTTCGGTCCTGGCTGCGTCGGATTCGGGAGGGCGAACGCATTGCCTTGACGTTGCGCAGCAAAGCCGTCGCCGAGTTGGCGCGGCCTGATGGGACAGGTGCGGCCTTGGTCGATTCGACATCGGCCGTCGATTCGATGCGCGCCATGCCGAAGGTACGACTGCCCGAGAACGAGCAGGTCGCCGATTGGATCGCGTCGGGTCGCCAGAGTACTGCGCGACCATCTTCGACTTGAGTCTGTCTACCTATGTCGCCGAAGCGAAATACGAGCACGCCCTCTCCGATCGTGGCCCTTTCGCTGCGAGAGCGGCTCGGAGCAAGAGGGCGAGGACCGCGAACATCCTCAGCCTCCTCGCTCATCGAAGCCCCGCCCCCTCACCCAGCCCTCTCCCCCCGCACAGTCGCGGGAGAGGACTTAAAGCAGCGTGCACCGGATCGCGACATCCCGCTTGAAATCCGTGCCACTTCAAGTCAGCCGCTCGGCATGTCGCCGGCGCGCTTCCTGCGCGGCTACTGGCAGAAGCGGCCGCTGTTGATCCGCCATGCGTTTGCGGATTTCCGCAACCCGGTCGCGCCCAATGACTTCGCCGGGCTTGCGTGCGAGGAACTCGCGCTGGCGCGGATCGTCGTACATGAGCCGAAGCGCGATCACTGGATCTTGCGCAACGGGCCGTTCGCCGAGAGCGACTTTGCGAAGTTGCCAAAGACATGCTGGACCCTGCTCGTGCAGGACGTCGACAAGTGGGATGCCGATGTCGCCGCCCTGCTCGCCCCGTTCGACTTCCTGCCGAGCTGGCGCATCGACGACGTGATGGTCAGCTATGCCGAGGACGGCGGTTCGGTCGGCGCGCATGTCGACCAATACGACGTATTCCTGCTGCAGGGACTCGGCCGGCGGCGCTGGCAGATCAGCACCGATCCTGCCGCACGGAAGACATTTCGCGACGATGCCGAGCTGAAGCTGCTGCGCGAATTCGCGCCAACCCACGAATGGATCCTCGAACCCGGCGACATGCTCTACCTGCCGCCTGGCGTGCCGCATCACGGCGTCGCGATCGGCGTCTGCATGACCTATTCGATCGGAATGCGCGCGCCGTCACAAGCGGAGCTGCTGATCGACTTCGCGGAAACGCTGGCGGAGACGCTGCCGGAAAGCCTGCGTTTGACCGACCCCGATCTCGCGCCGACGCGCGGCGATGGCGAGATTGATGAGGCTGCGATCGCGCGCGTGCTGTGCGCGATGCCGTGGTTGCGATCGCCGGTCGATGCATCCCGCGGATACCCCGTATCGTCGTCATCCCGGCGAAAGCCGGGATCCAGCTTCTGGCTCCAAATGGAACCCCGCACTACCGGAAACTCTGTCGAACCACAGAAACGCGAACAGGACGATTGCGACTATCCGGGACAACTCGATTCGTCATTGCTGCGTACGTGGTTCGGCCGCTTCATCACGCGCTATCGCAGCGCGCAGGTCGCCGCATCAGGTGCACGGCTCTTGACCGACGCGGCCTTCACGCGCGCACTTGCGCAGGGCATGCATGCGCAGCGCAATCCGTGGTCGCGTTGCGCATGGATGCGTGAGGTGCGCGACGCAAACCTGTTCGTCGCTGGCGAAAGCCACGCCTGTTCGCTGCGTTTTGCGCGCCTCGTGTGCACGCAGGCGAATTTTCCCATCGCGTCGACACCGGCCGTGGCGCGCGACCGCGTCGTCCTGCGCGCGCTGATCGGCGCCGGGCATCTCGTACTCGTCCGCCCGCCACGACCACGAAGGCGACCATGACTCCGATTGCCGACGACTTCAGCGTGGCACCGGCATCGTGGGAAGCCGATCTGGCAGCCCTGCGCGCGGTGCGCGAGCAGGTGTTTCTTATCGAGCAGCAGATTCCGCCGGACGAGGAATGGGACGCACTCGACGCCAAATCCCATCACGTGCTCGCCCGCGATCGCGACGGGCGGCCGATTGGCACCGGCCGCTTGACCGCGGAGTACATGATCGGACGCATGGCCGTGCTCGCCGAATGGCGTCGCAAGGGCGTCGGCGAGGCGATCATGCACGTGTTGCTCGAACAGGCGCGTGCGCTGCGTTACCCGGCGATCGAGCTGCACGCGCAGAGCCACGCGATTGCGTTCTACACCAAGCTTGGCTTCGAGACTTATGGCGATGAGTTCGACGAATGCGGCATCGCGCACCGGATGATGCGGATGACACTCGACGCCGGTGGCGACCGCGAACTGCCGGTGCTGCCGCCGCCACCGCAAGCGCGCACGCTGGTCGTCGACGATTGCAGGCAGGCGCTGGCTGCGGTCGCAGAACTTCTCGCGGACGCCAAGTACGACGTCGCGATCTACACCCGCGATCTCGACGCCGCGCTGCTCGACGTGCTGGCCACGCTCGACGCGTTGAAGCGGATCGCGATGTCCGGCCGCCACGCGCAGATCCGTATCATCGTGCAGGACGCGCGCAAACCGCTCGCGGACGGCCATCGCCTGATCGCGCTGGCGCAGCGCCTGCCGAGCGCGATCGCGATCCGCACACCGGTCGATGAGCGCGACCTGCAGTATCCGTCCGCATTCCTGATCAACGACCGTCGCGGCTACCTGTTTCGAGCGCTGGGCAGCCGTCTTGAGGGAGAAGGTTCGACCTATGCGCCCGGCCGACACGCGCAGCTGCGCGAATTCTTCGATCAGGTCTGGGAGCGCTCCGTGCCGAGCGAGGAACTACGCCAGCTTGCGTTCTGAGAAAATTTCTGCGGCGACGCGACACTGCCCGCTTACGCCCGCCGGGCACGTGAACTCGCGCCATGCATGTCGCTCGCGCTCCGGGCAGCTGCGCTGCTCAAAACGGCAGTCCTGCCGTTTTGGCCCCCGCAAGCAGCGGAAGGAACCGCAAAGCTGCCCCTTCTGATTTTTCAAAAACGTCGGCGGCGCTTGATCCGGCGCCGCAGCGGGCGCATCTTCAACCCATGCCGATCTATGAATACGCCCCGATCGACCCACTTGGCTGCGCTTTGTGCTGCTACGGATTCGACGTGTTGCAGCGTCTTGCCGACGTGCCGCTTACGCGCTGTTCGGCGTGCGGCACACCCGTGCGTCGTGTGATCGGCGCAGCGCAGGTCATCGCCGGCCATGCGCATGTGCTGCGCGAGCAGCATGTCGCTAAGCACGGTTTCACGCAGTACCGGCGTGTCGGCAAGGGCAAGTACGAAAAGACCGCCGGGAAAGGTCCCGATACGATCAGCGGCGATTGAGCGGGCTCGCGGTCGTCATATTGAAGCAGGCGAATCGCGCGACGTACTGCATTGATCCATAAGCGACATTCCGCCGCACCGGCCCTGAAGTCAGCGCTCGTAATATCTCTGCAACAAATCGCTCATCGTTCTGAAACCTCACGGGTCTACAAAACGCACCGGACGGCTTGCTGCCGTGTTCGCTTTTTTCCACTTGCTGAGGAGTTCCACATGCTCACCTCGATCAAGATTCGTTTCATCGCTGCCGGTCTCGCCGCCGTCATGGGTAGCGCAGGTCTGGGCATTACCTCGGTGCAGGCTGCCGATATCACGGGCGCGGGTTCCACCTTCGTCTACCCGGTGCTTTCCAAGTGGTCCGCCGCGTACAACGAGAAGACCGGCAACCGGATCAACTACCAGTCCATCGGCTCGGGCGGTGGTATCGCCCAGATCAAGGCGGCCACTGTCGACTTCGGCGCCTCGGACAAGCCTCTTGATTCGAAGGAGCTCGACACCGCCGGACTCGGTCAGTTCCCGATCGTAATCGGTGGCATCGTCGCGGTCGCCAACATCAAGGGCGTCAAACCCGGCGAACTGCACATGAACGGACCCTTGCTCGCCGACATCTACCTCGGCAAGATCACCAAGTGGAACGACCCGACCATCCAACAGTTGAACTCCAGCCTCACCCTGCCGGCGCAGAACATCACAGTCGTGCATCGTTCGGACGGTTCGGGCACGACCTTCAACTTCGTGAACTATCTGTCTAAGGTCAGCCCCGACTGGAAGACCAAGGTCGGCGAAGGCACGTCCGTGCAGTGGCCGGTCGGCGTGGGTGGCAAGGGCAACGAAGGCGTGTCGGCCTATGTCAACCAGATCAAGGGTTCGATCGGTTACGTCGAATACGCCTATGCGCTGCAGAACAAGATGGCCT
The DNA here is from genome assembly GCA_003142815.1 of Rhodanobacteraceae bacterium. GTDB lineage: Bacteria > Pseudomonadota > Gammaproteobacteria > Xanthomonadales > Rhodanobacteraceae > Dokdonella_A. The sequence continues at coordinate 49,992 of PLNP01000047.1, forward strand.
ATGCGCTGCTGCAGAATGCAGGCGGCCAGTTCGTCAAGCCGGACGCGAAGACCTTCCAATCCGCCGCCGCGACGGCGGATTGGAAGAACGCCAAGGATTTCAACCTCGTCATGACCAACGCGCCGGGCATGGAGTCGTACCCGATCACTGCGACGACCTGGATAATCATGTACAAGAAGCCGAAAGACGCCGCGCGCAGCAAGACCGCCCTCGACTTCTTCAAATGGGCTCTCGAGAATGGCCAGAAGGAAGCCGAGGGCCTCGATTATGTGCCACTGCCCAAGGCGCTGGTCGAACAGATCGAAGCATACTGGAAGGCCGAGATCAAGATCTGACCACGGCCCGTTCGTCCTGAGATATCAAGGACGAATCGTGAGATGGATGCAGGCCGTTCGGGCTTCGGTTCTTCGCCCGAACGGCTTTCACTTTCCGGATTCGTGACGCATGGCCGCCAGCGGCAGCGCAATCACCACATCGATGACCACCGCGATCGTCGACGCGAATCGCCGCAACACGCGCGACGCGCGCGCGGACGGCGCGTTCCGCTGGCTCGTCACCGCAGCCGGCATGTTCGTGCTCGTTGCATTGGCCGGCGTCGCGCTGTCCATGCTCTGGGGCGGCCGCGAAGCGTTCTCGACGTTCGGTTTCAACTTTCTGTTCTCGACCGAGTGGGATGCGGTCCACCACCAGTTCGGCGCACTGGTGCCGATATACGGAACCCTGGTCACCGCGTTGATCGCGATGCTCATCGCGGTGCCGGTGAGCTTTGGCATCGCCCTTTTCCTGACCGAGGTCGCACCGAACTGGCTGCGCGGCCCGGTCGCCGCCGCGATCGAACTGCTCGCGGGCATCCCCTCGATCATCTATGGCATGTGGGGCCTGTTCGTGTTCGTGCCGATCATGGCCGCCTACGTCAACCCTTGGCTCGACAGCCACCTCGGCCACTGGCCGCTGCTCGGCCCCTTGTTCACCGGCCCACCGTTGGGCATCGGCATGCTGACCGCCGGCATCGTGCTCGCGATCATGGTCATCCCGTTCGTCTCCTCGGTGATGCGCGAGGTGTTTCTGACCGTGCCGACGCGGCTCAGGGAATCGGCCTATGCGCTCGGTTCGACGACCACCGAAGTCGTCTGGGACATCGTGTTGCCGTATACGCGCTCAGCGGTGATCGGCGGCATCTTCCTCGGCCTCGGGCGCGCGCTCGGCGAGACGATGGCAGTGACCTTCGTGCTTGGCAATGCGCATCGGTTGTCCGCTTCGCTGCTGGAACCCGGCAACTCGATCGCCGCTACAATCGCGAATGAATTCACCGAGGCCGATTCCGACATCTATCGATCCTCTCTGATCGCGCTCGGCTTCCTGTTGTTCGTCGTGACCTTCATCGTCCTCACCGTGGCGAAACTCATGCTGCGTCGCCTGTCGCGGCACGAGGGTGCGAAATGAGCGCCGTCGCCGATCGCCTGTATCGCAATCGCCGCATCAAGAACGGCATTGCGCTCGTCCTTTCCGCACTTTCCGCCGCGTTCGGATTGTTCTGGCTGGTCTGGATCCTGTGGACGACACTGCTTCACGGCATCGCCGCGATGAAGCCCAGCCTGTTCACCCAGATGACGCCACCGCCCGGTGCCGACGGCGGCATCGCAAACGCGTTGTTCGGAAGCCTGCTGATGAGCGCGCTCGCGATCCTGATCGGCACGCCCATCGGCATCGCGGCCGGGACCTATCTCGCCGAATTCGCGAAGAAGAAGGCCATTGGCGAGACAATCCGCTTCGTCAACGACATCCTGTTGTCGGCGCCGTCGATCGTGCTCGGCCTGTTCGTCTACACCCTGGTGGTGCGCACGACCGGACATTTCTCCGGTTTCGCCGGCGCGCTCGCGCTGGCGCTGATCGTGCTCCCGGTCGTCGTGCGCACGACCGACGAGATGCTGCAGCTGGTGCCGAGCACGATGCGCGAGGCGGCGCTCTCGCTCGGCGTGCCGCAGTGGAAAGTCACCGTGCAGGTGCTCTACCGCTCGGCGTTGCCTGGAATAATGACCGGGGTGTTGCTCGCGCTTGCACGGATCAGCGGCGAGACCGCGCCACTGCTGTTCACCGCGCTCAACAATCAGTACTGGACGAGCGACCTGACCGCACCGATGGCGAGCATGCCGGTTGTGATCTTCCAGTACGCGATGAGTCCCTACGAATCCTGGCAGAGCTTGGCTTGGGCGGGCGCGTTTGTCGTCACCCTTTTCGTGCTGCTTATCGGCATTCTTTCTCGCGCGATCTTGCTGCGCACCAAGGTGACTCATGACTGACGCCCATTGCTCGATTGCTTCCGGCGCCGTGCCCAGTGCCGCCGTCGCGGCCACCGCCTCCCTGCGGCCGAAGATGGCCGCGCGCAATCTCGACTTCTTCTACAACGATTTCCAAGCGCTGAAGAACATCAACTTCAACATCGCCGAAAAGCGCGTCACCGCCTTGATCGGCCCTTCCGGTTGCGGCAAGTCGACCCTGCTGCGTGTGTTCAACCGCATCTACTTGATCTATCCGAAACAGGAAGCCAAAGGCGAAGTGTTGCTCGACGGCGAGAACATCCTCGACCCGCGGTTTCCGCTGAACCGCCTGCGCAGCAAGGTCGGCATGGTGTTCCAGAAGCCGGTGCCGTTCCCGATGTCGATCTACGACAATATCGCGTACGGCATCCGTCATTACGAAAAGCTGCCGAAGAGCGAGATGGACGCGCGCGTCGAGCAGGCTCTGATCCAGGGCGCGCTGTGGGGCGAGGTCAAGGACAAGCTGAAACAGAGCGCGCTGGGCCTATCGGGCGGGCAGCAGCAACGCCTGTGCATCGCGCGTGCGATCGCGCTGAAACCCGACGTGCTATTGCTCGACGAGCCGACCTCGGCGCTCGACCCGCTCGCGACCGGCAAGATCGAGCAGCTGATCTCGGAGCTCAAGAAAGAGTTCACGATCGCGATCGTCACCCACAACATGCAGCAGGCCGCGCGCGTGTCCGACTGGACGGGGTTCTTCTGGCTGAACGAGCAGAGGTCGGGGATCCTCGCGGAGTTCGGGGAGACGCAGCAGATGTTCACCAGTCCACGGGACCGCAGGACCGAGGACTATATCACGGGCCGTTTCGGATAGGCTCGAGGAGGTTTCCATGCCGAGAGAAAAGTTCGAACATGACCTGCAGAGGCTGCAGGACGAGATACTGGCCCTGGGCGCCATGGCCGAGCGCGCAGTCACCGAGTCCGTGCAGACCCTCAAGGAGCAGGACTTCGCCCGGGCGCACAGCATCATCGAGGGCGACAGGAACATCAACGAGAAGCGCTACGCCATCGAGAACGAAGCCCTCACCCTCATTGCGACGCAGCAGCCCATGGCGGGTGACCTTCGGACCCTCGCCGCGATTCTGGAGATCGCGACGGAGCTGGAGCGCATCGCCGACTATGCAAAGGGAATCGCCAATATCGCCCTCATGGTCGGCACGGAAAGTCTCATCAAGCCGCTCGTCGACATCCCCCGCATGGCGAGCAAGGCTTCCGACATGCTCCACAGGTCACTGGAAGCATTCCTGAAACAGGACGTCGAGGCTGCCCGGGCGATCCCCAAGGAGGATGCCGAGGTCGACGCCCTGTACGAGCAGATCTACCGTGAGCTCATCACCTACATCATGGCCGATCCCCGGGCGATCGATCAGGCGACCCGTCTGACGTGGGTCGCTCATAACCTGGAGCGCGTCGCCGACAGGGTGGGCAACATCTGCGAGCGGATCGTCTTCTCCATCACCGGCAGGGGGGAGGAGCTGGACAACCCGAGCCCGCGCTAGGGCTGCTTGCATACGCGGCGGCAAACGCGGTAGAGTTCGTGCCCGACCCGTATGAGTGACCCCTCGCCAGCAAAATTCGTCGACCGGCTCAAGAACGTCGTACTCGGCGGAGCCCGCGACATCAAAGACATTGGGTATGAACACCGGATAAAGCACGCCTTCCAAGCCATAAGCGCCCTCAACGACGCCCAGACAGGCTCAGGGATNNCAACATGCAGCAGGCCGCGCGCTGCTCCGATTTCACTGCATTCATGTACCTCGGCGAGCTCGTCGAGTTCGGCGACACCGAAATGCTGTTCACCAAGCCGACCAAGAAGCAGACCGAGGACTACATTACCGGACGGTTCGGTTGAGGTGACCGATCTTTGCCACACACAGCAAAACATTTCCTTCGTCGTCCCGGCGAAAGTCGGGACCCAGTGTCTTGAACCTCGATCCGACGCACTGGATCCCGGCGTTCGCCGGGATGACGACAAAAGTTATCCGCCAGGCACGAGCAGGCTACCGAGGCAAGTGATGAACACTGAAAACCGAACCGCCGAACACATCGTCAAGAGCTACGACGATGAACTCAAACGCCTGACCGGCGAGATCCAGCGCATGGGTGAAATCGCACTCGCACAGCTCGCCGCCGCAATCAACGCGGTGATGGAGCGCGACAGTGATGCGGCGATGACCGTCGTGCAAAACGACCGCTCGATCGACAGTCTCGAACAAGAGGTCAGCCACGACGTGGTGCGCCTGCTTGCGTTGCGTCAGCCGATGGCGCACGACCTGCGCGAAATCCTCGCCGCGCTGCGCATCGCCGCCGATATCGAACGCATCGGCGACTATGCCGCGAACGTCGCCAAGCGCTCGCTCGTGTTGAACCAGTCCGCACCCGTCCAGCTTACCTCCGCGCTTCCGCGCCTTGCCCGTCTCGCCGAGACCCTGGTGCGCGAGGTGCTTGCGGCCTATCAGGAGAACGACGCCGGCCGCGCCCTCGCCGCCTGGGCGCGCGACGAGGAACTCGACGAACAGTACACCGGCCTGTTCCGTGAACTGCTCACCTACATGATGGAAGACCCGCGCAACATCACGCCATGCACGCATCTTCTGTTCATGGCGAAGAATATCGAACGCATCGGCGACCACGCGACGAACATTGCCGAGAACATCTACTTCCTTGTCCACGGCACGCAGATCGCGCAGGCGCGTCGCAAGGGCGACTCGACCTCGGCGATGATGATTGATGACCCGCGCTGAGAAACATTGGTCGCGCTTGCAGCGCTTGCACCCTCTTTCGGTGCTCCTGCAAAACCGCACGCCTTTGTAGGAGCACCGGAAAAAGGTGCAAGCGGCGCAGCCGCGACCGTTTTGGCGCGAAACCTACGTGCTGGCGCGCTGGCGCAGCGTCTCGAACAACGCGATCCCGGCCGCGACCGAGACATTCAAGCTTTCGACGTCGCCGCGCATCGGGATGTGCGCCAGGAAGTCGCAGCTCTCGCTGGTGAGTCGACGCATGCCCTCGCCTTCGCCGCCCAGAACGATCGCGATCGGGCCATTGAGGTCGACCGCATAGATCGACTGCGGCGCCTCCTTGCCGGCCAGCCCGACCAACCAGATGCCCGCATCCTTCAGCCCCTTCAACGCACGCGCAAGATTGGTCACCGCGACGATCGGCACGCGATCGGCGGCGCCTGACGATGCGCGGCGCACGGTCGGGGTGACGCCGACCGCGCGATCCTTCGGCACGATCACCGCAGTGACGCCGGACGCTTCCGCGCTGCGCAGGCAAGCACCGAAATTGTGCGGATCAGTGACCCCATCGAGAACCAGAAACAGCGCATCGCGCGCGGCTTTCTCGGCAAGTTCGCCAATCGCCGATTCGGGCAACGGCGCCGGCGCGTCGTAATACGCGACGACGCCTTGATGGCGGCCACCGCCGGTCATCCGATCGAGCGCTGCGCGGTCGCGCGCATGCGGCTTCACGCCGAGTTCGCGCGCACGTTCGCCGAGTTCCTTGACGCGTGCGTTCTGCGTGCCGGCTTCGATGTACAGCTCGACGAGGTTGCCGACATCGTGGTTCAGCGCGGCTTCGACTGCGTGGATGCCGATCAGGAGTTCGTTGCTCATGCAGTGGCGCTCAATGCTTGCGGCCCTCGTGCACGGACGGTACGAGACGGAAATCGATCTTGCGGTCTTCGAGGCTCGCGCGCAGCACCTGCACGCGCACTTCATCGCCGAGGCGGAATTTCAGGCCACGCCGTTCGCCGCTCAACAAACGCCGAGTCGCATCGAAATGGTAGTAGTCGTTCGGCAATTGGGTGATATGCACGAGGCCGCTGATCTTCGATTCGGTGAGTTCGACGAACAGGCCGAACGAAGTCACGCCGGCGACGATGCCGTCGAATTCGCTGCCGACGTGCTTCTCCATCCACGCGCACTTGTAGCGCTCGTCGACGTCGCGTTCGGCTTCGTCGGCACGGCGCTCGTTGTGCGAGCAGTGTACGCACTGGCTAGCCATCGTGCTCGCCGTGTAGGTGTAGTCGGCCGCGGTGCCGCCGGTCAGTGCGTGGCGGATCGCGCGATGCACGAGCAGATCCGGATAGCGCCGGATCGGCGAGGTGAAATGCGTGTACGAGGCGAGTCCCAGACCGAAGTGGCCAGGATCGTTCGGTTGATACACGGCCAGGCTCTGCGAGCGCAGCAGCACCGACTCGATCAGGCTCGCATCAGGACGCTTGCGCACTTTCTTCAGCAGCGCCGAGAAATCGCCGGGCGTGACCTGCGTGATCGGTGGCAAGGTCAACTTGAACTCGCGCAGGAATTCGAGCAGATCCTCAAACTTTGACGCCGGTGGTGGCGCGTGCACACGATATGGCGACGGGATGCGGCGCTTCTGCAAATACTTTGCGGCTTCGACATTCGCCGCGATCATGCATTCCTCGATCAGCTTGTGCGCATCGTTGCGCTCGTAGGCGCCGAGCTGCATGACTTCCCCGTTCGCACCAAGCCGGAACTCGACCTCGGTGCTCTCGAAGTCGATCGCACCGCGCTTCTGGCGCGCTTTCGCAAGCAATTTGTACAACTGATGCAGGTTCTTCAGTTGCGGCATGACATCAGCGAGTTCGTGGCGCGCATCGGCATCCTTCTCGCCGATGGCCTGCCAGACGCGCGTGTAGGTGAGGCGCGCGTGCGAGCGCATGACCGCCGCATAGAACTTCGAATGGGTGACTTCGCCATCGGCATCGATCTGCATGTCGCAGACCATGCACAGACGCTCGACCTTCGGATTCAGGGAGCAGATGCCGTTCGACAGCGTCTCCGGCAGCATCGGCACGACGAAGCCGGGGAAATACACCGAGGTCGCGCGGTTGTAGGCCTCCTCGTCGAGCGCTGTGCCGGGCTGCACGTAGTGCGACACATCGGCAATCGCTACGAGCAGGCGGAACCCGTTCGCGTGCGGTACCGCATAGACCGCGTCATCAAAGTCCTTCGCGTCCTCGCCGTCGATCGTGACCAGCGGTGTCCCGCGCAGATCCACGCGGCCCTCGATCTCGGTGACAGCAACGTCAGGCTCGACCTCGGCCGCGTCACGCAACGCGGCGGCCGGCCACTCCTGCGGCAGGTCGTGGCTCGCGATCGCCATCTCGACAACCAGCGAAGGCGTCAGGCGCTCGCCGAGCACGGCGAGGATGCGCCCCATCGGTCCGCGCTGCACAGTCGGCTGGTCGGTGATCTCGACAACGACGATCTGCCCCGAGCGCGCGCCGCGATCCTTGCCCGGCGTGATCAGCACGTCCTGGGGCAGGCGTCGATCGTCCGGCGTGACCAGCACGAGGCCGTTCTCCTCGACGACGCGCCCGACCAGGCGCGGTGAGCGCCGTTCCAGCACCTCGACGATCGCGCCCTGGCGACGGCCGCGCCGATCGACACCGACCACGCTGGCGAGCACGCGGTCGCCGTGCAGGACCTTGCGCATCTCGGCCGGCGACAGATACAGATCTTCGCCACCCGCCTCCGGGCGCAAGAAGCCGTAGCCTTCCGCGTTCGCGATCACGCCGCCGCGGATCAGATCGAGCTTGCTGGCGACGCCGTAGCCGCCACGGCGGTTCTGGATCAGCTGGCCATCGCGCAGCATCGCTGCGAGGCGGCGCGTCAGCGCCTCAAAATCCTGCGGCGTGGTCAGCTGCAGCGCACGCGCGATCGCCTCGACTTTCAGCAGCTCGCCATGCGCTTCAAGCAAGGCGATGATCGCCTCGCGGCTCGCGATCGGACGCTCGTAGCGAGTCGCTTCGCGCTCGGCGTAGGGGTCCTGGATGCCCGGCGGCTTCGCGCCTTTCTTTCCCGGCAGCGGCGGCAGCCGTTCCGGCATGAATTTCGGTAGACCGGCGCGCTTGCCCGGCCCACCCTTGTTGCGTTCAGCGCTTGCGCGCGAGCTGGGTGTTTTTGTTTTTTTCAACGGTGATTCCTTGTTGTGCGGAGCAGCGTCACCGAGCGTGCGCGTGATTGCAAGCGCGGCTCGTTGACAGCTCCGGTGGAGGCCAGTATCGTTCGCGCCCCCGGATGGCTCGCCATCCGGGTTTGCCCAGGTGGCGGAATTGGTAGACGCACTAGCTTCAGGTGCTAGCGGGGCGACCCGTGGAGGTTCGAGTCCTCTCCTGGGCACCATCAAGTTTTGAACGAACCCGCCTCGGCGGGTTTTTTCATTTTGACGCTTCCCGCGCCGCGGGGCAGGCGACAAGCCCGAGTCCGATCCAGAACGGACGTCCCTGCGAGACTGGTTGGATCGGTCGTCTCGCTCGTGTCGTCCAATGCGCGGGAAATCACGTGCCTGTGACACCAGCTCCAGGTACGTCCGGCGGCCCCTTGAGTTCGAGCATGTTGCCTTCCGGATCGCACAGATACAGCGACGGTCCTTCGCCCTCGGCGCCGTAGCGTGAGCCGTAGTCGCCGATCCTTGCGCCGTGCGCGGTCAGATGCGCGCGTAACGCACCGACGTCGAAATCCTCGACGCGCAGGCACAGATGATCCACGTTGTGTCCTTCCGCGCCCGGCGCGGCGCCGCCGCTGCGACCGAGCTTGCCGTCGACACTGATGATGTCGATCAACGAGCGGCCGGCGCGCAATTGGACCAGGCCGATCTCGTCTTGGCGGCGCTCAACGCTGCAGCCGAGCACGTCGCAATAGAAGCGCACAAGACGCTGCTGGTCGCGCGCGCGGATCACGACGTGGTCGATTTCGCGGATGCGGATCATGCTGAGGATTGAGGGTTGAGCCCGGGGGCCGAAAGTGGCGAAAACTTCACATGAATTGTTTTCCCGAATCCCGATTCCCAAATTCCGGCTCTCACCCAAACGGATCGCGCAACACGATCGTGTCTTCGCGATCCGCGCCGGTCGCGACCAGGGCGAGATGGCAACCGGACAACTCCTCCACCGCGCGCAGATACGCGCGCGCCGCAGCCGGCAGCTTGTTCCAGTCGCGCACGCCGGAGGTCGGCTCTTCCCAGCCTGGAAACTCCAGATACACCGGCTTGCACTCGTCCCAGCCGTCCGCGTCGAGCGGCGCGAGTTCGCGGCGCTTGCCGCGGTATTCGTAGGCGACGCAGACCTTGATCGTCGGCAGGCCGTCGAGCACGTCGAGCTTGGTGATCGCCAGACCATTGATCGCGTTGATCTGGGTCGCGCGCTTCAGCGCGACGAGATCGATCCAGCCGCAGCGGCGCGGGCGACCGGTGCTCGCGCCGTACTCGTTGCCGCGCTTGCGCAGCTCCTCGCCCATCGCATCGTCGAGCTCGGTCGGGAACGGGCCGCCGCCGACTCTCGTCGCGTAGGCCTTGCAGATGCCGAGCACGTAGTCGATGTCGCTGGCGCCGACGCCGGTGCCGGCCAGCGCGCCGCCGATCGTCGTGTTCGACGAGGTGACGTACGGATAGGTGCCGTGATCGATGTCGAGCAGCGCGCCCTGCGCGCCTTCATACAGGATGTTCTCGCCGCGACGGCGCGCGTCGTAAAGCAGGGTCGCGACATCATCGATCATCGGCCGCAGGTATTCACTGAATGCGAGCGCGTCGTCGAGCGTCTTCTGGTAGTCGACCGGCGCCGCCTTCAGCCACTGGGTCAGCACGAAGTTGTGATAGTCGAGCGTCGCGCGCAGCTGCTCGGGCAGTTCGCGTGGATACATGAGGTCGGCGACGCGGATGCTGCGGCGCGCGACCTTGTCCTCGTAGGCGGGGCCAATGCCGCGTCCGGTCGTGCCGATCGCTTTTGCGCCGGACGCCTTCTCGCGCGCCTGATCGAGCGCGATGTGGTACGGCATGATCAACGGCGTCGCCGGACTGATCTTCACGCGCGAACGCACATCGACGCCCTGCGCTTCGAGTTCGCCGATCTCATGTTCGAGCGCGGCCGGCGACAGCACGACGCCGTTGCCGATCAGGCACTGCACGCCGTCGCGCAGGATGCCCGAAGGAATCAGATGCAACACGGTCTTCTTGCCCTTGATGACCAGCGTGTGCCCCGCGTTGTGGCCGCCCTGAAAGCGCGCGACGGTGCTGACGCGCTCGGTGAGCAGGTCGACGACCTTGCCCTTGCCTTCGTCGCCCCATTGCGCGCCGAGGATTACTACCGACTTGCCCATGATGTTCTCGCTTCTGAAAACCCCCTCTCCCACGGGACAGGGTGCCCGAAGGGCGGGTGAGGGTTCGGACGGAGCATAGCGTCGCACGCGACTCCGGACCCTCACTCCAACCCCTCTCCCGGGGGGAGAGGACTCGCTCTCGATTTCCGGCGCAACCTCAATGCACGATCCTGAGCATGATCAATCCGACCACGACCATGCCACCGCCGATCATGCGCAGCGTGCGTTGATCGATTTGTTGCATCTGTTCGGCCATGCGCTTCCACATGCCCGGCGAGACGAACAGGAACATGCCTTCGAAGACGAGCACGAGGCACAGCGCCGCGGCGAGTGTGCTGCTCACTGGTTACTTGCTTGCCTGCAGATAGCGCAGGAATTCGGATTTCGGATCGAGCACAAGCATGCCGTTCGGCGTCGCGAAGACATCGCGATACGCTTCGAGGCTGCGATAGAACGCGTAGAAATCCGCGTCCCTGCCGTAGGCGGCCGCATAGGTCTGCGACGCGGCGGCATCGCCTTCGCCGCGTGTTTTCTGCGCGTCGCGATACGCTTCGGCGGCGACCACCTGGACTTGGCGATCGGCGTCGGCGCGGATCGTCTTGGCCGCCTCCGCGCCCTCTGCGCGCAACTGGCTCGCGACTTTCTTGCGCTCCGAGCGCATGCGCTCGTAGACCGAACCGATCACGGTGCTGTCTTCGGGCAAATCGATGCGCTTGATGCGAAGGTCGACGACTTCGATGCCCAGTCCCTGCGTCGCGCGGTTCGCATCGGCGGCCAGATGCTTGGTCACGTCGGCGCGTCCACCCGAGACGAGTGCCTGCAACGTGCGCGAATTGACCGCGGTGCGCAGGCCTTCCTTGACGATCGGGCCGACACGCTGCTGTGCGCGTGTCTCATCGCCACCGACCGACACCCAGAATTTTGCCGGATCGACGATGCGCCATTTGACGAAGAAGTCGATGTTGACGTCCTTTTTCTCGGACGTCAGATAGCGTTCCGGTGCAGAATCGATGGTCAGCACGCGCTTGTCGAAGCGCTGCGCCTGCTGGATCAGTGGCAACTTGAAATGCAGGCCTGGCGCGAAATCGGTGCGCACGATGCGACCGAATTGCAGCAGGATCGCGTTCTGTCCCTCATTGACGACAAACACGGAACTGCCGGCGATCAGGACGGCGACGAGCAATACGACCAGTGGGGCGAAGCGCATCAGTTGGCTGCCTTCTTCGGTTCCGGAGTGACGACCGTCGCGCCGGCAACGTCTGGCGCCAAACCTTTGCCATCCGCCGAAAGCGGCAGCGAAAGAATGTTCTTGCCGGATGTGAAATCGACGATCTTCGGCGTGTGGCCGACGACATCCTGCATGGTTTCGAGATACAGGCGCTTGCGGGTGATTTCCGGCGCGGCCTTGTACTGCGCTTCGACCAGATTGAACCGTTGTGCGTCACCTTCGGCACGCGCGGTGCGCGAGCTCTTGTAGCCCTCGGCCTCGGCGCGCGTACCGGCCGCGTCGCCGCGCGCTTCCGGTACGACCTGGCTCGCGTAGGCCTTCGCCTCTTCCTCAAGCCGCTGCTTGTCCTGCAGCGCGCGATTGGCGTCATCGAACGCGTCCTTCACCTCTTGCGGCGGGCGCACATTCTGGAAATTGAGTTCGGTCAACGTGATGCCGGTCTTGTACTGATCCAGCGTCGACTGCAGCAACTGCTTCGCTCTCGCCATGAGTTCGGTGCGCTGGCCGGACAGGATCGTATCCATCGTGCTGCCGCCGATCACGGTACGCACCGCGCTTTCCGCGGCCTGCCCGAGCGTGGCATCCGGATCGCGCACGCCGAACGTGAACTGGCGCGCATCGGTGACCTGGTACTGCACGTTGAAATCGACCAGCACGATGTTCTCGTCCTCGGTCAACATCCGCACCTGGTCATTGGTCTGGCGGATCTGACCGATGTTGACCGTGATCACCGACTCGATCGGACGCGGAAACTTGAAGTTGATACCGGGCGTCATCAGCCGCGAGAACTGGCCGAAGCGCAGCACGATCGCGGTATCGCTGGCATTCACGCGCACGAAGCTGTCGAACGCGAGCCATGCGATCAAGATGCCGATCACGGCCATGCCGACGCCAATGCCGCCGCCACCGAAAAGCCGATTGAGGAAATCGCGCGCCCGCCTGATCAGCGCATCCAGGTCCGGCGGCGGGCGTTTGCCGCCGCCATTGTCGCGCCACGGGTCGCGTTGCTTGCCACTACCGGGTTCGTTCCATGCCATCGCTTGTCTACCTCGCTGTCATTCCCACGCACGCATGCGCGACGTGACGCCCGGGGTTCGGTGAATTCTCGGAAACTTTCGGCCGCCCGCGGCAACCACGAACTTTCATGGCAGCCGATTCGCGCCATCAATGCGGGGTTGCCGAAGGATTGTAGGTAGGGCCATCGACCGCGGCAAGCAAGCCGGGGGTTGACTCTTCAACAAACCTTGGCCCTGAGCCAATCTCCATCGCCATCAGGCAAGCCGAACAGAGGCTCGACCAACGCAAGCGGCGCATCGATGCGGATACGCCAGCCGGCTTCATCGGCCCGTTCGTCGGCGACCAGACCTTGCGCATGCAGGCGCGCACGCAGTCGCCCGGACGCCGCGGGCAGGTGCAACTCGGCGCGCACGCGCTGCGAGCCCAGGCGTTCCTCGATCGCGCGCAGCAGGCCGTCGATGCCGGCGCGGCTCAGCGCCGATACCCACGCGCGCGGCAGTTCGCCACCGTCGACGCGATCGAGCCGCGGCGTCGTACCCTCGACCAAATCGATCTTGTTGTAGACCAGCACCTGCGGCAGATCGTCGGCACCGATTTCGACAAGCACCGTTTCGACATCGGCGATATGCTGGTCGCGTTCCGGATCGGATGCATCGATCACGTGCAGCAGCAGATCCGCATCGCGCGCCTCGGCCAGGGTCGAACGGAACGCGGCGACAAGATCATGCGGCAGATCGCGGATGAAGCCGACCGTGTCGGCGAGCACGATCGGTCCGCAATCGAGGCCGTCGAAGCGACGCATCGTCGGATCGAGCGTCGCGAACAACTGGTCGGCCACATACACCGTGGCGCCGGTCAACGCATTGAACAGGGTCGACTTGCCGGCATTGGTATAACCGACCAGCGCGACGATCGGCAGCGCGTTGCGCTGGCGCGCGCGGCGCGCCTGGGTGCGCTGTGTCTCGACCTTCTTCATGCGCTTCTGCAACTGCTTGACGCGATCGCCGAGCAGGCGGCGATCGAGTTCGAGCTGGGTTTCGCCGGGACCGCGCAGACCGATCGCGCCACCGCGCTGGCGTTCAAGATGGGTCCAGCCGCGTACCAGGCGCGTGGACATGTGCTTCAGTTGTGCGAGTTCGACCTGCAGCTTGCCTTCGTGCGAGCGCGCGCGCTGCGCGAAGATGTCGAGGATCAGGCCGGTGCGATCGACGACGCGACATTCGGTCAGTTGTTCCAGGTTGCGTTCCTGGACCGGGCTCAGCGCGTGGTTGACCAGGATCAGGTCCGCGTCGAGCGCCTGCTTCTGCGCCTTCAGCTCCTCCGCCTTGCCGGTGCCGATGAAATACCTCGGGTTCGGTCGCTCGACTCTCGCATTCAGGCTGCCGACCACGCTGGCGCCGGCCGAGCGCGCGAGCTCGCCGAATTCCTCCAATGCCAGCGGATCCCGTCGACCTGGCGCCTGCGGTTGCAACAGGAGCGCACGCTCACCTTTTTTCGATCGTTCGAACAGCGGAAGTCACCTTTTGTGGGGAGCGTTCTTGAATGAGTCCACTTCCGGCAGTTTCAAGCGCGCGATGAGCGACGCCGCACCCAACCCGACTCGATCGAATCAGGCGCTCTCTTCGTTCGACGCTTCGACCATGTGCTCGCCATCGGGCGAGGGCATCCCGTCGGGACTGCCGACGCGGACATTGCGCGACGGCACGACGGTCGAGATCGCGTGCTTGTAGACCATCTGGCTGACCGTATTGCGCAGCAATACAACGAACTGGTCGAACGATTCGACCGTGCCCTGCAGCTTGATGCCGTTGACCAGATAGATCGACACCGGCACACGCTCGCGTCTCAACGCGTTCAGAAACGGATCCTGCAACGACTGCCCCTTGGACATGGTCTTGTTCTCCCGGCGACAAAATCTCCGAATCGGCGAAAATTCGCATGCTGCGCCAGTGTCTGCGCAGCCTGCCGATTCAACCCGGATTCAGTTTCGCACGATCTTGACGCGTTGTGTGCGCCAACCACGCGAATTGGCGCCCACCCTGTTGTGTCCGACTCAAGCTGCCGGAAGGAATCTACCGACCGCAGACCGCACATCTTCGGTCAATGTGCGGCGATCAGGATCGAACAAGCGCGCATCGAGCTCGCTTCTCAGCCATGTAATTTGACGTTTCGCGAGCTGCCGCGTGGCAAAGATGGCGCGATCGCGAAACGTGATCCCGTCAATATCGCCATCGAGATACGGCCATGCCTGCCGATAGCCGACCGCGCGCATTGCCGGCAGGTCGGCATGCAGGGCGACATTCGCGTGCAGACGACGCGCCTCGTCGAGAAAGCCCGCCGCGAGCATCGCATCGAAACGCGCCGCGATGCGCGCGTGCAACAGGCCACGCTCCGCTGGCACCAGCGCGAGCTTGAGCAAGCGCCAAGGCAGCACCTCGCGTACGCCGCCCACCTGCTGCGCCGACAGCGGCCGGCCGGTCAGCACGATGACCTCGAGCGCGCGCTGGACGCGCTGGGTGTCGCCAGGCCGGATCCGCGCGGCAGCTTCCGGATCGAGCCGGGCCAGCCGCGCATGCAGTGCCGGCCAGCCGATCCGCACGGCCTCATTGGCGAGTTCGGTGCGCAGTACCGGATCGGCATCCGGCAACGCCGACAGGCCGCGTTCGAGCGCACGGAAGTACAGCCCGGTGCCGCCAACCAGCAACGGAACGCTGCCGACGCGCGTGATCTCGTCCATCGCGACCCATGCGTCGGCGCGAAATTCGGCCGCGGAATACGGCTGCGACGGATCGCGGATGTCGATCAGGCGATGGGGATAGCGCGCCAACGTGCCCGCATCCGGTTTCGCACTGCCAATGTCGAGGCCGCGATAGACCAGCGCCGAATCGACACTGACCAGCTGCACCGGGAAACGATCGGCCAGCGCGCAGGCGAGAGCGGTCTTGCCCGATGCGGTCGGCCCCATCAGGAAGACCGCGGGTGGCCGCTGGTCGACGGGCTCCATCACGCGCTCACTGACAACGGCGACCACGATCTGCCACACGCGACACCACGCGGGGCGCAGCCTGCGTCAGGGGTGCATCGCTCAGTCCGCCACCGCTGACGCCGCTGCAGCGCGCTGGGTTACGCCGACGTGTGGGCGCTTGGGCAGCAGCGAGTCGTCGAGCAAACGTTCGATGCGCGAAAACACTTCCGCACGCGAGAACGGCTTTTTCATGAAATCGTCCGCACCGATGCGCTGCGCATAGAACTGCTCGGTGGCTTGTTCGTTGCCACTCATCATGATGATCGGGATCTGGCGCGTCGCTAAATCGCGGCGCAGCTGGCGCAGCGCGGCAAACCCGCTCATGCCGGGCAGCACGATATCGAGGAAGATCAGATCCGGCCGCTCAGACAGGGCGATCGCAACGCCTTTTTCCGCGTCCTCCGCCTCCAATATGAAGTAGCCGTTCTGCTGCAGCATGCGCCGCAACACGGCCACGATGGTGCTGGAGTCGTCGACGACCAGCACGCGCATGCCGCCACGCGCGTTCAGGCGTGGCTTGCTGCGGCGCTGAGCCGACTGTGCGTCCTTCGATCCGGTACCCAGCACGCGTTTGATGAAAGCGAAAATACCCACGAGTCAGCCCCCTCAGACTGCACGGCACCGTTGTTTAGTCTAGTCGCTTTGAGCGAGTCCGTCGCGTGCGCAAAGTCAGAGTGCGCGTGCGCGTCCAGCGACTTCGCGCATTCCGCTTCGGCGTCTTGACTCCTATGAACAACAAATACGAACAGCAACTACGCGCTCGCATCCAACGAGCGGTGCGGCGGTGTGCAATCGTATAATCGGCGGATCGGTGCCATCCGGCGCCAGCAGCGAGCAGCACCATGTCGCAGACGATGATGAAAGCCTTGGTCAAGCGCGAAGCAGCGCGCGGGATCTGGATGGAGGAAGTACCGGTTCCCGAGATCGGCCCGAACGATGTGCTGGTCAAGCTCGAAAAGACCGCGATCTGCGGCACTGACCTGCACATCTACAAATGGGACGAGTGGTCGCGGCGGGTGATCAAGCCCGGTCTCGTGATCGGTCACGAATTCGTCGGCCGCATCGTCGACATCGGCGCTGGCGTGCGCGGCTACACGCTCGGCCAGCGCGTCTCCGCCGAAGGCCACGTCGTCTGCGGCGTCTGCCGCAACTGCCGCGCCGGCAAGCAGCATCTGTGCCCGAACACAGTCGGCATCGGCGTGAACCGCAACGGCGCGTTCGCCGAATATGTCGCGGTGCCGGCCTCGAACCTATGGCCGATTCCGGACCAGATCCCGAGCGAACTCGCCGCGTTCTTCGATCCTTACGGCAACGCCGCGCACTGCGCGCTCGAATTCGACCTGATCGGCGAGGACGTGCTGATCACCGGCGCGGGGCCGATCGGCATCATCGCGGCGGGCATCTGCAAGCATGTCGGCGCGCGCAATGTGGTCGTCACCGACGTCAACGACTACCGCTTGAAGCTCGCCGCGGACATGGGTGCGACGAGAGTCGTCAACGTCTCCAAGCAGTCCGTGAAGGAGGTCGTCAAGGACCTGCACATGGAAGGCTTCGACGTCGGTCTTGAAATGTCCGGCAATCCACGCGCGTTCAACGACATGCTCGACTGCATGTACCACGGCGGCAAGGTCGCGTTGCTCGGCCTGCTGCCGAACGGCGCCGGCATCGACTGGGACAAGGTGATCTTCAAGGGCCTCACCCTGCAGGGCATCTATGGCCGGCGCATGTACGAGACCTGGTACAAAATGACGCAAATGGTACTGACCGGTTTTCCGCTGCAGAAAGTGCTGACCCATCAGATCACCATCGACGACTTCCAGAAGGGATTCGACTTGATGGAATCGGGCAATTGCGGCAAGGTTGTCTGCTCCTGGAATTGAACGGCGATCAGCAATACATCCGATGCCCATTCACCGCATCCACGACCTGATCGAAGCCGCACTCGTCGAACTGCCGCCAGGCCCCCTCCTGGTCACGCTCAGCGGCGGACTCGATTCAACGACGCTGCTGCACGCGCTGGCCGGGTCGGCGGCCGCGCGCGCGCGCGGACTGCGCGCCGTGCATATCGACCACGGCTTGCATGAAGACAGCGCCAGCTGGTCCGACCATTGCCGCGACTACACCGACGCGCTCGGCGTGGAACTCATTATCCGCGCCGTCAATGTGCCGCCGCGCCGCGCAGGCCTCGGCCGTGAAGCCTCCGCGCGGCGTGCACGCTATGGCGCGATAGAAGCGCTGCTCGCGCCCGGCGACATCGTCGCACTCGCGCACCACCGCGATGACCAGGCGGAAACGGTCTTGTTGAAACTCATGCGTGGTGCCGGCCCTGAAGGCGTTGGCGCGATGCGGACCTTGCGAAAGCTCGGCCGGGGATTCGCCTGGCGTCCGCTGCTCGGGCTGCCGCGCGCGGCGTTGCGCGAGTATGCCGAGCACTATCAATTGGACTGGCTGCAGGATCCGAGCAATGCCGATCCGACCATCGACCGCAACTATCTGCGCATGCAGGTAATGCCGCGCATCCTGCAACGCTGGCCGGAAGCGGAAACCAGCATTGCACAAAGCGCCGCATGGGCGCGCGCCGCCGCCAGCTTCATCGACGGGGAGGCAGGCCGCGCGCTCGCTCGTACGCAAGGGCTCGACCCATCGACCTTGCGCTTGCGCGAATGGCTGGAACTACCACAGGCGCTGCGCGATCCGGTTCTCAGGCGCTGGCTGCGCTCGCTCGACCTGCCCGAGCCGACCCACTACCAAGCGGCCGAACTTGTGCGCCAACTCGGCGAAGCCGGCGAGGACCGCCAGCCGTGCGTGCGCTGGCCGGGCGCCGAAATGCGCCGCTATCGCGACCTGCTGCATGCGCTGGCGCCGCTGCAGTTGCCGCCATTCGAATGGACCGCCGAGTTCGACGGTTCCGATCTCGCCCTGCCGATGGATCTGGGCACGCTGCGCCTGGTCAGTGCGGGATCGCGTCCGCACATCGCGCCGCTCCGCGTACGTTTCCGCCGCGGCGGGGAAAGCCTGCGGCTGTCCTCCGGCGCGCACACGCGCGAACTGCGCGACCTGTTCCAGGAAGCCGGCATTCCGCCCTGGCAGCGTGGCCGCTTGCCGCTGGTGTTCGAGCCTGATGGCGCACTGCTCGCGGTCGCCGATCTGTGGCTGAGCGAAGCGGGTACGCGATTGTTCGACGCGCACGACGCGCGCATCGAATGGACTCAGCGCGGCGCAGGCCGTGGCCGATCGGCGCCGGACATTTGATCTTGCCGGCAAGCTGAGCTAGCGTTTGCGCCCATGCCAAAGGCCGCCTCCGCCGAAACGTCCCAAGTCGCCGAATTCGAGAAGTCGCTCGACGAACTCGAACAACTCGTCGTGCGCATGGAACACGGCGAGCTCAGCCTCGACGATTCGCTGCAATCGTTCGAACGCGGCATCGCGCTGTATCGCAACTGCCAGAGCGCGCTCGACCAGGCCAAACTGCGCGTCAGCGAGCTGCTCGATCCAGCCGTGCCGGAGTCGGCGCGCCCGTTCGACCCCGATACACCGTAAGCATGGACCTCAGCCCTGCGCTGCAGGCGCTATCCGCGCGCGCCGATACTGCACTCGCGCGTGCACTTCCGAGCGACGACCAACATCCCCTCGAACTGCACCGCGCGATGCGCTACGCCGTGCTCGGCGGTGGCAAGCGCCTGCGCCCGTTGCTGGTTTACGCGAGCGGCGCGGTGTTCAGCGCAACCCCTGAAAAGCTCGATGCGATCGCGGCGGCGGTCGAAATCATTCATGCCTATTCGCTCGTCCACGACGACCTGCCGGCGATGGATGACGATTCGCTGCGCCGCGGCCGGCCGACGTGCCACATCGTGTTCGGCGAAGCGATGGCGATCCTCGCCGGCGACGCGTTGCAGGCGCTCGCGTTCCAAGTGCTCGCGAACGATCGCGCGCTCGGCGTCGATGCGGCGACGCATCTGGACATGCTGCGCACGCTCAGCCTCGCCTGCGGCTCACACGGCATGGCCGGCGGCCAGGCGTTCGATCTCGCCGCGGTCGGCAAGAAGCTCGACGCGAGCGAACTCGAACGCATGCATGTGTACAAGACCGGCGCACTGATCCGCGCCTCGGTGCGCCTCGGCGCGCTCGCCGCAGGCTGCAAGGATATGGCTGTATTGTCCGCGCTGGAGACCTACGGCCACTCGATCGGCCTCGCATTCCAGATCCGCGACGACCTGCTCGACATCGAGGCCGACACCGAGCAGCTTGGCAAGACCGCCGGCAAGGACGCCCTCGCAAACAAACCGACCTATCCGGCGATCCTCGGCGTCGACGCGTCACGTGCGGAACTGGTCGCGTTGACCACCCGCGCACTCGAATCGATCGAAACGCTCGGCGCGAACGCCGAGCCGTTACGCGACCTCGCCCGCTTCGTCGCCAGCCGCCTTAGCTGAGTTTCGCAGCTCGACGAAAGCGCCCCTACTTCACCAGGCGCAGCGTGAACGGGTAACGGTAGGCGACGCCCTCGTTCGCC
The DNA here is from genome assembly GCA_003142815.1 of Rhodanobacteraceae bacterium. Lineage (GTDB taxonomy): Bacteria > Pseudomonadota > Gammaproteobacteria > Xanthomonadales > Rhodanobacteraceae > Dokdonella_A. The sequence goes on from PLNP01000047.1 coordinate 70,216, forward strand.
TTGATCGCCGCGATGATCGTCAACACGATCCAGCCGATGAACAATACCGCCCCGATTGGATAGGTGAGCAGTAAGCCGATACCGAGAGTCACGATCGTGAAGATCACCAGTGCGACAAACGCGATCGCGACCGTGATGTTGAAGTTTAGCGCCTCTTTCGCCTGGTCGGCCGCGAACGGCAGCGTGTCGCGCTTGACCAACCAGACGATCAGGGGCCCAAGGATGCAGCCGATGCCGGTGACGAAAAAGCTGAAGGCGGACAGATGACCGATCAGTGCCCACATGCGCTCGTCGCTCGACTGCGTCGCGGGAAGCGAAGCTTGCGGCTGGCTCGGCGGCACCCCATTGTCGTTCTCGCTCATGGATTTGCTCCGTTGGATGGCGCGTACACTTTTTCCTGCGCAAGCAGAACTGTCAAGCACGTAAAGTCACGCGTCGCCGGCAATCGTCATGTGTTCGAGCAGGATAGACCCGCAGAGGATGTGCGAGCGCGGATCGACGTCGCTGCCGATCGCAGCGATGTTGGCGAACATGTCGCGCAGGTTCGCGGCGATCGTGATCTCCTCGACTGGATACGCGATCTCGCCGTTCTCGACCCAGAAGCCGCTGGCGCCGCGCGAGTAATCGCCGGTGAGCAGCGAGACGCCCTGCCCCATCAACTCGCTGACGAGCAGGCCCGTGTTCATGCGTTTCAGCAATGCGGCGAAATCATCGCTGCCCGGTTTCACGACGACGTTGTGCACGCCGCCGGCATTGCCGGTCGATTGCAGGCCGAGCTTGCGCGCCGAGTAGCTGCCGAGGATATAGCGCGCGAGCACGCCGTCGCTGATCAGGTCCGAGTCGCGGGTGGCGACGCCTTCGGAGTCGAACGCAGTCGAGCCGTGGCCACGCGGGATGCGCGGGCGTTCGACGATCTGCATGAATTGGGGAAACACGCGCTTGCCGACATGGTCGACGAGGAAGCTCGCGCGCCGGTACAGCGCGCCGCCGCTGACTGCCGAGAGGAAATTTCCGATCAAGCCGCGGGCGACCTCCGGCACGAACAATACCGGGCAATCGCGAGTGCCGAGCTTGCGTGCGGAAAGCCGCGCGAGCGTGCGTTTGGCGGCCTTGCGACCGATCTCGATGGCGGGCATGAAATCGCCGGCCGCGCGCACGCTGTCGTACCAGTAATCGCGCTGCATGCCAGCCGCATCTTCTGCGATCAACGCGCAGGACAGCGAGTGATGCGTGCTGCGCTCGCGACCGACGAAGCCGAGAGAATTGGCGTAGGCGGTCAGCGAGGCGCTGGCCTGCACCGACGCGCCGTCGGAATTGTCGATGCGCGGATCGAAGCTGCGCCCGGCATCCTCGATTTCGACACCGAGCCGGATCGCATCCTCGGCGCTGATGTTCCACGGATGCCAGAGGTCGAGGTCGGGAATGTCACGCGCGAGCAGAGCCGGGTCGGCGAGGCCGTTCGCGACATCCTCCTCGGTGTAGCGCGCGATCGCGCAGGCGTGCTCGACGGTCTGCTCGATCGACGTGGGATCGAGATCGGCCGTACTCGCCGAACCCTTGTGCTTGCCGAAATAGACGGTCACCGAGACGCCGCGATCGCGGGTGCGCTCGACCGTCTCGACTTCACCGAGGCGTACGTTGACGCTGAGACCGGTATCGATACTCGCCGCGACGTCGGCCTCGCTCGCGCCCTTGGCACGGCAACGCCGGATCACGTCCTCGGCGATCTCGGCGAGGCGATCGAGTTCGTTGATACTGGTGTCGCCGATAGTCATTGGGTGATTCACAGCCTATCCTTCCATCAGAATCGTCATTCCGACGAAAGCCGGAATCCAGTTCTTCCTACCATTCCAAAGCTGGATCCCGGCTTGCGCCGGGATAACGAGCAAAAAAAAGACAATACGAATGCACGAACCCGAACCAACCAACGAACCGCTGGAGCCGAGTCGCAGCCAACTGCGCCGCGACGCGCTGGAAATTTTCAAACTGGCCGAAACACTCGCTGCGCTCAGCGAAGCGCAGCTCACGCGCGTGCCACTCGCCGACGAATTGCGCGCCGAAGTGCTGTGCGCGCATGCGGTCGCTTCGCATATCGCACGCAAACGTCAGACCCAGTTCCTCGCCAAGCAACTACGCAAGCTCGGCGACGACGAGATCGAACCGATCCGCCGCGCGCTTTCCCAGGATCGCGAGAAGGCGCACCGCGAAACTGCCGGGATGCAACGCATCGAAACCTGGCGCAATCGCCTGGTCGACGAGGGCGATGACGCGCTCGGCGAGTTCATCGCGCTGCATCCTTCCGCCGACCGCCAACGCCTGCGCCAGCTCGTGCGCAACACGCACGCCGAGCGCAAGGTCAACAAATCGCCGCATGCGTACCGCGAACTCTTCCGTGAGCTGCGCGGGCTGCTTGGTGAACACGCCCAATCCTGAGCATGCGGGTGGTGCGTTGGTCGCGGCTGTGCCGCTTGCACCTTTTTCCGGTGCTCCTACAAGGAAAGCGACGTTGTAGGAGCACCGAAAGAGGGTGCAAGCGCTGCAAGCGCGACCGGCCCAGCACACATCCATCACGCCGCCGTGCCACCGACCGTCATCGAGTCGATCTTCAAGGTCGGCTGGCCGACGCCGACCGGCACGCTCTGGCCATCCTTGCCACAGACGCCAACGCCTTCGTCGAGCTTGAGGTCGTTGCCGATCATCGAGACGCGGGTCAGCACCTCGGGGCCCGAGCCGATCAAGGTCGCGCCCTTGACCGGGCGCGTGACCTTGCCGTCCTCGATCAAGTACGCCTCGCTCGCCGAGAACGTGAACTTGCCATTGGTGATGTCGACCTGGCCGCCGCCGAAGTTGACCGCGTAGAGGCCGCGCTTCACCGAGGCGATGATCTCGCCCGGATCGTGCTGGCCAGGCAGCATGTAGGTGTTGGTCATGCGCGGCATCGGCAGGTGCGCGAACGATTCGCGGCGGCCGTTGCCGGTCGGCGCCATACCCATCAGACGCGCATTGAGCTTGTCCTGCATGTAGCCTTTCATCACGCCGTTCTCGACCAGCACCGTGCAGTTCGTCGGCGTGCCTTCGTCATCGATGCTGAGCGAACCACGTCGCCCCGCGAGCGTGCCGTCGTCGACCACGGTAACACCGGGCGCGGCGACTTTCTCGCCCATCATGCCGGCGAACGCCGAGGTTCCCTTGCGGTTGAAATCGCCCTCGAAGCCGTGTCCGATCGCCTCATGCAGCAGCACGCCGGGCCAGCCCGGGCCGAGCACGACCGGCATGTTGCCGGCTGGCGCAGCGACCGCTTCAAGGTTCACCAGCGCGACTCGCACCGCCTCGCGCGCGAATGCATGCGCGCGACCGTTTTCAAGTAACTCCGGAAATCCGTAGCGGCCGCCACCGCCGCTGCTACCCGATTCGCGCCGACCGTTCTGCTCGGCGATCACCTGCACGTTCATACGCACCAGCGGGCGCACGTCGGCGGCGAGCGTGCCGTCCGACGCTGCGATCAAGATGGTTTCGAGCGTCGCTGCGATGCTGACGATGACCTGCTTCACGCGCGGATCCTCGGCGCGGCAGACCGCATCGACTTCGCGCAGCACCGCGATCTTCGCCTCGTTCGAGAGCGTATCGATCGGATCAATCGCCGGATACAGCGCGCGACCGCTGGCTACGCTAAGCGGTTTGCCGACGCCATTGCTGCCGGCCTGTGCGATCGCGCGCGCGGCCCCAGCGGCTTCGAGCAGCGCGGGCAACACGATTTCATCCGAATACGCAAAGCCGGCCTTCTCACCGGAAAGCGCGCGCACACCGACGCCCTGCTCGATCGAATGGTTGCCGTTCTTGACGATGCCGTCCTCAAGCACCCATGACTCACTGCGCGAATGCTGGAAATACAGGTCCGCCGCGTCGATCGACGGACCCATCAAGCGCGCGAAGATGCCGTCAAGATCGCCGGCGGCGAGGCCACCGGGGCGCAGCAGGCGTTGTTCGGCTTGGATGATGAGTTCGGTCATTGAGGACGGCGTTTTTGGCAATGGTTCGGGAACCATCGAAGCCGCAGCGCGGCGACATACAAAGTCATCGCCACCCCGGCGAGTTCTGATGGCACACCCAAACTGGGGGCGCGCACGCTAGAGCACAACCGGCTTCAGCGCAAACCGTCGGTTGCAGGTGCCGGAATGTCGGCCGAAGGATCTTCGGACGAAGCCTTCGCCCCCGGATTGTGTTCCGCGTCAGGCGGTTTCGGTGTTGCGCCCTGCGGTTCGCGATGCGCCGATCCCGCTTTCTCGCGCGCGATTTGCGTGATTTTCGGCTTGTCCCATGAACCGGTCACCTGATACCGCCGCACGGTCGCCTCGCCGAGTGGCTTGTTCAGGATGCCCTGCATGACCAGGCCGGCCGCGGCACCGACCGGTCCCGCAGCGAGCGCACCGACGATCGGCAGGGTCGAACCGGCATGCGGAGTGACGCTCATCTGCTGGTCGTAATCCTTGGCGCGCAGACCGGTGCGGCCGGTCACGACGATGTCGGCAGCAGGGCTCTTGATGATCAAGTCGTCGGTGTAGGCGTTGCCGTCGGCCAGACGGAATTTGCCGGTGATCGAGTTGAAGCTGAGGCCTGACTGGAAGAAATCGCTGAAGTCGAGACTCAAACGGCGCGGAATTTCGGTCAGCGAGAACAAACCGAAAATCCGGCCGGCACCCGGATCGACATCGAGGATGCGGCCTTCGGCGACGTTGATAGCGAGCGTTCCGTCGAGCTTGGCCAACGCGAACCCCGACGGTGGGCCGGCAAAGGTCGCGTCGATCGTCGCGCGCGTGCTACCGCCATCAATCAAACCCGGAAAGCCGAGCGCAGCCATCATGTGGCCGAGGTTCTGCGCCGACAGTTCGATCGCGAGGCGCGAATGGTTGTCCTTTGCCGTGCCGGTCCAGTCGCCGCTCGCCGTCATGGCCACGTTCGGCGAGTGCGATGCGAGTTTGTCGACGCGCATGCCGCCCGCGTCCGGGTGGCTCTCGAATTCGGCCGACCCGAAACTCGCGCTGCCGAGCTGGAAATCGTCGACCGCAATATGCAGCGGCGGCAGCGACGCTGGCGCGACAGCGCTGAACGCGTTGGCATCGGGCGCATCGGCGGGCGTTTCAGGCCAGTGGATCCGCGCGAACTTCGCGTTGATGCCGCGACCCGCGATGTCAGCTTTCGGAATCTCGAGACTGCCGGCGATCGCGACACTGTCGAAGCGCATCGTCGTCGCCGCCGCGGCATTGTTCACGTTGAGGCGCATGTCGGGGAAGTGGCGATTGGCAAAGGTGAAATCGTCGGCGCGCACGTCGATATCGTTGATGAGGCCGGCGCCGGCGCCGTTGCCCTGCTCGACCAGATCGAGCCAGCCGCCCGCATCGAGCAGCGACGTGCGCCCGCCGACCACAATGCCGATCGCGGCGGGTTCGGCCGGCGCTTGGGTGCCGAAGTCGACGCGCGCCGCGAACGCATGGCTCGCATCCGGCAGCCGTCCTTTCACGCCCGCGACGTCGCCGAGCGTCGCCTCAAAGCGCTGCCCCGCATACGGCAGATCGAGCACAAGCTGGAACGGCAACGCCGTCGCCGCCGATTTCGCGAGCGGCGCCGGCAGGTCGATCGCGGTGCCACGAAGATCGCTGCTCAACACGAGCTGGCTGCGGCCGCCGCCGCTGTCCGACGTGTCCACGCCGACCTTCGCAGTCCACTCCGATTCGCCCGGGAATGCCGCCAACGCGGGGATCAGCACCGGCACATCGGCGAACACGATCGTGGCCGGAAACTGGCCGCGCAAGGTCGCCTCGAAACCATGTTTCGGGTCCGCAACATAGCTGCCGATCGCGATCGAGAGTTTCGCCTTGCGCTCGCGAAAACCGACGTCGAGCTGATCGGCTGCAAAACCATTCTGGTTGAAACGCAGCGGGCCGCTTGCGTCGATGAAATGCAGATTGTAAGCATTGTGGTCGAGCTTGGCGCCGCTGAGTTGCGCGCTGCCATCGAGGGTCAGCGCCTCGATCTGCTTGATCGGCAGATGCAAGGTGAACGCCACCTTGCCGCTGCCGCCGATCGCGACGTCTTTCAACTGATCCTGGTAGCGTTTGCCGATCGGCGTCGCGCGCAGGAAACCGAGCAGGTTCGCGCCGTTGCCTTCGACCTTCGCGCCGAGATCGAGCACCAGCGGCCCGAAATCCTCGATCGTCGCGCTGACCTGGCTGATCTTGTTGCCCATCGATTCGGCCGCGTCGACGTCGACCTGCATGCCATCGTTGATGAAGGTCGCGATCGCATGGATCTTCTCCGCGCGCGGCCACCTCGGATCGTAGTCGAGAGTGAAATCGTCGATCTCGCCGCGCGCGACCATGCGGCCGGAATGGTCATGGAACGGCCAGTCGACGAGATCGCCGTGCAGGGCGAGACGACCATCGACGAGGCGGCCGCCGATCAGCGCGCGGTCCAGCCATGCGATCGCTTTCGGCGGCATCGTGATCGTCGGCAAGAACAGTTTTGCCGCGACAACATCGGCATGTGTGACGGCTGCGTACAGGTCGACACGCGGGCGCTTGTCGCCATCCGCGAGGTCGACGCTGCCACGCAGTTCGCCGCCGAAACCTTCGCCCTCGAAACCGATGCGATCCGTTTCCAGCCGCCATCCATCGTCGACGCGGCGCGCGATCACGTCGCCGCCGAACTGCGAGAGGGCGAATGGCTTGCGGAACACGTACGGGTAGTCGACGCGCAGCGCGCGGCGCGGCAGTTGCAGCAACAGCGCCTCGGCGTCGCCGTGCAGATCAAGATCGACCGATGCGACGCCGGGCGCGGCGCCCGCGCTGGCGATCGCGATGCCGCGCAAGTTCGCGTTCACCACATAGTCGGCGGCGCCACTCCAGCGCAGGTCGGCGTTCGCCAGGATGCCGCGCGGATGGGCGAGATAGAGCCAGCGGCGCAGGCCTTGCGGAACGCTTTCGCCCAGCATCGCCAAACTGCCGAGCGGTTCCAGCGGCAAGGCGGCAGCGCCCGCTCGATAAACCGGATTGGCCTCGTCGCCGCCGCGTTCGATCGTCAGTCGCGCCGGCGCGCTGGTCGCATTGCGGTCGGCGACGAAATCGGCGAGGTCGAACGACCAGCCATCGGTCTGGCGCAGCCAGCGTGCGACGAACGCGAGCCGATCGAACGCAATATGCGGCGCGACCGTGGTTTTCGCATCGACCGCGATCGGCGCCACCGCGCCGAACTGCGCATCGTGCACGTCGACGCGCAGGCGCACGTCATCCGCGCGCGCCGCGTGCACGCGCGCCCATATCTGCACCGTGCCGCGACCGGCGACGAGCTGGACGCCGCCCGACAGCGGCGGCTGCACGGCGAATCGGCTGAGGTCGACATCGCTGCCGCCGACGTAAATCTCGCCCGAACGCGCATTGAGATCGAAATCGGCGACCAGATCGAGCGGCGGCGAATCGGTGTCGGCCATGCGCAGCCGTCCGAGCACGCGCGTGATCGCGCCGCGATTGAGCAGGCGCAGCACCGGCGCGGCCAGCACCACGTGCAGATTGCGTTGCGTGTCCTCGATCGTCAGCTTGAGATGACTGATCTCCAGCGCGGCGAGCGCGCCCATCGAGAACGGCACGTCGGCCTGCTGCGCGGGCCCCAGATCAAGACCGCGAAGATGCCAGTCGCCGGCTTCGTTGACCAATCGCAGATCGAGGCCGGCCAGGCGAAATTCACTGAATGCGCTGTTGCGCTTGAACAGCGCGTACGCATCGAAGGCGAGTTCCGCATGCGCAATCGCCATCGAATTCTGGCCGACGCCGATCGCGCCAATGCGCACGTCGTCGAGCCTCAGCAACGGGCCGCCACCGACCCAGACGCTGCTGAGATGTCCGATGCTCACCGGGCGATCGAGACGCCTCGACAGCCAATGTTCGACGTGCTGCGGATGGTGCTCCAGCCACGGCATCGCGAGCTGGGCCAAGCCGGCGAGCACGCCGAGCAGGATCACTCCCGTCGCGAACACGGCCAGCGCCGCGAAACGCAGCCGGCGCAGGCGCGCTCGCCAGGGCGTACTCACACGTGCTCCCACGGCGTTGCGCAACTAAAGCAGCACGACATCGTATTGTTCCTGCGAGTAATGCTCCTCGGGCTGGAAACGGATCGTCTTGCCGATGAACTCCTCCAGCTCCGCGACCGCGACCGATTCTTCTTCCAGAATGCGGTTGACCACTTTGGGCGACGCCAGCACGAGCAACTGGTTCGCCTCGAACTGGCGCACCGCGCGCGTGATCTCGCGGAAGATCTCGTAGGTAATGGTCTCGGCGGATCTCAAACTGCCGCGGCCACCGCAGGTCGGGCACGGTTCGCAGAGCTGGCGCTCCAGGCTTTCCGTGGTGCGCTTGCGGGTCATCTCGACCAGCCCCAGCGGCGACATGTCGTACACGGTCGCCTTGGCGTGATCGCGCGCCATCGATTTCTGCAACTGGCGCAATACCTGGCGCTGGTGTTCCTGGTCGACCATATCGATGAAGTCGATGATGATGATGCCGCCGAGGTTGCGCAGGCGCAGCTGGCGCGCGGCGGCCTGTGCGGCTTCGAGATTGGTTCGAAAAACGGTGTCTTCCAGATTGCGGGAACCGAGAAACCCACCGGTGTTGACGTCGATCGTGGTCATCGCTTCGGTCTGGTCGACGACCAGATAGCCGCCGGATTTCAGCGGCACATCCTTGCGCAGCGCCTTCTGGATTTCGTCCTCGACACCGTACAAATCGAAGATCGGCCGCTCGCCCGGATAATGTTCCACCCGCTCGCCCAACTCCGGCATGAACTGCTTTACGAAGCGCTGGGCGCGTTCCAGGGTTTCGCGCGAATCGATGCGCACCTTCTCGATCGAGGGTTGCATCAGGTCGCGCAGCGCGCGCAGCGGCAGGCTGAGGTCCTCGTAGATACGCTCGCCGACCCGGCTGCGGTCGATGTTCTCCTGCACGGTCGCCCACAGTTTGCCGAGATAGTTGACGTCCTCCGCCAGCGCCTCGCGCGATTCACCTTCGGCATTGGTGCGCACGATGTAGCCGAGACGCGTCTCGCCGAGCAGTTCGCCCAGCACCTCCTTGAGCCGTGCGCGTGCACTCTCGTCCTCGATGCGCACCGACACGCCGAGCACCTTGCTGTAAGGCAACAGCACGAGGTGGCGCGAAGGGATCGACAGGTGCGTGGTCAGGCGCGCGCCCTTGGTTCCGATCGGATCCTTGACCACCTGCACAACGATTTCCTGGCCGTCGCGCACGAGTTCGTTGATCGGCGGAGTCGGCGTCGAGACGGGCGCCGTCGGCATACCCTCGCCGTTCTCGGCGAGCAGCGTCACCTGCGGACGCACGATATCCGAGACATGCAGGAACGCCGCGCGATCGAGTCCGATCTCGACGAACGCGGCCTGCATGCCCGGCATCACCCGGTTGATCTTGCCCTTGTAGATGTTGCCGACATAGCCGCGCCGGCTCGCGCGCTCGACGTGGACCTCCTGCAACATGCCGTTCTCGACCAGCGCCACGCGCGTCTCGCGCGGAGTCACGTTGATCAGGATTTCTTCGGTCATGGAGGCACTTGGTGCTGGAAGTTGAGACGACTTATAGCCGCCGGCACGCGCGATTGTCGAATCCTGCGGCGCTACATCGGCAAATCTTTGCAATGCGCACGATTCAGCGCCGCCTCAGGCAACCGGCTCGAAGCGGCCCAGCAGGCCGGCGGTTTCGTGCAGCGGCAAGCCCATCACGCCCGAATAGCTGCCATCCAGACGCCGGATAAACGCCGCGGCGCGGCCCTGGATCGCATAGGCGCCGGCCTTGCCGAACGGTTCGCCCGTTCCGACATAGGCGGCGATTGCGGCCTCGGAGAGTTCCGCGAACTCCACCCTCGACGTGCAGGAAGCATGCTCCTCGCGCCCCGCGCTGACCGCCCACAGCACCGACACGACCTGGTGCGTGCGCCCCGACAACCGCCGCAGCATCCGCACCGCGTCCGCCGCGTCCACCGGCTTGCCGAACACGTCGTCATCCAATACGACCTCGGTATCGGCGCCGAGCACGACCGCACCCGGCACCGCGACGACCTGCAGCAAACCCACGGCCGCCTTCTCGCGCGCAACCCGGCTGACATAGTCCAACGGCGGCTCGCCGGGTTCGCGCTGCTCCAGCACATCGACGTCGAGCACGTCGAAGTCGACCCCGAGCTGGCGCAGCAACTCACGTCGGCGCGGCGATTGCGAGGCTAGGAACAGCATGGCGGAAATCCTGCGCGATGAAAGCCGTCGCCATGGTGACCGCGGCTTACGAAACTCGGCAATGCCGGAATTGCCCGAGGGAGACGCATCACGCCACGACGCTCTCTCCCGACGACGACGACGCTGCCAAAGCTGGACGGGGTGAGGGGCAAGGACCGGCGTGATGCGCAGCGTTGATTTCGGACGCGTGGTGAGCGGCCTACGCGCTTCAATCCGCGAAACGCTTCGGGTGAAGCGGGCGACTGGATCGAGTGGGGGCACCCGCAGACCTCAGGTCAGTCCGATAAGCTCAGTCTTAAAATTTGAGAAAGACAGGCCGCATACTCGAAGCAATAGATAGGTCACCAAGGGCGTATGGCGTGGACGAATTCAGTCCCAGCGAACTCAAATCGATCCTGCACTCGAAGCGGGCCAACATCTATTACCTCGAACATTGCCGCCTGCTAGTCAACGGCGGACGCGTTGAGTTCGTCACTGACGAAGGCAAGCGCTCGCTGTACTGGAACATCCCGATAGCCAATACCACGACGGTGTTGCTGGGGACCGGCACTTCCATCACTCAGGCTGCCGTGCGCGAACTGGCGAAAGCAGGGGTGCTCGTGGGCTTCTGCGGCGGCGGCGGCACGCCCTTGTTCAGTGCCAACGAGATGGATATTGAGGTTGCCTGGTTTTCGCCGCAAAGCGAATACCGCCCCACCGAATACCTGCAACTGTGGGTGCGCTTCTGGTTCGACAACGCCTTGCGGCTGGAGGCGGCCAAGGCGTTCCAGCGTGTTCGCCTGCAAAAGGTCAGGCAGCACTGGCTAGGCAGCCGCCTGCTCCAGGAAGCGGGATTCAGCATTCAAGCCGATGCACTCGAACCCGCACTCGACCATTCCTTGCGTTCGATTGATCTGGCGCCTGATCACACGTTTCTGCTGACCGAAGAAGCACGACTGACCAAGCATCTGTTCAAGCTTGCCGCTCGCGCCGTTCAGTACGGCGACTTCGCACGCGCCAAGCGCGGCGACGGCGGCGATCCAGCTAACCGTTTTCTCGATCACGGCAACTATCTCGCGTACGGGCTTGGTGCCACCGCAGCATGGGTGCTCGGCCTGCCGCACGGCTTGGCGGTATTGCACGGCAAGACGCGTCGTGGCGGATTGGTGTTCGACATCGCCGATCTGGTCAAAGATGCGGTGATTCTCCCGCAGGCGTTCATTTCGGCAATGCGCGGCGACGAGGAACAGGAATTTCGCCAAGCCTGCATCGAGAACCTCACCCGCAGCGAATCGCTGGATTTCATGATCGAGACGGTTAAGGCCGTCGCCGAACAGGTGGGAAAGCAGGCGCAATGAACATCCTGCTGGTTTCCCAATGCGGCAAGCGGGCACTCGTCGAGACCCGGCGCATTCTCGATCAGTTCGCTGAACGTCGCGGCGACCGCACCTGGCAGACGCCGATCACTCAGGAAGGCCTGGACACATTGCGTCGGCTGCTGAAGAAAACCGCCCGCCGCAACACCGCCGTCGCCTGTCACTGGGTCCGTGGGCGCGACCACAGCGAACTGATTTGGATCGTCGGCGACGCCAGCCGCTTCAATACGCACGGCGCCGTTCCAACCAACACCACCGGGCGCGACATCCTGCGGCGCGCTGACGAGAACGACTGGCATACCGCCGAAGTCATCCGGATGCTGGCCAAGCTGGCTGGCCTGCTGCACGACCTTGGCAAGGCCTCCAAGGCTTTTCAGGGCAAGCTGACAGGCGACGGCAAATTGCGCGACGCCTATCGGCATGAATGGGTGTCGCTGCGCCTGTTCCAGGCCTTTGTCGGCGACGACGATGACGCCACCTGGCTGGACCGGCTTGCCAAACTTCAACCGGAAAAGAAGCCGAGGTGGCTAGGCCAGCTGCAGCGCGATGGCATCGACAAATCCTGCAATGAACCGTTGGACAAGATGCCGGAGCTTGCGAGGGCGATTGGATGGTTGGTGGTAAGCCATCATTTCCTGCCGCAAGGCGAGGAAAGAAACAGAAGCCGGCTTCAACGACTGCTGCCCTACATCGATGCGTCGTGGAATCGCGCCGACAATCAGGCCACACCGCAGGACATCAAACGCTGCTGGAACTTCGAGGCACACGGAACGCCGTTCGTCAGCGCGAACTGGTGCGAAAAAATGCGCGAGACTGCGCAGGCCATCCAGAAACACGTTGGCATCCTTAGCACGCAATGGCTGGACAACCCCTACGTGGCGCATCTGAGCCGGCTGTGCGTGATGCTGGCTGACCATCACTATTCATCCTTGCCACCGCAGCCCACCAGCGGCGACAAGGACTTCAAATTGTTTGCCAACACGCATACTGACGGAGCACTTAAGCAGCCATTGGATGACCACCTCATCGGTGTTGGACGGTTTGCTTCAAGCGTTGCCCGGCACTTGCCACGACTTGCCCGCGATCTTCCACGTATCGCGCGCCACAAGGGATTCAGTCGACGCTCGAAGAATCGGGATTTCGCCTGGCAGGACAAGGCCTATGACAAAGCTGCTGCCCTGCGCCAGCACGCCGTCGAACATGGATTCTTTGGCGTCAACATGGCGTCGACCGGCTGCGGCAAGACCATGGCCAATGCACGCATCATGTATGCCCTGGCCGATCCACAGCGCGGCGCGCGTATTTCGGTTGCGTTGGGCCTGCGCTCGCTCACCCTGCAAACCGGGCAGGCTTATCGGGAACGACTCAAGCTGGGTCCCGACGACTTGGCCGTGCGTGTGGGCGGCACTGGCGTCAAGGCCTTGTTCGAGCGTGCGCAACGCGAAAGCGCCGACTCTGCCGCCGAGAATCAAAATAGCTACGCCCAGCGCGGCAGCGCATCGGCCGAACGGCTGGATGATGACGACAGCCATGTGTACTACGAAGGCAGTCTGCCCGATGGCCCGCTCCAGCGTTGGCTGAGCGACAGCCCCGACGCACAACGTCTCATCAGCGCACCGATTCTGGTCAGCACCATCGATCATCTGATTCCCGCCACCGAAGGCACCCGCGGGGGCCGTCAGATTGCACCGATGTTGCGGCTGATGTCGTCGGATCTGGTGCTGGATGAGCCCGATGATTTCGACATCGACGATCTGCCCGCGCTCAGCCGATTGGTAAATTGGGCCGGCATGCTGGGCAGCCGCTTGCTGCTTTCATCCGCGACATTGCCCCCCGCATTCGTCCAGGGGCTATTTGCCGCCTACCTGGAAGGTCGCAAGACTTACCAGAGGAATCGTGGCGTGCCGAACATGCAACTCGCAGTCAGTTGCGCATGGTTTGATGAAAACGGTGCAGAAAGTGGCGCGCACGGGAACGCCGAAGATTTCGCTGGTCAGCATCGAGCCTTTGTCGAAAAGCGTTTGCGCTATCTGCAAACGCGGGTCGTGCGTCGCAAGGCTGAAATCTTGCCCGTATCGATCAGCCCGTCAACCAGAGGCGAACATTCGATTCGAGAACAGTGGGCGGAGCACCTGAAGCCACTGATTGCGCGCCTGCACGCCGACCATCACAGCGTCGACCCCGAGACAGGCAAACGTATCAGCATCGGCCTGATCCGCATGGCCAACATCGATCCGCTGATCGATACCGCCAAGGCGCTGTTTGCGGCCGAAGCGCCGACAGGCCATGGATTTCATCTGTGCTGCTATCACAGCCAGCATCCATTGCTGGTGCGCTCCGCGATCGAGGCAAAACTGGATCGACTGCTGAACCGCACCGATCCAAAATCATTGCTCAGCCACGCTGAAGTCCGCGCACTACTTGATTCGCATGCCGAAGCCGATCAGGTCATTGTGGTGCTCGCCACGGCGGTCGCCGAAGTGGGCCGCGATCACGATTACGACTGGGCCATCGTCGAGCCGTCATCGATGCGTTCGATCATCCAGTTGGCTGGCCGCGTCATGCGCCATCGCTCCCAGGCCTGCGAGCGAACCAACATCGTCCTACTCGGCACCAATCTACGCGCGTTGTCGCCGAAACACAGAGGCGATGCCGCATTTTGCCGCCCAGGCTTTGAAGACAAGCAGTGGTTATTGACGAGCCACCAGCTCGCCGAATTGCTGGCGCCCGAGCAATACCAGCATATTGACGCCGCGCCTCGAATTGCCGAACGCGACCCGTTGGATCCGAAAAACAACCTCGTCGATCTGGAACACGCGCGACTGCGCGCGCTGATGCTCGACCAAAGCTCACGCGACGACACCGTGCCAATCGACTACTGGTGGTCCACGCGCGTCCACCTCAGCGCAGTGCTGCAACAACTGCAACGATTTCGCAAGCAGGATGGCCCGCGCGCCAGTTATGTGCTTATGCCCGACGAAGACGGCGAGGACTGGAAGTTCCAGCGCGTCGAACGCTATTTGCCGCCCACGGACCAGCACCGTTTGCTTCATCCACAGCAGCTTAGGCCCACAACCACGATCCAACCGTGGCCGCGAATCGACTACCTCAAGGAGCTTGACGCGTTGGCTGAGGCCGATTGCATCTCGCTACAGCGCGCCGCCTTGCGCTACGGAACGGTGGAGCTGGGGGATTCTACCCAAGGTTGGCGCTATCAGCCCACACTTGGTTTTTGGAAGGAATAGCTGATGAATGCATGCCGTAAGAGTTCTTCCCAGTCAGACCGACTCCAGCAGGCCGTTGCACGGGCATTCCGCTGTCGGGATCAGGCGAGACCTATGCTCCAGACTGTTTCATCGGTTCACAGGAGAGTGCGATGACATCAACACCTGCATCCAATGCCGACACCGTGGCGCTGCGTCAATGCATCGACGAGTTCATCAACAAGCGATTGCAAGATAGGCTCGCCAAGCTAGACATCGAAATAATTGAAGAGTCGAAGAAACAGGCTACGCGAGCACGATTGCAGCGCGACCATCAGCGCGAGGTTTGGCTTCGTGAAGCCGCCAAACAGGCGAAGCAGCTTCAAATAGCAACTCATGTAGTCAAGTTTTCGCATCCGAGCGCAGCGGCAACGAACATCTATTGTGCCAATGGTGCAGGACCATTAGCGCCGTTTGTATGCAGCGCTGGCGAACGGCTGACGGATGATATGGCGGTTAGAGATGCTAAGGCTCTGTCCACATACACTCTTCTCAAGGAAGAGCACGACGGTCAGACTTTGTTGGAGCGTGCGTTGCGACGTGATGCGGCTTTCTTGGCTGCTCTGTCCGATGACAACGATACCGCCGAAGCATGGTGCAACGCATTTGCCGCGATCGCCGAAGATCATGCACGACCTGCGAGTCACACGCTAGCAAAACAGATTTACTTCCCGCTTGGCGATGGCGGTTACCATCTACTATCGCCGCTATATCCGACAGCGTTGGCGCAGCGCGTATACGAAAGCGTTGAGCACGTCTTGTACTCGGATGAAGCCAAGGCTGGCCGCAAGGCGCGAAAAACGACAAACACCAATCCGGGCTACCGCGAGTTCCCGAATGTGGCGGCATGCAAATTTGGCGGTAACAACAAGCAGAACGTGAGCTATCTGAATAGTAAGCGTGGTGGCACCGGCTATCTGCTTGCCTCATGTCCTCCACAATGGCAACACCAAGGTCTGAAACCACCACTACGGGTCGAGACCATCTTCGATCGTTGGTTGTCGGGCTTCCGCTCGTTGCGCGAGCTGACCCAAGGACTCGCGCAATTCCTGTCCGGAACCCGTCACAACAATTTAGCCATCCGGCTGACTCGCGCACGCTTCGTTGCCCAGATCGTCGATGAAGTCCTGCATCTGGCCCGCACGATCCAGCAGCTGCCCAGCGGCTGGAGCGCTGCTGGCGAATGTCGCTTGAACCAGGCGGAGATGCTTTGGCTGGATCCCGGACGCTGTCTTGTCGACGAGGCACTCGCCTCCGCCCGTGGCAACAGCGACTGGCCCGATACCATTGCGCGCAAGTTTGCCAATTGGCTGAACCACCAGATACACAGCGACCGCCTGCCTGTCGATGATGCCAGCGCGCTTCAGTGGCATCGGGATTTTGCACAGGAAATGTCCGACTTCCAAAAGGAGATTTCCGATGACCGCTAAGCCTGCTGCCTGGCTGCTGCTGCCGCATCTGCGCGTGCAAAACGCGAACGCGATCTCGGGGCCCTTCAGCTGGGGCTTCCCTGCGCCATCGGCCTTCACCGGCTTTGTCCATGCGTTGTCGCGTAAATTGCCTGGTGCGTTCGTTACGCCAGTTCTGCTCGATGGTGTCGGCATCGTCTGCCATCGCTTCGAGCCCCAGGTTGGCGACGGTTTCGTCAAAGGATTCAGCCTCAGTCGCAATCCGGTCGATCACACCGGAAGCCCAACCGCGTTCGTCGAGGAAGGTCGCGTCCATCTCGAAGTGAGTTTGCTGATCGGGGTTCGTGGCGAAGCGGTGGAACTCGCCACCACGAATCAGCTCGCCGACATGGCGCAACGCCTATCCGAAATTGCGCAAAGTCAGCGCCTCGCCGGTGGCAGCCTATTGCCGTCGATCAATCAATCCAAGCCCAGCCTCACCCATACCGACCGTCCCGAGCGCGAGCTACGTTTCCTGCGTCGCCAGTTGCTGCCCGGATTTGCCCTGATCGAACGCAGCGACCGACTCGAACAGCACTTGCAGGCACTCCAGCAAGACACGCCCGATGCCACGCCGCTCGATGCATTGATGGATGCGTGTGCCCTGCACTGGGACTGCGAAGCCAGCGAATGCGAGGACAGCACGCGTGCCGACTGGCATGTGCGTTCACGCCCCGGCTGGCTTGTGCCGATGCCGGTGGGGTATCGCGCCATCTCGCCACTCTACGAACCCGGCACCGTGCGCAATGCCCGCGACAACGACACCCCGTTCCGTTTTGTCGAAAGCCTTTATAGCCTCGGCGAATGGATCAGTCCGCACCGTGTCGACGATCTGCAAGACCTCCTCTGGCACCACGATGCCGAGCCGGAGCAAGGCCTTTATCGCTGCACCAACAGTTACGCATCCACCCAACGCACTTTCGAGCAAGGAGAATGATCATGGCCAAGTCAGATCCAAAAACTGCTTCCGTCCTCGCCTTCGAACGCAAACTGGATCCTTCCGACGCGCTGTTCAGCGCTGGTAATTGGGATCAACGCAACAACGCCGGGCATTGGCCTGCTATCAACGTGCGCGAAAAGTCCGTGCGAGGGACTATTTCTAACCGACTCAAGAGCAAGGATCAGCAGGATGCGGCCAAGCTGGACGCCTCCATCGAGAACCCGAATCTGCAAACCGTGGATGTCGCTACCCTGCCGGCTGATGCCGACACGCTCAAAGCCCACTTTACGTTGCGCGTACTGGGGGGCACCGGGACGCCATCGGCATGCAACAACGCGGACTATCGGGCCAAGCTCCTGCAGACCGTGCAGAGCTACGTCGGCAAGCACGGGCTCGCTGAACTGGCGCGACGCTATGCCGCCAACATCGCCAACGGCCGTTTTCTATGGCGCAACCGCATCGGTGGCGAGGCCATCGAGATTCATGCCCGCCAAATGCAGAACGGCCAGGCAATCAATCACTGGAGTTTTGACGCGCTGAATCAGCCATGGCGCAGCTTCGACGGGAACAGTCAGGGTGATGTTGCCCAACTGGGCAAGGTGATCGAGAACGGATTGAGTGGCAAGAGTTACGTGCTGCTGGACGTCACCGCTTTCGTCCGAGTCGGCGCCGGCCAGGAAGTGTTCCCTTCGCAAGAACTGATTCTCGACAAGGCTTCGAGCAAGAAGAGCAAGACGCTCTACACCGTCAACGATGTTGCCGCCATGCATTCGCAGAAGATCGGCAACGCCCTGCGCACCATCGACACTTGGTATCCGGGTTACAGCAATGATGATGACAGCCTCGGCCCAATTGCCGTCGAGCCTTACGGTTCGGTTACTTCGCAGGGAAAAGCCTACCGCCAGCCCACGGAGAAGCAGGATTTCTACAACCTGCTCGATCGCTGGGTGCTCAAAGGTGAAGCTCCCGAGAGCGAAGGAAATCAGCACTTCGTCATCGCGAATTTGGTTCGAGGCGGAGTGTTTGGTGAATCCGACAAGAAAGCCGCGAAAGAGGAGTGATCATGGATCACTACATCGATATCCGACTCCGACCTGATCCTGAGTTTTCACCCGATACGCTGCTGAATGCCCTGTACGTGAAACTACATCGTGCCCTCGTGCAACATGGACAAGGCGATATTGGTATCAGCTTCCCCGACGTGCGCGATGCACAGATGGCACTGGGCGAACGCCTGCGGCTGCATGGCGGAATGACAACGCTGCAGTTGTTCATGGAAGGCGCTTGGCTGAGCGGCATGCGCGAGCATGTGAGCACTGGTCAGATCACCCAAACGCCTGCCCATGCGAAGCATCGCGTTGTCCGTCGCGTACAGGCCAAGAGCAACGTCGAACGCCAGCGTCGACGGCACATGAAACGCCACGGACTTTCCGAAGAGCAGGCACGGGAACGGATACCCGACTCTGCGGCCCAACGTCTTCGCCTGCCCTGCGTTCAGCTCAACAGCACCAGCACCGATCAGTCCTTCCCGCTTTTCATCCAGCACGGCGAGCTGCGCGAACAGGCGCAGCCCGGCGCCTTCAACAGCTATGGGTTGAGCGCCACAGCCACCGTCCCCTGGTTCTAGACCCTCTTTTTGGCGGCGATCCAATCGATCTTGTAAATCAATTAGTTGCGCCGTCGCCGGAATTTTTCCTTTTGCTCCGTCATCAACACGTGCTCTTTCGCAATCAGGAAGTTATCAGGGCATCGTTCTAGCTCACTGCCGCACAGGCAGCTCAGAAAAGTTTGAGCGGCTTCGCCAGTCGGTCGCGCTCGCTCACTGCCGCACAGGCAGCTCAGAAACAGTGACGGAAGAGGATGAGGCTTATCGCCGGGCTCACTGCCGCACAGGCAGCTCAGAAAACGCGTGGTCATCCTCGCCTTTCCTTTCCTTTGCTCACTGCCGCACAGGCAGCTCAGAAAAAGTGTCATCCATGCCACGCGCACGAGCACGAGCTCACTGCCGCACAGGCAGCTCAGAAATTGGCGCGTCCGTACAGCTGGCCGGGTTTGAACGCTCACTGCCGCACAGGCAGCTCAGAAAGGTGTGCCGGGGGATGCGCAGCTCGCGATGATGCTCACTGCCGCACAGGCAGCTCAGAAATGCACGAAGTCGGCGCTGTTGCCGAGGCGCTTGCTCACTGCCGCACAGGCAGCTCAGAAATGACCGGTACCGGCTACCGCGAGACGCTGAACGCTCACTGCCGCACAGGCAGCTCAGAAAGAAGTTTCCGCGCGGGGAGTTGCTGTGTGAAAGCTCACTGCCGCACAGGCAG
>PLNP01000023.1 GCA_003142815.1 Rhodanobacteraceae bacterium
GAGTAGTCGACGCGCTTGCCGAGCAGATTCTGGCGGAAACGACCCTGCTTGCCCTTGATCATGTCGGCCAGCGACTTCAGCGGCCGCTTGTTGGTACCCGTGATCGCACGACCGCGACGGCCATTGTCCATCAACGCGTCGACCGCTTCCTGCAGCATGCGCTTCTCGTTGCGCACGATGATGTCCGGCGCGTTGAGTTCGAGCAGGCGCTTCAGGCGGTTGTTGCGGTTGATGACGCGGCGATACAGATCGTTGAGATCCGACGTCGCGAAGCGGCCGCCATCAAGCGGCACCAGCGGACGCAGATCCGGCGGCAGCACCGGCAGCACGGTCAGGACCATGAACTCCGGGCGATTGCCCGATTCAAGGAATGCTTCGACCAGCTTGATCCGCTTGGTCAGACGCTTGAGCTTGGTTTCCGAA
Source organism: Rhodanobacteraceae bacterium (assembly GCA_003142815.1). Taxonomy (GTDB): domain Bacteria; phylum Pseudomonadota; class Gammaproteobacteria; order Xanthomonadales; family Rhodanobacteraceae; genus Dokdonella_A. The sequence continues at coordinate 424 of PLNP01000023.1, forward strand.
CCGGTCGACGCGATTTCCTCGCGCAACCTGATCAGTTCCTGGCCAAGGTCAATTGACTTCAGCAATTCGTAAACCGCTTCGGCGCCCATGCGCGCATCGAATTCGTCGCCGTGTTCCTCGACCGACTGCAGATACTGCTCTTCGTTGAGCAGCTGGCCGCGATCGAGCGCGGTCATGCCCGGATCAACGACGACATAGGCTTCGAAGTAGAGAATGCGCTCGATGTCGCGCAGGGTCATGTCGAGCATCAGGCCGATGCGCGAGGGCAGCGACTTCAGGAACCAGATGTGCGCGGTCGGCGAGGCGAGCTCGATGTGGCCCATGCGCTCGCGGCGCACCTTGGCCAGGGTGACTTCCGTGCCGCACTTCTCGCAGACGACGCCGCGGTGCTTCATGCGCTTGTACTTGCCGCACAGGCACTCGTAGTCCTTGATCGGCCCGAAGATCGCGGCGCAGAACAGGCCGTCGCGTTCGGGTTTGAACGTGCGGTAGTTGATCGTCTCCGGCTTCTTCACTTCGCCGAACGACCACGAGCGGATCAGGTCCGGCGAGGCGAGCGCGATCTTGATCGAGTCGAAGTCGAGCGACTGGCGCTGCTGATTGAACAAATTGAGCAAATCTTTCACTTTGAATTCTCCTAAACCGTCGCGATCCGCAAAGTCATCGTTATTGCGCGTGCCGGTCGAAACCCATTCGACCGGGCGCCGGCATTACTTCGACTCTTCGAGTTCCATATTGATCGCGAGCGAGCGGATTTCCTTGACCAGCACGTTGAACGACTCGGGCATGCCCGCGACCATTTCGTGGTCGCCGTCGACGATGTTCTTGTACATCTGGTTGCGGCCGGCGACGTCGTCGGATTTGACCGTCAACATTTCCTGCAGCGTGTACGCCGCACCGTAGGCTTCGAGCGCCCAGACNNCGCCGAACTGCGCCTTGCCGCCGAGCGGTTGCTGGGTAACCAGCGAGTACGGACCCGTCGAGCGCGCGTGCATCTTGTCGTCGACGAGATGGTTCAGCTTCAGTACGTGCATATAGCCGACCGTGACCGGACGATCGAACGCCTCGCCGGTGCGACCATCGATCAGCGTGGTCTGTCCGGATTCCGGCAGATCAGCCAGCCTCAGCATCGCCTTGATCTCGGACTCGAACGCACCGTCGAACACCGGCGTCGCCATCGGCACGCCATCCTGCAGGTTGCGCGCGAGGTTAAGCAACTCGGCATCGGTCAACGATTTCAGGTTGACGTGATGGCCGAGGCCGTCCTTGCCCGAGTTGTAGATCTGGTCGAGGAACTTGCGCAGCTCGGCCACCTTTTCATTGGCCTCGAGCATGCGCTGGATCTTCTCGCCGAGCCCTTTCGCGGCCCAGCCAAGATGCACTTCGAGAATCTGGCCGATGTTCATTCGCGACGGCACGCCGAGCGGATTGAGCACGATGTCGACCGGGCGACCCTTCTGGTCGTACGGCATGTCCTCGACCGGCACGATCATCGACACGACACCCTTGTTGCCGTGGCGTCCGGCCATCTTGTCGCCCGGCTGGATGCGGCGCTTGACGGCCAGATACACCTTGACCATTTTCAGCACGCCCGGAGCGAGATCGTCGCCGGCGGTGATCTTGGCCTGCTTGGCCTTGAAACGCCCTTCGAATTCTTCCTTGTGCCCCTTGATCTGCTCCTGCGCACGCTCGAGGAACTCGGCCGCGTCCTCGTCCTTCATGCGGATCGCGAACCACTCGTCCTTCTTCAAGCCGTCGAGATATTCGTTGGTGATCGCGGCGCCCTTCTTCAGCACCTGCGGGCCACCGTTCGCGGTCTTGCCGACCAACGTGGTGCGGATGCGGTTGTAGATCGCGCCTTCGAGGATGCGGAACTGGTCGTCGAAGTCCTTCTTGACACGCCTGACCTCCATTTCCTCGATCTGACGCGCGCGCTTGTCCTTCTCGATGCCATCACGCGTGAACACGGTGACGTCGATGACGACGCCATCCATGCCCGGCGGCACGCGCAAGGACGAGTCCTTCACGTCGGACGCCTTCTCGCCAAAGATCGCACGCAAGAGTTTTTCTTCCGGGGTCAGCTGCGACTCGCCCTTCGGCGTGACCTTGCCGACCAGGATGTCGCCGGCCTTCACTTCCGCGCCGATGTAGACGACACCGGATTCGTCGAGACGCGCGAGCGCCTGCTCGCCGACGTTCGGAATATCGGCGGAGATTTCCTCCGGACCGAGCTTGGTATCGCGCGCCTGGATGGTCAGTTCCTCGATGTGGATCGTCGTGTAGCGATCCTCCTCGACCACGCGCTCTGAGAGTAGGATCGAGTCCTCGAAGTTGTAGCCGTTCCACGGCATGAACGCGACCAGCATGTTCTGGCCGAGTGCCAGTTCACCGAGGTCGGTCGAGGAACCGTCCGCGAGGACGTCGCCCCTCTCGACCCGATCACCGACATTGACCAGCGGTCGCTGGTTGAGGTTGGTGTTCTGGTTCGAGCGCGTGTACTTGGTCAGCGTGTAGATATCGACGCCGGCGTCGTTGTCGCCAACCTGGTCTTCGTTGACGCGCACGACGATACGGCCCGCGTCGACCTGATCGATGACGCCCGCGCGGCGCGCGGCCACGGTGACGCCGGAATCGCGCGCAACCGCGCGTTCGATGCCGGTGCCGACCAGCGGCTTCTGGCTGCGCAGCGTCGGCACGGCCTGGCGCTGCATGTTCGCGCCCATCAGCGCGCGGTTCGCGTCGTCGTGTTCGAGGAACGGCACCAGCGCCGCCGCGACCGACACGGTCTGCATCGGCGACACGTCCATGTAGTTGATCTCGCTGGACGGACGCAACTCGGACTCACCACGGAAGCGGCAGGATACGAAGTCCTCGATGAAGGTGCCGTCCTTGTTGAGTGGCGAGTTCGCCTGCGCGATCACGTATTCGCCTTCGTCGATCGCCGACAGGAATTCCACCTGGTTGCTGATCTTGCCGTGCGCGACCTTGCGGTACGGCGTTTCGAGAAAGCCGTAATCGTTGGTGCGCGCGTACACGGCGAGCGAGTTGATCAGGCCGAT
>PLNP01000039.1 GCA_003142815.1 Rhodanobacteraceae bacterium
CTGGCGACAAAACCACTGCTGTTGTTGTAGCCCCCCGCGACCAGCACCTGGCCGGAGGGCAGCAGCGTGGCGGTGTGGACATAGCGAGCGGTAGTGAGGCTGCCTGCGGCGCTCCAGGTGTTCGTGACCGCGTGCGCCACAAGGGGCAGGGAAAGTGCAAAAACCAACGCAACGAACAACCCGCCAACGTGGCGTAACCGGTGAATTGCACGCATCATCTTCTGATCCCCTTTTGATCCGATTCGCCGCGCATCGCGAGGCGCCACGTAAACAGAACACCCGCAGAACAATCAGGCCGCCCATCTGGAAGGCTTGGCGTAAAACTCATTAGTGCGCCAATCGATCGAGCTCGGCAACCACCAAGGTCGCGCCGTACTACCGATGACACGCATCGATGAACGTCACCGGTACCGCAACGCGCCGGCAGCAGCGTCGCCGCGCATCTTGGGATTTCGCGGCCAATTCACCTGATCGCTCAGCACGTCACGGCGCGACCGTTACCGGCCGTCGTCGAACGTCGCCTTTGGGTCGGTTGCTGCCCTTCACAGTGCGCTGATCGTCGATCGCAGTGCGTGATCAGCGCCGGCGCGCTGCTACGTTTCGACCGAACCGTGATCACGATTGTCCAGCACGCGCACCTGTGGTCGAAGCTCGCCAGTCCGCTACAGGTGGCAGACGCGGCAGCGAGGTGCAAGGCATCCGCGAAGTCCATGCCGTGATCGAACCCGTCCAGCGCCTGCGCGACGACTGCCGGGTTCTCAAGCGTGACGTTGGGCAGGCCGGCGAAGTCGCGCAGCGCGGCGGCGATCGCGTTGCGCGCGAACCCATAGGCGCCGCGCAATACCCATTCGGTTTCGAGCAAGACCGTGCGCGATATCCGGACGGACTCCGTCGAGACCCATGTCCGTGCGTGCGCGGCTTGCGTCGCATCGTCGTTGACGAGGAAACGGAGGATGACGTTGGTATCAATCGCGAGCACAGCGGCGCGCCGCTTCCGCGGCGATTCCCGGCAGCCATCTGGACGGGTTTTCGACGCAGTCGCTGCGCATCCCCCAAGCATCCCGCGCGGGTCGCAATGTGCGCAAACCTGCCCAGTTCCGGCGCCTTTGGCTTGCAGCGACGGCGCCCATTACGCATGATTTCCGTTTGTGAAGTCGGTGAGCGGGGAGATCGCATGCACGGCGAATACAAGATGCCCGGCGGCAAACTGGTGGTGGTTGATCTGGACGTGCGCGACGGGCGAATCGCGCAGATCCAGGTCAGCGGCGATTTTTTCCTGGAACCCTATTCGGCGCTGGCGGCGATCAACGTCGCGCTGACCGGACAGTCGATCAGCGCCGACCAGGTCACGCTGGCCGCCGCGGTGCAGCGCACACTCGGGACACAGGCGGGCATGTACGGCGTTTCATTCGAAGCGATCGCCGTCGCGGTGCGACGCGCGCTGGGACACGGGGATGCGGCATGAACCGCACCTTCTGGAACGATCACGACTGGCGCCTCATCCACACCGCGCCGCAGACCCCGACATTGCACATGGCACTCGACGAGGTGCTCACCGCGGAAGTCGGCGGCGGTCGCCGCGCGCCGACCCTGCGCGTGTGGGAGTGGGCCAGTCCTGCGGTGGTGATCGGCTGTTTCCAATCGTTGCGCAACGAGGTGGACGCCGACGGCGCGCGACGTCACGGCATCGAGGTGGTGCGTCGTATCAGCGGCGGCGGCGCGATGTTCATCGAGCCCGGCAACACCATCACCTATTCGGTCTGCGCGCCGCTGTCGATGGTCGAAGGACTATCTTTCCAGGAGGCCTACGCGTACATGGATGCATGGGTCATAACGGCGCTGCACGATCTGGGCATCGATGCCTGGTATCAGCCGCTCAACGACATCGTCTCGCCATTGGGCAAGATAGCCGGTGCGGCGCAGGCACGCCGCGGCGGCGCTGTGCTGCATCACGTCACCATGGCCTACGACATCGACGCGGCGAAAATGCTTGAAGTGCTGCGCATTGGCCGCGAGAAACTGTCTGACAAGGGAACGACCAGCGCCGCCAAGCGCGTGGACCCGCTGCGCAGCCAGACCGGACTGGCGCGCGAAGCGGTGATCGCACGCATGGTCGATACCTTCCGTCGCCATCACGACCTGGCCGAGGACACGCTGCGGCCGCAGGAACTGGCCGCCGCCGAGACGTTGGCACGGAGCAAATTCGCGAGCGCTGCTTGGACGGGCAGCGTTCCCTGACGACGCGTTTGTGCTGATGGCGGCGGCTATGTGTGCGCTGGTACGAGCACGCTGTACCCTGCCACGCCCAGCCATGAGGCATGCGCGCCTGATCCGGATCAGCGCTCGCGATGCACGCCGGGCGCACACTATGCAGAACCGTCGCGATGGTGGCCGGGCCGTTGGCGTGGCTGCGGTCGCGGACGCCTGTGCTTCCATCGTGTGCCACAGCCAACAGCTCACGGAGCGATCCAGGCCATGATCCATTCTGCCGGCATCGATGAGGCAAGCATCGCGCTCCTGGTCGATCGCTTCTACGACAAGGTGCGCATCGATCCTCTGCTGGGCCCCGTGTTCAACCCGGTGGTGCACGACTGGGCTGAACACAAACGCCTGCTCACCTCGTTCTGGGCTTCGGTGATCCTGCGCGCCACCAGCTATCGCGGTAATCCGATGTCGGCGCATCGGCCCCATCCGATCCGCGCCGAGCACTTCGAGCGCTGGCTGGCGCTGTGGGACAAAACCTCGCACGAGATACTCGATGCCGAATCGGCCGCACGCATGATGGAACACACCGAACGCATCGGCCGCGGCTTGCAGCTCGGGCTTGGGTTGCTCGATCGACCCAACACTCGCACGCTGGGCATTGCGCTGGTCGGCAGCGGCACGCGCTGAGGGGGGATTCTGCCGTGTCCCTGTCAGATCCAAAGGGCATGTCACACCCAGTGTGTTACGACAACGCGAGACGATGTGACGACGCGCATTCCAGATGCGTCAGATAAAGCCGCAGGTCGAACTCCAACTGGTGATAGTCCGGCGCCATGTGCGTGCACAACTGGTAGAAGGGCTTGTTGTGTTCGCGCTCCTTCAGGTGCGCCAGCTCGTGCACCACGATCATCTTGAGGAACTCGGCCGGGGCGTCGCGAAATACGCTCGCGATGCGGATTTCGCGACTGGCCTTGAGCCTGCTGCCCTGCACGCGCGACACCGTGGTGTGCGTGCCCAGCGCGTGGCGCACGACCTGAAACTTCTTGTCGAAGACCACTTTGTTGAGCGGCTCGGCCTTGCGCATGTAGCGGTCCTTCAGTTCAACGGTGTAGTCGAACAGCGCCTTGTCGTTACGCACCGCATGCGTCTGTCCGTACTTGCCCTGCAATAGCGCCCCCAGGCGATCCTGCTCGATCAGCCCACGCACCTGCACCTGCACGCACTCGGGGTAGCCGCTGAGATAGATCAAGGGATTCATTCAACAAGGGTACTCGGCATTACCTGGCAGCGGGTGCCGATTCTCCGTCGCGAAGTTCAACCCGGCGACCGAACGGCGCAGGTCCCTTCCTGATTGGCGGCATGGCTCATGCCTCACCGAAAATACCGCCGGGTGAGCCCCTCTTCCTGCCGAAGAGGGGAGAAGGCTGAGATACCGCGCCCATCGGACCTCGATTTACACTCCGAATCAAAGGAAACGCAACTCGTGAACAGTGAAGCATCTCTCTTCTGGGGCTTGATCTTCGGCTCGATCGGCCTCGGCTTCTTCGTGTACGGCAAGCAACAGCGAGCGGCAATTCCGATGGTATGCGGCATCGCGTTGATGGTGTTCCCGTATTTCGTGGCGAGCACGTTGCTGCTCGTGCTGATCGGACTTGTGCTGATCGCGATTCCGTATTTCATCAGGCTCTGATCAAACGCCCAGCGATCAGCGGGGCGCGCCAAGCCATGTCCGGCGCGGCGAATTCAGATCTGCTGGAACGGGTCCCACTGCGCCGGCACGAACCGGGCCTGCGAACTGACGGCAGTACTTGAACGGCGCGCGCTGCACCCGCACGATGCGTGCCCCGACCCATGAATCGCTGGTCGTTATGCCGCGCATCGCCCTCGTGACAACCGCCGCCGCACGCGACCTCGACGACGATCTGTTGCCGCTCGCGGCCGCATTGCGCGCACGCGATGCCGATGTGTCGATCGTCGACTGGGACGACCCCACCATCGACTGGTCGGGCTTCGACATCGCACTATTGCGCTCACCCTGGGATTACACACAGCGGGCGGCGGAATTCCTCACCTGGGCCGAGCACGCGGCGGCGCTGACGCGACTGGTGAATCCACTGGATGTCGTGCGCTGGAATGTCGACAAGCACTATCTCGGCGAACTCGCGGCACGCGGCGTGGCGATCGTGCCAAGCCGGTTCGTCGAACCACACGAAGATGCGCAGCTTGGCATTGATGCGTTTCTCGCGATGCATGCGGATGCGGGCGAGTTCGTGGTCAAGCCCGCGATCGGCGCGGGTTCGCGCGATGCGCAGCGTCACGCGCGCGCAGCCCGCGGCGACGCCGTCGCGCACGTGCGCCGTCTACTCGATGCGAACCGCAGCGTGCTGCTGCAGCCTTATCTCGATTGCGTCGACGAATACGGCGAAATCGCACTGATTTATTTCGACGGACAATTCAGCCACGCGATCCGCAAGGGCGCACTGCTCATACGCGGCGCGGATTCGACATCCGCGCTGTTCGCACCGGAGCAGATCACGGCGCGCACGCCGGATGCGGCAGAGCAGGACTTGGCGCGGCGCGCGCTCGCGGCGCTTCCGTTCGCGCAACCGTTGCTGTACGCGCGCGTCGATTTGATCCGCGACGACGCTGGCACACCACGATTGCTGGAACTGGAGTTGGCCGAACCGTCGCTGTTCTTCGCCCAAGCGGCCGGTTCGGCCGAACGCTTCGCACGTGCGGTGCTGGCGCGTGCAACGACGCATTTGGTCACGGATTGACCAAGGTATCGTGACAATCGTACTGGGCGCACGTTTGCCGGCCTTCATCCGCACTTGTCCACAGGCCTGTCCACGGCAGCTGTGGATAAACCGCGCTCCGTTCCGGATGCCGCGTCGCCAGCTGGTTTCCGCTAGAATTGCCAATCTTTTCGCCGTCTGCATGCAGGTTGCCGACGGCTTCCCGTTGCAAGGATCGAACCCGATGAAGATTCTGGTCGGCTACAAGCGCGTCGTCGATTACAACGTGCGCATCCAGGTCAAGCCGGATGGCTCCGGCGTCATCACCGACGGCGTCAAACTGTCCGCCAATCCCTTCGACGATATCGCGCTGGAAGAAGCGCTGCGGCTGCGCGAAAAAGGTGTCGCGACCGAGGTCATCGTTGCGACGATCGGCCCGGCCGATGCACAGGCGCATATCCGCAACGGCCTCGCGATGGGTGCGAACCGCGCGATCCATGTCGTGACGACGGATGCGATCCAACCGCTGACCGCTGCGCGTGCATTGTTGAAGTTGGTCGAGAAGGAACAGCCCGGCATCGTGTTGCTCGGCAAGCAAGCGATCGACGACGACTGCAACCAGACCGGCCAGATGCTCGCCGCGCTGTGGGATCGCCCGCAGGCGACGTTCGCGTCGAAGATCGAGATCAACGGCAACGCGGCGAAAGTTACCCGCGAAGTCGACGCGGGCCTGGAAACGATCGAGGTCGACCTGCCCGCCGTGATCACCGCCGACCTGCGCCTCAACGAACCGCGCTTCATCAAGCTGCCAGACATCATGAAGGCGAAGTCCAAGCCGATCGAAACGCTGCAGCTCGCCGATCTCGGCGTCGAATCCGGCGATCATCTGAAGACCACACGCTACGCACCACCGGCGAAGCGCCAGAAGGGCGTGATGGTCAAGGACGTGGCGGAGCTGGTGTCGGCGCTGAAATCGAAAGGATTGCTGTAACGCGGCGTAGGGTGGGACGCAGCCGCNNCGCGGCTGCGTCCCACCCTACGAGGAAAGCGAGGGTTACAAACCCATGAGCAAGATCCTGATCATCGCCGAACACCTGGACGGCAAACTCAATACAAGCACGGCGCGCTGCGTGACCTGCGCGCGCGACATCAAGGCCGAAGCGATCGACGTGCTCGTGCTCGCAGCCGACCCGGCCGGCGTGGGCGCCGACGCGGCGAAGATCGACGGCGTCACCAAGGTGCTGACCGCCGCGCGCGCCGAGAACGCGCACGCGCTCGCCGCGATGCTTGCGCCGCAGATCGCTGCGGTCGCGAAGAACAGCTACACGCATGTCCTGCTGCCATCGACCACGTTCGGCAAGGACCTCGCACCGCGCGTCGCCGCGCTGCTCGGGGTCGCCCAGGTCTCCGACATCATGGCCGTCGATGGCGCACACGCGTTCAAGCGCCCGATCTATGCCGGCAATGCGATCGTGACCGTCGAGGCACCGCCGAACGAGCAGCTCGTCGCGACCGTACGCAACGCGTCGTACGCAACCGCCAGCAGCGCCGCGAATGCCGCGCCGATCGAGGCGCTGGCGCTCGACGTCGCGCTGCCGACCCACACGCGCTTCATCGAACTTGTGCAGGGCAAGAGCGATCGCCCGGACCTGCAAGCGGCCGCACGCGTCGTCTCCGGCGGCCGTGCGCTCGGCTCGTCCGACAACTTCAAGATCATCTACGCGCTCGCCGACAAGCTCGGCGCCGCGGTCGGTGCCTCGCGCGCCGCGGTCGATGCCGGTTACGTGCCGAGCGACCTGCAAGTCGGTCAGACCGGCAAGATCATCGCACCGGATCTCTACGTCGCGGTCGGCATCTCCGGCGCGATCCAGCACCTGACCGGCATCAAGGACGCCGGCACGATCGTCGCGATCAACAAGGACACCGAAGCGCCGATCTTCGAAGTCGCCGACTTCGGCTTGGTCGGCGACCTGTTCAAGCTGGTGCCGGAGCTGACTGCGGCGGTTGGCTGAACCGCAACCCGGAATTCGATGCTTTTGTAGGAGCGCTGCAAGCGCGACGTGGGCAAACTCGTCACAAGTTTGTCGCGGCTACGCCGCTTGCACCTTTTTCCGGTGCTCCTACAGGAACATCATGCCGTGCTCAAATGTTGCCGAGCAGCAACTCCGCCGCACGCTCGGCGATCATGGTTATCGGCGCATTCGTGTTGCCGCCGACCAGGGTCGGCATGATCGACGCATCGACGACACGCAATCCCTCGACGCCACGCACGCGCAACTCGCTGTCGACAACGGCGGTCTCGTCGTTCCCCATGCGGCAGCTGCCGACCGGGTGATAGATCGTTTCGGCCTTGCGGCGGATAAAGGCGACGAGATCCGCATCGCTTTGCGCATCCGCGCCGGGGAAGATCTCATCGCCGCGATACGCCGCGAACGGTTCCTGCGCGAGGATTTCACGCGACAGGCGCGCGCCTTCGATCATCATGCGAAGATCGTGTCCGTCGGTGTCACTCAGATAGTTCGCATGGATGGCTGGCGCTGCGCAGGGATCGGCCGAGCGCAGGCGAATTGCGCCGCGGCTTTTCGGTCGCAACGCGCATGCGTGCAGGGTGTAGCCGAAACCGTCGAGGCGATGCCGGCCGTGGTCGTCGAGCAGGGCCGGCACGAAATGGAATTGCCGGTCACAGCGCGCATCGGTTGCGTGGCGCGAGCGCACGAAACCGCCCGCTTCGGCGATGTTCGAGGTGCCGATGCCGTCGCGCTTCAGCAGGAAGCGCAGCGCGACCGCGATGTCGTTGGTCTTGTCGTAGGTGACCGCCTGGGTCGAGCGTACGAGCGTGCAGATGTCGAGATGATCCTGCAGGTTCGCGCCGACGCCCGGCATGTCGCGCGCGACCGCGATGTCATGTTTTCGCAAGTGTTCGGCGGGACCGATGCCGGACAACATCAGCAGTTGCGGCGAGTTGATCGCCCCGCCGCTGAGGATCACCTCGGCCGAGGCCTTGGCCGTCCTGGTCTCGCCGTTCTGGACGTATTCGATGCCCACCGCCCGCTTGCCCTCGAACAGGACCCGCGTGGTCAGCGCGTTGGTCTCGACGCGCAGGTTCGGCCGGTTCATCACCGGGTGCAGATAGGCGACCGCGGCCGAGCAGCGCTGGCCGTTCTTCACGGTCAACTGGTAATAGCCGACGCCTTCCTGCTCGGCGCCGTTGACGTCTGGATTGCGCGGAATGCCCGCCTCGACGCAGGCCTCGATGACGTCATCGGAAACCTCGTGGGTCTGGGTCACGTCCGAGACGTTGAGCGGCCCGCCAGTGGCGTGGTGCTCGTCGGTGCCGGCGCGTTCCTGGTTCTCCGCGCGCAGGAAATAGGGGCGCACGTCGTCCCAGGCCCAGCCGTCGCAGCCCAGCTGGCGCCAGCCGTCATAGTCGGAATGCTGGCCGCGGATATAGAGCAGGCCGTTGATCGAGGACGAGCCGCCCAGCACCTTGCCGCGCGGCCAGACGTGGGCCCGGCCGGTGATCGGGTCCGCCTCGGTCGGATAGAGCCAGTTGACCTTCGGGTCCTTCAGCGTCTGCGAATAGCCCACCGGCACGTGGATCATCAGGTTGGACA
>PLNP01000004.1:0-160 GCA_003142815.1 Rhodanobacteraceae bacterium
TGCTGGGTCGGCTTGGTCTTGATCTCGCCGGCGGCCTTGATGAACGGCACCAGGGTCAGGTGCATGAACATCGCTGCTTCCGCGCCGTGTTCGATGCGGATCTGGCGGATCGCTTCGAGAAACGGCAGCGATTCGATATCGCCGACCGTGCCGCCGATCT
>PLNP01000004.1:233-15992 GCA_003142815.1 Rhodanobacteraceae bacterium
CGTGCTGGAACGGGCTCATCGTACCCGGATCGACGTTGATGTACGGATCGAGCTTCATCATCGTCACGCGCAGGCCGCGCGCTTCAAGGATGGCAGCCAGCGACGCCGCGGCGATGCCCTTGCCTAACGAGGACACCACACCGCCGGTCACGAATATCAGGGGGGTCATGGGGCGAAAACCATCCGCTGGAAATCGCTATTCTATCGGCTTGCCGTGCGGCCTGCGAGTCTGCGCGCACGCGATCTGCAATCGCCCCGGCGATACGCCGCTATGGCGCCAGCTCGGGCTCGGGCCGCGCGGGAGGCGGCCGCCGATCCCGCTCCAGCTGCCAGAAAATCCACGCCGACACCGCGGTGACGAGGCCGACGCAGACGAAAGTGGCGTGGAACGCCGGAAGCACCGTGGCGCCGCGCTCAGAGCCGAATACACCCGTGAATGCGGCGAGCAGGCCGCTGGCGGCAGCGACGCCAAGGCTCATCGACAGCATCATGACCATCGACAACAGACTGTTGCCGCCGCTGGCGAGTTCGCCTTCGAGATCGCGCAGGGTGATCGTGTTCATCGCCGTGAACTGCAGCGAGTTGACCATGCCGAAGAACGCAAACTGGATGATGCGAAGCCAGAGCGGCTGGTCGGCCGAGATCAAGGCAAAACTCGCCATCGCCAGTCCCACCAGGATCGTGTTGCCGATCAACACACGGCGATAGCCGAATTCGCGAACGATCGGCACGACCAGGCTCTTGGACAACATGCCTGCGATTGCGACCGGGATCATCATCATGCCGGCCTGCATCGGGCTGTAGCCGAGGCTGACCTGGAGCAGCAACGGAATCAGGAACGGCATGCTGCCGGTACCGATCCGCGCAAACAGATTGCCGAGCACACCCACCCGGAACGTGTGCACGCCGAACAGGCCAGGCGAGAACAGCGGTTTGGGCGTGCGCGTTGCATGCAGCCAGTACGCAACGAAACTGGCCATGCCGAACAGCAGCAGCATCAGCACCGTCGCATGGCGCAAGCCGAGCTCGGAAAGACCATCGAGCGACAACGAAATCGCGATCATGCTGAACGAAAGCATCAGATAGCCGCCGATGTCGAACCGCGCGACCGCGCTGCGCGCATCCGGCATGAAGCGCAAGGTCGCCGCGCCGGCGATCACGCCGACCGGCAGATTGATCAGGAAGATCCAGTGCCAGGACGCCGTCTGCACCAGCCAGCCGCCAAGGGTCGGACCGATCAGCGGGCCCATCATTCCAGGAATGGTCACAAAACTCATCGCACGCAGGAAATCACTGCGTGGAATCGAGCGCAGCAGCGCGAGCCGCCCAACCGGCAACAGCATCGCGCCACCAACACCCTGCACGACGCGCGCAGCCGCCAGCTGACCGAGACTCTGCGAGTACGCGCAAAGCATCGAGCCGAGCGTGAACAAGACGATTGCCAAGAAAAATATGCGCCGCGTTCCGAAGCGGTCAGCGAGCCAGCCCGAGGCAGGAATCAGCGTCGCCATCGTCAGCGCGTAGGCGATCACGACCGACTGCATGCGCAGCGGGCTCTCGCCCAAGCCCGCCGCCATCACTGGCAGCGCGGTGTTGACGATCGTCGAATCGAGCATCTGCATGAAGATGCCGAGCGCGACCAGCCAGAGCAGCAGTTTACTGGAGGTGTTTTCGGTCATGCCGCCGCGAACATCGCCATCCATGCCGCAACGCGCGCCGATTGTGGCACGTCAGCCCCAGCAACCTGGGCGGCCGCTGCCGCGACCGCCGAATCGGTCGCGCGACAAGAGGAATTCCCGAAAAAGGACGCCTGGGGCAGGCCCCGGGCGTCAGCCATCCATCACATCAAGGCGCCGATATCGCCGCGCCCACTCCTGGCGGGACGCAGCGGTGTCGTTGCCTCGGCTACCGTCACCGCGTTTGGTGCGGGCCGTTCGTCTTGCGCGCATGCGTCATGACCGGCTGGGTACCGTCGCCCAGTACGGAATGAGCATTGGCCTGTCCCGGCGAATTCCGCACGTGCGAAAGCGCGTTCGTGCTGGCATGCAGCGGGCCTTGCGAATTGCGGCGCGGGGCCACTCTCATGCTCGGGCCCACGGGATCGCCGTTCTGCTTGGCGACGTGCGCCGTCTGCCAGACGTCAGCACCATGGCCCATGCCACTCGCGCCGTGACCCATGCCACCACCGCCATGACCTGCAGCCCATGCCGGGGTCGTCAAAGCAAGAGCGATCGCTGAAACAAGAATATTGCGCATCATCATTACTCCTGATTGTTTGCCGAGTCGTCGTTCCCCTGGCGGCATACGGACCTATACCATGATAGTTGATACCCGCGCTGAACAGCGTCGATCGTGTGCCACTCTTGACCTCGACGCAGCGCACCGCCACCCTGCCCCACCGCGCGCGTGCACGATATGAATCGCGTCACAGCGTCATCAGACACCGTCATTGGAACAGCGCTGAATGAACACTCGCTACAACGCCGCCGATATCGAAGTCCTGTCCGGTCTCGACCCGGTCAAGCGCCGTCCCGGCATGTACACCGACACGACGCGACCGAACCATCTCGCCCATGAAGTCATCGACAACTCGGTCGACGAGGTCCTGGCCGGGCATGCGTCGACGATCGAGGTGATCTTGCACGCGGACGCCTCGGTCGAGGTCAGCGACGACGGCCGCGGCATGCCGGTCGACATCCACCCCGAGGAGAAGATTCCCGGCGTCGAGCTGATCCTCACGCGCCTGCACGCGGGCGGCAAATTCTCGAACCGCAACTATGAGTTTTCCGGCGGCTTGCACGGCGTCGGCGTATCGGTCGTGAATGCGTTGTCGTCGAGAGTCGAGGTCACGATCCGCCGTGACGGCCACATCTACCGGATGAATTTCAAGGACGGCGACCGCGCCAGCAATCTCAGCGTGATAGGTACGGTGCCGAAGAAGCAGACCGGCACCACCCTGCGCTTCTGGCCCGATCCGAAATACTTCGACACACCGAAATTTCTGCTGTCCAAACTCAAACACGTACTACGTGCGAAGGCCGTGCTCTGCGCCGGACTCAGCGTGCGTCTGACCGACGAGGCCAGCGGCGAGAAACTCGAATGGCACTACGAAGACGGTCTGCGCGATTACCTGCGCTCGATGCTCGGCGCCGGCGACTATCTACCATCGGATCTCTACGTCGGCGAGTTGGCACGCCATCAAAGCGGGCGTGTCGACGGCGCCGTCGAGTTCGCGGTCGCGTGGCTGCCCGAAGGCGAACTCACCCAGGAAAGCTACGTCAACCTGATCCCGACCGTGCAACACGGCACGCATGCGAATGGCCTGCGCTCGGGACTCACCAATGCGCTGCGCGAGTTTTGCGAATTCCGGAATCTCCTGCCGCGCGGCGTCAAGCTCGCACCGGAAGATGTCTGGGATCGGCTGAGCTTCGTGCTGTCGCTGAAGATGACCGATCCGCAGTTCTCGGGGCAGACCAAGGAGCGCCTGTCGTCACGCGACGCAGCTGGGTTCGTCGAAGGCGCGGTGCACGATGGCTTTTCGTTGTATCTGAATCAGCACGTCGAACTTGGCGAGAAGATCGCGCAGCTCGCGATCGAACGCGCGGCGCTGCGCCTGAAAGCGGAAAAGCAAATCGTCCGCAAAAAGATCACGCAAGGCCCCGCGCTGCCCGGCAAGCTCGCCGACTGCGCATCGAGCGATCTGTCACGCACCGAACTCTTTCTCGTCGAAGGCGACTCCGCCGGCGGCTCGGCGCGCCAAGCCCGCGACAAGGATTTCCAGGCGATCCTGCCGCTGCGCGGCAAGATCCTGAACACCTGGGAAGTCGAATCCGGCTCCGTGCTCGCCTCGCAGGAAGTCCACGACCTCGCGGTCGCGATCGGCTGCGATCCCGGCAAGGACGACATCTCCGGCCTGCGCTACGGCAAAGTCGTGGTCCTCGCCGATGCCGACTCCGATGGCCTGCACATCGCGACCCTGCTGTCCGCACTGTTCCTCAAGCACTTCCCCAAACTCGTGCGCGAGGGTCACATCTTCGTCGCGATGCCGCCGCTGTTCCGCGTCGACGTCGGCAAGCAGGTGTTCTACTGCCTCGACGAAGCCGAACGCGACGCGATGCTGGAAAAGATCGAGCGCGAGAAGATCAAGGGCGCGGTCAGCACGACCCGCTTCAAGGGCCTCGGCGAAATGAACCCGTCGCAGCTGCGCGAATCGACGATCCACCCGGACACGCGCCGCCTCGTCCAGCTCACCGTCGAGGCCGACGACGGCACCTCGAAGGTCATGGACATGCTGCTGTCGAAGAAGCGCGCGGCCGATCGCAAGGAATGGTTGGAGACGAAGGGGGATCTGGCATCGCTGGAAGTGTGAACGCCGGAACGTTACGCTTGCGGCGCGGCGATCGCCGATGTTACCTTGGTAGTACCTTCTTGCCTTCACCCGCCCCGCCATGACCAGCCCAACCACGCTCAAGCTGCCGCCGTCGCTGAAGGCGCGCATCGTCGCGGCGGCACAGGAACTCGACAAGACGCCGCACGCGTTCATGATTGAGGCACTCGTGGTGCAGACCGAACAGGCTGAGCGCCGCCGTCAGTTTGTGGCCGCCGCCATCGCCGCCGAACAGGGCGTCGCCGAACACGGACTCGTCCATGAGGCGGGCGACGTTTTCGCGTGGATGCGCGAGAAGCTCGCCGGAAAGTCGCCACGACGACCACGTGCGCGCAAGTCCGGGAAGTACGCTTGACGCGACTGCAAATTGCCCCTGCGGCATTCCGCGCTATCGAGCGACTCACGGAATTCCTGCTCGAAGCCGACCCCCACGGCGCGATTGAGACGGGCGAGATCCTCATCTCCGGCCTCTCCATCCTCCGCAACCATCCGCTGGTCGGCCGCAAGGTCGAACACGGCCTGCGCGAACTGATGATCTCGCGTGGCCGTAGCGGTTACGTCGCACTGTATCGTTACGACGCACCTTCGGACACCGCACTCGTGCTCGCTGTGCGCCACCAGCGCGAGGATGCATGAAACAGCCGATCGCGCAGAGCGTGGCGCCCTCAGGCATGGTCCGAAATTCGCTCGCACGTCAGTACTTTCCTCACGATGCCGCCGCTGCTCCATGCGACATCGGCACGAGATATTGAACGGCCTCGACGAGGGCGACCGCATCACGATGCCGAAATAAAGCGCGGTCTGGCGGCGTTGGAGGCTTGATCGTCAAGGGCTCGGTGCGACCACTGCTTGCCGCGCCATCGCATCGCTACCCGCCAAGGCGCCCCGCGCCTCGCGAATGATCCAGTAGTCGCTCTGACCCTGTTTTCGGTTTTACTGTGCCGCAAACCGTCAGGCTGCGAGTCGGAGGGCCTTGCGCGTCTCTTCGGGAAGCTGGATCGGCACGAACAGATCCGCGGGATACAGATAATCCTCCCCCGATTCATCGATTACGCGCAGCAAGCCTTGCCCGCTCGCTGCGGGATCATCAAGCACGGCATAGAGTTTGCGCGGTTCGAGACTCGCGGCATAACCGGCATTGGATCGGCAGACAACGATGTTATTGAGCATGATCAATCAAGCAACCGTTTGATCTTGAATTCGAATTTCCCCGCGCCGTGCGCTTCGTACCAGTGCACCTCCGCGCTACCTATCCAGCCGTTCGCAAGACGTATCTGCGCAATCCCTTTGCGCTTACGCCAGTTTGCGGCGCCATATGCCTTGATCAAGCGCGAGAGTTCGCGGATACCACGGCCTTCGGCGATTGTTTCGGCATGCTCGACAGGTCCGACAATTTCGAAGTCCATCGGGTCATCCATGAAGCAGCACGCTGCTCAAGCGTACATCAACCGCGCGGATGAAGCACCGCCAGCGCAGCGCGGTCGCATCGCGCGCGCTGGACTGATTCAAGCGTGAGTTGGAGAGAGGACGATTTCGCGGCACTTCGTCGGCGCGAGGCAACATCTCACCCGCTTGGCCGTGACCCGGACGCTGAGCCGCCGTCGAACCGGTGACCTCTTCCATATTGCAGTGCACCCCCTTGCGCGTTCCAATAGGCGAATGCCGGAAATTCTCACGCCACCCTCGCCGCTCACCGACAATCCGGTCACGCCGCTTGAGCTGAGCGACGCGCAGACGCAGACCACCGCGCACACCGTGTTCCCGATTCTCATGATGCTCGGGATGTGTCATCTGCTCAACGACATGATCCAGTCGCTGCTGCCGTCGATCTATCCGCTGCTGAAGACGAACTTCGCGCTGGATTTCGGTCAGATCGGTCTGATCACGCTGACCTTCCAGATCACCGCGTCGCTGCTGCAGCCATTGGTCGGCATCTATACGGATAAGCGACCCATGCCGTACTCGCTCGCGATCGGCATGGGTTTCACGCTGAGCGGTTTGTTGTTGCTGTCGCGCGCATCGAGCTTTCCGCTGCTGCTCTCAGCAGCGGCGCTGGTCGGCTCGGGGTCGTCAGTGTTCCATCCGGAATCCTCGCGCGTCGCGCGGATGGCCTCGGGTGGACGCCATGGCCTTGCGCAGTCGGTGTTCCAGGTCGGCGGCAATGTCGGCTCGTCGATCGGGCCGCTGCTGGCCGCATTCATCGTGATGCCGCGCGGACAATCGAGCCTTGCCTGGTTCGCGATCGCGGCACTGGTCGCGATCGTGCTGCTGACGCGGATTGGCGGCTGGTATCGCGAACAGGTGCCGCTGCAGCACGTACGCCGTGCCGCGGCGGCCGGTATCCCGGCGCTGCCGCGACGCACAGTCGTCGTCACCATGATGATACTCGGCGCGCTGATCTTCTCGAAGTATTTTTATCTGGCGAGCCTCAGCAGTTACTACACCTTTTACCTGATGGAAAAGTTTCATGTGAGCGCTGAGAACTCACAGCTGCATCTATTCGTGTTCCTTGGCGCGGTCGCGGCGGGTACGCTCGCTGGCGGGCCGATCGGCGATCGTATCGGTCGAAAATACGTGATCTGGGGTTCGATCCTCGGCGTACTGCCGTTCACGCTGTTGCTGCCGCACGCGAACCTGTTCTGGACCACGATGTTGACCATCGTGATCGGACTGATCCTCGCGTCCGCGTTCTCGGCGATCATCGTCTATGCGCAGGAACTGGTGCCCGGACGCACCGGCGTGATTGCTGGCCTGTTCTTCGGATTCGCGTTCGGCATGGGCGGCCTCGGCGCGGCGCTGCTCGGCCAGCTCGCCGACCACATCGGGATCGAAGCGGTTTACGGCCTGTGCGCGTACCTGCCCGCGATCGGATTGCTCGCGTGGTTCCTGCCGGCGCTGGAGAAACCGCGCGCACATCTTTAGCAGAAAACAGTTTTCGCCGTCGCAATGCCGCGGCTGCGACGTCGCGGATGCGCCGCCGGCGGCAGCGAGCTCGCGACGATCAAACCGTGGGGCTCCCTGTAGGAGCGCTGCAAGCGCGACCACGCGAACCTATGCGATGACCTGTGTCCCCGGTCGCGGCTGCCCTGCTCCTATAAGTGGTGTTTCTCAGGCCGCCGCGCATTTGCGTTGTTTCGCGTTGTTTGTCTCGCGCGGCGCCGCTGCCGACTTGCGCTCGCCGTGCTCCACCGGATTCGAGCCTCGCGAACGCAACCACGCGGCATATTCGTCGAGATCGCCCTTGAATTCACCGACGTGACCATCGGCGATGCGCCAGAACGTTTCGCAGACGAGGCCGGTCAAATGGCGATCGTGCGAAACCAGCACGATCGCACCGGGGAAATCGCTGAGCGCCTCGGCCAGCGCTTCGCGCATGTCGAGATCGAGATGGTTGGTCGGTTCGTCGAGCAGCAGCACGTTCGGTTTGCGCCATGCGATCAGCGCGAGCGCGAGCCGTGCGCGCTCGCCGCCGGAGAAGCTGTCGATGACTTCGAATGCGCGCTCGCCGGCGAAATTCCAGCGGCCAAGAAAATCGCGAAAATCCTGGGTCGAGACGCCGGGCGCGATGTCGCGCAGATGGTCGATCGGCGTCTGCCCTTCGTGCAGCGACTCGACGGTGTGCTGCGCAAAATAGCCGAGCACGAGATCCGGATGCACGTTGCGTTCGCCAGTCAGCAGCGGCAATTCGCCGACCAGCGTTTTCACCAGCGTCGATTTGCCGGCGCCGTTCGGACCCAGCAGGCCGATGCGATCACCTGCTTCGAGACCGAAGCCGACGTTGCGCAGAATCGTCGTCGCTGCCCTTATAGGAGGGGCGACAGCCGCGACNNGTCGCGGCTGTCGCCCCTCCTACAGGGACATAGCCTGCATCGACATGGTTCAAACGAATCAGGGAGTGCGGCAATCGCGCGGGCTCGGCGAAGGTGACCCGGATCTGCCGCTCCGCACGGACCGCTTCGGTGCCGGCCAATTTGGCCAATCGCTTGACCCGTGACTGCGCTTGCTTGGCCTTGCTCGCCTGCGCCTTGAAGCGGTCGATGAACGACTGCAGGTGCGCGCGCTCGGCCTGTTCCTTCTCGAATGTGATCTGCTGCTGGCGCAACTGCTCGGAGCGCTGACGCTCGAAGCTCGTGTAGTCGCCGCTATAGAGCTTGGCGCGGCCTTCGTTGAGGTGCAGCGTGTGCGTGCTGACGCCATCGAGGAATTCGCGATCGTGCGAAATCATCAGCAGCATGCCCGAATACTTGAGCAGCCACTGCTCCAGCCAAAGCACCGCGTCGAGATCGAGGTGGTTGGTCGGTTCGTCGAGCAGCAGCAAGTCCGAAGGCTGCATCAACGCACGCGCGAGATTCAAGCGCACGCGCCAGCCGCCCGAGAATTCCGACACCGCCCTCTGATGCGTCTCGGCGCGAAACCCAAGGCCATGCAGCAGGCGGCCGGCGCGCGCGGTCGCGTCGTAGCCGTTGATCTCGGCGAGCTTCTGATGCGCGGCCGCTACCGCATCCCAGTCTTCGGCGGCCATCGCAACGGTTTCCGCCTGCAGGATCGCGTGGACTTCGGTATCGCCGGAGACGACGAAGTCGATCGCCGGATCCGGCAGCGACGGCGTTTCCTGGCTGACACTGGCGATGCGCAACTTGGCCGACAGATCGATATCGCCACGATCGGCCTCGACCTCACCCATGATCGCCGCGAACAAACTCGACTTGCCGCAGCCATTGCGGCCGATCACACCGACCCGCGAGCCCGCGTGCAGGGCGAGGTCGACATCGGACAACAGCAGGCGTTCACCGCGCCGCAGGGCGAAGTTTCGGAAGGCAATCATGGGGCTTGGGTATTTTGCGGGGCGCGCATTGTAGCGGATGGATACGACAATGCCCGCCTGGCCTCGGCGGTGTGTCCGGCGATATCGGTGCGTCGCGCCAAAGCGAAGGTGCCTAGGAACCCGGCGGCCCCTCGTCCACGCGGACAGTTCCCACATAAAGCAGAGCTGTTTCTCTCCGCGCCGTGCGAGCACTCACTGCGATCCGTACCGCATGCACGCCAGTTCCGAGCATGCAATGGAAATCCCAGCCGGCATGTTCCAGGCGAACATCCGTGAACGCTGCGCTCACATCCGCGCGCGCGACACCGGTCGCGCAATGGTGGTGCCGGCCATCAATGTCGATCTCGACGCAGTCGACGGCGCCATCGTCCAGCGATGCCGCCCAGCCCTGGAGCCGCAGCTCGCCGGAACTGGACAGACTGGCCCGATCCAGCCAACCCCATGGGCCGCGGCGGAAAGCGGTCAGGCCCGACAGATCGTGATGCGGATCCTGCGCGAAGACGTAGAGGTCCTGCTCATGTGCAAGCGCCCTACTCAGCCGGTGCAACGGCCGATCGTAGCCGGTCGTCGCGCGCACTGCGCGACGCACGAACGCCTCGTCGGCATAGGTCGTGCCGTAGATGTCGGTGCCGATGTCCGCGTTTTCACTGGCTTCGACATAGGCGATGCCCGATGCCGGACGCGCTTCACCCTCAGGCATCAATGCGGCATCGCGAACGCTGAAGCACAGCACGCCACGCGGCGCCAGCAGCGAGATCAGTTTCGCCAGCCACGCATGGAACAACGATTCGGGCAGATGCGAGAACAGCGATGCGACCCAGATGAAATCGAATTGCCGGCCGGGCGTGAATTGCGCTGGGTCGGCGTGGGAGGCGAACGCCTGCACGCCGAACGCCTGCTCCACGAACGCGACAGCGTCGGCCTGCAGCTCCGAAGCCCAAATCTTCGACGGCGGCATAGCGAGGCCGAGAAAGCGCAGCAGACGCCCGTAGCCGCACGCGAAATCGAGTACGTCGATGCCGACCGCCGCATCGCCGAACAGCATCCCCATGATCTGGTGCGCGCTACTGTACTGCTGCAGCGCGATGCCAAAATACTGGCTGAAGGCGGCTCCGGCATCGCGGTGGTGACGCAGTGAATGAAGCAGCATCTGGTCGCGCGGATGGATGCGCGCGTTGAAGGTCCCCATGGCTGCGGCGGGATCAATGCCGGGACAATGGTCCAGGACGATCCGCCTGCAACGGTCGTCTCCACACATCGCGTTCACCTCATCGAGCAGCGACTGTTCAGCCTGTGGCATACGCGTTCTCCAAACTGGAACGCGTGAGCATACAAGCGGCCGAGTTTCGAGGCGTCACCGGCATTCTGCCGCTCAACCCGTCTGTCTGCGCGAATTCCCGCCTTCGTCGAACTGGCCGCGTACCGATGCCGCGATCTCGAACGAACGCAAGCGCGCGGCATGGTCGAAGATATTCGCGGTCAGCATCAGCTCATCGGGATGGTGGCGCGTGATGAAATCGCGGATGCCGTTACGCACGCTGTCAGAGTCGCCGACGACCGCGCAACCCAATGCGCGCTCGACGCCGAACTTCTCCTGTTCGGTCCAGAAAGTCTCGATGTCGTCGATCGGCGGCGGCACCAGACCGAACTTGCCGCGGCGCAGGTTCACGAAACTCTGTTGCAGGGTCGTGAAGAGGCGGCGTGCCTCATCGTTCGTGCCGGCGGCGACCACGTTCAGTGCGAGCATTGCATACGGTTTGTCCAAACGCGCGGATGCGCGAAATTCGCGGCGGTAAATGTCCAACGCGTCGCTCATCGCGTCCGGCGCGAAATGCGAGGCGAACGCGAATGGCAGGCCGAGCGCAGCCGCCAGCCGAGCGCTGAACAGGCTCGAGCCGAGCAGCCAGACCGGCACCTCGACACCCGCGCCGGGCACCGCGCGCACGGGCTGGCCGGGCTCGGCCGGCTCGAAATAACGCAGCAGCTCGACGACATCGTTCGGAAATGTCTCGGCGCTGTCGAAATAGCGACGCAACGCGCGCGCGGTCGGCTGATCGGTGCCCGGCGCGCGGCCGAGTCCGAGATCGATGCGGCCCGGATACAGCGACGCCAGCGTTCCGAACTGCTCCGCCACCTGCAGCGGCGCGTGGTTCGGCAACATCACACCACCGGCGCCGACGCGAATCGTCGAAGTGCCGCCGGCGACATGGCCGATCAGCACCGCGGTCGCGGCACTGGCGATGCCGGGCATGTTGTGGTGCTCGGCGAGCCAGTAGCGGTGATAGCCGAGACGCTCGGCGTGACGGGCGAGATCGAGGGTGTTGCGGAACGACTGCGCGACGTCACTGCCCTCGCAGACCGGGGCAAGGTCGAGCACGGAAAACGGAATCATGGGCGCTCCTGGAATCGGACTCTGGGCGATCAGATGGGGGCACCGGCGGCGATTGCGATGGACCGCCGCTCTTCGTCGTCGCCTCCCGCGTATGATCGGCGGCGCGCCCTGCGAACGCGATAACCGAGCGGCCGCCGCTCCCTGAGGCCGAGACGACAGCGATGACCAGCGACCGCAACCCGCAGGCCCGCCAGATGGGCGACGAATCGATGGCGCGCAATCTCGCGCTGCAGGCGCAGGCGATCTGGCCGCAGGAGCAGGCGCTGTTCGATCGCTATGGATTGTCCGGGAACTTGCGCGTCCTCGACCTCGGTTGCGGCACCGGCGAGATCACGCGACGCCTCGCGCAGCGCTATCCACAGGCTGAGATCGTCGGCGTCGACATTCTCGATGGCAACCTGGCGATCGCGCGTCGCGACAGCGCTGCGCTCGGCGATCGCGTGCGCTACGAGGTCGGCGATGCGTTCGCGCTGACGTATCCCGAAGTACATTTCGACCTCGTCGTCTGCAGGCACATGTCCCAGGCGGTGCCCGACTTTCCGCGTGTGCTCGACGAGATCGGCCGCGTGCTCAAACGCGGCGGCTGGCTGCATCTGCTCTCGGAGGACTACGGCATGTTGCGCATGCCGCGCGGCGCGCGCGATCCGGATCGCTTCTGGGTTGACACGGTGCTGCCGTATCTGGAAAGCATCGGTTGCGACGGCCGCATCGGACGCCACACATCGCCGTTGCTCGAACAACGCGGTTACACCGAACTCGCGGTCGATTACATCGTGGTGGACACCTTGCGCGTGCCACGCGAAACCTTCGCCGGCATCCTGCGCGCGTGGCGCGACGGCTACGTCGAGCCACTCGCCCAAGCGAGCGGGCGAGATCCTGCCGACTTGCGCGCGGATTTCGATGCGATGATCGCCGACATCGAGACGCCGCCGCGCTATGCGGTGTGGCAGGTGCCGGTGGTGTCGGCACGCCACGGCTGAAGGACGCCGTGAACCCGCGGCCCCGTTCACCGGGCGGCGTGGACCAGGTTCGAGCTCAGCAGCACGGCGACCATGCCACCGACGAGCAAGTCGTAGTAACGGAAGCCGGGCGCGCGCGGCGCGGTGGCGGTCACGGCGGTCCCCTGCGAATCGACGCGCAATCCGTTATGGATTCGGAACGAAGCCAGATTCAGCGATCGAATCAATCCCTCACCGTTGCCCTCCCCCGTTGGCGAAGGGAAGGAAAGCGGATGGCCCTCAAACTGTTTGAGTGCCGGATCAATAATAAGCATCGTCGAGAAACGGGGATGGAAGATCGAGAGGAAAGGGAGTGGTCAGAAACGACCGATACGCCGCAAGTCCATTTCCCAAATCCGTCCTGCGCTGCTACGGTTAGCCGCGAAATGACAACGTTGCAGCGCGCAGCGCGCCTGCTCCAAATCCTCCGTGCAAGGAGAGTCCCGATGAACGGAATGCCCTTTCCCATGCGGTTGCTGCGCACTGACGCGGCGCAGAGGTGGATGCGCAGCCTCGCCACCGGCATCTGCGCGCTCACGCTGCTGCTGTCCGCCACGTCGCAGGCCGCGGCGGGCGATGCGATCGTCACGCCCGTCGACAACGCGAAACGCGCGGCCCTTGCGGACCAGGGTGCGCCTTGGGCGCAGCCGAAGAACGACCTCGGCGCGGTGCCCGCCGATCTGACGCTCGACCATCTGAGCCTGGTCCTGCGCCGCTCGCCGGAACGCCAGCTCGCCTATGATCAATTGTTGCGGGAGCAGCAGGATGCGGCCTCGCCGAACTACCACCACTGGCTTTCGCCGAACGAGATCGGCGAGCGCTTCGGCGCGACGCAGCACGACATCGATGCGTTGTCGAATTGGCTGCTCATGCAGGGCTTCTCCGTCGCCGCAGTCGCCAACAGCCGCACGCGAATTCACTTCAGTGGTCGCGCCGCCGACGTCGCGTCCGCGTTCGGAACCGAGCTGCATTATTTTCAGGCCGACGCGGAAAAGCGCATCGCGAATACTGTCGCTGCGAGCATCCCGGCCGCATTCGCCGATGCCGTGCGCTATGTGATCGGCCTCAGTCCGATCACATTCAGACCCGCGCATCGAATCATCGGAGCGCGGAAAATGTTCTTGGGTAACGGGTCGCCGCAGCCCGCCGAAACCAGCTGCAACGGAACGGTATGCAGCCATCTGGTGTTTCCGGCGGATTTCGCGAAGATCTACAATCTGGAGCCGGTGTACCAACAGAACATCGACGGCAGCGGACAAACGATTGCGATCGTCGGGCTCGCGCGCACCTCTGAACCGGATATCATGAACTTCCAGACCCTGTCCGGTCTTGCAATCAGGTATCCGACCATCATCATCCCGCCCGGCGGCACCGACCCGGGCCCTGCCGCAACGACTTGCAGCGAAACGGGAACACCGAGCTGCGGCCATCCGAGCGACCTGGTCAGCGAGCAGGGCGAGGCGACGCTGGATGTCGAACGCGCGGGCAGCGTCGCGCCGGGCGCGGCGGTCAAATTGATTATCAGCGCGAATACCGCTTCGAGCGACGGAGTACAGACTGCTATCGAATACGCGATCGACACGACGCCGGTCCCCGCCAACATTCTCAGCATCAGCTTCGGGGGCTGCGAAGCGGAGAGTGGCGGATCTGGAAGCGTGCATTGGCTGGACGACTTGTTCAGCCAGGCCGCGATGGAGGGCATCTCGACCTTCGTCGCGTCGGGCGACAGCGGTGTGGCGGATTGCGCAGACCCTACCCAACCTCCACCGGCCGTCCAGGTTGCGGGCACCAACGCCCTCTGCTCTTCTGGCTATGTCACCTGCGTGGGCGGTACCGAGTTCGCGGACACCGCCAATCCCTCGGCCTATTGGGCGTCGAGCAATGGGGCCGATTTCCTGTCCGCGTTCGGTTACATTCCGGAAGGCGCGTGGAATGAACCAACCGGCAGCGATGGTTCCACGCAATTGGCCGCGACCGGCGGTGGTGTCAGCGCGTATATCCCGACCCCGTCGTGGCAGGTGGGCACCGGCGTGCCGGGTCAACAGGGTCGCTACACGCCGGATGTCTCGTTCGGCGCATCGCTGCACGACGCATATTTCGGCTGCATGGCCGCCGAAGGCGCTTCTTGTGTCGTTACGACGAACGGAAGCTTTCAACCTCTTGGATTCGGCGGAACCTCCGCTTCCGCGCCGAGCATGGCCGGCATCGCGGCGTTGCTCAACCAGAACGCCGGATCAGCGCAAGCGAACCTCAATCCGCGTTTTTATGCGCTCGCAGCGAACCCCACCAACGGCGTCTTCCACGACGTGACGGTAGCCAGCAGCGGCGTCACCAATTGCACACTGGCGATACCGAGCCTGTGCAACAACACCACGCCCGGCCCGAGCGGTCTCAGCGGCGGGTTGCCTGGCTACAGGGTCGGGACCGGCTACGACCTGGCCACCGGTCTCGGCTCGATCGATGTCGCCAATCTGCTCGCGCAGTGGAGCAATCCGAACGCCGGCGCGGTGAATCTCGACCAGCACGGATTGACCGGCTCCTGGGACAACCCGGCGATCAACGGCCAAGGCATCGTGATGGAGGTCGAGCCGGACTTCTATGGCGCCGGTACCGGTTTGTTGTTCGCCGGTTGGTACACCAACGATGTGACCGCCGTCGGTGGACAGCGCTGGTACACGCTACAAGCCCAAGTGAGTTCCAACAGTGCCTCGGTGACGTCGTCGATCTATCTGACCCAAGGCGGCTCGTTCGCTTCGTCGCTCGCAACCACGACGACTCCGGTCGGACAAGCCACCCTCCAGTTCAGCGACTGCACGCACGGCTCGCTGCAATACAACTTCAGCGATGGCAGCGCTCGCAGCGGCACCATTCCGCTGACCCGGCTCGACGCGAACGTGACCTGTGGACAGGCGGGCGACAACGGCAGCGCCGCAGCGAGCTACCTGTTGTCCGGCGCTTGGTACAACCCGGCGACCAGCGGTCAGGGTTTGGTATTCGATGTCAACCCGATCCAGAACGTGCTGTTCGCGGGTTGGTACACGTACGCCAGCAACGCCGGTCAAGGCAGCGGCCCGGCTGGCCAACGCTGGTACACCTTGCAAGCCACGCTCGTGCCCGGCACCAGCAGCGTGAACAGCATCGGCATCTACGACACCAC
>PLNP01000020.1:0-17403 GCA_003142815.1 Rhodanobacteraceae bacterium
ATATTTCTTGTGGCTTTTGCGAGAATTGCGAGCGTGGACTCACAGGGTTCTGCCTCATTGCCAACCCCGGCAACGCCGGTGCAGCGTATGGCTTCGCAGGCATGGGGCCATACAGTGGCGGACAGGCAGAGTTATTACGTGTGCCCTATGCCGACTTCAACTGTCTGGTTCTCCCGCCCGATGCTGAGGAAAAGGAAAATGATTACGTAATGTTGTCGGATATCTTTCCGACCGGTTATCACGCCACCGAGCTCGCACGCGTGCAGGCAGGCGATTCTGTTGTCATTTACGGCGCTGGGCCGGTCGGTCTTATGGCGGCGTATTCCGCGATTATCAAAGGGGCCAGCAAGGTCATGGTCGTGGACATGCACAAGGACCGGCTGGCATTGGCGGAAAAAATCGGTGCTATCGCGGTCGATGACTCGGATGGGTCTGGCGTGGAACAGGTCATGGCGCTGACCGCGGGCCAAGGAGCGGATCGGGGGTGCGAATGCGTGGGCTATCAATGCTGCGATCACAAAGGGCATGAGGTGCCGAACCTGACGATGAACAATCTAGTGAAAACGGTGCGCCCGACTGGCGGTATCGGAGTTGTGGGGGTTTTCGTACCGGAAGACCCTCACGCCAAAGATAAATTGGCCAAGCAAGGTCAGATTGCGTTCGACTTTGGCCAGTTTTGGATCAAGGGCCAGCACATGGGGACTGGCCAGGCAAATGTAAAAGCATACAACCGCAAGTTGTGTAAGCTGATTGCAGAGGGAAAAGCGAAACCGTCCTTCATCATCTCGCATGAACTGCCACTTGACCGGGCTGCCGAAGGCTACGAAAACTTTGATGCGCGCANNGGCTGGACCAAGGTCATTCTTAAACCGGGGCATTGATACCAGAATAAAGAAATTGTGATCCTGAATTTCGTTTGTGGCATATATAAGATTCTAGAAAGTGATAAAGGAGGCTGATATGGCTGTAATAGGAGTTTTGATTGAGAATAAGTTTGAGGATTCGGAGTACAAAAAACCCGCAGCGGCTTTTAAAAAAGCAAGACACAAACTTGTACATTTAGGGGTCAAAAAAGGAACCGTTAAAGGAGAAACAGCCGGCATCAAGGTTAAAGTAGAAAAAGCGGTTAGCGATGTGGATGCCGGTGATTTTGATGCGCTCTTTATACCAGGCGGATATTCTCCGGATCTGTTGAGGAGCCATGACGAGGTAGTCGCTTTCGTGAAACAATTTGCCGCGACAGGTAAGCCAATTTTGTTCATTTGCCATGGGGCACAACTATTGATTACTGCAAACCTGTTAAAAGGACGCAGGGTTACAGGCTGGAAATCCATCATTCAGGATATTAAAAATGCCGGCGCTAAGTATCGTGACCAGGAGGTGGTGAAGGACGGAAATTTTATTTCGAGCCGCTGCCCCGCAGATATTCCGGCATTTATCAAAGCTTCATTGGGTAAGCTTAATATAGAAAAGGGGAAGAGAAACTTGCTGTGATGTGGTAGAGAAATGCAACGAACAGATTCAGCAAAATCATGAAAACCACAATATCAAGTATTAAGGAGAGAGACATATGCAAAATATCCGGTTAGTGAAAGGCTGGCTGCAATAGTCATTGCCGGTACGCTGGCGGGTTGCGGGAAGAATATACCCGCTGCATCCGGAGGAACTGCTATGAAAGGTACGTGCAGAACATCGAGAGTATAACCGTCAAGAATACGGGCTTTCGCCGGGTCCTTTACACGGCAAAGCATTTGCAGCTTGTCGTCATGGCGTTAAAGCCCAAGGAAGAGATCGGGGCGGAAGTGCACAAGCTCGATCAATTCTTTCGCGTGGAGGAAGGAACCAGCGAGGCCGTTCTCAATGGCGTTCGCACGGCGATCAGCGCGGGCTTCGCCGTGCTCGTCCCAGCCGGGACGAAACACAACATCATCAATACCGGCAGTGTTCCAATGAAGCTCTATACGATCTATGCGCCGCCGAATCATCGGGATGGTGTCGTCCACCATACCCGAGACGAGGCGGAGGCCGATAAGGAGCACTTCGACGGCAATACAACGGAATAGTGAGTCGACTGCCCGTCGGACTGATCTTCAGGGACACGCACATTGAATTTATGTGAAAAGCGGGGTACGCACGGCGTTCACCACCAACAGAACATTGATTCTCTCCTTGCTGATCGCGCCGTTCACCGGACTCAATTGTACGGTTCCCTAGCCGAAATCGAGGATGGGTAGGGGGAACCGTTATGGCGCTCTTCAGTTTCGGCGGCCAGTGCACGATCACAGTCTGGCCGGTCCAGGAACTCCGCTGCCGTGGTGCGCGATTCAAACTCTCCAGAGCGCTCCAGTTACCATGGTGTCGTCCATTTCCTCGTACTTTCTCAACACCTCGGTGCGGTACTCCGGCGAGATCGAAACGGCCTGTGCGGCAATCCCCTCGCAATAGCCGCAAGCTTGGCAGTCCATGGAGGCGCAGTCACGTTTGCGAAAACTTTCCAGAAAATTCTCCGGGATCTTCCGCGCCTCTACCCGGATTGGGCACTCCGGCAGTGGCGAGAGCCAGCCTTGCATGCGCGCCAAGTCAAGCATCGGTTTCAGTCGCAGCGGATTCACCTGCCGCGGCTTCCAGAAGTGACGCAGACTCCAGAGGGATTCCTTGCGGATCGGTTCCTTGAAGCCATACGACNNGTGTACCCCATCGCTTCATAGGTGACGAGGTCTTCCGGCCGAATCCAAGCAGCTTTGATGAACTGAGACGGATCCGTTAAGCGCAACCGCGAACAGCGCAGGAAGCAGTAGTCGATGAACAGCGTACTGGTGTCGTCAGATGCATGGGCGAAACCGTTTTGATGATAGGTTTGCAGCGGACAGTTTACGAGGCAGACGTGATTCGCGATCAGTTGAAGATCACAACGTACCGAGCGGCGGATAGACGCCAGGCGGCGGAAATTCCGGTTGATCGAGAAACTCTCCAGAGTGATGGCATCCGCCCCGAGATCTTCCCAGAAACGGGCACGCCGGGGCGTATCCACCTGGGCATAAATTCCGACTCGTACCTTGAACTCGGGGAAACGACGTTTAACCAATTCCAGCAGAAAAGGGGTGGATACGGTGACCCGGCTTACGCCCAATTCGCCCAACTTGGTCAGCAGGGCCGTTACCCGTTTCTGCCAGGAGTGTGTCCATTCGTGGTTGCCAAAACAGGCGCCGTTCAGCAGATAATTGAAGGCAATGCCATGTTGATCGAGCAGGCGGATGTAATGTCGCAGATCTGATTCCGAGAGCGGTGTCGCCAGATATCGGGGACGGCCCCCGCTGACACCGTCGGAGGGAAATTTTCCGTAAACTTCTTCGACCGGGTACGCGGCGATAGCCGGAACCAGGTCCAGATCGTAGTTCGCCGCCAATGAGAACCTGGCCGGTCGGGGTTCGGCACGAACGGCGGCAGGATCGAAGCCTATTGTTTTCATAAGAATAAGTAAAATCTATGAACTATGACGGCCGCGCGCAACACAAGGACCGGATCGTGGCCTGAACGTATTAGCCCTCAAGCACGGCGCAATAGCAGCACAGCCACGATAATGAGAATGAGCAACCCGCCACCACTGGGGTAATAGCCCCACCCCGTGCTGTAGGGCCATGTCGGCAGCGCACCGATCAGGAGGAGGACGAGCAACACCAGAACGAGCATACGCATGATATTTCTCCAAAAAGGATGACGAGCCAGCCCGGCGTGAGCCCTGAGCTGTTCCGCGCCGAGTATTGAATCTCCGAACATCAAGTGTCAAGCATATCCGCACGACAGGTGTTTGGGCCTTCCATACCTTTTGGAACTCCAATGAAACCGAATGAAACCGGGGTCAGAGTGCACTTTCGCCGCACACTCATGCTTTGGTCGCCTTGCAATCGTCGCCGACCGCGCGTTAGTTGAGCTAAGCTTGATGGCCGTACGGAATCGCTGCAGGAAAGTCGACTCTGACCTCGGTTTTGCCCGGGATGGTGGTCGCACAGTGTGACGCCTATCGCGGCTGCGCTGCTCCTACAGAACCGCGCGCCGCTCCTACAGAACCGCGCGCTGACCGGATACCCGCGAGCCGCTATACTTCGAGTCTTTGCGCGCAGCATACGGGCGCGAACAGCAGCGAATGAACCCGAACTTCCTCGATTTCGAACAACCGATTGCCGAACTGGATGCGAAGATCCAGGAGCTGCGTCGGGTGAAGAAGGCCTATGAGCAACTCAAGATCGAGCATGACCTTTTAAAAAAAGCGATCGCGTTCACTTCCGATCGAGAGGCGAGATCTTTGCCTTCATCGAGCACCAGCAGGACATCTACCCCGTGAGACGCCTGTGCCGTCTGTATGGCGTCAGCGCGAGTGGGTACTACGCTTGGCACGCCCGACCGATCAGCCAACGCGCTCAGGAAGACGAGCGCTTACTCGACAGAATCCGTCAGGTGCATCGCGACAGCCGGCAAACCTACGGCAGCCCTCGCGTGCATGCCGCGCTGCAAAGAGAAGGCGAGTCTGCCGGACGGCGCCGGATTGAGCGTTTGATGCGGGATAACGCGGTGAGGGCTTGCTCAGCCGACCTCTATCGACAGCTTCCCGGCTTGGGCCGGTTCTTCTCCAGTGTCGACAACCACATCCACGAGCTGACGATCGATCGGCCGGATCAGGTCTGGGTCGGAGACGTGACGTACCTGAAGGTTTCGGGGACGTGGCGCTATCTGGCCACCGTCATGGATCGCTATTCTCGCCGACTGCTCGGAGGGTCGCTGGGATCGGAGCGGACCGCCCGCCTCACCTGTCGAGCACTGGCGTCAGCCATTCGCCATCGCAAACCTCAACCGGGCACGCTTTTCCACAGCGATCGCGGTGTCGAGTTTCTGGCCAACGACTTCAAGCACACTCTGGCAAAATCCGGCCTTGTGCAGAGCGTGAATCGTCCCCGCAGGATGACCGACAACGCCCACCTGGAATCGTGGAACAAGTCCATGAAGTCCGACATGTACCACCGCCGTCGCTTCACCAGCGAGCACCCGCTAAGAGGCGCCGTACGCAGCTACATCGATTTCTACAACAATCAACGATTACACTCGGCGCTCGGCTACCTTTCTCCCATCGAGTTTGAAGCCCAGTGCGCCTAACCCATGGGTGTCCACTTTTTCGTAGGAACTCTCCGTCCCAAAACTTGCTGAGAAGCAACAGCCGCAAGTTTTGGTCCGCCCCTGAACTTGGGCGTTAGACCACGCACTACCTGCCAGGAACCGTGATGAAAGAGCCATCGTTCTCCGAGTTGCTAGACCAACGCGCCCCTGCCTCAAAGCTAACTGAATTCATCATGCACGAATTGTCGGTGTTTAATCTAGGTAAAACTGTCGACTTCAATTTCTTAAGTCGTCCATCCGTCGGTGCCTATTGCCGTTCGCTGGGATTTGCGACGAGCCGCAACTGGTCAATGCTCGTACTCGACAAGATCGCGCCCAAGTCTCCGCTGGGACCAAATATCGTTCCGGAACGAGAAGCCAAAGCGGTCTTAGCCCAACTACGCTACGCCATCGATTCCCGCTTGCTAGAACCGAAAAATAAGGGCAAGCCACAGCCTGACATCATTTCCGATTTTCTACCAAAGGGAAAACGATACAAGCGCGCCAAGACGCTCGGCCACCTCTGGGAGTTTCAGTATGCTCTAGCCGTTGAGCTTGAGCATGGCAAGACGCGGGGAAGTAACGTGACAAACAACCATCCGTTATTGACGGCATTGGTGGTTGTCGCGCATTTAACTGAGGACAAACTGTACTACGCAAGACTTTGGGAAATGGAGACCAGTGCAGAGTTGTTCAATGCACACTTCGAGAAAGCACCAACGGGCCCAATCATGAAAGAAAACATGCATGCTAAAGTCTATTTGCAGCATCGTTTGCAGGAGCGCGTCGAGAATGCATAGGCTGTGGTCCAACAAATCTGTAAGAGACTTCCCGTCAATAGCGGGCGTTTGATGCTCTTGCCTTGAGCTTTCAGGCGTTCACTGGTCATGGTGTTGTCCTCGTTGCCGGGTGCTGCTTTGTCAGTTCGATCTCGATCGGTTCGACCAGCTCGGACTCATCATTTTTCGGCGTTCCGACTGCCTTGGAAACCGGGTAGTACGCCAACGAGGGCTCGGGCATCGACTGCAGGATCGCCTTGGCTTCCTCCGCCGTTCCCGTCAGCCACGTCGTCCATAGCGCTGGCGGCAAGATGACCGGTGCGCGGTCGTGGATGTCGCCGGAGACCAACCCCGGCGGCCCCGTAACGATTGTGTAGGTGTAGAGCGGCTCCGCATCCTTTTCTGGTCGCCATGTCTCCCAGAGCCCCGCGAACAGGAGCAGGTCGGTGTCGGGCGAATGGATGAAGTACGGCTGCTTCGGCGGCTTGTCGCCCTTCCACTCGAAGTAGCCACGGGCGGGCA
The DNA here is from genome assembly GCA_003142815.1 of Rhodanobacteraceae bacterium. Lineage (GTDB taxonomy): Bacteria > Pseudomonadota > Gammaproteobacteria > Xanthomonadales > Rhodanobacteraceae > Dokdonella_A. The sequence goes on from PLNP01000020.1 coordinate 6,450, forward strand.
CCAGGCAGCGCCGGTCCTTGAATGCGGCGCGGAACATGGGTTTCTCTGCGACGGTTTCGGCGCGGGCGTTGATCGCCTTGTAGCCGATCTTGACGTCCTTGGCCCAGAACGGAACGAGGCCCCACCGAAGCTCATGCACGTTGATGCCGTTCGGCCCGACGCCGACGATCGGGGAGGTCTGGGTCGGCGCGAAGTTGTAGCGGGGTTTACGCCGGTTGACCTGCTCGATGAGTTCACCCAGCCAGTCGTTCTGGGTTTCCTCGGGCAGAGGCCGCTTGCGAGAAATCGGACCGTAGAGGGCGTAGCGACCGCACATGAGCGCATCCTAGCGTATCGATTTCACGAATACCGCCTGCTCGTTATCGCAGGATATGAGAACCGACCAGGATATTGAAGGGCACTTCCCGAATGGAGTGCCCTCATGTCCTTCGTCACGAAACCGCCGTTCCCTTACGCTGCGCCATCCTCCCCGTCGGTCGAGCGCCTGGTCGAGCGCTGGGCGGCCAAGTATGGCGATCGGATCACCGGCTACTTCCGCCGACCCGCACAAACCGCGCGCTACGCGGACTTCCCCCCGGAATTATCCCCGGACGTGCGAAACGCGTTGGAGCGCCGCGGTATCGAACGGCTCTATAGCCACCAGCGCGAAGCCTGGGACGCCGTTCATGCTGGCAAGCATGTGGTCGTCGTTACGCCGACCGCGTCCGGCAAGACGCTCTGTTACAACCTGCCGGTCATCGAGGCAGTGCGCGAGTCGAAGGGCAAGGCGCTCTACCTGTTCCCGACCAAGGCGCTGGCGCAGGACCAGGTGGCAGAGCTGCTGGAGGTCAACCGGGCCGGCGATCTGGGATTGCGCGCCTACACCTTCGATGGCGATACACCCAACGATGCGCGCCAGGCGATCCGGGTCAAGGGCGACATCGTGGTCACCAATCCCGACATGCTGCACCAGGCCATCCTGCCCCACCACACCAAATGGGCGCAGTTCTTCGAGNNTTCGTTACGTCGTGATCGACGAGGTGCATTCTTATCGAGGAGTCTTCGGATCGCATGTTGCCAACGTCATCCGGCGCCTGCGTCGGGTCTGCGCGTTCTACGGGGTGTCGCCGACGTTCATCCTGTGCTCGGCGACCATTGGCAATCCGCACGCCCATGCGGAAGCCCTGCTGGGCGAACCGGTCCACGCCATCACCGAGAGCGGCGCTCCGTGTGGCGAGCGGCATCTCCTCCTCTGGAATCCTCCGGTCATCAATCCGGATCTCGGCATTCGCGCGTCGTCACGCTCGCAGAGCATGCGTTTGGCACGTTACGCGATTCGCTCGAAGATGAAGACGATCGTGTTCGCCCAATCCCGGTTGATGGTCGAAGTGCTGACCAAATACCTCAAGGATGTGTTCGACCACGATCCGCGTCTGCCTCCCCGCATCCGCGCCTATCGCGGCGGTTACCTGCCGACCGAGCGGCGCGAGACCGAGCGGGCGATGCGTGCCGGTGAGGTCGACGGCCTGGTCAGCACGTCGGCGCTTGAACTCGGCGTCGACATCGGCGCCTTGGATGTCGCCATCCTCAATGGCTTTCCGGGCTCGATCGCGGCCACCTGGCAACGGCTTGGTCGAGCGGGTCGCCGCCAGCGGCCGTCCATCGGGGTGGTCGTTGCGTCGAGCCGACCCTTGGACCAATACATCGTGCGCCACGCGGAGTTCTTCGAGACTGCCACCGCAGAAAATGCGCGCATCGCGCCGGATCAGCTCCTGATCCTGCTCGACCACATCCGCTGCGCCGCGTTCGAGCTTCCGTNNAGCCGGTGCGGTCAGCCTGCGCTCGGTCGCTGACGGAAACTTCGCCGTCGTCGACCGGACGGAGGGACGCCAGACGATCATCGCCGAGGTGGACTACAGCAGTGCGGCGCTCACCCTCTACCAGGGCGCGATCTACATGGTGCAGTCGCGCCCGTATCAAGTCGAGCGCCTCGACTGGGAGGGGCGCAAGGCGTTCGTGACGACCACCGCGGCCGACTATTACACGGATGCCATCGACTACACCAAGCTGAAGGTCCTCGACCGCTTTGACGGCGCGATGGCGGGAGGGGGCACCTGCCATCACGGCGAGGTGCACGTCGTGCGCCATGTCTCCGGGTACAAGAAGATCAAGTTCTACAGCCACGAGAACATCGGGTATGGGCCGGTCAATCTTCCCGATCAGGAATTGCACACCAGCGCGGTGTGGTGGCAGTTGACCCAAGCCGCGTTGGAGAGCGCCTTTGCCAGTCGCCAAGAGGCCCTCGATGGCTTCCTCGGTGCGGCCTACGCACTCCACACCGTCGCGTTGGTGCGCGTCATGGCCGACGGGCACGACCTTCAGAAGTCCGTCGGATCCGGGGATGCCGCGTGGTTCGCTCTGCGCGATGTGAACGGAAGGGGCCGGTGGCGAAGCGCGGACGGCGCGTCCAGCGATCCGGAGGCCTCCGTGCACTTCAATCCGACGCTCTTTCTCTACGACAATTTTCCTGGCGGGATAGGTCTGTCGGAGCCGTTGTTCCAATGCGCTGCGCTCCTCGTGCGAGAGGCGATGGGCCTCGTCGAGGCGTGCGACTGCACGGCCGGCTGTCCGGCGTGTATCGGTCCCGTTCCAGGAACCGATGACGGCTTGGCAACGACGCAACGCGAACGGGCAGCGACCGTGCTGGCGTTGCTCGGCGCATGAGCGAGCTTTCGGAACACCTTCGACGACTACGCAAGGACGCCGGGATCGTTGCGAGAGCGACCCTTGAGGCCGGCGACCGCAGACGTCTGGATGTCCTTCGCCAGCTTGTTCGATCGAGGGAAAACCTTCGTCACGTGCCGCTCGCCGCTCCCGCGGGCGAGGAGATCGCACCGGGCGTCCGCTACGTCGAGGAATCGTTCCATTACGAGGCGGAGGCGACGACGGTGGTTCCGTGGATCGACGGTGGCTCCGTTGATCGCCGGCGATTGCTTTGCTTCGACACCGAAACCACGGGGCTGGCTGGCGGAGTAGGCACGCGCGCCTTCATGATCGGCGTCGGCTCCTGGACAGCGCAGACGCTCACCGTCAGACAAATTTATCTGACGACCACCGGCGGCGAGGCCGCCATGCTCCAGACCTTCGCCGGTTGGCTGCAGCCCGACACGATCCTGGTCAGCTACAACGGCAAGAGCTACGACGTGCCGCTGCTCAAGGGACGGCTACGCCTCAACCGCATCGACCATCGTCTCGCGGAGCTGCCGCATATCGACTGGCTGCACCCGACCCGCCGTGCCTACCGCGGGACGTTCGAAAACTGCAAGCTGTCGACGATGGAGCGCGAGGTCCTGAATATCGTTCGCGAAGATGACCTTCCCGGCGCGCAAGCGCCTGCTGCATGGCTGGCGTATTTGCGTGGCGAGTCAAGTCGCAATCTCGCGCGCGTGCTCGATCACAACCGCCAGGACATCATCACCCTGATGCGGCTGGGCGATCACCTTTCAAGACAGCTCGTTCGTTCGTCGCAACCAGCAACCCCGTGGAAATGCGTCTGAGACGTGCACGTCATTCGCATGACGCCCTTCGCCGCACAATGGAAATGCCTGCTGCTCTGATGGGCATGGCTCCCAAGTTTCATCCGCAGGGCCTGCAGCAATTCTGTAGAGTGTGCCGCAGTTGGCGTCTCAGCGAACGAGCATGGCCAATTTAGGGGAGCTAGGCGCCACAACTGAGGTAAGCGATGACTTTCGACCAAAAGGCACAAGAAAAGCTTGGCTACTATGTGTACGGCTCTTTGATCCTCGCGCACCATCCGCAGTAGACGGTATGCGCGCCCACTTCAACACCGCAGGGATACCGTCTCAACTTGAAGCGGGTATACCTCGCACTTGGACTGATTTGATGCCCCTTTTGTGGGGCAATGCCAAAGTGTGGTGGCAGATTACATTGTGGTGGACTACATCCGCACCACGTCAATCACCGTTCGTGACCCAACCAGGCAGGCTCTGCATCCAAGGGCGCGCCTCTTCGAGTTGGCGGGCCAGTTGCAGCAACTGATCTTCCTTGCCAAAGCGAGCGGCAAATTGTACTCCCATGGGCAAACCATCTGGCGTCCAGTACAGGGGTACCGACATGGCGGGCGTGCCCGTGAGATTGGCCAACTGTGTAAAGGGCACAATGGCCAGACTGTCCCTTGCGATTTGATTCACCATGCCATCAAGCAGTCCGAAGCCTGCCAGAATCCGAAGCAACCCCATGCTATCCAAGGCCGACAACACCCATTCCTGCGCCTTGGGTAAATTACCAGTGCCATGGGTTGGTGCCGATGTCGCTGTAGTTGGGGTGAGCAGCATGTCGAACTGCCCATGGAAAGTTCCCAGCGCACGGGCATAGTTGTTCCAAGCGCCTAGTTGCTCAACAAAGACACCCGATGCTGTCGTATTACCTAGCGTGGCAAGAAGTCGAGTCAGAAGCTCGAATTCATCAGACTTTGCGCCCAATGCGCGTGCCTTTCTTACCGTGGCGCTCACGTATCCGAAATACATGTGCAGATAGCTGATCGACAGTGCGGTCCCGTCCACCGATGGTGTTTGTTCCTGCACGTCATGCCCGAGAGACTGCAAGAGCTGCGCCGCGTCCTTGACCGCAGCAACCGCTTGAGGATCAACCGCGGTGCCAATGGGTGATGTGGTGCTGAACCCAATGCGCAGCTTGCTAACGTCGCGCTGCATGGTCTGTGCATATGGCTGCTCAGGTCTGGCGATGTCGAACGGGTCACCCGGCTCGGAACCTTGCAGCACGTCAAGCGCCCGAGCGCTGTCGCGAACGCTGCGGGAAATCACCCCTTCGCTGGAAGCACCACACCAAACTTCGCCTAAACCGGGACCCGAAGAGACCCGACCGCGCGAGGGTCGAAGGCCAAAAAGTCCACAGTACGATGCCGGGATGCGAATCGAGCCACCGCCGTCGTTGCCAGCGGCCATGGGTACAACACCGCTGGCAACTGCAGCCGCCGCGCCGCCGCTGGAACCACCAGGGGTGCGATCCAGACCCCACGGGTTACTGGCCACGCCGAATAGCTTGGAGTCGGTGACTGACTTCAGGGCGAATTCGGGCAGGTTCGTCTTGCCGAAGATGATCAGGCCTGCGTTGAGATAGCGTTGTACAACGGCAGAGTGCTGCTGTGGTGTCAACCGCAGCATTGACTTGCTGCCGTAAGACGTCGGCAACCCGGCATAGTCCTGCACTGCATCTTTAATGAGGAACGGAACCCCCGCAAATGGACCTTTCGGCGGTTCGGTCAGCTGCTTACGCGCCTGGCTCTCCATGGACGTGCATATGGCATTGGTCTTGGGGTTGGCTCGGACTGACTGCTCCAGTGCGCACTTCAGCAGCTCTTCGGGCGAGACAGCTCCTGATGCAACGTGTTCTGAAAGCGCCGTAGCGTCACAACGGATGTACTCAGAGAATTTCATGGTAGCCCTGCTGGTTGGTGCACCAATGCTAGTCCTTAAGTGAATAGTTGACCCATGCGATCCCCCAGGTCGTGCTCGTCGTGCCCGCCCAAAGCGATGCGTCTTTCTTGCACGCGCGCTCGGGCGTCGGCGCATGCGGGCAGCCGAGCGACGCCGACGTGGCGAGCGAAGGCACCGGGCCATCGATCCAAATCAGCGATCCCTTCAGCGCTCCTTCGCGGTCCAAGTTCGTGAAGTCTTGCGGGTTGATCGCCGGACAACCGAGCGACCTTCCCACCGGCCCGTCTTCGCGCACGTACGGTGCAGGACGACGCGAGCGATGCCGTGTCGNNTTTTTGTTCAGTGCCAGTAGCCACCGCAAGGGCATTCGACCCGCAAAAGTGCCCGTCACAGGGCAGGCCGGGCGGCCCTGTGGAGCGCCTTGATCGCGTGAACCCGCGGCGTAGACTGGGCAAACGTGGCTTTGGATTTCCTATCCTTTATCCTTTCTTGACGTCAGGCAGGTTCAGACAGTGGGTACTCATTCATTCTGTATCAACTTTCAAGGATGATCTGAGATAATGGGTCCAGTCCCTGCCGGACTTTCTGGTTCGACGTTTGTCCGGTTAGGGCCACCAATTTGATGTTTCAGAGCCGCTCGGACATCTGATCGACGCCGTCATGCCGACTGGTCTAGGTCATCTGTGGGTAAATCAACGGCGAGCAGAACGACGCGAATTGTCGGTTCTTCTGCGACCACCCGGCCTTTGCGCTCGCCCGATGACAATGACAGACTGGGGAAGCGTTGAGGTTTCTCGCCTTAAGTGACGCCACTCGTTGGTGCGTGGCCGCGAACCAGTCAGCAAAATCAGTAAACGCTTGGAGGGCAAGATGGTCATCAAGGGGCGAACGTTCGATCCGGCAAGGACGGCAGGCGAGGAGGCTCGCGAGACGGCAGGGGGAGCCCGGCCCCAGTTCGCGAAGCGTATCGCCAGCCTCGGCACCGAGACCGCCTTCGCGGTGTCGGCCGAAGCCGCCGCCTTCGCCGCCCAAGGTCATCACGTGTATCCATTCCATCTAGGCGACTTGAACATCCCGACACCGAGCAACGTCGTTGAAGCGTCCTTCAAGGCGATCAGGGACGGCAAGACCGGCTACTGTCCGAACGCCGGCATCCCGGCGTTGAGGGACGCCCTGGCGGTCGACGTGAACGCCTCGCACGGCCTCAACTACACCGCGGAAAGCGTGGCGATCCAGCCGGGTGGAAAGCCCGTTATCGGCAAGTTCATGCTCGCCCTCATGAACCCGGGCGACGAGGTGCTCTATCCGAACCCCGGTTATCCCATCTACGAGTCGCAGATCGAGTTCCACGGTGGTGTCGCCGTTCCGTATGGTTACCTCGAGGGGGAGCACGGATTTGAAATTGACCTCGAGGCGCTGGAAGCAGCCATCACGCCCCGCACTCGAATCCTCATATTGAACGACCTGCAAAACCCTCTCGGCGCCGAGTGCTCCCCTGAAGAGTTCGTGCGACTCGCCGAGCTCGTCGAACGAAACGACCTCATGGTCCTGTGCGATGAGGCGTACTTCGACATCCGCTACTCCGGCGCGAGTGCCTCCTTCGCGTCTCTAGAAGGCATGGCCGATCGCAGCGTCATCCTCTACACCTTCTCCAAGAAATTCGCCATGACGGGCTGGCGCCTGGGCGCTGCGATCGGGCCTCGCAGCATCATCGAAGTCATCACCAAGCTCAACGTCAACGACGAGTCTTGTTCCAACCACTTCATCCAGTACGGCGCCCTCGAGGGGCTTACGGGCGACCAGTCCGGGCCACGGCACATCCTGTCGGTCCTGCGCGAGCGGCGCGACGCGGCAATCGCGCTCTTGAACGAGGCGCCCGGCATACGCTGTTACGAGCCCAATTCCACCTTTTACCTCTTTCCCAATGTGACCGAGGCGATGCGGCTGAAGGGCTTCACCGATGTGGAGGACTTTCGCCGCGCGGTGCTTCGCGCGACCGGTGTCTCTGTATGCTCGCGTGTGCATTTCGGCCGCCCGCAGCCCGGGGAGAACGAGCATTTCGTGCGCTTGGCCTACTCGGGCATCGACACGGCGCAGATCGTCGAAGGGCTCGAGCATCTGAAGGCGTATCTCGCCGGAGACCAAAGCAATGTCTAGGCGTGCGGTGTGGGTCCCAGCCGAAGAGACGACGCCGTCCGGTGACGGCCCGCTCGAGGCCGGCGAGCTCGCCGCATTCGAAATCCTCGATTTGCTCTACCGCTCATTGTGCGCCGTGCTCTACAACTACGTGCCAACCTCGGGACACCCGGGCGGTTCGATTTCGTCGGGGCGCCTCATGGCCGGCGTCCTGTTCGATAGCCTCGACTACGACCTGGCCTCGCCCGATCGCCAGGACGCCGACATCCTGTCGTTCGCGGCAGGCCACAAGGCGATGGGCCTCTACGCGATGTGGGCCCTGCGCGACGAGATCGCACGCGTGGCCGCGCCAGCGCTCCTCGCGGGCGACGACCGGCACCGCTTGCGTCTCGAGGACCTGCTCGGCTTTCGCCGCAATCCCACTACGGCGACACCGCTCTTCGTGGCCCTGCACGCCCGGGCACTGGATGGTCACCCCACCCCGGCCACGCCCTTCGTGCGCCTCGCCACTGGCGCCTCGGGTGTTGGCATGGCGAGCTCCATCGGCATGGCCATCGCCGCGCGCGACCGCTACGGCAAGGACTGTCCGCGAGTCCACATCGCAGAGGGAGAGGGCGGGCTCACACCCGGACGGGCCAGCGAAGCCCTGGCCGCCGCCGGCACGGCCTCGCTCTTCAACGTCGTGGCACACATCGACTTCAACCAGTCCTCGATCGACAGCGACCACGTTTGCCGCGAGGGCACGATTCCAGGTGACTACGTCCAGTGGGAACCCGGTGAGCTGTTTCACCTGCACGACTGGAATGTCGTGCAGGTCGCAGATGGACACGACCTTCAGCAGATCGTGGCCGCACAGCGCCACGCGGCTGGCATCGACAACGGCCAGCCCACCGCGGTCATCTACCGCACACGCAAGGGTTGGAAGTACGGACTCGAGGGCAGAGCCTCACACGGCGCGGGGCACAAGCTCTGCTCCGCTGGCTTCTACGAGGCCTTGGGCGAACTGACCAACGGCACTGAACTGTCGCTGCCGACGTGCGATCCCGCCAACCCCCGCTGCGCCGGGCCCGGTGGTGAGCAGTTTCGTGAGGAGTGCTTCTGGGAGGCGTTGCAGGTCGTGCGCCGCAGTCTCGAGCGCGAGTTGCCGGCAGCGAAGGTGCTGGCCGCAAGGATGACCACTGCCCGCGAGCGCCTCGAACGGCGCGCTCGGACTGTGCGTCCGGCGGCGCCGCGCGTTGAGGCCGTCTTCGAACTCGCTGCTCGCGCGTCAGGTGACGTGCCCGAGGAGCTTCGCCTCAAGCCCGGTACGTCGATGACGTTGCGCGAAGCCCTCGGCCGGTCGCTGCGGCTGCTCAACAAGGGGTCTGACGGCGCCGTGTTCACGGCCTCCGCCGACCTGCTCGGTTCGACCAGTGTGGCAACGATCGCGGCGGACTTTGCGCCTGGCTACTGGAACGCCGTCACGAACCCCGACTCACGGCTGCTGTCCATCGGGGGCATCTGCGAGGACGCGATCGCCGGAGTGCTCTCGGGCGTCTCCGCCTACGGTTGTTCGATCGGTGTGGGATCCTCCTACGGAGCATTCATGGCGCCACTCGGCCATATCGCCGCACGGCTGCACGCCATCGGCGCGCAAGCACGACATGGTGGCAGCAGCGAACCCTGCATGCCGCTTATCCTGATCTGCGGCCATGCCGGACTCGCCACCGGCGAGGACGGGCCCACCCACGCCGACCCACAAGCGCTGCAACTCCTGCAGGAGAACTTCCCTGGCGGAGCGGCCGTCACGCTCACTCCATGGGAACCGCAGGAGATCTGGCCTTTGCTAGCGACCGCTCTCGCGCAACGGCCCGCATTCATAGCGCCGTTCGTCACTCGGCCCGAGGAGAAGGTGCTCGATCGCGCCGCCCTCGGCCTCGCGGCGCCGGAAGCGGCAACGACTGGTGTCTACTTGCTGCGACGTCCGATCGGGATAGGCGATGTGACGATCGTGCTGCAAGAGAGTGCCGTCACCTACGCCTTCGTTACCGAGACGCTGCCTCTGCTCGAGCACGAGGGCATCGACCCCAGGGTGTACTACGTGGCTAGCGTTGAACTGTTCGACGCGCTGTCGCCCGAGCGCCGCCGTGAGCTCTTCCCCGAGGCGCACGCGCTCGAAGCCATCGGAATCACCGGCTTCACGTTGCCGACGATGTACCGCTGGGTGCGTTCGGACGCCGGTCGCGAGGCGACGCTCCATCCCTATCGTCGCGGCCACTATCTCGGCAGCGGCCCGGGCAGCGTGGTGCTCGCCGAAGCTGGCCTTGATGGCGTCAGCCAATTCATTGCCATCCAGCAGTACGTGAACAACCTGAAGGCACCCGCCGCCGCCTTGTCAAGCGTCCGTCTCTAGATCTTGGGGCGGCACTGCCCGTTCGGCGATTCAGGCGATGGTTCGCCTTTAAGACCGCCGTGGCCCGGATTCAGTGCTTACGCCAGAACACTTCCTTTGACGGCCTTGTTAGAGGACGTCTCGATTGGAGTGTTTGCGCTGGAGTTATGAGTAGGAGAAGACGTTTGGAAACGTCAGATTCATCGTCCGTGAGACTATGATTCGAGCTCTCCGGTGCCGATGTCACGTATCTCGCTGAAGATCGCCCAACAGTCCCGGCGCAATGCATCGCCTGGTCGTTGGGAGTTCGCGGGTGTCACCTCGGAGCGGGCACGGCCCACCAACTTAGCGTCCGGTGCACGTGCTGATCAACGAATGCCGTTGGCACATCGGTCGATTCACGAATGATGTGTCGACGAACCACCCATGAAGGAATCGACGAAGACGGGGTTCTCCTCAAGGTCCTTCGGGGCGCCGTTGAGTACGACCCGACCACCCCCGAGCACGTAGGTCCAGTCAGAGATACGAAGTGCGGCCTTCGCCCTCTGTTCCACAAGCAGCACCGTTGATCCGTGGTCCGCGAAGCCTCTTACGTACTCCTCGAGCAGTTGCGTGGCCACCATCGGCGCGAGGTTGGCCGTGGGCTCGTCGAGCACCAACACCGAGGGCGAGAGCATCAAGACCCGGCCCATCGCGAGTATCTTGCGTTCGCCGCCGGACAGCTTGCCGGCTTTCCTCGCCATCATGTTGCAACGGGCCCTGCCGACCACGATCCGGCCCCTTCCAGAGCCGGCCGCTGCAGCATCACGCGGCGCCCGCACCTGGGCACGGCTGATCGCCCGCATCTACGAGGTCGATCCGCTACGCTGCCGGCGCTGCGGCGGCAGCATGCGGCTGGTCGCCTTCATCACCGAGCGCCCCGTCATCGTGCGCATTCTCGATCACATCGGCGAACCCAGCCGCGCGCCACGCATGGCACCGATCCGCGGCC
>PLNP01000020.1:17456-42376 GCA_003142815.1 Rhodanobacteraceae bacterium
TTTTGTTCAGTGCCAGTAGCCGCCGCAAGGGCATTCGACCCGCAAAAGTGCCCGTCACAGGGCAGGCCGGGCGGCCCTGCGGAGCGCCTTGACCGCGTGAACCCACGGCGTAGACTGGGCAAAGTGGCTTTGGATTTCCTATCCTTAACATGACCCCTCCTAGACCTACGCCTCCGGTGCATGCACCGCACGCCCCGCTGACCGATTACTACCAGACAGAGCAGGAGCGGCAGGCTTATTTACGTCGCATGTTTGACAACACCGCGGCGGATTACGACCACATTGAGGCAATATTTGCATGGGGATCCGGTTCCCGCTATCGGCGCGCGGCGCTGATTCGCGCCGGCTTGAAAGCGGGCATGAAGGTGCTGGACGTCGGCGTGGGTACCGGCCTGGTTGCGGCGCAGGCCTGCCTTTTGACCGGCGACGCCGCCCTGGTCACCGGGGTCGATCCCAGCCCCGGCATGCTGGCCTCCAGCAGGTTGCCTGAGACCATGGCGTTGATCGAAGGTCGCGCGGAGTCGTTGCCTTTTCCGGACAATCAATTTGATTTCTTGAGCATGGGCTATGCGCTGCGCCATATCAGCGATCTGGGCGTGGCCTTTGCGGAGTTTGAGCGGGTGTTGAAGCCCGGTGGCCGTTTGTGCCTGCTTGAAATTACCCCGGCGCAAAACCGTTTTGGGCGATGGCTGCTCAAAACGTATATGCGTGGCGTTCTGCCGTTCCTGACGCGATTCATTTCCCGGCAAAAAGATACTGCGACGATCTGGCGCTATCACTGGGACAGCATAGAAGCCTGTGTATCCCCCGAACAAGTGCTGGCCGCACTAAGCGCTGCGAGGCTGACGCAGGTTAAACGGCATCTGGAACTCGGCGTGTTTTCAGAATATCAGGCGATCAAGGCCGATCCTGCGTCGACTTAGAGCCTCTCAAAATGAGGGAAACGGGCTCTTCAAAGATCGTCGTTTGCGTGCGGATGGTTTCATCATCCGCACGCAAGCGACGATCCGCACGGATGGATTTTCCGTCCGTGCGGGTTTTCGCAAGACCTGCGCGCTGCGCGCGCCAACCTCAGCTAGACAGAATGTTTCGGCCGTTAGCAGCCCCAATAGTCAATTTTGAAATACGCTCTCAAAATCGCCCCCGTGCACGTCTCACCAGCAATACAGGTAAACGCAACAAAAAGCATCCTCGCGCACGGCTTCGCTGGCGGCGCGCGCAGGATAAGACTTATCGCCCCGGATCCGGGGTCTATTTGTAGTTAGGCAGGAGATAATCACTGCTCATGCGTCGCAACCTACGCTCGCTTTCGATCGCTTCTTTCGCACTCACCCTGCTTGTGCCCATCGCGGCCTGCTCCACTTCGGCCCCGGTTGGTTCGCATGCGAGCCCAGAGTACTTCGCGTCTCCTGACCCTGCGCTCAAAGGTTTCCCTTTCTCTGAGGCCGTTCGCGCAGGCGATTTCCTCTTTGTGTCGGGCCAGGTCGGCGTCCTCCCAGGTACCGACGATCTTGTACCTGGCGGCGTAGGCCCGGAATCGAAACAAGCAATCGAGAACATTCGAGAAGTGCTCCAGCGTCACGGCTCCTCTCTAGCGCATGTCGTCAAATGTTCGGCGTTCCTTGCTGACATGCGTGACTGGGCGACCTTCAACGCTATCTACCGTCAGTACTTCCCGGCGCACTTTCCGGCTCGGAGCGCTCTCGGAGCCAGCGGTCTAGCACTCGGAGCACGAATCGAGCTCGAGTGTACGGCCTTCATTCCCGCGGTTCCAAGGTAGCGTCGTGGTTGTGCCGCCGCTCCTGCCTAACCCCTCGTTGCAGCGGACTCGCTGCGCTCGCCGCTGAACTCGATTTCGTTAGAGGGCACATGACTCAAAGGGGGCAGCTTTCCTTGCTGTTTGCCGTCACTGGCTTCGTGGGCGCGGTAGGCGCCAGCACCTTCCTTTGGTTTTTCGCCGGTTCGGAGAACTCGTATGTTGTTCTTGGCTTTAAACAGCCATGGCTGTTTGCCGCATTTCCTTTCGTTGGTGCATTTCTGGCTGCGGCGTGGTCCGCCTGCTTCAAGATCACCTCATTTGGTGCCTTCCATGGCGCGTTGATAGCACTTCTGTCCTTCTTCTCTTTCTGTGCAATCGTTGGTGGCCTTGGGCCCGCTGGACTCTGGGGTTTTATTGGCTTCGGGTTTTTCGGCTTCGTCCTTTTCGGTTGGGTGCTTGTCTTGCTCGGAGCGTTGGCTGGTCGTTATTTCAAGCGCAACCTCCGCGGTGTCCTCTAACTATTCCGTAAGAGACTTCCCGTCAATACCGGGTGCATGACGCTCTTGCCTTGAGCTTTCAGGCGATCGCTAGTCATCGTGGATTGCAAGCTCGACGGCCTCACCTGCCGTTCCGATATATCTGCAAGGAAAATTCATGGACACAAGAAATTTCCAATTCTCAGTCTGTGGACACTACATGGACATCCAAGGCATGACCACACACAAAAATGCCCCGAGCAAACCTGAACCAAGTTGAAATAATGGATACGAAAACCTCGCAAATTATTGACCTAGATGGCGGAGCAAGGTACACTAGAGGGTTGGAATCTCACACTCCATTGATGCGCCAATACTTCGCCGCCAAGGCGGAGTATCCGGACACGCTCATGTTGTTCCGCATGGGCGATTTCTACGAGCTGTTCTACGACGACGCGCGCAAGGCCGCGCGCCTGCTCGACATCACACTGACCCAGCGCGGCGCCTCGGCCGGCGCGCCGATTCCGATGGCCGGGGTGCCGTATCACGCGGTCGAGGGCTATCTCGCCAAGCTCGTGAAGCTCGGTGAGTCGGTCGCGATCTGCGAGCAGATCGGCGATCCAGCGCTCGCGCAGGGCCTGGTCGAGCGCAAGATCGTGCGCGTGGTCACGCCGGGTACGGTGACCGATGCGGCGTTGCTGGAAGAGCGTCGCGACAACCTGCTGCTGGCGATTTCAGCCGGCAAATCCGCCACGAACGCGAGCGCCTACGGCCTCGCCTGGGTCGATCTTTCCGCGGGACGTTTCCTGGTCAGCGAAGTCGGCGACGCGGAAGCACTTGCGGCGGAGCTCGCGCGGCTGACGCCGGCCGAGACGCTGGTCGGCGAGGATGTCGCGTGGCCGAACTTCGTGACCCACCTGCCCGGCCTGCGCAAGCGCGCGCCGTGGCATTTCGATGCGACGACCGCGCAGCGCGAACTCGCGCGCTTCTTCGGCACGCGCGATCTCACAGGTTTCGGATGCGACAATATGCCCCTCGCGATCGCCGCGGCCGGCGCGCTGCTCGGCTATGTCGAGGAAACGCAGAAATCCGCGCTGCCGCATCTGGCCGGTCTCGCGGTCGAGAACGCGGCTGAGACGATCGCGCTCGATGCGGCGACGCGGCGCAACCTCGAACTCGACACGCACGCAAGCGGCAATCGTGAGTTCACCCTGCTCGGCGTGCTCGACCGCACGATCACGCCGATGGGCGCGCGCCTGCTCAGGCGCTGGCTGCATCGGCCGCTGCGCGACCGCGGTGTGCTGAATCGTCGCCAGCAGGCGATCGACGCGCTGATCGACCAACGCGGTTACGAAGGCTTGCGCGAAATCCTGCGCGGCATCGGCGATCTCGAACGCATCCTCGCACGTGTCGCGCTGCGCTCGGCACGACCGCGCGACCTGTCGACCTTGCGTGACGGCCTCGCGCTCGCGCCCCGTCTGCGCGAGCAATTTGCAGATGCGCTCCTCCCTGAGCGCGAGGATCAAAAAGCGGCCATCCCTGCCCGCACTTCTCAACAAACGATCTGCGACAGCCCGTTGCTGCACGAGTTGCTCGACCGCCTTGGCGAACACGCGGCGACGGCCGAACATCTTTCGAATGCAATCGTCGAGTCGCCGCCGGTCCTGCAACGTGACGGCGGCGTGATCCGTGCGGCTTTCGATGCCGAACTCGACGAGTTGCGCCTGCTTTCGACGAATGCAGACCAGTTCCTGATCGACCTCGAGGAACGCGAGAAGGCTGCGAGCGGCATCCCGACCTTGAAGGTCGGCTACAACCGCGTGCACGGCTACTACATCGAGATCAGCAAGGCGCAGGCCGAGAAGGCGCCGGTGCATTACACGCGACGGCAGACGATCAAAGGCGCCGAGCGCTACGTGACCGAGGAACTCAAGGCGTTCGAGGACAAGGTGCTGTCAGCGCGCGAGCGCTCGCTGATGCGCGAGCGTTCTCTCTACGACGCGCTGCTCGATTTCCTGGTCGAACGCCTCGCGCCGCTGCAGGCCGCGGCGGCCGCGATCGCCGAACTCGACGTGCTCGCAAATCTTGCAGAACGCGCCGACGCGCTCGGCTGGAACCGGCCGCAGCTCGTCGACGCGGGCGGCATCCATATCGTGCGCGGCCGCCACCCGGTCGTCGAACAGGTGCGCGAGGACCCGTTCGAGCCGAATGATCTGGTGTTGAACGACGCGCGCCGCATGCTGATCGTGACCGGCCCGAACATGGGCGGCAAATCGACCTATATGCGCCAGGCCGCTTTGATCGTGCTGCTCGCGCATATCGGCAGCTTTGTGCCAGCCGACAGCGCGACGATCGGCCCGGTCGACCGCATCTTCACGCGCATCGGCGCCGGCGACGATCTCGCCCGCGGCCAGTCGACCTTCATGGTCGAGATGAGCGAGACCGCGAACATCCTGCACAATGCGACATCTTCCAGTCTTGTACTCATGGACGAAGTCGGGCGCGGTACGTCGACCTACGACGGCCTTGCACTCGCGCGAGCCAGCGCGGTGGCGCTGGCGACGACGAACCGCGCATTCGTGCTGTTCGCGACGCACTACTTCGAGCTGACCGAACTCGCCGCGGAATTCGACGGCATCGCAAACGTTCACCTCGACGCGGTCGAGTACGGCGACCAGCTCGTGTTCATGCACGCGGTCAAGGAAGGCCCGGCCAACCGCAGCTTCGGTTTGCAGGTCGCTGCGCTGGCCGGCTTGCCGAAAGCGGTGATCGCCGATGCGAAGCGCACGCTCGATACGCTCGAGCGTGGCAGCGCGCCAGAGCACGGCGGACACGCGGCACGCACCGCCGCACCGGCCTCACCACAACTCGGTCTGTTCGCGTCGGCGCTGCCATCGGCGGCCGAGAACGCCTTGCGCGCACTCGACCCCGATGCGCTGACTCCACGCGAGGCGCTGGAAGCCCTGTACCGGCTGAAGATGATGGTATAGCGAAAACTCCGGTCACCTCTTTATGCGTCGTCCTGGCGAAAGCCGGAATGACGAGGGGGAAGTGGTCAGGGATTGCGCGATACTCAGCGCTCGATGCCATCCGCGACGTTCCCCCCGCTGCTGGCGGTGCGATGCGTGCGAGAGCCGTCGTGTCCGAGTCGGCGAAAATCCAAGTGCATGAAGTAGACGGTTTTGCCGTCCGGCGTGAATGTCGCCGACGTTTCCTGGGCCGCCGAGGAAACAACGCCGGCCGCGAACAGCTCGCTTGCACATGCCGTTCGTCGTGCCAGTGGCATTCGCGCAAGAAAAGCTACAGCGCGTCGATATCCCCGAGTGCGCGGATCAGGCGACGCGCGCGTTTGTCTGGTTTGCTTGGCGGTTTGGAATAGCCCGCACCACTTAGCTGGCGCTGCTCGGCCGCAGCTTCGCGCGCGGCGCGACCGCTTTCGGTTTCGCGATAGAGTCGTTGCGCGACGCACGCCGCGCCGCGCTTCGCACTCAGCGCGACGACATCGATCTCGAAACGTTCCTCGCCGCGCGTGAGCTTCAGGCGATCGCCGACATGCACGGACTTGGCCGGCTTGCCGCTCGCGCCCTTCACCTCGACCTTGCCGCCCTCGATCGCCTGCTTGGCGAGCGCTCGCGTCTTGAAGAAACGCGCGGCCCACAGCCAGACATCCAGGCGGACGTCTTCGCGAACATCGGTATCCGCCGTGGCGCGGCGCATAGCGTTTTTCATTGCGCAGCATCCGTTCCGCTCAGCCATTTGAGTCCGACGACGCCGGCGAGGATCAACGCGATGCACGCGAGCCACGAGAAGTCACGCGATTCGCCGAACAGGATCATGCCGAGGATCACCGTGCCGACCGCGCCGATGCCGGTCCGAACCGCATATGCGGTGCCGAGCGGAATATGGCGCATCGCCAGCGCGAGGAACCAGAAACTCACGACCATGCCGGCCACGGTCGCGACCGGCGGCAGCAAGCGCGAAAACCCCTCGGTGACCTTGAGGCCGACGGCCCAGCCGATTTCCGAAAGACCCGCGATCAGGAGGTATATCCAAGACAGATTCGAACGGGACACCGCCGCTGCGCTCCAAGAGTCGAAGCTGCAGCCTATGTGCGCCGCGCATGGGCGGTCAAATAGCAGCCGCGCGCTGAACACATGGCGTGTCGTCCGCAAATCAGTGGCTTGCACGCGATGCTTCGTGTACACTGATCGGAGTTTGTTGCGTCGCTTCGCGATTTTCCCTTTGGGATATGAGTCTTTCGGGTTGCTTCTAGGCACCCGATTCATCTCCCGCACCGCTTGGCTTTCGTCGCTGCAAACCCGGAACCGTCCGCCTTCCATGGCGCGCCAATCCGCGAGCTTTGCACCTGCAGCGCGGTTCCTGGGAACGCTCCGGGCTTGTCCTCGATCTTGTCGATCGAGCTTTCGCGCTACGAAAGCGCGAACTTAAAATACTGGAGTTTTCCACATGTCTTTCGAATCCCTCGGGCTTGCGCCCGCGTTGCTGCGTGCGCTTGTCGAACAGGGCTACACCGAGCCCACGCCGATCCAGACCGCCGCCATTCCGGCTGCGCTGGAAGGCCGCGACCTGCTTGCCGGCGCGCAGACCGGCACCGGCAAGACCGCCGCGTTCGCGCTGCCGTTGCTCGATCATCTTTATGTTTCCTCGCGCGGCCAAGCCCAGCCGAAGACGCCGCGCGCCTTGGTACTGACCCCGACCCGCGAACTCGCAGCCCAGGTGCATGAAAGCATCCGCGGCTACGGCAAATACGTCGGCGTACGCGCCACCACCGTGTTCGGCGGCGTCGGCATGCAGCCACAAGTCGATGCGCTGCGTCGCGGCGTCGAGATCGTGGTCGCCACGCCCGGTCGCCTGATGGATCACATGGAACGGCGCAACGTGAACCTGTCCAACGTCGAGATCCTGATTCTCGACGAAGCCGATCGCATGCTCGACATGGGCTTCCTGCCGGCGATCAAGCGCATCCTCGGCAACCTGCCGCGGCAGCGCAAAACCTGGCTGTTCTCGGCGACGTTGGCAGCGGAGATCAAGTCACTCGCCGCGCAGTTCATGCGCGAGCCGGTCGAGATCCAGGTCGCCAGCCCGAACAGTGTCGTCGCGACGGTCACCCATCGCATTCATCCGGTCGACGCGGCGCGCAAACGCGATCTGCTCCTGCATCTGTTGCTCAATGATGCGCGCCAGACCCTCGTGTTCGGTCGCACCAAACATGGCGCAGACAAGCTTACTTCAGCGCTCGAAAAAGCCGGTTTGCGTGTGGCCGCGATCCACGGCAACAAGAGTCAGGCGCAGCGCACGCGTGCACTGAAGGACTTCAAGAGCGGCAAGGTCTCGGTGCTGGTTGCGACCGACATCGCGGCACGCGGTCTTGATATCGACCAGTTGCCGATGGTGATCAATTTCGATCTGCCGATGGTCGCTGAGGACTATATCCACCGCATCGGTCGCACCGGTCGCGCCGGTACCGAGGGACTCGCGATCTCGCTGGTCTCGCGCGACGAGGAAGGTCTGCTGCGCGACATCCGCCGCCTGCTCAAGCAGGACATCGCGATCGAGGCGGTCGCCGGCTTCGAGCCGTCACAGCTGCTGCGCCTCGACGATTCCGCGCGTGCCAGACCATCGAACGGCCGCCCCCCGCAGCGTCACGCACGGCGCCCGCATCCGGGCAATGGCGCCGACGCGCATCCGGGCAATCGCACCAAGAAGCCGCAGCGTTCGGGCGGTAACCAGCGCTTCTCGCGTCCGGCCTGATCGGCCTGTGCATCGACACGGTTGAACGCCGCGTCGATGCCACATCGTCCGCTTTCTCGGGACATCGCCGCGCACGAAACGCATCTATTGAGCACGGAAGCTGCGGCCGCCTTGCGCGGCGTAGCTACGTGCAGGACGCGCCCGCGCTATTTGTGCAAGGCCTGCTGCAAACCGCTCCGCATGACTTTCGGATCGCAGCGTCGCACGACGACCTGCGGCGTCAAATGCCAGTCCGCACAACGCTGGATCGCATCTGCCACTGCGCTCAGCAACGCCGGTGTCGGCGCAACAGCTGGCTCCAGGAACAGCGCTTTCACTTCGAACAAGCCTTCGGCGCGGTGCGCCTTTGCATCGAGGCGCCCGACCAGCCGGCCGCGGTGCAGGATCGGCAGCACGTAGTAGCCGTGGCGCCGTTTCGGGGCTGGCGTGTAGCACTCGATGCGGTACTCGAAACCGAACATCGTGGCCGCACGCTCCCGATCCCAGACCACCGGATCGAACGGCGACAGCAGTGTTGTATGCGTCGCGCGCAGGCGCCCTGCCGCCGCCGCGTACAGCAACTCCTGCTGGTCGCGACGTACATAAGCGTGGTTATTCCATTCGTCCACTTCGATGCGCAACAGCTCGCCGGCTTCGACGAGCGCGTCGAGATCGACGTCCTTCAGTTTGCGTCCCGAGCGGAAATAGTCGTTGATCCAGCGCGCCTGGGTGATGCCGAGTGCGCGCACCGCGCCAAGCGTGAACTCGCGCTGCATCGCAGTGTCCGAAAGAGCCGCTTCGCGAACGGCGAACGCCACCGGCGCACCACGCGAGCGCGCATTCGCGAGCACGCGTTCGCTGACGTCGTACACGCGATGGAAATTCTCGCGCCGCGCGATCATGAGATCGCCTAGCGCGAACAATGCTTCGAGCCAGCGCTTCTCCGCCTTCCAGCCCCACCAGCCTCCGCCGCTGCCACCGCTGCTGCGTTCGAAGTCGGACGCCTTGACTGCGCCGTGTTCGCGAATCCGCGCGAACAATGCGTCCATGCCCGGCGAATGTTCACGTCGCATGCGCAACGCATGTTTCATCGCCCAATGGCCGTTGCGTCCGAGCGAATGTTTTCGATGCAGCGCGTAGTCCACGATCGACGCGAAGCAGGCCTCGTGCGCCCAGCATTCGAAGATCGCGCCCTCTTCGAGAAGTTCTTCGAGCCACTGCGGTTTGTAGGCACCCAGTCGCGAGAACAGCACGAGATAGGGACTGCGCGCGACGACATGGATCGTATCGATCTGCAGCACGCGCATGCGCTCGATCGCGGCGAGCACATCGGCCTTGCGCGCGAGCCGGTGCGGTCGCGCGAGCAAGCCTTGCGCAGCGAGATGCAGCAAACGGGCCTGATGCGCGCTGAGCTTGACTGGAGACCTCACGTTGTTGCCGCACTCCCGCTAGCCGCAGACTTGAAAGATCGAGCAGAACTTCATTCGTCATTCCGGCGAAAGCTGGACTGCGCAGGCAGGAAGCCGCAGCAAATGGCCCGAAGGGCAGCCCGCTGAAGCGGGCGGTAATCCATTGCGACTTTGTTCTCAAGATCACGATGGATCCCGGCTTTCGCCGGATGACGGCGGTCCGGGTGACTAGCGCCGTGGCGCGAGAATCGTATCGAGCCGATCCGGCGTGCCCGCGATGCGTTCCAGATGCGGATATTTGAGTCCGTCGTGGTAATCGATACGCGCGGTCTTGTACTCCTCACCGTTCTTGACCAGCAGTTCGATCGGCGCCATGCCGCCCTTCGCCGCCGCGACCGCGTCCTTGAGGCGGTTCCGGCTTGAATTCGTGCCCGTTCACCGCGACCAGGGTACTGGTCGGCGCCAGCCCGGCCTTGAACGCGGGGCCATTCCAGCGCACGTCGCCGACCTTGCCATCCTTGCTGCTGACGGTGATGCCGAGCGACGCGGCGTAGTCGTCCGCCTTGCGATTCATGTCGGCGCTCTTCTGGTAGGCGCTCGGCTGGTCCGTGTAGACGAGTTTCCAGCCGCTCGCGGCGAGACCGTCCAGCGGCACCACGTGCGCGTCGATTCGCTCGCGCAGGACCTTCGCCCAGTCGTACGCGGCGACGCCGTTCAACGTGAGCGGACCTGCAGCGACGGGAATCTCCTCGTGCACGCGGAAGATGCGGCGATCCAGATCGGTCGCGTCCACGCTGAGCTTGGGCGTACCCGGATACGCGACATCCGCCGGCGCCACGACATCCGCATGCGCTGACGGCGAAAACCCGATCGACGCCGCCGCGCAAGACAAGATGGCTGCTGACGCCAGAACCGCACGTTCGATCCACTTTGACTTCATCAAAAACTCCACCTTGCTGATAAGTGATCGGTTTTACGTGGTTCGACCCCATACTCTTCGACTATAGGCCCTTCGATCACGGACCCAGCGCGCCCGCCGGGCCGGGCATTGTTGCATTCCGCGTCAGACCGGGAATATACCGATAGGCCACGTTCCGCCACGCCGCACTCGTTTACATTGCGGGTCGCTGCGGGAACGCATGCGGGCCGCGGATCGCCTAGAATCGAATGTCGCAACGCAACAGGATCGTCGATGCTCTATTACTTGCAAGAAGCCAACCGCACACTCTTGAATCCTTTGGTCGCATGGTCCGGCGCCGCCGCGCAGGCGTTCTGTGCGCCGGACAACTGGTTTTCGCGCATGCCCGGCGTCGATCGGGTCGCCGCGGGCTATGAGCTGTTTTATCGGCTCGGCAAGGACTACGAAAAACCCGTATTTGGCATCACCGCGGTCATGGCGCATAGCCGTGAGGCGGCGGTCATCGAGGAACGCACGCTCAGCCTGCCATTCTGCCAACTCGTGCACTTCAAGCGTTGCAGCGACGATCCGGACGCGCTCAAGCAGCTACGCGACGATCCGGTGGTGCTGGTCGTGGCGCCGTTGTCGGGCCATCACGCCACATTGCTGCGCGACACCGTGCGCGCGCTGTTGCGCGATCACGATGTCTATATCACCGACTGGGTGGATGCGCGCATGGTGCCGCTCGACCAGGGCGCGTTCGGTCTCGACGACTACATCGGCTATATGCGCCGCTTCATCAACCATCTCGGCGCGCGCAAACTGCATGTGATGTCGGTCTGCCAGCCGACCGTGCCCGTGCTCGCGGCGGTCTCGCTGATGGCCTCGGCCGGCGAAGCGACACCGCTTTCGCTGATCCTGATGGGCGGCCCGATCGACCCGAGCCGTTGCCCGACCAAGGTCAACGACCTCGCCACGACCAAGCCGTTCTCGTGGTTCGAGACCAACGTGGTTTTCGACGTGCCGTCGAACTATCCCGGCAAGGGCCGCCGCGTCTATCCGGGTTTCATGCAGCACGCCGGGTTCGTCGCGATGAATCCGAGCCGGCATTTCGGCGCGCACTGGGATTTCTATCAGAACCTGCTGCGCGGCGACCTCGACGATGCCGCCGCCCATCGCCGCTTCTACGACGAATACAACGCGGTGCTGGATCTCCCCGCCGAGTTCTACCTCGACACGATCCGCGTCGTGTTCCAGCAACAACTGCTGCCGCGTGGCCAATGGGTTGTCGACGGCGAACGCGTTGCACCGGAAGCGATCAAACAGACCGCGCTGCTGACCATCGAAGGCGAACTCGACGATATTTCCGGACTCGGCCAGACCCGCGCCGCGCACGACCTGTGCACCGGCATCGCGAAGAAGAACCACGCGCATCTCGAGGCCAAGGGGGCCGGTCACTACGGCATCTTCAGCGGGCGCCGCTGGCGCGATGAGGTGTATCCGGACGTGCGCGATTTCATCAGGCGCTTCCACAAGTCCTGAGTGAGATCTCGTCGTCCCGGCGAAAGCCGGGACGACGGAAAGCTGCACGATACGTTGCTTGCGCGGAAACGTTCCATGAAGAAACGGGTTACTGCTCTAGGCACGGCATTGCTTGCGATGGCGATCGCAAACGCAACGGCTGACTCGCCTGCGAAACCGCAAACGATGCGGCAGGTTCTCGATGCGTCGAAGCCTTCCGACTGGCGCCCACTCGATCCAGCGAACACGCTGTATATGGATCTGCCAAGCGGTCGCGTCGTGATCGAACTCGCGCCCGCGTTCGCGCCGCTGCATGCGGCGAACATCAAGACGATGGTGCGCGAACATTATTTCGACGGCCTCGCGATCCTGCGCGTGCAGGACAACTTCGTGACCCAATGGGGTGATCCGGATGCGGAAACCCCCGCGAAGGCGCGTTCGCTCGGCAACGCGAGCAAGACGCTCGCACCGGAATTCGAGCGCGCGATCGCCAGGGATCTGCCATTTACGCGCCTGCTTCACGGCGACGTCTACGCACCAGCGGTGGGTTTCTCGAACAGCATGCCGGCGGCACGCGACGAAAAAGCTGGCAAGACCTGGCTCGCCCACTGCTACGGCATGGTCGGCGCGGGCCGCGACAACGGTGTCGAAACCGGCAGCGGCGCGGAACTTTACGTCGTGATCGGGCAGGCGCCGCGCCAGCTCGATCGCAACATCGCAGTCGTCGGCCGCGTCGTGCGGGGCATGGAATTGCTGGCTGCGCTGCCGCGTGGAACCGGTACGCTCGGTTTCTATGAAAAACCCGAGCAGCGTCTATCGATCAAGAGCATTCGCCTCGCCGCCGACGTGCCGGTGGCAGAACGCACACCGCTGGAAATCCTGCGCACCGATACGCCGACGTTTGCGGCGCTGATCGAATCGCGCCGCAACCGCCGCGACGATTGGTACAAGCTGCCTGCCGGCAAGATCGATCTCTGCAGCGTGCCGATTCCGGCGCGCGCGCCGCCGTCGCACGCCACTCATTGAAGAGCCGGGATGGCGGCCCGCGTTCGGCGGTCGCCCCCGGCATTGCATCAAAGCTGCGCGGTATTGAACGTGTCGCAGTTTTTCATGTCGCCCGACGAGAATCCGCTGCGGAACCAGCGCACACGCTCGGCGGAGGTGCCGTGCGTGAACGAATCCGGCACGACATAACCGCGCGACTGCTTCTGCAGCGTGTCGTCGCCGATCTGGTTGGCCGCGTTCAATGCCGCTTCGACGTCGCCTTGTTGCAAATATTGCACCTGCTGTTGTGCACGGTTCGCCCAAACACCGGCGAAGCAGTCGGCCTGCAATTCCTGACGCACCGACAATCCGTTCGCGCCCTCCATCGGCGTGCCGCGCCGCGCGGCCTGTTCGACCTGGTCCATGATGCCGAGCAAGTTCTGCACATGATGGCCGACCTCGTGTGCGATCACATAGGCGCGCGCGAAATCGCCGGCAACGTGGAAGCGCTGCTGCATTTCCTGGAAGAAGTCGAGATCGAGATAGACCTTGCGATCACCCGGACAATAGAACGGCCCCATCGCTACCGATGCGGCGCCACAAGCCGATTGGGTGCCGCCGTGAAACAGCACCAGCGTCGGCGGCGGATACTGCTTGCCGCTGGCCTGGAACATCTGGCCCCAGACGTCCTCGGTACTGCCAAGAACCGCCTTGACGAAATCCGTCTGCGTATCGTTGCCAGCCGGCCTCACCTGGTGCTGCTGCGTCGTCTGGCCGCCACCACCGCCGGAAATGTCACCGATAAACTGCAGGATCTGGGCCGGATTCTTGCCGAACAAGAGACCGATGACGACGACGACAATGATGCCGCCGAGACCTAGGCCGCCACCGCCGAACGAGGGACCACCGCCGCCGCTGTCCTCGACCACGTTGTCGCTCCGCCGGAACTTGTCCCAAAGCATATGTTTCTCCGCCCTTGTGTTTCGGAAATCACGAATGGCGTGGACACTACTCTGCAGGCTGCGCGCCTCGCAAGCGCGTCCGAACGGGTGGCAACGTACGACGTGGAGTCAACATTGTTTACATGGCGCGAGGCTGAAATATCCGAGGTCGAGTGCGGCTTGCTATGCTCCCGTGATGAGTCTGCCCTCTCCCGCCACGCAAATGGCGCATCGCTTCCGCGGCTTCCTGCCGGTCGTCGTCGACGTCGAAACCGGTGGCTTCGACTGCGCGCGCCACGCGCTGCTCGAAATCGCCGCGGTCGTGGTGCGCATGGACGAAAAGGGCATGCTGCATCCACAGCCCACCGTCTCCACCCATGTTGCCGCGTTCCCGGGTTCCGAGCTCGATCCGCGCTCGATGGAAATCACCGGCATCGATCCCGATCATCCGTTTCGCGGTGCGTTGCCCGAACGCGAGGCACTGGAGCTGATCTTCAAGCCGGTGCGCGCGGCCATGCACGAGAACGATTGCCAGCGCGCGATCCTGGTCGGCCACAATGCGGCGTTCGATCTCGGCTTCCTCAACGCCGCGATCCGCCGCACTGCGCACAAGCGCAGTCCGTTCCATCCGTTCAGCTGCTTCGACACGGTGACACTCGGCGGCCTCGCCTGCGGACAGACCGTGCTCAGCCGGGCGGTGGAGGCATCGGGGCGCGCATGGGACGCACGCGAGGCGCATTCCGCGGTGTACGACACCGAGCGCACCGCGGAACTGTTCTGCGATGTCGTCAACCACTGGAAGAAGATGAGCGACTTGACCTGGGGCGCGTGATCGCTGCGGACGTCGGGAACGTTTCAGAGCGCCGACGACATGCGATAGCGACCGCGCAGCGCGTTGTTCCCCTGCCAACGCGATGGCTGCACAGGCGAGCGCGTTATCACGCAGTGCAACACAGGCCGTGGCAACAGGTTATAATTTCAATGTTTGGAGCCGGTTTCGTAATCGGAGCACTTTTTCCAAGGCGCGCGTCGGGCGCGCCTTTCCGTCTGCACGGTGTCGGCGTGAGCGCTAACCTTCTCGAGCAATTCCAGGCTTCCTCCCCACTTTCTGGCGGCAATGCCGCGTTCGTCGAAGAGCTGTACGAGAAATATCTCGCCGATCCGGCCGTGGTCGCACCGGAATGGCGCGCCTATTTCGATACGTTGAAGGGCCGCGAAGCCGGCGACGTGGCGCATTCAGCAGTGATCGAGCGCATCGAGCTGGCGCAGAAACGGAGCGGCCGCACACAGGCGCAACCGGCGACCACAAGCGGTGGCGAAGCGCCATCGCAGAAGCAAGCCGGCGTACTCAGGCTGGTGACCGCCTATCGGTCGCGCGGGCATCTGGTCGCGAAGCTCGATCCGCTCGACATGGATCACGCGTTCCCCGAGGCCGACCTCAAGGCGATCGGATTATTGCCGCGCCCGTCGGCGCCGGATCTCGACCCTGCGCTTCACGGCCTTACCAATGCCGATCTCGACAGCGAATTCCGCACCGGTTCGCTGGCCGGCCCGCAGCGCCTGAAGCTGCGCGACTTGGTCGCCCTGTTGAAAGCGACCTATGCCGGCAGCATCGGCACCGAGTTCATGCACATTTCCGACGTCGAACAGCGCCAGTGGGTGCATGAGCAGCTCGAACGCGCCGCCGGAAACTACGCACTCAGCGCCGACGACAAGAAGCGCGTGCTCGAGAAACTCGTGCAGGCGGACGGTCTCGAACGCTACCTGCACACCAAGTATGTCGGCCAGAAACGCTTCTCGCTGGAGGGCGGCGACAGCCTGATCCCGCTGCTCGACGAGCTGATCCGCCGCGGCGGCACGGACGGCATGAACGACATGCTCATGGGCATGGCCCATCGCGGTCGCCTCAACGTGCTGGTCAACATCCTCGGCAAATCGCCGCAGAAATTGTTCGCCGAATTCGATGGCGAGTTCTATCATCCGGACGATCCGGCGCATTCGGGCGACGTGAAGTACCACATGGGCTTCAGCGCCGAAGTGAAGACGCCCGGCCACACCGTGCACGTCGCGCTCGCGTTCAATCCGTCGCACCTGGAGATCGTCAACCCAGTGGTCACCGGCTCGGTGCGCGCGCGCCAGAGCCATCGCCAGGACATCACGCGTGAGCACGTGGTGCCGGTCCTTATCCACGGCGACGCCGCGTTCGCGGGCCAGGGCGTCAACATGGAATTGCTCAACATGTCGCAGGCGCGCGGATTCTGCGTCGGCGGCACGATCCATGTCGTGATCAACAACCAGGTTGGCTTCACGATCTCCAATCCGCACGACGCGCGCTCGACGCTGTACTGCACCGATGTCGCGAAGATGGTCAACGCGCCGGTGTTCCATGTGAACGGCGATGACCCCGAAGCGGTGCTGTTCGTCGCCCGCCTCGCGTTCGATTACCGCCAGAAGTTCAAGCGCGATGTCGTCATCGACCTCGTCTGCTATCGCCGCCACGGCCACAACGAGGCCGACGAACCCGCCGCGACGCAGCCGCTGATGTACCAGGTGATCCGCGCGCACCCGACCGTGCGCGAGCTGTACGCGAAACAGTTGGTCAGCGCAGGCGTGATCGCCGAGGCCGACGCGCAGACACTCGTCGACGGCTATCGGGCCAAGCTCGACGCCGGCACGCCGATCGCCGAACTCGATCCGGCGTTTACCGACGAGTTCGCGGTCGACTGGCGTTGCCATATTCGCGCCAGCCTCGCGCAAGCGGTGAAGACCGCGCTCCCGAAGCAAAAACTCACCGAGCTCAACGCGAAGATTCTCACCATTCCGACCGCTGTCGTATTGCACTCGCGCGTCGCCAAGATCTATGCGGACCGCGCCAAGATGGCGACCGGCGCGCAACCGATGGACTGGGGCTTCGCCGAAAACCTCGCCTACGCCTCGGTGATCGCGGACGGCTACGACCTGCGTCTGGTCGGCCAGGATTCCGCGCGCGGCACGTTCTTCCATCGCCACGCGGTACTGCACGATCAGAACAGCGGCAGTGATTACGAACCGCTCGCGCAGGTGCGCGACGGTGCGAACGTGGCGATCATCGACTCGCTGCTCAGCGAGGAAGCGGTGATGGCGTTCGAGTATGGCTACTCGACCGCGGCACCGGAAGCATTGGTGCTCTGGGAAGGCCAGTTCGGCGATTTCGCGAACGGCGCCCAGGTCGTCATCGACCAGTTCATCTCGTCCGGCGAAGCGAAGTGGGATCGTCTGTCGGGCCTCGTCCTGTTGCTGCCGCATGGCTACGAAGGCCAGGGTCCGGAGCATTCCTCGGCACGCCTCGAACGCTACCTGCAGCTGTGCGCGCTCGACAACATGCAGGTCTGCGTACCGACCACGCCAGCGCAGATGTTCCACATGCTGCGCCGGCAGATGCTGCGCGATGCGCGCAAGCCGCTGATCGTGATGACGCCGAAGTCGCTGCTGCGCCACAAGCTCGCGGTATCGACGCTGGACGATCTCGCCAATGGCGGTTTCCAGCTTGCGATCGCCGACTCGACTGCGACGGACGCGAAGAAGGTCCGTCGCGTCGTGCTGTGTTCGGGCAAGGTCTATTACGATCTCGTCGAGGGCGCCGCGAAGCACGGTATCGCCGATGTCGCGATCTTGCGCGTCGAGCAGCTGTACCCATTTCCGCGTGTCGAGGTCAGCGCCGAATTGGCAAAATATCCGGCCGCGAAAGAGATCATCTGGTGTCAGGAAGAGCCGATGAACCAAGGCGCCTGGTACCCGACCAGGCACCATCTGCAGGCACTGGTCGCGCCGAAGCAGACGCTGTCCTATGCCGGGCGCTCACGCTCGCCGGCGCCGGCCTGCGGTCATTTGAGTACCCATGTTGCCGAACAGGCAGCGCTGGTCGAGCAGGCGCTGGTTCTACCTGCCGGTTCCGATAACGTAATTGAATAGTGCGGCCACGGATGGCCGCTGTTTGATCTTCGCGTTCATGGACGAACGCAAAAACCCAAGGACAACCCATGATCGATGTCAAAGTCCCCGTCCTGCCCGAGTCCGTTTCCGACGCGACCATCGCGACCTGGCACAAGAAGCCGGGCGACGCGGTCAAGCGCGACGAGAATCTCGTCGACCTCGAAACCGACAAGGTCGTGCTCGAAGTGCCGGCGCCTGTCGACGGTATCCTCAAGGAGATCAAGCAGGACACCGGCGCCACGGTGACCAGCCAGCAGTTGCTCGCGGTCATCGAGGAAGGCGCGGCCGCCGCCGCTCCGGCCGCTGTAGGAGCGGCTCCTGCCGCGACTGCAACGTCGCACCCTGCGGCGGCGCCTGTCGCGGCCCCCGCCGCTCCTCCAAAAACAGGCGCCGCCGACCTCTCGCCGGCCGGCCAGCGCGTCGCGACCGAGAACAAGATCGATCCCGCAAATGTGCCGGCGACCGGCCGCGACGGCCGCGTGACCAAGGAAGACCTGGTCAACTTCATGCGCACCGGCGCACCGGCGCCAACCGCCACACCGACGCCGGGCGCGGCCGCTCCAGCGCATCCTGCGCTCGCGGCACTTGGCCATCCATGGCCGGCGGCCGCTCCAGCGCATCCTGCGCTCGCGGCACTTGGCCATCCATGGCCGGCGCGCGCCGAGGAGCGCGTGCCGATGACGCGCATGCGCACGAAGATCGCCGAGCGCCTGATGCTGTCGAAGAACTCGATCGCGATGCTGACCTCGTTCAACGAGATCAACCTCAGTCAAGTCGCCGCAATGCGCAAGACACTCGGCGAACAGTTCGAGAAGGCCAACGGGATCAAGCTCGGCTACATGAGCTTCTTCGTGAAAGCTGCGTGCGAGGCGCTGAAGCGCCGTCCGATCGTCAACGCGTCGGTCGACGGCAGCGACGTGATCTACCACGGTTACCAGGACATCTCGGTTGCGGTCTCGACCGACAAGGGTCTGGTCACGCCGGTGCTGCGCGACGCGCAGAACATGAGCTTCGCCGAGATCGAAAAGGCGATCGCGAGCTACGCGAAGAAGGCACGCGAAGGCGGCCTCACCCTCGACGATTTGCAGGGCGGCACGTTCACTGTCACCAACGGCGGCACGTTCGGTTCGCTGCTTTCGACCCCGATCGTGAATCCGCCGCAGAGCGCGATCCTCGGCATGCACACGATCAAGGAACGCGCGATCGTCGAGAACGGCGAGGTCATCGCCGCGCCGATGATGTACATCGCGATCAGCTACGACCATCGCGTCGTCGACGGCAAGGACGCGGTGCTGTTCCTGGTCGATATCAAGAACCAGCTTGAGAACCCGCAGCGCATGTTGCTCGGGATGTGATTCCGGTAACCGATAACCGGTAATCGGCAGCCGGAGAGCAGCCATGCGCGGCTTTCCGGCTACCGGCTCACGGCTACCGGCTCCCTTCTCCAACGAATTGGCGAGACGACAATGGCAGAACAGTTCGATGTTGTAATCATCGGCGCCGGCCCAGCCGGCTATGTGGCCGCGATCCGCGCCGCGCAGCTTGGTCTCAAGACCGCCTGCATCGACGACTTCAAGGGCAAGGACGGCAAGCCCGCGCTCGGCGGCGCCTGCCTCAACGTCGGCTGCATTCCGTCGAAGGCGCTGCTGGATTCCTCGAAACAGTTCTGGAATCTCGGCCACAGCTTCGAAGTGCATGGCATCAGCGCCAAGGACGCGAAGATCGATGTCGCCACGATGGTCGGCCGCAAGGACAAGATCGTCAAACAGTTCACCGGCGGCATCGCGATGCTGTTCAAGCAGAACAAGGTCACGCCGTATTTCGGCACCGGCAAGCTGCTGAAGGACCGCCAGGTCGAGGTCACCGCTGCCGACGGTTCGAAGCAGACCCTCGCCGCGATCAACGTGATCATCGCGACCGGCTCGGTGCCGATCCAGCTGCCGTTCGCGAAGTTCGACGGGAAACACATTGTCGACAATGCCGGCGCGCTGGATTTCAACGAGACGCCCAAGCGCCTCGGCGTGATCGGTGCCGGCGTGATCGGCCTCGAACTCGGCAGCGTCTGGAAGCGCCTCGGCTCCGACGTCACAATCATCGAGGCGCTGCCCGATTTCCTCGCCGCCGCCGATGCGGATATCGCCAAGACCGCCGCGCGCGAATTCGCCAAGCAGGGTCTCAGGATTGAACTCGGCGCGAAACTCTCCAAGGCCGAGGTCAAGGGCAACGAAGTGCATCTCACCTACACCGGGAAGGACGGCGAGAAGCAGCTCGTCGTCGACAAGCTGCTGGTCGCGGTCGGCCGCCGCGCCTACACCGACGGCGTGCTCGGCGACGGCACCGGCGTGAAGACCGACGAGCGCGGCAGAGTGGTCGTCGACGAGCACAACTGGACTGGTATCGAAGGCATCTGGGCAGTCGGCGACTGCGTGCGCGGCCCGATGCTCGCGCACAAGGGCTCCGAGGAAGGTGTCGCGGTCGCCGAGATCATCGCCGGCAAGGACGGCCACGTGAACCTCGACACGGTACCGTGGGTCATCTACACAGAACCCGAAATCGCCTGGGTCGGCAAGACCGAGGCGCAGTGCAAGGCGGACAACATCCCGTACAAGACCGGCAGCTTCCCATTCGCGGCGATCGGCCGCGCGGTCGCGATGAACGAACCGGCCGGCTTCGTGAAGGTCATCGCGCACGCCGAAACCGATCGCATCCTCGGCGTGCACCTGATCGGCGCGTGTGTCTCCGAATTGGTCGCCGAATGCGTCGTCGCGATGGAATTCAAGGGCTCGTCCGAAGACCTCGCGCGTATCGTGCATGCGCATCCGACCTTGAGCGAAGCCGTCCACGAAGCGGCGCTGTCGGTCGACAAGCGGGCGATACACAAGGCAAATTGAGGACAGGATGTCCTCATCCCGGACAGCACATGGATGTGCGTTGATCCGGAATCCAGTGCCTTGCATCCCGGACAGCACATGGATGTGCGTTGATCCGAGATCCAGTGCCTTGCATCCCAGACAGCACATGGATGTGCGTTGATCCGGGATCCAGTGCCTTGCATCCCGGACAGCACATGGATGTGCGTTGATCCGGGATCCAGTGCCTTGCAGGCCCTCGCGAGACTCTCTTTTCGTACAAAGACACTGGATGACGCACCGCTCCTGCGGTGCGCCCTTCGCGCCGGCTTTTGCCGGAATGACGAGCTGGGTGTTGCGATATTCTTCCATTCCGTCATCCCGGCGAAAAGCTGGATTACT
This sequence comes from Rhodanobacteraceae bacterium, assembly GCA_003142815.1. Taxonomy (GTDB): domain Bacteria; phylum Pseudomonadota; class Gammaproteobacteria; order Xanthomonadales; family Rhodanobacteraceae; genus Dokdonella_A. The sequence goes on from PLNP01000020.1 coordinate 38,419, forward strand.
CGCTGCATCCTGCGGCTCGGCCTTCGGCCCGGGTTGGCCGTTCGCGTCTGCTCTTGCAAACGCAGTCCCGCTTTTGCCGGAATGACGAACTGGGTGCTGCGATGCTCTTCCATTCCGTCATCCCGGCGAAAGCCGGGATCCAGCTCTGATCGCGCATGAAGCAGCCGTGCGTCTACATCCTGGCGAGCGGGTGGAACGGAACGCTCTACGTCGGTGTGACGTCCGATCTCATCAAGCGGGTGTGGGAGCACAAGAACGATTTGATCGAAGGCTTCACGAAGAAGTATCGTGTGCACGATCTGGTCTGGTTCCAACAGCACGAGACCATGGAGTCGGCGATCGTGCGCGAGAAGACCATCAAGGAGTGGAACCGCGTATGGAAGATCGAATTGATTGAGGCGGCGAACGCTCGCTGGCGCGATCTTTATCCTGACCTTCTCACATGAATAGAAAAAGCGGAAGCTGGATCCCGGCTTTCGCCGGGATGACGAGCAAAAGCACGGCGAGACGGAAATGTCGCATGGTGCCTAGACAACGAGCATAGAGATGAACTCCCTTCAACCCTTCCCCGCCTTCCGCATCCACAACGACCAATCCGGCTACCGCGCCGGCGTCGAACAGATGCGCGTCGAGGAGCTCTCCCCGGGCGAGATTCTGATCAAGGCCGCGTACTCGTCGGTCAACTACAAGGACGCGCTGGCCGGAACCGGCAAGGGCAAGATCCTGCGCCAGTTCCCGCTGAACGGTGGCATCGACGTCGCCGGCTACGTCGCTGCGTCGACCGATCCGGCGTTCAGGGAAGGCGATCAGGTGCTATGCACCGGTTGCGGGCTCTCCGAGACGCGCGACGGGGGTTACGCGGGCTACGCACGGCTGGAATCGAAATCGGCGATCCCGCTGCCGGCGGGCCTGACCCTGCGCGAATCGATGGCACTCGGCACGGCGGGTTTCACTGCGGCGCTATCGCTGTTCCAGATGGTGCGCAACGGGCAGGCGCCCGCGATGGGACCGATCGTCGTGACCGGCGCGACCGGCGGCGTCGGTTCGCTGGCGATCGACATCCTGACCCGCGCCGGCTTCGATGCGCACGCGATCACCGGCAAGGTCGAGCAGTTCGACTACCTGATCGACCTCGGCGCGCAGCAATGCATTGCACGTACCGAACTCTATTGGGGCCAGCGCCCGCTCGAAACCGCGCGTTGGGCCGGCGCGATCGACACCGTCGGCGGCGACATGCTGGCCGGGCTGACCCGCGTGATCCGCCCGTACGGGAATATCGCGAGCTGCGGGCTCGCCGCTTCCGCGGACCTTGCAACGACCGTGATGCCGTTCATCATCCGCGGTGTCAGCCTGCTCGGCGTCGCCTCGGCCGGCACCGCGCGCGGCATCCGCGAACAGGTCTGGGAGCGTCTCGCCGGAGACTGGAAACCGGCCCACCTGGCGAAAATCGCGAACCGTGAGGTAGCGCTTGCCGATCTTCCCGGAGTTTTCGATACGATGCTCACCGGCGCATCGGTCGGCCGTACGGTCGTCCTGCTCGGCTGACCGGCTGTCGGCTGGTCTGGCCCAAGCGCCTGCACCCGTCTAGAATGCATCCCTTAACAGGGGGAAAAGGCATATGTCCAGAGTATTGATTGTCGACGATTCACCGTCGCAGCTGGTCGGTATGAGACGCACGATCGAGAAGCTCGGCCATCAGGTCATCACTGCCGAGGATGGCGCCGCTGGCGTCGAGGTGGCTCGGCGCGAATTGCCGGATCTGATCCTGATGGACGTCGTGATGCCGAATCTCAACGGCTTCCAGGCGACGCGCACGATCGCCCGCGATCCGAAGACGAGCCATATCCCGGTCATCCTGGTCACGAACAAGGATCAGGAAACGGATCGCGTCTGGGGCATACGCCAGGGCGCGAAGGCATACGTGACCAAGCCGATTGAGGATGCGGAGCTCACGCGCGTCATCAACGAATATCTGCCGGCCGCATGACACGACCCGCGCGCATCACGAGCGCGGATCAGGCGCGCGGATCAAAATCGGCGAACGTGCGCGACATCTGTTCGTAGATCGCGCGCTGTTCGTCATTCGTGGGTTTCGGAACGCGCACCTCCAGCGTGACGATCTGGTCGCCGGGCGTCTTGCCCGGCCAGCCGCGGCCGCGCAGGCGCATCTTGCGGCCACCGTCCGAGCCAGCCGGAACGCGCAATTCCACGTTGCCGGCCAACGTCGGCACCGTCACTGTCGCACCTAGCGCAACTTCCCAGGGCGTCACCGGCAGGTCGAGCAGGACATCACGCCCTTCCATCCGGAACCGCGGGTCTTCGCGCAAACCGACTTCGAGAATCAGATCGCCCGCCCGGCCACCGCCAGCACCGGCATAGCCTTGCCCCGCCAAGCGGATCTGCTGGCCTGGGGTGATCCCAGCCGGGATCTTGACTTCGAGCGTGCGCTCGCCGTTGCCATCGCGTAGGCTGAATCGCTGACGGCCCCCTGCGTAGGCCGTGGCAAGATCGACACTCACCTGCGCGTGCAGATCGCGGCCTTTGCGCGGACCCGCGCGACCACCGCCACCGCGATTGCCGAACAGCGACTCGAAGAAATCGCTGAAGTCCTCGTTGCCGCCCGCAGCGCCCTGGTCGCGCTGCCAATTCGGCGGAGCCCCGCGGAATTCGTCGCCGCCGCGATAACCGCCGGCACGCACCTGATCATAGGCCTGGCGGCGCGACGGTTCCTTGAGCGCCTCGTAGGCCTCGTTGACCGCCTTGAATTTCTCCTCGGCAGCGCTCTCCTTGCTGACATCCGGGTGATACTTGCGCGCAAGGCGTCGATACGCCGACTTGATCTCCGCAGCGGTCGCGCCCGGCTTCACGCCGAGCGTGTCGTAGTAGTCCTTGAACTCCATCCGTTACCTCGAGCATTCCAAACGAAACGGCCCGCGGTTGAACCACCACGGGCCGGTTTCATTCTGACCGGTACGCAAGCGCGCGGCCAGCGTTCCAAAGCCCTCGCCTTCCCGCAAGGGGAACTCGGACCCCGGCGTCCCGGCGAAAGCCGGGGCCAAGCGCCTTGTATTATCGCCGCAAGACGCTGGGTTCCGGCGCGGGCGAAGCCCGGCCTGTCCTGAGCTTGTCGAAGGGCCGGAACGACGAGAAAGGGCTGTTCGCTGCCGAAGCGAACAAGCGTCGGATCAAACGATCATCGGCTGTCGATCGCGATGCGGCGCGGCGATGCTTCGGCTTTCTTCGGAATCGAGATTTCGAGTACACCGTTGTTGCCGATCGCAGTGATCGCACCCGCGTCTTCGCATTCGTCGCGATGGCGGAAACATAGGGCCGTGGGATCGGCTTTCAAGAGTCGCCGTGCACGGACGCCGGCGCAACGTATGATTCGCTCCATTCCCGCGCGCACGGGCACTTTCCCTTCGAGAACTACCGATGACCATCCAGATCGGCGAGCGCATTCCAGCCGCCACACTCAACATCCTCAAAGACGGCGTGCAGTCCACTTCAACCGACGAGATTTTCAAGGGCAGGAACGTCGTGTTGTTCTCGGTGCCCGGCGCATTCACGCCGACCTGTTCGACCAAGCACCTGCCCGGTTATGTGGAGCACTTCAGCGAATTCAAGCAACGCGGTGTCGACGTCGCCTGCATCGCGGTCAACGACGCCTACGTGATGGACGCGTGGGCGAAAATCCAGAATGTGCCGGATGGCCTGGTCATGCTCGCCGACGGCAACGGCGCATTCATGCAGGCACTCGGGCTGGAAATGGACGCGACGCGCTTCGGCATGGGCCTGCGCGGCAAACGCTTCGCGCTCTACGCCGAGGATGGCGTCGTCCGCAAACTCAATATCGAGGCGCCCGGCGAGTTCAAGGTGTCCAGCGCCGAAACGATGCTGGCGGAGATTTGAGGCCGCCATCCACAGATCTTGCCGAGGTCCACAAAATCATCGTCGCCCC